>NZ_JARVXM010000008.1:0-567646 GCF_048957655.1 Stenotrophomonas sp. AS1 | reverse complement strand
CTAAGCCATGCGAGAGTAGGTCATCGCCAGGGTTTTTACCCGAAAACCCCGCTGCTCACGCAGCGGGGTTTTCTTTTTGTCCGCGATTCAGCGCCTGGCTCCGCCGCCTTCCGGCAACGCAGGCACGCCTCGCCGGTGTCTGGCGCAGCTGTCTGTAAAGCACGCCGCCATGCAGACGTATCGTCATGGCTGCTGATGACGGACAACTCCACGCCGCTGACCTGCGTGATTCTCGACGACTACCCGGGCGTGGCAATCTCGTCCGCCGATTGGTACCGGCTCGGCGATGCGGTGCAGATACGTACGCCGACGACGCCCCACACCGGGGATGCGCTGGTGACCGCACTCGCAGGATGCCGGGACACGGGGGGTGATGCGCATGCGCACGCCGAGCACCGCCGTGCTGTTGGCCATGCTGCCCCACCTGCGCCTGCTGATCCCCAGCGGCATGCGCAATGCCGCGATCGATGTCGCCGCCGCGAAGGCGCAAGGCCTGGCCGTGTGCGGAACCGACAGCCATCCCGAACCGGCCGTGGAACTGACCTGGGTGCTGATCCTGTCGGTGATGCGGCAACTGGTGCCGCAGGCGAACGCGCTGCGTGAGCAAGGACCGTGGCAGCAGAGCGTCGGTCGTGATCTGCACGGCGCACGCCTGGGGCTGCCCGGACTGGGCGGGATCCGCCAGCGCGTCTTGCGGATCGGCCCGGCAGTCGGCATGCAGGTCAGTGCGTGGCGTCCGAGCCTGGATGCCGGCCATGCAGAGGCCGCCGGCGTGAACCTCGCGGCATCGAAGCAGACGCCGTTCTCCAGCGAAACGTACTGGCGACGCCGCATCTGGGCGACGCCACCGAGCGCAACGATCGCGATGCCTTCAGCCAGGCGGTCGAAGGCATCGCCGCCTGACTGCAGGACGCGCCGCGGCGCGTGCTGGACTGACGCCGATCAGGCCACTGCGGCTGCGCGGTAGGCCTGTTCCTGATGGCGGAACACCGCGACCGCCTGGGTCAGGTCGGCTGCCTGCGCTTCCAGCAACCGCGCCGCTGCACTGGCTTCCTCGACCAGCGCCGCGTTCTGCTGGGTGGCATCGTCCATCTGCGCCACGGTCTGGTTGACCTGGTCGATGCCGGCCGCCTGCTCCTGCGACGCAGAAGAGATCTCGGCCATGATGCCGCTGACACTGGCGACGCGGGTCACGATCTCGCCCATGGTCTGTCCGGCGTCCTGGACCAGACGGGCGCCCTCGGCGACCTGCTCCACGGAGGCCTCGATCAGGCCCTTGATCTCCTTGGCCGCTTCGGCCGATCGCTGCGCCAGGCTGCGCACTTCGCTGGCGACCACGGCGAAGCCCCGGCCCTGCTCGCCGGCGCGCGCGGCTTCCACCGCCGCGTTGAGTGCCAGGATGTTGGTCTGGAAGGCGATGCCGTCGATCACCCGGATGATGTCGCCGATCCGGTGGGAGGCGCTCTGGATGGCGTCCATGGTGGTCACCACCTGGCCCACCACCTGGCTGCCGCGCGTGGCGACGTCATGTGCGCCGTGGGCCAGCGCGCTGGCCTGGCGCGCATGCTCGGCGTTCTGGCGGACGGTCGAGGTCAGCTCTTCCATCGAGGCGGCGGTTTCCTCCAGATGTGCGGCCTGGCGTTCGGTGCGCTCGGAGAGGTCATCGTTGCCGCTGGCGATCTCACTGGCGGCCAGCGAGATGGAGCCGGTGCACCGCTTGATCCGCTCGACCATCGCGGTCAACTGTTCGGCGGTCGCGTTGGCATCGCGTTGCATGGCTTGGAACGAGCCGTGGAAGTCGCCGCGCATGCGCTGGTCCAGGTCGCCGTCGGCCAGCGCGGAAAGCATGCGGCGGATCTCGCCGACCGTACCACCAACACTGTCCAGCAACTGGTTGATGCCGCCGGTCAGGCCATTGAGGAAGCCGGCGCCGCCGTCGGTGGCCTGCAGGCGACGATCGAGGTCGCCCTTGCTGGCCGCCTCGACGATGTCGGCCACGGCGTTCTCCAGCAACAGCTCGTGGGTACGGTCATGCCACTCCACCGCGAAGCCCTGCCGCTGGCCCTGCGCATCGAACACCGGCGTCACTACTTGGGCGAAATGCACCGGGCCGATCCGCACGCGGCCATGATGGGTGGCCATCAGGGTGTTGAGGATGCCGCGGATCCGGTCCGGGTTGGCATGGAAACGGTGGATGCTGCTGCCGACCAGGCGCTCGGCGTCGAAATCGGGGAAGGCCTCGCGCAGACTGGCCTGCTGGTTGCGCAGCAGCGTCACCACCGACTGGTTGACGTAGCGGATCACGTGGTCGTTGTCGGCAATCATCATCGCCGTGCGGGAGACATCCAGCGCCTGCCGCACCTGGGCATCGTGGGCGTGGTCGACGCTGTCGCGCGCCTGCGCGCGCGCCGCCTCTGCGGCCAGCGAAAGCGCTCGCGTCTCTGCCTGCCGCAGGGCATGACCCTGCTGCCTCACACGCAGCGCCACCAGGCCCAGCAGCAGCCCCGCGATCGCGACCGGAAGCAGCGCCCAGGGCTGCCGCTGCCAGACCGCAGCGATCACGGCGGCGACGATCAGCAGCCCTGAGGTGATCAGACAGGCCGCGTCCGCGAACGGTCGGGCCGTGCGCGTGCGCAGCAGATCGGGTGGGCGGGTCGAGGCAACGGGAAGGGCGGACATGGCGGCTCCAGAATCAACAGAAAGCAGAAATCCTGCGGCGCTCGCGCGCACAGGCGGGTGCCGCACCCCTCACCGGCGATCCCGATGGGCGCAGCAGCGAAAGGAAGCAGGGAGGCGCGTAGGGGGCACACAGCGAACGCCGCGTCGGCGGTGGCGATCACCGCCGGCATGGCCCGGTCCTGTGGGCGATGGCACGGCCAATCCGGCATTGCGACGACGTTCCCTGGAAGCCTGGGTGATGCGCGGCTTCGCAACGGCGGAGCAAGCGACGACAGTGCAGTCGAGAAAATCGCCTGCACCCTCGGTATCGGTCGCTGCCGGGATAAGTTGAGTGCGACCGTGTGTCGCACCGTGCAGGGCTTACCCGGCGAGGAAGCCCTGGATCACCTCGGCCACCCCCTGCGGGTGCTCCATGTGCAGGTGATGGGTGCCCGGGAACACGGCCAGGCGGCCTTCGCGCAACAGGCCGATGCGCTGGCTGCGCAGCGGCTCGGGGTAATACGGCTGCGCCGGCGTGGCGTAGATCACCTGGGTCGGGCACTCGATCGCGGCGAGCAGGTCGTCGATCTGCGCCTCACTCAGGCGCATCGCGGTGGGCAGCATCAGGCGTTGATCGCTGCACCAGCTGTACCCGCCCTCGACCGGTTTGACGCCACGTTCGACCAGCAGGCGCGCGCACGGCTCGCTGAGCTGGTTGGCCATCATGCGGGCGCGGATCGGCGCAGCCAGATCGGGGAACACACGCAGCCTGCGGGTGGACAGTGCACGCGCGGCGCGCACGTGTTCGCGAAGACGCTGTGCTGTCTCATTCTCCGGACCGCGCAGGCCGCCGAGCGCCTCGATCGCGATCAGGCGCTCCACGCGCTCCGGTGCGGCTGCCGCGGTGAGGCTGGCGATGCCCGCGCCCATCGAATGGCCGAGCAGCACGAAGCGATCCCAGCCCAGCGCATCGGCGACCTCAAGGACATGGCAGATCGCACCGGGTGTGTTGTATTGCGTGCCGGGCGGCAGATGCGCGCTGTGGCCGTGCCCGGGCAGATCGATCGCCACCAGCTCCAGCCCGGGCAGCTGCGCGGCCAACGGCACGAAGCTGGCCGCGTTGTCGAGCCAGCCGTGCAGCGCCAGCACACGCAGGCCACCGCTCACAGGCGACCGCAGGCCGGCCACGGTGGTGCCGGCAACCGCCAGGGAGAACGGCTGCAGGGTCATGCCAGCGCCGCGATGCTCAGTCGCGACAGCGCCAGTGCATGCGCCTGCGCATCGTTGAGGCAGGGGATGTAGCGCATGGTCGCGCCGCGCTGGGCCACGGTTTCGGTAAAGCCCATCGCCACTTCCTCCAGCGTTTCCAGGCAGTCCGTGGCAAAGCCAGGGCAGACCACGTCCATGCTGCGCACGCCGCTGTCCGCCATTGCCCACAGGGTGGGCTCGGCATAGGGCTGCAGCCACTTCTCGCGGCCGAACCGCGACTGGTAGGTCAACTGCCAGGCATCGTCGGTCAGCTCCAGGGCCTGCGCGATCGCCCGCGCACTGGCCTCGCAGCGTTGCGGATACGGATCGCCGGCATCGGCCAGGCGCTGCGGGATGCCATGGAAAGAGAACACCAGCTTCTCGCCGCGTCCGTGGTGCTCCCACCACTGGCGGATGCTGCCGGCGACGGCGGCGACCCAGTCCGGATCGACCGCGTAATCGCGCACCAGGGTCACGGTGACGCCGGGATGTGCCGGCTGCCACTGGCGCACCTGGTCCTCGATGGAGGCGGTGGTGGTGGTCGAATACTGGGGATACAGCGGCAGCACCACGATCCGCTTGATGCCCTCGGCGGCCAGCCGATCCAGCTCGGCCGGCAGCGCCGGCGCGCCGTAGCGCATCGCATGACGCACCCGCAGGTCCGGCATGAGGCCCTGCATGGCCTCGGCCAGCCGGCGGGTGTAAACCATCAGCGGGGAGCCGTCCGGCAGCCAGACCTGGGCGTACTTGGCGGCCGATCGACCACTGCGCAATGGCAGGATCAGCCCGTACAGCAAGGGTTTCCAGAACAGTGGCGGAATCGCGACCACGCGCGGATCGCTGAGGAACTCAGCCAGGTAGCGACGCACCGCCGGGGCGGTTGGCGTCTCGGGCGTGCCTAGATTGACCGCCAGCACGGCGGTGTCGGGTGCGTCGAGCATGTCGCCATTCTCGCAGGTCTGCGCGATTGGCGGGATGGATTTGGATGATGAACACGATCCAGCAGGCATATCGATAGCCCGGAATACTCATTGCCGATTCATCGCCGGGCTTCTAACGTCCAGAAGCGTATCGACCCCGGTCGAACGTGCCGCTATCTTGTATGAATCGACTTTCTGGAGCCCACCCATGCGCCGCCTCAGCCTTGTACTGCTGATCACCGCCAGCCTGCTGTCGACCCAGGCCATGGCCGGGCCACAGGAGGACCAGCGCGCCCGCAATGCCGTGCGCGTCCTGAATGAAATCCAGGGCATCCCCGAGCAGGGGATTCCCGACAAGCTGCTCGACGAAGGTCGCGCGGTCGTCGTCATCCCTGACACCATCAAAGCCGGCCTGGTGATCGGTGGCCGTCGCGGCCACGGCCTGATGTCGGTCAAGACGCCCGACGGCAGCTGGTCCAACCCGGTGTTCGTGAAGCTCACCGGCGGCAGCATCGGCTTCCAGGCCGGTGTGCAGTCCTCCGACGTGGTGCTGGTGTTCCGCAATGACCGCAGCCTGGACAATCTCGTCAACGGCAAATTCACCCTGGGTGCCGATGCCGGTGTCGCCGCCGGTCCGGTCGGCCGCAACGCCGCGGCCGCCACCGATGGCCAGTTGAAGGCCGAAATCTGGTCCTGGTCGCGCGCCCGCGGGCTGTTCGCCGGTGTGGCGCTGGATGGCGCCGTGCTGCAGATCGACGATGCCGCCAACCTGGATGCCTACGGCAGCAACACCACGCCGCGCATGGTCTTCGAAGGCCGCGTCGGCGAGCCGCCGTCGGTGGATGTGGTCGCCTTCCGTGACCGTCTGGAAGAAGCCACCTACACCGCCCGTGAAAAGCGCGGGACCGCAGGCAGTGCCCCGGCCCCCGCCCCGGCGCCGCGCGCGGCCACCGTGCCGGTTCGACCTGAACAGGCACCGGCCCCGGCCGCTGCGGGCGCGACCACCGCCCCGCTGCAGTCCGTGCCGGCACAGCCGGCCCCGCAGCAGGGCTTCCAGCCGGTCGGTGACGGTGAAGTCCGTACCGAATCGCTGGACGGCAACTGACTTTTGTCACGCGCGCCGGCTTACCGCCGGTGCGCTATGCTCAACCGTCTGATCACTACGTAACGCGAGCGGCTCATGGGCAGTTTCAGCATCTGGCATTGGTTGGTCGTGCTGGTCATCGTTCTGCTGGTGTTCGGCACCAAGAAACTGACCAGCGGCGCCAAGGACCTTGGCAGCGCCGTCAAGGAATTCAAGAAGGGCATGCGCGACGAGGACAAGCCGAACGCGCAGCTCAGCGACAGCTCGCGTCCGCAGGACTCGACGACGACGTCGCAGACCGAGCACGACCGCGACCCGCGCTGATCCGGGCGGCTTGGCGTGTTCGATATCGGTTTCAGTGAACTGCTGGTCATCGCGGTGGTGGCCCTGGTCGTGCTCGGCCCCGAGCGGCTGCCCAAGGCGGCCCGCTTCGCCGGGTTGTGGGTACGCCGTGCCCGCAACCAGTGGGATTCGGTGAAGCAGGAGCTTGAGCGCGAGCTGCATGCCGAAGAGATCAAGCGCCAGTTCGATGATGTGAAGTCTTCGGTACGCGATACCGAGTCGCAGCTGCGCGCCAGCGGCGAAGCGGTGCGCCGCGAGGCCGAGCAGATGCGCCAGGACGTGGCGCGTCACGGCGAGGGTGTTGCCGCCGCCGCGGACGACGCGCCGGTGATGACCGGCCCGGCGCCAGGTTCTCCGGCCAGCGTGGCCCAGCATGCGGTGGCGACCGATGAGGTCGAGCCGCCGCGCGATGCGATGGCCCCGCCCGGGATCGATGGCAGTGCGCCCCGTGCGGACGTGTCGGCACCGCTGCCGCCATCGACGGATACCGCGGCGCCTGCGCCCACGCGCACGCCGCCGAACGACGAGGCACCGCGATGAGCGAGCATGAAAGCAGCGAGAGCTCGCTGGTTGAACACCTGATTGAACTGCGTGCGCGCCTTGTGCGCGCGTTGATCGGCCTGGGCGTGGTGCTGCTGGGGCTGATGCCGTTCTCGCGTCAGATCTACACGATGGTCGCCGAGCCGCTGATCTCGCAGCTGCCGAACGGGCAGACGATGATCGCGACCAATCCGGCGGGTGCCTTCTTCGCGCCGTTGAAGCTGACCTTCTTCGTGGCGGTGTTCATCGCCGTGCCGTGGCTGCTGTTCCAGCTGTGGTCGTTCGTGGCACCGGGCCTGTATGCCCGCGAGAAGCGCCTGGCCGTGCCGTTGCTGGCCTCGTCGGTCCTGCTGTTCTATCTGGGCTGCGCGTTCGCGTACTTCCTGGTGCTGCCGGCGGTGTTCCACTTCCTGACCACGTTCCGCCCGGAGGTGATCGCGATCACTCCGGACGCAACGGCTTACCTGGATTTCGTGCTGGCGATCTTCTTCGCCTTCGGCACCAGTTTCGAGCTGCCGGTGGCGATGGTGATCCTGGTGCTGCTGGGCTGGATCACGCCGCAGCAGTTCAAGGAAGGCCGCGGCTACGCGATCGTCGGCATCTTCGTGCTGGCCGCGGTGCTGACGCCGCCGGACGTGGTCTCGCAGCTGATGCTGGCCATTCCGATGTGCCTGCTCTACGAACTGGGCATCCATGCGGCACGCTGGCTGGTGCCACGCCCCGGTGGGAAAGCACAGCCGGAGTGACGCACAAACAAAAACCCCGGCCTTGGCCGGGGTTTTGTGTTGATCAGGCGGCGAACACGTTGTTCGGGCCGGGCATCGGCGGCGGGGTCTGCGGCCCCTGCTGGCCGAACATCTGCTTCCACGCCGTGTAGATGGCACCGGCGAACACCGGCATCACCACGCCCATCAGCAGCAGCTGCGCGACGAACAGGGCGAGCATGGTGCCGCCGATCAGCTGCGCGATCAGGGCCACCAGCATCACGCCGAAGTAGATCGCAAACACCGCCACGAAGGCGAGCAGGAAGAACACCAGCATCGCCAGCACGTTGTGCAGGCAGGCGCGCAGGCTCAGGCGCATCGCCTGCAGACCGTTGCGGTGCTCGAACATCACCTGCGGCGGCAGGGTGAACAGCGCCAGCGCCATGGCCAGGAAGGTGACCACCACCAGCGCCAGCCACAGCAGGATGCGCATCGCCGGCAGGCTCGCCATCAGTTCTTCGATCTGGGCCGGGTCCGGCTGCGCGCCGGACTGGCTGATCGTGTTGAGCTGGACCATCACCTCGCTGAGGTGCTGCAGGCCGCTGCTGCCGATCAGCACCAGCAGCAGCACGCCCAGGAACAGGCCGGCCACCAGCTGCGGCAGCAGCGAGGCGAGCAGGTTCAGGGCGCGGCCTTCATGCAGGCCCTGCAGCAGGTGCGCAGGCTGCGCCACGCGGCCCTGGTCGACTTCGCGCACGGCCCAGACCAGGCCGCCGAAGAACAGCGGGCCGGCCAGTGCCATCAACAGCTGCGCCAGCGTGCTCAGCGCCGGGCTCACCATCGCCAGCGACATCACCAGCAACGCGGCCACGGCCCAGATCACGCCGAGCAGGCCCAGCGCCAGCGGCGCCTTGCGCAGCAGGGTGAAACCCGACACCAGCCATTCCGCGCCGGCGGAGGCCGGCAGCTTGCGAATCTCGCTCATAACATTCCGGGGACAGGGGAGGAGGCGCGAACGCCCGATTGCGGTCGATTATCCCTGTTTTCCCGGCGCGTGACCTGAAGGCCGCCCAGCGCGGCGCGGACGCTGCGTTGCGCCCGGTGCCTTGCCGGTGCTCGCCTCAGGCGTTGCGCGCTTGGCGGACGAAACGGCGCAGCAGTTGGCGGGCCAGCGGCGCGGCGCTGACCTCGCGGGCGACGCGGCGCGCGCAGCCGCCGTGCTGGCGGATGCACTCGGCGCGGGCGCGGACATAGCCGCGCATGTGGTGGGTGGCGAACTCGGGGTGGAACTGCACGCCCCAGGCATGCGCGCCCCAGCGGAAGGCGTGGCAGTTGTCCTGCGCCGAGCGCGCCAGGATCGCCGCGCCCTCGGGGGCGCGCAGGACCGTCTGCAGGTGGGTGGCGTGCGCCGGGAAGCGCGCGGGCAGGCCACTGAACAGCGGATCGTCGATCGCTGACGGATCCAGCGCCAGCTCGATCGTGCCCGATTCGCGGCCCGCCGGGTTGTAGGCGACTTCGCCGCCCAGCGCGTGGGCCAGCAGCTGGTGGCCGTAGCAGATGCCGAACACCGGGCGGTCGTCGTGGGCGGCATCGCGCAGCCATTGCGCGCTGCGCTCGCTCCAGTCGGCGCGGTCGGTGACATAGGCGGCCGAGCCGCTGACGATCACGCCGGCGAAATCGCGGTGGCTGGGCAGGGTGCCGCCGTGCTCGACATCGACCACCACGGTCTCGTCGGCGTCGAGCCCGGCCGCGACCCGGATCCAGTGCGAAAACCGCCCGTAGCGGCGCAGCGAGGCGACGGGTTGGCCGGTTTCAAGAATCAGGAACGGGGCGGAATTCATCCGGGGGAGGCAGGACCGAGAGGACTTCCTCGATTGTAGTCAGCCCTGCCGCTACCTTTTCAAGCCCTGCGCGGCGCAGGGTTCGTACCCCTTCAGCACGTGCGGCACGGTTGAAGGCGGCCAGATCCATGTCTGCGCGGATGTGCCGGCGCAGGCTGGAACCCAATGGCAGCAACTCATACAGGCCCACGCGGCCAAGAAAACCGGTGCGCCGGCAGTCGATGCAGCCGACCGGTGCATATGGCGTGGGTGCCTCAGGTAATGCCGCATCGGCATCAGCCAACACCGCCCATTGCTCGGCCGAGAGCACCGTGGGCACCTTGCAGTGGGTGCACAGGGTGCGCACCAGGCGCTGGGCCAATACCCCGTTGAGGGTGGAGGCGAGCAGGTAGTGCGGCACCCCCAGGTCCAGCAGGCGGGTGATCGCGGAGGGCGCATCGTTGGTGTGCAGGGTGGACAGCACCAGGTGGCCGGTCAGCGAGGCCTGCACCGCCATCTGCGCGGTCTCCAGGTCGCGGATCTCGCCGATCATGATGATGTCCGGGTCCTGCCGCAGCAGGGTGCGCACGCCGCTGGCGAAGTCCAGATCGATGTTGGTCTGCACCTGCATCTGGTTGAATTCCGGCGCGATCATTTCGATCGGGTCTTCCACCGTGCAGACATTCACGTCCGGTGTGGCCAGCCGCTTCAGCGTGGAATACAGGGTGGTGGTCTTGCCCGAGCCGGTCGGCCCGGTGACCAGCACGATGCCGTGCGGGCGCTCGACCAGGGCGCTCCAGCCAGCCGCTTCCTGCGGGCTGAAACCCAGCTGGTCGATGCTCTTGAACGCCGCATCCGGGTCGAAGATGCGCATCACGCACTTTTCGCCGAACGCGGTGGGCATGGTCGACAGGCGCATTTCCACTTCGCGCCCGCCCGGCGAACGGGTCTTGATGCGGCCATCCTGCGGGCGGCGACGCTCGGCCAGGTCCATCCGGCCCAGCACCTTGATGCGGCTGACCACGGCGGTCATCACGGCCGGCGGCACCTCGAACACCTTGTGCAGCACCCCATCGATGCGGAAGCGCATGCGGCCCATGTCGCGGCGCGGCTCCAGGTGGATGTCCGAGGCGCGCTGCTCATAGGCGTACTGCAGCAGCCAATCCACGATGTGCACGATGTGCTGGTCGTCGGCGTTGACGTCGCCGGCCCGGCCCAGCTCGACCAGCTGCTCGAAGCTGGGCAGGGTGCTGCTGGCCTCGCCCCGGACATCGCCGCGGGCGCCGCGTACCGAGCGCGTCACCCCGTAGAACTCCATGGTGTAGCGGTGCAGATCCAGCGGATTGACCATCGCCAGCTCGATCCGGCGGCGGCTCAGGTGCTGCAGGTCGCGCAGCCACTCCTGGGCCAGCGGTTCGCTGGTGGCGACCAGCACGCGCTCGCTGTCCACGGCCAGCGGCAGGAAGCGGTGGCGGCGGGCATAGGCATGGGAGACCAGGGCGGTGACCGCCGAGACGTCGACCCGGGTCGGGTCCACCCGCAGGTAGCGCACGCCCGCGCGCTGGGCCAGCCATTCGCTGAGGCGCTCCAGGCCGAGTTCACCGCCGCCGCTGGCGCCCAGCTTCAGGTTGGCCAGCAGAACCAGTGGATGGACCTCGCTGGCATTGCGTGCGCCCGGGGCGGAGAAGCGGATCCGCTCCAGATCGGCAGGGGCGACCAGGCCATCGGCGACCAGTGCTGCAGCGACCTGGTCGAAGTCCAGGCGGCCGTGCGGCAGGGGCACGGCCGGCGCAGGAACACGGGCAATGGCCGCGGGCAGGCGTGGATCCATCCTCCAATTCCCCAAGGCACGGAAGGCCCGTGCGGTCGGTCGCTATACTAGCGCACCCCTCCTGCAGGCAAGAATCCGCCGCATGTCCGTCACGAAGAGCGTTCCGATCACTTTCCAGGGCCTGATCCAGACCCTCAACCAGTATTGGGCGCAGCAGGGCTGCGTGCTGATCCAGCCGCTGGACCTGGAGGTCGGTGCCGGTACGTTCCACCCGGCCACCTTCCTGCGCTCGATCGGTCCGGAAAGCTGGAACGCCGCGTACGTGCAGCCTTCGCGCCGCCCGACCGACGGCCGCTACGGCGAGAACCCCAACCGCCTCCAGCGCTACTACCAGTACCAGGTGGCGATGAAGCCGAGCCCGGACAACATCCAGCAGCTGTATCTGGATTCACTCAAGGCGCTGGGTATCGACCCGCTGGTGCACGACCTGCGCTTCGTCGAGGACAACTGGGAATCGCCGACCCTCGGTGCCTGGGGCCTGGGCTGGGAAGTGTGGTTGAACGGGATGGAAGTCACCCAGTTCACCTACTTCCAGCAGGCCGGTGGCCTGGAGTGCAAGCCGGTGCTGGGCGAGATCACCTACGGTCTGGAGCGCCTGTGCATGTACCTGCAGAACTGCGACAACGTCTATGACCTGATCTGGACCTACGGTCCGGATGGCACCCCGGTCACCTACGGCGATGTGTACCTGCAGAACGAGATCGAGCAGAGCACCTACAACTTCGAATACGCCGATGTGGATGAAATGTTCCATCGCTTCGATGCCTGCGAAAAAGAGGCGCAGAAGCTGGTCGATGTCGGCCTGCCGCTGCCGGCCTATGAGCAGGTCTGCAAGGCGAGCCATGCCTTCAACCTGCTGGATGCGCGCCGCGCGATCAGCGTGACCGAGCGCCAGCGCTACATCCTGCGCGTGCGCGCGCTGGCCCAGGCCGTGGCCAGGCTGTACGAGGCCAAGCGCCTGGAAGCCGTCGCCGCCAAGGAGGTGCAGGCATGAGCACGATGCAGCCGCTGCTGATTGAACTGGGTACCGAAGAATTGCCGGTCAAGGCGCTGCCGGGCCTGGCCCAGGCCTTCTTCGATGGCATCGTCGACGGCCTGACCAAGCGTGGCGTGGCCATCGAACGTGGCGATGCCAAGCCGCTGTCGACCCCGCGCCGCCTGGCCGTGCTGCTGCCCGGCGTGGCTGTTGAGCAGCCGGAACAGCACAGCGAAGTGCTGGGCCCGTACCTGAACATCGCGCTGGATGCCGAGGGTCAGCCGACCAAGGCGCTGCAGGGCTTCGCCGCCAAGGCCGGGATCGACTGGACCGCGCTGGAGCGCACCACCGATGCCAAGGGCGAGCGCTTCGTGCACCGCTCCACCACGCCGGGCGCGCGCACCGCGACCCTGCTGCCCGAGATCCTGCGCGAGGCGATCGCGGCGATGCCGATTCCCAAGCCGATGCGCTGGGGCAGCCACACCTACGGCTTCGCCCGCCCGGTGCATTGGCTGGTGCTGCTGCACGGCCCGGACATCATCGAGGCCGAGGTGCTGGGCCTGAAGGCCGACCGCATGAGCCGCGGCCATCGCTTCATGCACGACAAGACCGTGCGGCTGAGCGCGCCGGAGGACTACGTCGCCTCGCTGCAGGCCGCCTACGTGCTGGTCGATGCCGACGCGCGCCGCGCGCGCATCGTCGAACAGGTCAACGCGGCGGCCGCGCAGGCCGGCGGCCAGGCGCGCATTACCCCGGACAACCTGGAGCAGGTGGTCAACCTGGTCGAGTGGCCGGCGCCGGTGCTGTGCAGTTTCGAGCGCGAGTTCCTGGCGGTCCCGCAGGAAGCGCTGATCGAGACGATGGAGATCAACCAGAAGTTCTTCCCGGTGCTCGATGCCGGCGGCACGCTGACCGAGAAGTTCATCGGCATCGCCAACATCGAATCCAAGGACGTGGCCGAAGTGGCCAAGGGCTACGAGCGCGTGATCCGTCCGCGTTTCTCCGATGCCAAGTTCTTCTTCGACGAAGATCTGAAGCAGGGCCTGGACGCCATGGGCGACGGCCTGAAGACCGTCACCTACCAGGCCAAGCTGGGCTCGGTGGCCGACAAGGTCGCCCGCGTGGCCGCACTGGCCGAGGCCATCGCGCCGCAGGTCGGCGTGGACCCGGTGCTGGCCAAGCGCGCGGCGCTGCTGGCCAAGAACGACCTGCAGTCGCGCATGGTCAACGAGTTCCCGGAACTGCAGGGCATCGCCGGCCGGCATTACGCCGTGGTCGGCGGCGAGTCGCCGGAGGTGGCGCTGGCCATCGACGAGGCCTACCAGCCGCGCTTCGGTGGCGATGACATCGCGCTCTCGCCGCTGGGCAAGGTGCTGGCCATCGCCGAGCGCCTGGACACGCTGGCCGGTGGCTTTGCCGCAGGCCTGAAGCCGACCGGCAACAAGGATCCGTTCGCACTGCGCCGCAATGCGCTGGGCCTGGCCCGCACGGTGATCGAGAGCGGGTTCGATCTGGATCTGCGCGCGCTGGTCGCCACCGCCATCGCCGGTCTGCCGGCGGGCGTGCAGCCCAGTGCCGAGCGCAAGACCGAGGCGCTGCCGCAGGAGCTGTACGACTTCGTGATCGATCGTCTGCGCGGCTATTACGCCGACAAGGGCGTGCCGGCCACGCACTTCAACGCGGTCGCCGAGCTGAAGCCGGTCTCGCTGTACGACTTCGACCGCCGCATCGATGCCATCGGCACCTTTGCCGCGCTGCCGGAAGCGGAAGCACTGGCCGCGGCCAACAAGCGCATCCGCAACATCCTGCGCAAGGCCGAGGGCGCGATCCCGGGCATGATCGACCCGGCGCTGCTGGCCGAGCCGGCCGAGAGCGAACTGGCCGAAGCGGTGGAAGCGGCCATCGATGACAGCAACGCCAGCCTGCACCAGAAGGACTACGTGAGCGTGTTGAACCGGTTGGCGCGCCTGCGCCCGCAGGTGGATGCGTTCTTCGATGCGGTGATGGTCAATGCCGAGGACCCGGCGCTGCGGGCCAATCGCCTGGCCCTGCTCAAGCGCCTGGGCGACCGCCTGGGCAGCGTGGCGGCGATCGAACACCTGTCCAACTGACGCTGCGGGGCAGGACGCCCCGAGGCTCACCAGAAGGCGCGACGGCTTCGGCGGTTCGCGCCTTCTGCGTGTGTGGGACGAGGCGATGCCGTGCGCAGGCGGCGTGCCGGATGCCTCGTCCGATGTCGCGGACGCTTCTGTCCGACACCGTGCTATCATCGATCCGGGCCGACCTGACGCTGGCGACGTTCTCGCGGAATTTAACGGCTTCTTCACCGCCGTTCTGAAACATCCACGCCGATTTCGCATGCTCGCGATGGCCCGTTATGCTGTCGCCATGCAGCCAACGAAATTCGCCCTTCCGCTGATGTTCCTGTCCTTTGCCACCGTCTCGGTGGCACATGCACGGGGGACCATCGAGAAAGTGGACATCAAAGGATTGGACAAGGGCGACGACGCCGAGATGATCGAGAACATCGAGGTCTCGCTGTCCCTGTACGACACCATCGGCAAGGTCCAGGGCGAGTCGCGGCTGGAGTACCTGTTGTCCCAGGCCGAGCGCCAGACCCGCGAGGCGCTGGAACCGTTCGGCTACTACAACCCGACCATCACGGTGGAAAGCCCCCGCGAAGGCGAGAACCTGCGCGTGGTGATCCAGGTGGACAAGGGCTCGCCGACCGTGGTCCGTCGCGAGCACATCGACATCACCGGCCCGGCCCAGCTGGACCAGTACCTCCAGGAAGACCTGGAGAACTTCAAGCCGCGCAAGGGCCAGCGCTTCGAGCACACCGAGTACGAAGCCAGCAAGATCCGGGTGACCCGGCGCCTGGCCGAACGTGGTTACTTCGATGCCGACTTCACCCAGCGCCAGGTCCAGATCACCCGTGCCGAGAACGCGGCCGACGTCGATCTCACCTGGGACAGCGGCCGCCGCTACAACATGGGCGAAATCCGCTTCCACCAGGATTACTTCGTCGACAAGCTGTTCGACCCGCTGGTCTATTGGGACGAAGGCAGCTACTTCCACGAAGGCAAGCTGGACCGCCTGCGCGAATCACTGACCAAGCTGGATTACTTCAGCGTGATCGACATCCAGCCGCGCCCGGACCAGGCCGATGAGAACGGCGATGTGCCGGTGGACGTCAACCTCACCCGCGCCAAGCGCACGATCTACACCGCCGGCCTGAGCTATGGCAGCGAGAGTGGCGCCGGTGTGCGCGGCGGCCTGGAGCGGCGTTTCCTCAACAGCCGCGGGCACAAGATGAACACCCAGCTCGACTATGCGCAGAAGCGCAAGAGCCTGGTCACCAGCTACCGCATTCCGGCCTTCAACTGGCTCGATGGCTGGTATGCGTTCACCGCCAGCGCGTATGACGAGCAGACCGACTACATCGACCTGCGCAACTTCAAGCTGTCGGCCAGCCGCAGTGGCGAGATCAACGAGTACTGGACCGCGATCGCCTCGATCAACGCCCTGCGCGAGCGCTGGCGTTACGCTTCGGGCACCGAGTTCACCGATGCGGTCTACAACACCTCCACGCTGGTCTACCCGCAGCTGGTGGCCGACTACGTCAACGTTGACGATGAGATGTTCCCGCGTCGTGGCCTGAGTGGCAGCGCGACGCTGCGCGGCGGCATCGAAGGCGCCGGCTCGGACACCAGCTTCGTGCAGGCCAACATGGTGCTGCGCTGGTATGTGCCGATCGGCGACACCGACCGCCTGATCCTGCGCGGCGAAGGCGGCACCACCTGGACCAGCGACCTGGTGGCGATGCCGCCGAGCCTGCGCTTCTTCGCCGGTGGCGACCGCAGCATCCGCGGGTATGCCTTCCGCGAAGTCGGCCCGCGCACCGCACCGCCGGACAAGTACGCGCTCGGCGCGAAGAACCTGGTGGTCGGCTCGGCCGAGTATGAGCATTACTTCAAGGGCGGGCCGTGGGGTGCGGCGGTGTTCGTCGATACCGGCAGCGCGTTCGACAACACCATCGATCTGCACACCGGCGTGGGCTTCGGCGTGCGCTGGAAATCGCCGGTGGGCCCGGTGCGCGTGGATATCGCGCACGGCCTGAACAACCCGGATTCGCAGTTCCAGCTGTACCTGAACATCGGAGCGGACCTGTGAGCACGCCGACGCCTTCCGCACCCGCCACCCCGCCGCCGCGCGTGCGTTTCTACCGCAGGCGCCGCTTCTGGGCGTGGTCCGGCTTCACCGTGCTCGGCCTGGTGCTGCTCGCGCTGCTGCTGGTGTACTGGCTGCTGCAGACCGTGGCCGGCCGCGATGTGCTGCTGGCGCAGGTGGTCGCACGCTTGCCGGTCGGCGCGTCGCTGACGTGGAGCAAGGTGGATGGTCCCGTCGCCGGGCCGCTGGTGCTGCACGATCTGGACTTCCGCTACGACGATATCCATTTCACCGCCGAGCGCGCCTATCTGGATCCGGACATCCGCCCGCTGCTGGGGCGCAAGCTGCAGCTCGATGCCCTGCAGATCAAGAACGCGACGCTGAACCTGGCCAAGAGCGATGAGCCGTTCGAGCTGCCCTCGTGGCCGGACTCGCTGCCGCAGATCGAAATGCCCCTAGCGATCCAGGCCGACACGATCATCATCGATGGCTTCCGCATCACCCAGGCGCAGCAGCCGCTGATCGACATCGCCAAGGTGCGCGGTGGCGTGGAGATCGCCAATGGCGAATTCCGCGCGACCCAGCTCAAGGTCGACAGCGACATGGGCGATTTCCGCGTGGACGGCCGTTATCTGCCACGCAGCGATTACGACACCGACATCACCATCGGCGCGCTGATGCCGGCCCCGCGCGGGCGTACCCCGGCGCGGCTGGGGCTGGTCGCACGCGGCGACCTGGGGCACATGGAAGTGGCGATCGCCGGCAACGCACCGGCGCCGCTGCAGGCCAGCCTGGTCTTTGATGGCCGCACCGATCCGGTCTGGAAACTCACCGCACGCAGCAAGGAACTCGACCTGGCACTTCTGGTGCCGGGGATGGACGCGAGCACCAGCACGCCGATGGCGCTGGATGTGCAGGCCGACGGCAAGGGCGGCCAGGCCAATCTGCAGGGCAGCTTCAAGCAGGGCGACATCGCGGTGGAACTGGCGCCCTCCAAGGTCGGCCTGGCCGACCAGGTGCTGACCGTGGCGCCGCTGCAGGTGAAAGGCTTCGGTGGCCAGGCGCGGCTGGAAGGCATCGCCGATTTCACCGACAAGGAAAACGCGAGCCTGCGGTTCTCCGTCGTCGCCAACGACCTGACCTTCGTGCCCGCCGCCGATACCACCACCCCGGGCGCCGCTGCGCCGGTGCCGGTGACGCTCAAGGAAGCGCGCATGGGCCTGGCCGGCACGCTGAAGGCCTGGGCGGCGGTTGGCCGTGCCTCGGTTGAGCGCGAGAAGCAGGTCGCCGACCTGACGTTCGACGTGCGCGGCAACGACCAGGCCGCCGTGATCAAGCAGCTGCAGGCCAGCACGCCGGGCGGCTCGCTGGATGTCACCGGCCAGGTCGCCTGGGCACCGCAGCTGGATTGGGACGTCGCCGCCAGACTGGCCGGCTTCGATCCGGGTTACTTCGCGCCGGGCTGGGACGGCAAGCTGTCCGGTTCGTTCGCATCGAAGGGCCGCCAGTTGCCGCCGCCCGCGGGCAGTCCGGCCGGTACCGCCGGCAGCTACGAAGCCACCGTCGATGTACCTGGCATCAAGGGCACGCTGCGCAAGCGCGCGCTGGATGCCCAAGGCAAGTTCGCCCTGCGCGGCGAGCAGGGCGAGGGCAACCTCAGGCTCGCGCTGGGCAACAGCCGCCTGACCGCCAAGGGCTCGGTCGGTGACCGCCTGGATATCGATGCACAGCTGGAACCGGTGCAGCTGGCGGACCTGTTGCCCAACAGCACCGGCAGCCTGCGCGGCCACGTGCTGATCAAGGGCGCCCGTACCGCACCGGACATCACCGCCGATCTGGTCGGTAGTGGCCTGCGCTGGGACGACTGGAGCGCCGAGGCGATCAGCATCAAGGGCCGCCTGCCATGGCAGGGCGACAGCGGCACGCTGGCGGTGCAGGGCAGCAAGCTGCAGGTAGGCATGCTGCTGGACACGCTCAACGTCAATGCACGCGGCAGCCTCTCCAATCTGCGCCTTGATGCACAGACCAAGAACGAGCTGGGTGCTGTCGCGCTGGAAGGTGGCGTGCGCCAGCAGGGTCAGAGCTGGCGTGGCGATCTGACCGCGCTGCGCATCGCACCGATGAAGGGCGATGCCTGGAGCCTGCGTGCACCGGCCACCTTCAGCGTGCAGGGCAGCAACGTCACCCTGAGCGATGCCTGCCTGGGCGCGGCCACCGGTGGTGCGCTGTGCGCCAGCGCGAACTGGCCGCGCGAAGGCCTGCTCGTACGTGGCGATGCATTGCCGCTGGCGCTGGTGCAGCCCTGGCTGCCGCCGCAGTCCGGCCGCCGCATCTTCCTGCGCGGTGAAGTGAATCTGGACGGGCGCATCCGCCCCCGCGGCAACGCGTGGGAAGGCAGTGCCTCGGTCACCTCGCGCGAAGGCGGCGTGCGCCTGGGCGACAACGCTCGTGGCGAACTGGTGCGCTACGACCAGTTTTCGGTGAATCTGGAGATGACCCCGCAGCAGATCAACGCCAAGCTCGGTGTCGGCTTCCAGGGCGATGGCTTCGTCGATGCCAAGGTGCAGACCGGCTGGGATGCCAACGCACCGCTGACCGGCGAGCTCTACATGAACATCGCGCGCCTGTACTGGCTCGAACTGTTCTCCCCGGACATCGTGCGCCCGACCGGGCTGATCGAAGGCCACGTCAGCCTGCGCGGAACCCGTGGCACGCCCTCGCTGGGGGGCGAGGCCACGTTGAGCAAGTTCAATGGCGAGTTCCCCGCGCTGGGCCTGACCTTCGCCGAGGGCAAGGGCAGCTTCACCGCACAGCCGGATGGCTCGGCCAAGATCACCGCCCAGGCCAACTCCGGCAAGGGCACGCTGTACGTCGATGGCGGGCTGTCCTGGTTCGGTGACGCGCAGCCGCTGCAGCTGCATATCCACGGCGAGAACGTGCTGCTGGCCAATACCAGCGAACTGCGCGTGGTGGCCAACCCCAACCTGGACTTCACCCTGGCCGGCAGCGCGATGCAGCTGCGCGGCACGGTGCATGTGCCCGAAGCAGACCTGGACCTGGAGCGCCTGGATCGCGGTACCTCGGTCTCCGAAGACGTGGTGGTGCTGGACCCGGTCGATCCGGAAGAGGGCCCCAGTTCGCCGCTGGACATGGACCTGACCGTCAGCCTGGGCGACCAGGTCAAGATGGCCGGATTCGGGTTGAAGGGCGCCCTGACCGGCAAGATGCAGGTGTGGGCGCGCCCCGGACGCGAGATGACCGCCAACGGCGGGCTCGAAGTCAGTGGCCGCTACAAGGCCTACGGCCAGGATCTGACCATCACCCGCGGCAACTTGAACTGGAACTACAACGCGGTCTCCGATCCGCGCATCAACATCCGTGCCCAGCGCACTGTCGGCGACATCACTGCCGGTATCGATGTGACCGGGCGGGCGCAGTCGCCGCGCGTGGACGTGTGGTCGGACCCGGCCATGTCGCAGTCCGAAGCACTGGCCTACCTGGTGCTGGGCCGCAGCCTCACCGGTGCCAGCAGCGACCAGGCCCAGCAGGTCAACGCGGCCTCGGCGGCGCTGTCGGCCGGCAGTGGCCTGCTCGCTTCCCAGCTGGGGGCCAAGCTCGGCCTGGACGATGCCGGCGTGAGCCAGTCGCGCGCGCTGGGCGGCTCGGTGATCGGCTTCGGCAAGTACATCTCGCCCAAGCTCTACATCGGCTACGGCGTCTCGCTGGTCGGCAGTGGTTCGGTACTGACGCTGAAGTACCTGCTGCGGCGTGGCTTCGATGTGGAGCTGGAATCGAGCACGGTGGAGAACCGTGGGTCGCTGAACTGGCGGCGGGAGAAGTAAGCCGCGGCCGGTGGTTCAGGTGCCCCTGACCATCGGCCGTTGCCCTGCCGGGCCTCAGTGGCTAAGGTCTCGGGCTGTTCTGACGTACCGGAAGTGCCCATGTCTTCACGCAAACCCCTCACCGCCGCGCTGGCGCTTGGCCTGACCTTCGCCGCCGGCGCCCATGCCGACGAAGGCATGTGGATGCCGACCCAGCTGCCGGACCTGGCCAAACCGCTGAAGGCGGCCGGCTTCAAGGGCAACCCGGGCGACCTGGCCAACGTCACTGCGCCCCCGCTGAGCGCGGTGGTGCGGGCCGGGGGCGGCACCGGTTCGTTCGTCTCCGACGACGGCCTGCTGCTGACCAACCACCATGTCGCCATGGGCGTGATCCAGTACAACACCTCGCCCGAGCACAACCTGATCAACGACGGTTTCATCGCCAAGGGCCGCAGCGACGAGCGCGCGGCCAATCCGGATTTCCGCGTGTTGGTCACGGTCGGGTTCGACAAGGTCACCGATGAGGTGCTGCGCGATGCGCGCGGCAAGACTGGCCGGGCGTACTTCGATGCCGTGGACCGCGCCAGCAAGCAGCTGGTGGCCGAGTGCGAGAAGGAAGGCAACATCCGCTGCAGCGTGGCGGACATGTACTACGGCACCGATTTCTACCGCATCCGCCAGCTCGAGCTGAGCGATGTGCGCCTGGTCTACGCGCCGCCGCGCGCGATCGGCAACTACGGCGATGAGATCGACAACTTCATGTGGCCGCGCCACACCGGCGATTTCACCCTGCTGCGTGCCTACGTCGGCAAGGACGGCAAGCCTGCGCCGTACAGCGTGGACAACGTGCCCTACCACCCGCCGGCGCACCTGAAGATGGCGATCGACGGCCCGAAGACCGGCGATTACGCGATGTTGGCCGGTTACCCGGGCATCACCTACCGCCATCGCACCGCCGCCGAATTCGCCAGCCAGATCGATGCGGTGCTGCCGCGCCGCGTGTCGGTGTTCCAGCAGATGATCGACACCATCGAGTCGGCCAGTGCCAAGGACGCGCAGGCGCGTACCCGGTACGCCTCGCAGCTGCAGTCGCTGAAGAACAACCGCAAGCGTGCCGCCGGCGAGCTGGAAGGCCTGCTGCGCAGCGATGCGAAGGCCCAGCGCGCCGCCGATGAAGCGGCGATGCTGCAGGCCACCGATGCGAAGTACCAGGGCGATATCCAGTCGCTGCTGACCTCGCTGTCCAGCGGTGCCTCGGTGGGGGAGCGCGATCTGCTGCTCGACCTGCTCTCGGCGCAGAGCCAGCTGCTGCGTTCGGCATTGACCCTGGAGCGCCTGCGCATCGAATCGGCCAAGCCCGACGCCGAGCGCGACAGCGGCTACCAGCAGCGCGATCTGGCGCTGATCGAAGGCGTGCTCAAGCAGGTCCAGCGCCGCTACGATCTGGCCATCGAAAAAGCCCTGCTGACCACGCTGCTGACCCGTTACCAGCAGCTGCCCGACGCGCAGCGCGTGCCCGAGTTCGACGCTGCCTTCGGCCGTACCCCGGCTGCGCTGGCCAAGACCCTGGATACGCTGTACGCCAGCACCCGCCTGGGCGACGAAGCCGAGCGCCTGTCGCGATTTGCCGCCGCACAGCAGGGCAAGGCACTGGCGCGCGATCCGCTGATCGACCTGGCCGGTCCGCTGGTGGCCGCGCAGCTGCGCCTGGATGACGAGCGCAAGACCCGCGAGGGCGAGCAGCTGCGCCTGCGCCCGGCCTACATGCAGGCGCTGTTCGCCTGGCGGGCCAAGCAGGGCCGCGCGGTGTACCCCGACGCCAACCGTACGCTGCGCATCAGCTACGGCAAGGTCGAGGCGCTCTCGCCGCGCGATGCCGTGCATTTCGACCCGGTGACCACCGTGGCCGGGATCGTGGAGAAGAACACCAACGCCTACCCGTTCGATGCGCCCAAGCCGCTGCTGGCCGCGATCGCCAAGGGCGATTTCGGCTCCACCGCCGATCCGGTGCTCAAGACCCAGACGGTCAACTTCCTGACCAACCTGGACACCACCGGCGGCAACTCCGGCTCGCCGGTGCTCAATGCCAAGGGCGAGTTGATCGGCCTCAACTTCGACAGCAACTGGGAGTCGGTCAGCGCCAGCTGGTGGTTCGACCCGCGCTTCAAGCGCGCGGTGCACGTGGACATGCGCTACCTGCGCTGGCTGTTGGCCAAGGTCTACCCGGCGCCGGAGCTGTTGAAGGAAATGGGCGTCCCCGCCGAGTAAGGGACGCCGGCCGGCCCCGTAGCGCCACGACCAACGGTCGTGGCCTACACTGCGGGCTGCTCTTGCGGAAACAACCCTGTGGTTTCTAGCTGGATCCTGCTGCTGGTCTCGGTGGTCTACGCCGCGCTGCTGTTCGCCGTGGCGTGGTGGGGCGACCGCCGCCCGATGTATCCGGACCGGCCATGGCTGCGCCCGGTGGTCTACAGCCTGGCGCTGGCGGTGTACTGCTCGTCGTGGACGTTCTACGGGGCGGTCGGCACGGCGGTGCGCAATGGCATCGGCTATCTGCCGATCTACCTGGGGCCGCTGCTGCTGTGGGTGTTCGGCTGGCGCATCATCGAGCGCCTGGCACTGATCGCACGCAGCCAGAACGTGGTGTCCATCGCCGATTTCATCTCTTCGCGGTTCGGCCGCTCGCGGCGCCTGGCCGCGCTGGTGGCGGTGATCGCACTGATCGGCATCGTGCCGTACCTGGCATTGCAGTACAAAGCCGTGGCGATGAGCCTGCAGGTGCTGACCGGCAACGTCGGCCCGACCGGCTTCTTCACCGACCCGGCGCTTTACGTGGCGCTGCTGATGGCCTTGTTCGCCACGCTGTTCGGCACCCGCCAGGTGGACGCCACCGAGCACCACCACGGCATGATGCTGGCGATCGCGCTGGAATCGATGATCAAGCTGATCGCGATGGTGGCGCTGGGCCTGTTCGCCTACCTGTGGCTCAACGACCGCACCGATGCGGTGATCGAGTCCGCGCATACGCTGTTCACCGGGCTGCCACCGGTCGGCTTCATCTCGCAGACGCTGCTCAGCTTCCTGGCGATCATCTGCCTGCCGCGCCAGTTCCATGTAGCGGTGGTGGAGTGCGGCGACGTGCGCGACATCCGCCGCGCGCGCTGGATGTTCGGGGCCTACCTGGTGATCATTTCGGCGATGGTGATTCCGATCGCCACGGCTGGCGTGACCCTGTTCGGCACCGGCGGCAGCGTCGCCGACGACAGCATGGTACTGGCGCTGCCGCTGGCCGAGGGGCGCAAGTTCCTGGCGCTGGTGGCCTACGTGGGCGGTTTCTCGGCCGCGACCGGGATGGTGATCGTGGCCTCGATCGCGCTGGCCACCATGGTCAGCAACGATCTGGTGATGCCGGTGCTGCTGCGCCGCAGTGGCGACCACCAGGAGGCGGCCGACGTTGCCTCGCGCGTGCTCTGGATCCGGCGCACGGCGATCCTGCTGCTGGCCCTGGTCGCCTACAGCTACTACCGCGGCAGCAGCAACGACAGCACCCTGGCCTCGTACGGGCTGATGGCCTTCGCCGCCGTGGCGCAGTTCGCGCCGGGCTTGATCGGCGGCCTGTACTGGCGGGGAGCGAGCCGCCGGGGCGTGGAGGTCGGCATGCTGCTCGGCTTCGCCACCTGGGTGTACACGCTGCTCTTGCCCGCGCTCACGCATGCCGGCTGGATGGACGAGGCCTGGCTGGTGCACGGGCCGTTCGGGATCGGCTGGCTGCAGCCGCAGCATCTGTTCGGCATGAGCGGCTGGGACCCGTTGACCCATGGCACGTTCTGGTCGCTGCTGGTCAATGTCGCGGCGATGGTGCTGGTTTCCGTGCGCTGGCGCCCGGGCGTGGACGAGCGCCTGCGTGCCGCGCCGTTCCTGGACCCGTACGCGCAGCGGCCTTCGGTGGCCGGTGTGTGGCCCGGCAACGTGCATGTGGGCGATCTGCTGGCGCTGGCCTCACGGGTGGTCGGTGACCGCCATGCGCGCCGGTCCTTCTTCGAGCAGGCGCAGTCGATGGATCGCGAGCTGCAGGCCTCCGCGCCGGCGGACCGGGCGTGGGTGCAGTTCACCGAGCGCCTGCTGGCGGCCTCGATCGGCGCCGCCTCCGCACGCCTGCTGCTGACCAGCCTGCTGCGCGGCTCGGGCATGGACCTGGGGGAAGTGGTGGCGGTGCTCGACGAAGCCGGGCAGGAGCTGCGCTTCAACCGCGAGATTCTTTCCACCACGCTGGAGAACATCAGTGCCGGGGTCAGCGTGGTCGACCCGGACATGCGCCTGACCGCTTGGAACCGCCGTTACCAGCAGATGTTCGGGTACCCCGACGGGATGCTCTACGTCGGCCGCCCGGTGGCCGACCTGATCCGCTACAACGCCGAGCGTGGCGAGCTGGGCGAGGGCGACATCGAGGTGCAGATCAACCGCCGCATCGGCTACATGCGCGCCGGTTCGCCGCACATCTTCGAGCGCACCCGCAGCGACGGCAAAGTGATCGAGATGCGCGGCCAGGCATTGCCCGGCGGTGGCTATGTCACCAGCTACAACGACATCACCGACTACAAACACGCCGAGCGCGCGCTGCTGGAAGCCAACGAGACGCTGGAGCAGCGCGTGGCCGAGCGATCGCACGAGGCCGAGATGGCGCAGCAATCCAAGACGCGCTTCCTGGCGGCGATCAGCCACGATGTGCTGCAGCCGCTCAATGCCGCGCGCCTGTTCGCCTCGGCGCTGCGTGAGAGCCACCACAACAACGAAGAGCAGCGGCACCTGGCCGAGCGCGTGGATGCCTCGCTGCGCGCGGCCGAGGAGCTGCTGGATGGCCTGCTGGATGTCTCCCGCCTGGACGCCGGCGGCCTGCACCCGGTGATCGGGGATTTCGATGTCAGCCTGCTGATGCGCGAGCTGGCGGCGCAGTACTCGCCCGTCGCCGCCGGGCGCGGCCTGCGCATGGATCTGTTCGCGCGCCCGGCCTGGGTGCGCAGCGACCGCCGCCTGCTGCGGCGCGTGCTGCAGAACTTCCTGGCCAACGCACTGCGTTACACCCGCCAGGGGCGCATCGTGCTGGCCGTGCGCCATCGCGGGCCGGAAGTGGAGCTGCAGGTCTGGGATACCGGCCCGGGCATCCCCGAGCACCACATGCAGCAGATCTTCGACGAGTTCCACCGCTACCAGCAGCCGTTCGACTGGGGCGAGCAGGGCCTGGGGCTGGGCCTGTCGATCTGCCAGCGCATCTCGCGCCTGCTCGATCACCGGCTCAACGCCCGCAGCCGCGTGGGCAGCGGCAGCATGTTCTCGATCCTGCTGCCCCTGGTGGCCGCGCCGCAGCTGCCGGCCGCGACGTCCTCGCCGGCGCCCAGCCCGGTTACCCGTGCCGATTCGCTGGCCGGGATGCGCGTGCTGTGCGTGGACAACGACCAGGAAATCCTGGACGGCATGCGCGCGCTGCTGGGGCGCTGGCAGGTGCAGGTGATCACTGCCAGTACCGTCGACCAGGCGCTGGAGAAAGTCGTCGAGCGCCCGGATGTGATGCTGGTGGATTACCACCTGCATGACCGCCTGGATGGGCTGGATACGCTGGTGGCGCTGGGCCAGAAGGCCGGCCGTGCGATTCCGGGTGCGCTGCTCACCGCCGATGGGCGCGATGAGCTCAAGCGGATGGCGCGCGACCGTGGCTACCGGTTGTTGACCAAGCCGATCAAGCCGGCCTCGCTGCGCGCCTTCCTGGCCGCCTTCCACGACACCCGCGGCGATCTCTAGCCGCGGGCGTCCTGGGGAGGCGGCGGCAGGCGGTCAGGCCATGGCGCCGCTGAGATGTTCGTACAGGATGGTCGAGCCGATGATGATCAGGATCAGGCCGCCGATGATCTCCGCGCGCTTGCCGACCATGCCGCCCAGCACGCGGCCGAGCATGATGCCCATCGTCACCATGGTCAGCGTGCACAGGCCGATGATCAGCGCCATCACGCCGATATGCACATCGAGGAAGGCCAGGCCGATGCCCACCGCCATCGCATCGATGCTGGTGGCGAAGCCGGTCACCGCCAGGCGCCAGAAGCCATGGTGTTTGCTGGTGTCTTCGTCCTCGGCACCGTCATCCGGGCGGAGCCCGTTGATGATCATGTGCACGCCCAGCGCACCGAGCAGGCCGAAGGCGATCCAGTGATCGAAGGCCTCCACGTACTGCAGCGCGGCGCGGCCGAGCAGCCAGCCGATCACCGGGGTGATGCCTTCGATGACACCGAAAATGAGGCCGGCGCGCAGCGCATCGGAGAAACGGGGCTTGCGCATCGCCGCGCCTTTGCCGATCGCCGCGGCGAAGGCATCGGTGGACATGGCAAAGCCGATCAGCAGGATCGAAACAGGCGACATTGGGGTACGCGGCAGGTCGGGCGATATCGAGCAACGGACCGCGAACGCGCCCAACCTGTCGTTGCGCACGCGGACCGCTGGTCTCGCCAACCATGATGGTTGCCCGCACCACGGCGCACTGGCCAAGTATGTTGATGCGGGCGATTCCTGCAGCAGGAATCCGGCTACTCCCCAAGGGGACGCGAAGCTTAGCACCGGGGTTGTGGCGTGGCGCGTTTACCGGCAATTGCGCAGGTCACGCTGGATTTCATAGCCCCGGCTATAAGCCGTGGCGGGTAGAGCCGACCGTTGGTCGGCTGCACGGCGTGATCGGGCTCTGCAGCCGACCAACGGTCGGCTCTACGCCACCGATCCGCGTGGTGCCCTCACTCCTCTTCGGGCGGCAACACGATCTGCTCGTCATCGATGGCCAGCTTGCCGGCCATCAGCACCGCCTGGGTGCGGTTGGTGACGCCCAGCTTGCGCAGGATCGCGGTGACGTGCGCCTTGATCGTCGCCTCGGAGACATTGAGGTCGTAGGCGATCTGCTTGTTGAGGCGGCCGGCGCCGAGCATCTGCAGCACGCGGAACTGCTGCGGGGTCAGCTCGCGCAGGCGCTGGCCGATCTCGCGCTCTTCGCGGCCGGTCGGTGGCACGTTGTGTGCCTCCGGCGGGGCCCAGGTTTCGCCATCGAGGATGGTGCCCAGCGCATGGCCGATCGTGTCCGAATCGGCGGATTTGGGGATGAAGCCGAACGCACCGTGGTCCAGCGCACGGCGCATCACGGTCGGTTCCTCACGCGCGGAGACCACCACCACCGGCAGCTGCGGGTGCAGGGCACGCATGTGGACCAGCGCATTGAAGCCCTGCGCACCGGGCATGTTGAGGTCCATCAGGACCAGGTCGGCGTCGGTGTGCTGGTCGGCCAGCTGGTACAGCGCTTCCACGCTGTCCGCTTCGTACAGCTGCACGCCGGGGATGACACGGCTCACGGCGCCGCGAAGGGCTTCGCGGAACAGCGGGTGGTCATCGGCAATCAGGAGGGTAGGCATGGTGGGGGCCATGTTGCGAAAGGGGTAACACGCTGAAACGGAACGAGTGTATCGAGACGACAGCCCCCAGAGTCAGGGGCGGCCGCGCAGCGGCGGGGGTGTGGGTGATGGTGAGAAGGGCCCACGGTCCGCTTGCGGACCGTGGGAGCGACAGCGAGAATGCGATGGGGCGACCCCTCACTTCACCTTGCGTTCTTCCACCAGCGAGGCCACGACCGACGGATCGGCCAGGGTCGAGGTGTCGCCGAGCTGATCCGGCGCGTTCTCGGCGATCTTGCGCAGGATGCGGCGCATGATCTTGCCCGAGCGTGTCTTCGGCAGGCCAGGGGCCCACTGCAGGTGGTCGGGCGCGGCGATCGGCCCGATCTCCTTGCGCACCCAGGCGACCAGTTCCTTGTGCAGCTCCTCGCTCGGCGTCTCGTCGGCGATCAGGGTCACGTAGGCATAGATGCCCTGGCCCTTGATGTCGTGCGGGAAGCCGACCACGGCCGCTTCGGCCACCTTGGGATGCGAGACCAGCGCGCTTTCCACTTCGGCGGTACCGATGCGGTGGCCGGAGACGTTGATCACGTCGTCCACGCGGCCGGTGATCCAGTAGTAGCCATCCTCATCACGACGGCAGCCGTCGCCGGTGAAGTAGCTGCCCGGGTAGGTGCGGAAATACGTATCGATGAAACGCTGATGGTCACCGTAGACCGTGCGCATCTGGCCCGGCCACGAATCGCGGATGATCAGGTTGCCTTCGGTGGCCCCTTCCTGGATCTCGCCATCGGCGTTGACAAGGGCCGGCTGCACGCCGAAGAAGGGCAGGGTGGCCGAGCCCGGCTTGAGATCGACCGCGCCGGGCAGCGGCGAGATCAGGATGCCGCCGGTTTCGGTCTGCCACCAGGTATCCACGATCGGGCAGCGGCTGTCGCCGACCACCTCGTAGTACCAGCGCCAGGCTTCGGGATTGATCGGCTCGCCGACGCTGCCAAGCAGGCGCAGCGAACTGCGCGAGGTGCGCTTGACCGGTGCATCGCCTTCGCGCATCAACGCGCGGATCGCGGTCGGGGCGGTGTAGAAGATGGTGACCTGGTGTTTGTCGATCACCTCCCAGAAGCGGGACGTGTTCGGGAAGTTCGGCACGCCTTCGAACATCACCGAGGTTGCGCCATTGGCCAGCGGGCCGTACACGATGTAGCTGTGGCCGGTGACCCAGCCGACGTCGGCGGTGCACCAGTAGATGTCGTCCTCGCGCAGGTCGAACACCGCTTCATGGGTGTAGGCCGCATACAGCAGGTAACCGCCGGTGGTGTGCAGCACGCCCTTGGGCTTGCCGGTGGAGCCGGAGGTGTAGAGGATGAACAGCGGATCCTCGGCATTCATGCGCTCGGGCTCGCACTGGGTCGGCTGCGGGTCCACCACATCGTGGAACCAGCGGTCGCGCGGGGCCTGCATGTCCACCGCGCCGCCGGTGTGGCGCACCACCAGCACCGTTTCCACGGTGGTGGTGCCGGGCAGCTTCAGCGCCGCATCGACGTTGGCCTTGAGCGGGATCTTCTTGCCACCGCGCAGCCCTTCATCGGCAGTGATGATCAGCTTGCTGCCGCAGTCGATGACGCGGTCGGCGATCGAGTTCGGGGCAAAGCCGCCGAACACCACCGAGTGGATCGCACCGATGCGTGCGCAGGCCAGCATGGCCACGGCGGCGTCGACGATCATCGGCAGGTAGATGGTGACCCGGTCGCCCTTCTTGACGCCGAGGTTGCGCAGCGCGTTGCCGAGGCGGCAGGTGCGCTCATACAGCTCGCGGTAGGTCACGCCCTGGGCGGGTGCATCGGCGCTGTCCGGTTCGAACAGCAGGGCGACCTTGTCACCGCGTTTGTCGAGCTGCCGGTCCAGGCAGTTGACGCTGGCGTTGAGTTCGCCGTCTTCGAACCACTTGATGCGGAAATCATCGAGCTGGTAGCTGACGTTCTTGATGCGGGTCGGTTTCTTGAACCAGTCCAGGCGCTCGGCGGCCTTGCCCCAGAAGGCGTCCGGGTGCTCCACCGATTCACGGTAGAGCTGCTGGTACGTGTTCTTGTCGATCCGCGATGCCGCGGCGAACGCGGCGTCGACGGGGTAAAGATCAGCCATGGCACCCTCACTTGCACGTTGACTTGGGTTGTGCGGTCGCAGCATAAGCGGCGACCTCTCCCCCTCAGTTTGCCGCATCCACCCGCCTGCGCGGTGTCGAGGTGGTTAGACCATGGTCGAACGCCGCATGCCCTGGTATGAGAGGGCCGTCTAGCCCGGTAGCTCACGACTGCTGGTCGTGAGGCAAGGCGTACCGACCAACGGTCGGTACCTACGCGGTGCCTGCGGCACCTGCCGGTCCCCTGCCGGCGCCCGGGTCGTACTCGCCCCTTGGGGCGAGTACGACTAATGGCCAATAGCTTCGGTGCGTCAACGCGCCGCACCCTCGGCTCGACCGTGCCCCACGCGCGGCATCACTTTGCCACCCGGGAGAGAGGGCAACATGAGCCACCGTTTGCTGAGGACGACACGCCGGCCGTTGGCCGCCGCCCTGTTCGTCGCACTGATCGCGCCAGGCATGGCGTTCGCTGAAACCGCAAAAGAAAAAGCGCTGGAAGCCCGCGTCGTCGAGCTTGAGCGCCAGGTCCAGCTGCTGCTGAACAACCAGCAGCAACAGCAGGCCCAGATCAGCCAGGCCCAGACCGATGTCACCGCCGTGCGCACGGTGCAGGCGCAGCAGCCGGCGGCGGCCACTGTGCCGGCCGGCAAGCAGCCGATCCAGGTCACCACCATCACCCCCGGCGCCGCGCCGGGCACCACGGTCAAGATCGGTGGCTTCATCAAGGCCGATTTCCTGGCCACCCAGACCGGCGACGGCCAGCTGGCCGACGACGCCACCGGTCGCGCGCTGTACCTGCCGGGCCAGACCCCGGTGGCCGGTGCCGGCGGCAGCGGCAAGCGCTCGGACGTGGACTACAACGCCCACGCCAAGTTCTCGCGCTTCAACCTTGGCATCGACAATGTCAGCGAGGCCGGCAACAAGTCCGGTGCGTTCTTCGAGATGGACTTCTTCGGCAATTCGCTGGGCAACCAGACCGCGACCAATACCTACGGTGCGACCCTGCGTCACGCCTACATGTACTGGAACAACTGGATGGCCGGCCAGACCTGGTCGAACTTCATGGACGCGGCCTCGCTGCCGGAAGCGGCCGACTTCGTCGGCCCGACCGATGGCGTGATCTTCGTGCGCCAGGCCCAGATCCGCTACACCCAGGGGGGCTTCAGTGTCGCGCTGGAAAACCCGGAAACCACGCTGCTCACCGGCACCCGCAACCCGGTCACCGGCGTGTGGACCAACGTGGCCAGCAACTCCGACCGTGGCGCACTGCCGGACCTGACGCTGCGGTATGGCTGGAAGGGTGACTGGGGCACCTTCGGGGTCGGCGGCGTGGTTCGCCAGCTCAAGGTCGACAACCAGACCACCGGTGCCGACGCGGACAAGATCGCCGGCGGCCTGACCCTCGGCGGCAAGTGGGTGATGGGCCCGACCGACACTCTGCATTACCAGGTCACCGGCGGCGAAGGCATCGCGCGCTACATCGGCCTGGGTGTCACCGCCGACACCGCGTATGACATCGCCCGTGACGAACTCAACCCGACCGGTGTGCTGGCCGGTTACGTGGGCTGGCGCCACGCCTTCACCCCGAAGCTGCGCACCAACCTGATCTACGCGCGCAGTGATTACGACAACGACGGCAGTCTCGGCCCGCTGGTCACCAAGAGCGTGCAGAGCATCCGCGGCAACGTGTTCTACACGCCGATGCCCAAGGTCGATGTCGGCGCCGAGCTGATGTACGGCGTGCGCGAGATCGAGGATGGCCGCAAGGGCGATATCAGCCGCCTGCAGTTCACGACGAAATACAGCTTCTAAAACAGAAAACGCGTGCCGGCGTACAGCCGGCACACCACCACGATTGCTTCGGAGGGGAAGCGTCCCATGTCAACAACACCTGCACCGGCGAAAGCCCAACTTACCCAGGGACACAAGAAGGTCATCTTCGCGTCCAGCCTGGGGACCGTCTTCGAGTGGTACGACTTCTTCCTGTACGGCTCGCTCGCCGCGATCATCGCCAAGCAGTTCTTCAGCGGTGTCAATGAAACCACCGGCATGATCTTCGCCCTGCTGGCGTTCGCGGCCGGCTTCTTCGTGCGTCCGTTCGGCGCGGCCTTCTTCGGCAGCCTCGGCGACCGCATCGGCCGCAAGTACACCTTCCTGGTCACGATCCTGATCATGGGCATCTCGACCTTCCTGGTCGGCGTGCTGCCCAACTACGCCTCGATCGGTTTCGCCGCCCCGGTGATCCTGATCATCCTGCGCCTGGCCCAGGGCCTGGCGATGGGTGGCGAATACGGTGGCGCGGCGACCTATGTCGCCGAGCATGCACCGGCCGACAAGCGTGGCCTGTACACCAGCTTCATCCAGTGCACCGCGACGCTTGGCCTGTTCATGTCGCTGCTGATCATCCTGGCCTGCCGCTACTTCCTGGGCAATGAAGCGTTCGAAGCCTGGGGCTGGCGTATTCCGTTCCTGGTCTCGATCGTGCTGCTGGGCATCTCGGTGTGGATCCGCCTGCAGCTGAGCGAATCCCCGCTGTTCCAGCAGATGAAGGCGGAAGGCAAGGGCTCCAAGACCCCGTTCCGTGACAGCCTCAAGGACGGCAACCTCAAGCTGATGCTGCTGGTCCTGCTCGGTGCCGCAGCTGGTCAGGCGGTGGTCTGGTACGGCGGCCAGTTCTACGCGCTGTTCTTCCTGAGCAGCATGCTCAAGGTCGACGCCACCACCTCCTATCTGCTGATCGCCGCAGCCCTGGCACTGGGCGTGCCGTTCTTCATCTTCTTCGGCTGGCTGTCCGACCGTATCGGCCGCAAGAAGATCATCCTCGCCGGCTGTCTGTTGGCCGCGATCACCTACATCCCGATCTTCAAGGGCCTGACCCACTTCGCCAACCCGGCCATCGAAGAAGCCCGCACCAACTCGCCGGCGCTGGTCAATGCCGATCCGAACACCTGCTCGTTCCAGTTCGATCCGGTCGGCCTGCGCAAGTTCACCAGCTCCTGCGACGTGGCCACCGCGGCCCTGACCAAAGCCGGTGTGCCCTATGACGTGAAGCCGGCACCGGCTGGTACGCTGGCGACGGTCAACGTCGGGACCACCGCGGTGACCTCCTACGAGGCTGCAGGACTGACCAAGGAAGAACTCAAGGCCAAGGGCGATGCCTTCGGCGGAGAGCTCAAGGGTGCGTTGGGTGCCGCCGGTTACCCGGCCAAGGCCGACAATGCGCGCATCAACATCCCTGGCACGATCTTCATGCTGTGGCTGCTGGTGCTGTACGTGACCATGGTCTACGGCCCGATCGCCGCCTACCTGGTCGAGCTGTTCCCGACCCGCATCCGCTACACCTCGATGTCGCTGCCGTACCACATCGGTAACGGCTGGTTCGGTGGCTTCCTGCCGGCGATCTCGTTCGCACTGGTGGCCGGTACCGGCAACCTCTACTACGGCCTGTGGTACCCGATCATCATCGCGTTGATGACGGTCGTGGTTGGTGGCCTGTTCCTGCATGAAACCAAGGACGTGGACATCACCAAGTAACGGTGATCCACACGGCAGGACGAAGGGGCCGCGATGCGAATCGCGGCCCTTTCTGTGTCCGGGGTAGTGCCGGCCGCTGGCCGGCTCTGCATGAGATTCCGGAGACGCGTGCATGGCTGCCGGCCAGCGGCCGGCACTACCGATCATCACGTTCTGTGCGGCTATAGTCGGCCCATGAGCGATGCCCACACCGATCCTGCCGCGCTTCCCGCGATTCTGCAGCGCCTACGTACCGCCTGGCAGGCCAACCGCCCGACGCTGGAACAGCGCCGCGATGACCTGCAGCGCCTGCGAGCGGCCCTCAAGGCCCGCCTGCCGGAGATGGCCACGGCGATCTCGGCCGACTTCGGCCACCGTTCCACCCACGAATCGCTGATCGCCGACGGCATGACCGTGCTCGGCGACATCGACCATCTGTGCAGCCACCTGCGCGGCTGGATGCGGCCGCGCAGGGTCGGGGTCGGCTGGCGGTTCTGGCCGGCACGCGCCCAGACCCGGCCGGTTCCTCTGGGTGTGGTCGGGGTGATCTCGCCCTGGAATTACCCGGTCAACCTGGCGTTGATTCCGCTGGCGACCGCGATCGCCGCCGGCAACCACGTGATCCTCAAGCCGTCCGAGCACACGCCACGCACCAGCGCCTTCCTGCAGTCGCTGCTGGCGGAGGTGTTCCCCTCCGATCGCGTGGCGGTCGTGCAGGGCGATGGAGACCTTGCCAGCGCCGTGGCCGGCTCGCCGCTGGACCACCTGGTGTTCACTGGCTCCACCGCCATCGGCCGCAAGGTCATGGCCGCGGCCGCCGAGCACCTGACCCCACTCACGCTGGAGCTGGGGGGCAAATCTCCGGCCATCGTCTGCAGCGATTACCCGTTGGAGAAGGCGGCCGCGCGGCTCGCCACCGGCAAATTCTTCAATGCCGGCCAGACCTGCATCGCGCCGGACTACGTGCTGATCGACGGCCATCGCCAGCGCGAACTGGTGCAGCAGCTGCAGACGCAGGTGCAGGCGCGCTATGGCGATTTCAGCGACGCCGCCGATTACACCCGGATCATCCACGACGGCCAGTACCAGCGCCTGCGTGGCTATCTCGAGGAGGCTCGCGCGCGGGGCGTGCCGGTGATCGAACTGGCGACGGTCGATCCCGAGCGTGCGCAGCGCGAGCGGCTGATCGTGCCGACCATCGTGCTCGATCCGCCGGCCGATCTGGCGCTGATGCGCGAAGAGATCTTCGGACCGATCCTGCCGGTCTGCGCGTATCCGGATCTGGACGCCGCCATCGCAGAGGTGCAGTCCCGTGACCGCCCGTTGGCGCTGTACGTCTTCAGTCAGGAACGTGTGCAGGTGGAACGGGTGCTGGTGCAGGTCGTGGCCGGCGGCGTCACCGTCAACGACACCCTGCTGCATTTCGCGGTCAATGGCCTGCCGTTCGGCGGGGTCGGCCCGAGTGGCATGGGCGCCTATCACGCGCGTGCCGGTTTCGATGCGATGAGCAAGCAGCTGCCCATCCTGTGGCAGTCGCGCTGGGCCGCCAGCGATCTGCTCAAGCCGCCGTATTCGAAGATCGCCGGGATGTTGAAGGCGATGGTGCGGTGAGGGCCGCCGGCATGGACGCCCGCTACAGACGCCTGAGCGCGGCCAGGAACGCGTCGGGATCCTCCGGGGATACCAGCAGCGTGTAACCGGCCGTCGTCGGCAGGATCACCACCTTCGCGGGATCGGTCACTACTGCAAATGCTTTCCCCTTGCCGGTGCGGAACCACCCCAGTGAAAGGCCCGGCATGCCGATGCCATTGGTGCGTAGACCCAACGCAGTGTCATCGCTGCCGGGCAGCCGCCGTCGTGCGCCGGCATGATCGATCTGTGCCATCGGAACGGAAACGGAATACGCGCCGCCACCGACGGTCAGAGTCGTGGCGTCCGCCGTCAGCCGGATCGCGCTGAGTTGCCAGACGCCAAGCAGGCCGATGATGACGGCCAGAGAGGTGGCGCCGAGCGCGGCCAACTGGGACATCCTGTCCTGCCCGAGGAAGTAGACCGCCGCGCCGACCAACAGTAGCGGGACGACGCCGATCAGCAGCACCGCAGCGAGGGTCTTGTAATTCAACGCGTGGATCGCGAATTCAGTGGGCATGCTTCGTCGGAACTCCTGCCGTCTTGTAAGCGTAGAAGGTCACCGCGTCAATAATCTGAGGCAAGCTATCGGTGGATACATTTATCAGACTAAGATTGGACAACGACGTCAGTACCGCCGCTACCTCTTCGCGAATACTTTCACGTAGCGCGTGGAGTTGCAATTCTCCATCCTGAGTGACCTGTGAAAGACGATAGCTCGTTTGCATATTCCTGACTGCCGCAGGATCCAACTTCATGAACTGACCGGTAAAGGGTGCGGCTGCAAATCTAGGATGTTCATTCCCGTTAACCAAGATTGCTGTCATTACAGCGGCACTGATGCCTACACCCGCCATAATAGCAATCGTTGCAGCAACCGCGGCGGAGACATACAGCACGGCGAGTAGCGCGATGCCGACTACGCAGGCCGCCATTGCAGAGCATGCAGCGATGGTAACCCCTCCGTCACCCCGTAGCACTTGAACAACGGCGGCTAGATCCTCCTCCATCGCGATAGCGCCCGAACTCTTCAGGATGCCAATAAACTCATTCTTCTGTTCTGATGTAAGAGGTGCATTTTCATGAGCCCCGATTGCGTCTCGGATCACGTGGATGTTAGAGGAAATTATTCGCTCAATCCGCGATTGCAGAGCTGAGGGATCACGGCGCTCAAATACACCTGCAATTCGCATGTACTCGAATAGCTTGTCGTAGTCTCGCTTGCTAAGTGCATCTTTCACCGAAGGTTCTGACAGGGCAACTAGCATCACGACGGATCTGTCCAAGAGTGTCGCGTCCGATCCATCTAAGCCATGTTGTTCAAAATAGCGTCGTGGCGACGAAAAGAATGAGTTGGCGGCAGAGCTATCAGTAAGAACCGACTCGACGAGATTGGATACTCTTGCCAATTCGGTTAACGCGGAATGGGGCAGGCCTGAGTTTGCAAGTGGAAGGATCAGCCTATCCGCTCCGGAGGGCGCAACTGTCCCGTCCGCAACGCTGGCCGGCGCTCCGTGAAGTCGACCTGCTACACCAGTGGCAATAGGCACCACCAGGGTGGCTTGTATGAATCTTCTGCGCTTGCTGTCAATTTTCATATCCATTCCATAATAAGATTATGCGGACCTCGATAGATTGAGTGAGCGCTCACGTAAAGCCATTGACACTTTTAGTCTTGTCATTACCTCTGGAATAAATTCTTGATAGCGCTCGCGAATCGCGTTTCGAATTTCTGGGTTTTTGTGCATAATGGAGCAGGCTTCGCATATATGCACAACGTTCTCCAGCTCCGCGAATGAATTCTTGCCCATCACTCGTTCAATGATGGAATACGGGCCATCTACGTGAATCCACATTTTCATAAAGTCATCGAACTGCGATGAATATAAGGATTCGATGTTATAGCCGTCGTTTTTTCCGAGACGCATTTCGGGAATATGCTCCAGAGTGAGTCCGCAACAAGCTGATAGGTTGTCATGGGGCGTCACAACAACGGTATCGAAAATTTGATTACAACCCACTCTGAGTTGTTCAATATCGACCTTTTGTTGGCGTCGCTCCGCGTCTTCATGAAAAGGCATCCACGAATTTGATTGGACAGATATGGCTCTTGACTCAATGTAAGGGGAAAGTATGGGGCTTTTCAGAATTTCATTTATCAGCGATAGGTCTTCCCCCTGATTCTCTACTGTGACAAGGCAGAATATTCCTGCCTCGGCGGCTGCTGTAGCTGCATTTATAATGCTGGATGATGGCACCCATTCTTGATGATCTTTGCCAGTGCTAATGTTAAGTTCTTGGAGTCCGGATGATCGAAGTTCTGCGGCCGTACGGTGAGCTGTATTGGCAGTTTTTCCCCAGTACCCGTTAGAAACCACGCGAGTCGCTAGGCCCTCACTAGTGCAATAAGCGATTGCAGCAAAAAGGTCATCTTTGAGCATCAGTGCTTCGCCGCCGCTGAATACAACTAGGCCTAGCTCAAGGAACGCTGATTTTGCTTCTCTAATTCGATCAATTATTGTTTCTTTTGAAAGGCGGCCACTAATTAAAGGGCTTGATTCAAAGCAGCACTGCTTGCATGCAGCTGTACATTGATATGTGCAGAGGATTGTCAGAGTTCTTGGGCTGAGTGATCCGCTAATTGGCACTTTATGGATTCCTTTTTGGGAGCTTGAAGATAAACAATACCCATGGATAAGTGCGCGGCTTGATGGCGATTTACGAGTTAGTCCTGTTTGATGCTTACGTTTGCTAAATTGAATGCGGGGCGCGTCGATCGTAAGTATGGATTGTGATATTTCTGAAGTTCGCCGTGCGTTGGTTGGTGAAGGCTGCACATGCGGATATGAGTGAGATTGACGTTAACGTTAATTCCTTTTTGCTAGATTCCCTCCATCCATCCTGCCGTGCAATGGAAATACTGCTAATTTTTCTGTAGGTAAATGCCTGCGGTAATAAGGTCAATTGCGACATTAAGTCGATCTAGATGTTGCGCCAGAGGTGAGGCTGTCAGAATGCTAGCTTAGTTACGCGAGTGCGTCTGGCGCACGTTTCGAAAAAGTGTTATGCATCGAAATATGCGGATTGCAATAGATGTGGCAATCCACTTCCATGTTTGGTTCCGCTGCCGGCTGTGGCCGGGCACTTGGTGCTGGTGACTGCGTCGAGTCGGAAGCCTTGTAAGGAATCGCAGGGAGACTCTGTTTTAGTCAGTCCGGCGCTTTAATCGACCATCCACTTAGTACGCAATTTTGCGCTTATCCACTCGTTAACCTTCAAGCATTTGGTGGGCCGCGATGCTCCTGATCACCTCAGATATCGAGTGTTTGTCAGTGCTGCCCGCACTCAGTGGAACTCGGCAGCGGCACGCCTCCACGGGTAGAATGCCCGCATGAAAATCGCTTCCTGGAACGTCAATTCGCTCAACGTGCGCCTGCCGCACCTGGAACAATGGCTCACGGCGTTCACGCCGGATGTGGTCGGTATCCAGGAAACCAAGATGGAGGACCACAAGTTCCCCGACGCGGTGCTGGCCGGGCTGGGCTACCGCAGCGTGTTTGCCGGGCAGAAGACCTACAACGGCGTCGCGCTGCTCTCGCGCGAACCGGCGCAGGACGTGCAGATCGGCATTCCCGGTTTCGAGGATGAGCAGAAGCGCGTCATCGCCGGGACCGTCAACGGCGTGCGCATCATCAATCTGTACGTGGTCAACGGCCAGGACGTGGGCACCGACAAGTACGCCTACAAGCTGCGCTGGCTCGAGGCCGTGCACGCTTGGGTCGAGGCCGAGCTGGCCAGGTACCCGGAGCTGGTGGTGATGGGCGACTTCAACATCGCCCCCGATGCCCGCGACGTGCACGACCCGCTGGTGTGGAACGAGAACCACATCCTGACCTCCACCGCCGAGCGCGGCGCCCTGAACAAGCTGCTGCAGCTGGGCCTGCACGATGCGTTCCGCCTGCACAGCGAGGAAGAAGGCGTGTTCAGCTGGTGGGATTACCGGGCGGCCGGCTTCCGCCGCAACCTGGGCCTGCGCATCGACCTGACCCTGGTCTCCGACGCGCTCAAGGCGCGCACGCTGGCCTCGGGCATCGACCGCGAGCCGCGCACCTGGGAGCGCCCCAGCGACCATGCGCCGGCATGGGTGGAGCTGGCGCCGTAAACAACAAGGCCCGGCAGTGCCGGGCCTTGTTGATCGAACGAAGTACGTGAGCGCGTCAGCGGATGCTTTTACGGGTGAACAGATTCACGATCGCCAGCAGAATGACTGCGCCGATCAGCGAATAGATGAACGACCACAGCGTGATCGCTTCATTGATGCCACCGCCGAAAAAGTAGCCGGCAATCAGCGCGCCGACGATGCCGACCACGATGTTGAGGATGATGCCTTGCTGCGCGTCCCGCTTCATGATGATGCTGGCAAGCCAGCCCACGATGCCGCCGACGATCAACCAGATGATGATGCCCATAGCGTTGACTCCCTCTGTGCGGATGCGACCTGTGCAGTTGACGGCACACCCCGTGAAGTCGTCGTGCAGCCGGTATGGCGGGGGCGTGGCATGACCCTGCCGGCGACCTTGGAGGGCCCCTGGCGCTTCGGCCCGGTCACGGTCTGGCGCCTGCCGCATGTGCCGGGCACCCGCGGCGAGCCCCAGGCCCGGGTCCTGCTGGCCGAGCAGCTGGGCGGGGCGCCGGAGGACCTGCCGCTGCAGCGTGACCCGCGTGGCCGCCCGGCGCTGCATGGCCCGTTGGTCCATGTGGGCACCGGGTGGAGTCACAGCCACGGCCTGCTGCTGGTCGCGATGGGTGAGGGGGTGCGGCTGGGCGTGGACCTGGAACCGCTGCGCCCGCGGCCGCGGATGCTGGAGATCGTGCAGCGCTTCTTCCACCCGGCCGAGATCGCCTGGCTGGAATCGCTGGACGAGAACGCCCGCAACCACTGGTTCTTCCGGGTGTGGTGCGCCAAGGAGGCGCTGCTGAAGGCGCAGGGGCAGGGCATCTCGTTTGGTCTGCACCGGCTGCAGCTGGCCCCCGGCATCGACGGAGGCCTGCACCTGGCCTGGTGCGACCCGGAACTGGGGCCCGCCGAGCGCTGGCACCTGCATGAGTGGCAGGCGGCGGATGATTTCCGCGCGGCGCTGGCCTGGCATGCGGTGTGAGATCGAGGGCGTGGCCAGCGATTGGGTGTGCGGGCGGAGGCAGCCGATCAACGGTCAGGTATGCGAGCAGCGGCAGCCGACCAACGGTCGGCTCTACCGACCTGCGATAATGGCCGCATGAACGAACACATCCTCCCCGCTGGCGTGGCCGACGCGCTTGAGCGCGGCCTGGCCGCCATGCAGCTGGACGCCGCGCTGGCACCGCCGCTGCTGACCTACCTGACCCTGCTCGACCGCTGGAACCGTACGTACAACCTGACGGCCATCCGCGATCCGCTGGAGATGGTGACCCGCCATCTGCTCGATTCGCTGGCGATGCAGCCGTACCTGGAGAGCGGCACCCTGGCGGACCTGGGCACCGGCCCCGGGCTGCCCGGCATCCCGCTGGCGATCGCGCGCCCGCAGCTGCAGGTGACCCTGGTCGAAAGCAATGGCAAGAAGGCCCGCTTCATGCGCGAGGCCGTGCGCCAGCTGGGCCTGGGCAACGCCCGCGTAGCCGAGTCGCGCGCCGAGGCGCTGGCCGAACCGGCCGCCTATGACCATCTGACCGCGCGCGCGATGGACACCCTGGCCGGGATCATCCGGGTCGGTGGGCACCTGCTGCGCCCGGGCGGCCGCCTGCTGGCGATGAAAGGCGTGTACCCGCACGACGAGATCGCGCAGCTGCCGGCCGGTTGGTCGGTCGAACAGGTGCTGCCGTTGAGCGTCCCTGGATTGACCGGCGAGCGCCATCTGGTGGTGGTCACCGGCCCGTGAGCCGGTGACTCCCGCGCCCGCATCGCCCGTCCCAGCGTCGTCCCGGCGCCCTCCCGCGGTGTCCCCATGCGGCGCCACCGGCGTGCCCGTGGGCGTCGTTGCGGCATTGCGGCGCATGCCTGCCGCGCATCTCACAGTGCATGACACGCCTCATATACGCATAATGACCAGTCCCACTCCCTGCCGATGAGGCTCACCCGCATGGCCCGCATCATCGCCATCGCCAACCAGAAAGGTGGCGTCGGCAAGACCACGACCGCCGTCAATCTGGCCGCCTCCCTGGCTGCTGCACCCAAGCGCGTGCTTCTTGTCGACCTCGATTCCCAAGGCAATGCGACCATGGGCAGCGGCGTGGACAAGCGCGAAGTCGCCGCTTCCACCTGTGACCTGCTGCTGGGCGAAAGCACCGCGGCCGAGGTCCGGGTCAAGACGCCGGAGGGCTTCGACCTGCTCCCGGGCAACATCGACCTGACCGCCGCCGAGATCCAGCTGATGGACCAGAGCGAGCGCGAGCAGCGCCTCAAGCGCGCGCTGGCCCCGATCCGCGACGAATACGACTACATCCTGATCGACTGCCCGCCGGCGCTGTCGCTGCTGACGCTCAACGCGCTGGCCGCCGCCGATTCGGTGATCGTGCCGATGCAGTGCGAGTACTACGCGCTGGAAGGCCTGAGCGCGCTGGTGGAAACCATCGAAGCGCTGCGCGCCAACCTCAATCCCGCGCTGGAAATCGAGGGCGTGCTGCGCACCATGTTCGATGTGCGCAACAACCTGGCCAATGCCGTGTCGGCCGAGCTGACCGAGCACTTCGGCGAGCAGGTGTTCCGCACCATCGTGCCGCGCAACGTCCGCCTGGCCGAGGCGCCCAGCCATGGCCAGAGCATCGTCGGGTACGACCGTGCCTCGCGCGGTGGCGTTGCCTATCTCGGCCTGGCCGGCGAGATCATCCGTCGCAACAACCAACGCAAGAAGGCCGACAAGGCCATGGAGACCGCCTGATGAGCACCAAGCCTGCCCTCGGCAAGAAACGCGGCCTCGGCCGTGGCCTCGACGCGCTGTTGGGGCCCAAGGGGGCGGTGACACAGGTGCAGGCAGCGGCCGTGGTCGAACCGCAGCCGGGTGAACTCCTGCGCAAGCTGCCGGTGGGCCATCTGCAGCCGGGCAAATACCAGCCGCGCCGCGACATGGACGAAACCAAGCTCGCCGAGCTGGCCGAGTCGATCAAGGCCCAGGGCGTGATCCAGCCGATCCTGGTCCGCCAGCTCGGCCCGGACAGCTTCGAGATCGTGGCCGGCGAACGCCGCTGGCGCGCGTCGCAGCTGGCCGGCCTGGACGAAGTGCCGGTGGTGGTGCGCGAGCTGGAAGACCGCACCGTCATCGCGATGGCGCTGATCGAGAACATCCAGCGCGAAGACCTCAACCCGCTCGAGGAAGCCGAAGCCCTGCAGCGGCTGATCAGCGAGTTCGCCCTGACCCATGCCGAGGCCGCCCAGGCCGTGGGCCGCTCGCGTGCGGCGGTGTCCAACCTGCTGCGCCTGCTGGAGCTGCCGATCGCGATCCGCCTGCTGCTGGAAACCCGCCGGCTGGAAATGGGCCATGCCCGCGCCCTGCTGACCCTGGCGCCGGAACTGGCCAGCAAGCTCGCCCAGGAAGCGGCCGACCAGGGCTGGTCGGTACGCGAAGTGGAGCACCGCGCGCAGCAGTTCGCCGCCGGCAAGGTGCCCGGCGCGTTGCGCAAGAAGCCCTCCGCCGCTGCACCGCAGGCCGACATCGCCTCGCTGGAAACCGAACTGTCCGAGTCGCTGGGCGCCCGCGTGGCGATCAACCACGGCCGCGGCGGCAAGGGCAAGCTGATCATCCATTACACCGACCTGGACACGCTGGATGGCGTGCTCGACCGACTTCGCGCACAGAAGGGCTGAGTCCCCCGCAGGCGTCAGAGGATTTCCCCCCAGCAATGAACCCCACCAAGGTCGACCGCAACCATCTGTTGCGTCTGACCGACCTGCCGAATGTCGGGCCGGCCTGTGAGAAAGATCTCCGTCTGATCGGCATCCGCGTGCCAGCGCATCTGCGCGGTCGCGATGCCTATGACATGTACGCGCAGCTGTGCCTGCGCACGGGGGTGATGCACGACCCCTGCGTGATCGATGTATTCCTGTCGGTGCTGCGTTTCATGCAGGGCGAAGCGCCGCGGCCGTGGTGGGATTTCAGCAAGGAACGCAAGGCCACCCTGGCCAAGGAAGCGCCGCTCAGCCTCTGGTGAAGCGGACCACCGGGACGTGTGCAACGCCACGCGGGCGTCCCGGGAAAGCACTGTATTGATACGTGGCAAGTAGGACGGACGGACCCCATGACCATTCTCGTGACCGGCGCTGCCGGCTTCATCGGCGCCAACACCTGCAAGGCCCTGCTCGCGCGCGGTGAGCGCGTCGTCGGCCTGGACAACTACAACGACTACTACGATCCGCAGATCAAGCGCGATCGCGTGGCTGCGCTGTGCCCGCAGGCCGATATCCGCGTGCTCGACCTGACCGACCGCGACGGCCTGGCCGCGCTGTTCGACGAGGTGCAGCCGACCCGGGTCATCCACCTGGCCGCCCAGGCCGGCGTGCGGTACTCGCTGGAAAACCCGCATGCCTACGTCGACAGCAACCTGACCGGCTTCGTCAACATGCTGGAGCTGTGCCGCCACCGCGGCGTGGCCCATCTGGTGTATGCCTCGAGCAGCTCGGTGTACGGCGATTCGGCCACCCCGCCGTTCTCCGAAGACCAGCGCATCGACAAGCCGCGCTCGCTGTACGCCGCGACCAAGGCCGCCAACGAATTGATGGCCTACACCTACGCCCAGTTGTTCGGCCTGCATGCCACCGGGCTGCGCTTCTTCACCGTGTACGGCCCGTGGGGCCGCCCGGACATGGCGCCGCTGCTGTTCTCGCGCGCGGTCCTGGCCGGCCGCCCGATCGACGTGTTCAACGACGGAAAAATGCAGCGCGACTTCACACATGTCTCCGACATCGTGGATGGCATCCTCGGCGCGCTGGCGCATCCGTCCAGCGACACGGTGCCGCACCGGGTGTTCAACCTCGGCAACCACACGCCGATCGAACTGGAGCACTTCATCGGGGTCATCGAGTCCGCCGCCGGACGCCCGGCGCAGAAGGTCTACAAGCCGATGCAGCCCGGCGACATGGTCCGCACGATGGCCGATACCACGCGGGCGCATGACGCTTTCGGCTACGAGCCGGCGATGCCGATCGAGCGCGGTCTGCCGCCGGTGGTGGCCTGGTGCCGGGATTATTTCGGGGATCACGCCTGACACACACGCCTCGATTCATCTTCGGATAACCTCGGGTGCGGAAAATGCGCGCTCTTTTTCGATCCTGGCCAATCGCAGAGCCCGACCATGAGCCAACCCCAGTTGTCGGTCGTCGTCCCGGTCTTCAATGAACGCGACAACGTCACGCCCCTGATCAACGAGATCACCACCGCGCTGCGCGGGCAGGTCGATTTCGAAATCGTCTACATCGACGACCACTCGCGCGACGACACCCTGGCGGTCCTGCAGGCCCTGAAGGCCACCACGCCCGAGCTGCGGGTACTGCACCACGTCACCCAGAGCGGGCAGAGCACCGCGGTGCGCAACGGCGTCAAGCACGCCCGCGCGCCGTGGATCGCCACCCTGGACGGTGACGGCCAGAACGATCCGGCCGACATCCCCAAGCTGCTCGCCGCGCGCGCGGCGGCCGCCACTGAGGTCAAGCTGTTCGCCGGGTGGCGTGTGAACCGCCAGGATTCGGGCAGCAAGCGCTGGGCCAGCAAGTGGGCCAATGCGATCCGCGCGCGCATGCTGCACGACGATACCCCCGATACCGGCTGCGGCATCAAGCTGTTCGAGCGTGCGGCGTTCCTGGAGCTGCCGTACTTCGACCACATGCACCGCTACCTGCCCGCGCTGATGCAGCGGGCCGGCTGGAAGACCACCAGCGTGCCGGTCAACCATCGGCACCGCACCGCGGGTGTGTCCAAGTACAACAACCTGGGCCGCGCGCTGGTCGGCATCCGCGACCTGCGCGGCGTAGCCTGGCTGATCACGCGCAGCAAGCGCACCGCCGTGGAAGAGCGCTGATGGAACTGCACTGGCTCGACCAGCCACTGACGTGGCTTTACTGGACCGGCCTGCACGTGACCGGCTGGAAGTTGATCGGCTACACCGGCGCGCTGATGTTCGGTGGCCGCTGGCTGGTCCAGTTCATCGCCTCGCGCCGTGCCGGCAAGCCGGTGATCCCGCGCCTGTTCTGGTACATGAGCGTGGTCGGCAGCCTGATGACGCTGAGCTACTTCCTGTTCTCGGCCAAGCAGGACTCGGTGGGCGTGCTGCAGAACCTGTTCCCGGCGTTCACCGCGCTGTACAGCCTGAAGCTGGATATCGACCATCGTGGGTGGAAGCGGGACAAGGCGGCGCATTGAGGGCGTGCCGACCGACCAACGGTCGGTGGCTACCGGACGGGGTGAACGTCGGATGGGGGCCGGGGTCGTAACGGGGGCCCGCGACGCGGGCAGGACCTTTGATCCATGCGCGGCCCCTTCGCCCGGTGCCATGATCGGGGTTTGCCGTCCCCCGGGAACCCTGATCGTGAAATCACCGCTCGTTGCTGCGCTGCTGCTCGCCCTGGCCCTTCCTGCCGGCGCCGCCCTGGCCGCGCCTCCAGCTGCCCCGGCCGCCGCCCCGGCCAGCCTGGCCACTGAAAGCCCCGCCGATGCGCAGTTCCGCGCCATCTACGAGAAGGAATGGGCCTGGCGCGAAGCCGGTGGCGGTGAGGCCAGCGAAGACGGCGACGGCCCGGCCAACGCCACCCGCATGCCCGATGTCGGCGCGGCCGCGCAGCAGGGCCGGCTGAAGGTCTGGGACGACGTCCTGGCCCAGCTGGACAAGGTCGACACCCAGGCGCTCTCGGCCGAGAACCGCATCAACTACGCGATCTACCGCGACCAGGTGTTCAACCTGGCCGCCGATGTGCGCCTGCGCGCCTACGAAATGCCGTTCAACGCGGACTCCTCGTTCTGGTCCAATCTGTCCTTCATGGCCCGGCGCGAGATGAAGACCGCGCAGGACTACCGCAACTACATCGCGCGCCTGAACGACGTGCCGCGCTACTTCGACCAGCAGACCGACAACATGCGTGCCGGCCTCAAGCGTGGCTTCAGCGTGCCGTGCGCGGTGCTCGATGGCCGCGAGGTGTCCATCGCCACGGTCTCCGAACTGAAGGATCCGACCCAGTCGCCGCTGTACGCGCCGTTCAAGAAGCTGCCGGCCAGCATCCCGGCCGCCGAGCAGGCACAGCTGCAGGAGCAGGCCCGCCAGGCCATCGGCGGCAGCGTGGTGCCGGCCTTCGCCAAGCTGCGCACCTTCTTCGTCAGCGAGTACGTGCCGCAGGCGCGCACCACCCTGGCCGCCGAAGCGATGCCCGGCGGCAAGGCGTACTACAAGCAGCAGATCCACGAATACACCACGCTGGACCTGACCCCGCAGCAGATCCACGAGATCGGCCTGAAGGAAGTGGCGCGCATCCAGGCCGAGATGGACGGCATCATCAAGCAGGTCGAGTTCAAGGGCAGCTTCGCCGAGTTCCTGACCTTCCTGCGCACCGATCCGCAGTTCTATGCCAAGACCCCGGACGAGCTGCTGCACCGCGCGGCGTGGATCTCCAAGCGCGTGGATGGGGTGATCGGCAAGTACATGACCCTGCCGCGCGCGCGCTTCACCATCGTGCCGGTACCGCCGGATATCGCCCCGTTCTGGACCGCCGGCCGCGGTGGCATGGGCACCTACTGGCTCAACACCTACAACCTGCCGGCACGGCCGTTGTACAACCTGCCGGCGCTGACCCTGCACGAGTCCGATCCGGGCCACGCCCTGCAGGGCGCGCTGGCGGCCGAGCAGGGCGAGCAGCCCGCGTTCCGCCGCAACAACTACATCTCCGCCTACGGCGAAGGGTGGGGCCTGTACTGCGAGAAGCTCGGCGTGGAGATGGGCATCTACGAAACCCCGTACGAGGATTTCGGCCGCCTCACCTACGAGATGTGGCGTGCCGCGCGCCTGGTGATCGATACCGGCGTGCACCACAAGGGCTGGACCCGCGAGCAGGCGCTGTCCTACCTGCGCGACCACACCGCGCTGAGCGAGCATGAAGTGACCACCGAAGTGGACCGCTACATCTCCTGGCCGGGCCAGGCGCTGAGCTACAAGCTCGGTGAGATCGCGATCGTGCGCCTGCGTGCGCAGGCCGAGAAGGAGCTGGGTAACCGCTTCGACGTCAAGGCCTTCCACGACGCCGTGCTGAGCCAGGGCTCGGTGCCGCTGCCGGTGCTGGAGGCGCAGATCCAGGCCTTCATCGCCCAGCGCAAGGCCGCCGCCAGCTGAGGTGCGCGGGGGCCGGCCGTCGCGCCGGCCCCGCCAACGTGAACCAAGCTGCCGGCCTGCGATTGTGTAACGGCTTCACGCCCGGCTACCCTGCGGGCCATGTTCCGTCGTGCCCGCCCGCGTCCGTCCCTGCTGCTCCGCCTGCTGATGCTGGTGGTGGTCGGTGTGGGCGTGTTCGGCAGTTCGCTGGCCTCGGCCCTGGCCGATATCCACCTGAGCGTGCATGCCGACAGCAGCGAGCTGCATGGCAGCGATGACACCGCCGGCACCGCCTCCAGCGACGACGACGGCAACGAAGACTGGCTGCATGCCCTGGTGCATTGCGGCCACTGCCATGGCCACGGCGGCGTGCTGCCGATGGCCGCGATGGCCTGGAGCCTGCCCGCCGCCCCCAGCCACGGCGTCCCTGCCGGGTTGGTCGCGCAACTGCGCACCCAGCCGCCCGAGAACCTGCTGCGTCCTCCGATAGCGATCTGACGCCCTGCGGCTGCGTGCCGCCGTTTGCCATCTGATCGTTTTCTGGAGACTCCCATGTGGATGCGTCTGGCAGCGTTGGCTGCCATTGCGTTCGTGCCGTGCGTGTACGCACAGGGCACGACACCTGCTGCACCGTTGACCCTCGACGACGCCATCGCGCGCGTCGCCCAGTACCACCCCGACCTGCGCCTGGCGCAGGCCCTGCGCCCGGTGTGGGAAGCCCGCCGTGACGCGGCCGGCCTGTCGCCGCCGTTGACCGTGGGCGTGGAACTGGAGAACGCGCTCGGCACCGGCGAGGCCCGCGGCGTCGATGCCGCCGAGGTCACCGTCACCCTGGCCGGCGTGCTGGAGCGGGGCGGCAAGCTGGATGCCCGCCGCGCCGTAGCCCAGGCCAACCTCGACAGCCTCGCCCCGCAACGTGAAACCGCGCGGCTGGACCTGATGGCCGAGGTCGCCCGCCGCTACCTGGCGGTGACCGACGCGCGCCAGCAGCTGCGCATCGCCGAGACCGATATCGAACAGCGCAGGCGCGCGGTGGCGGCCGCGCGGCTGCGCCTGCAGGCCGGTGCTTCGCCGGAGTCAGTGCTGATGACGGCCCAGGCGATGCTGGCCCAGGCTGAGCTGGACCGCGATCGCGCCATGCAGATGGATCAGTCCGCGCGTGCGGCACTGTCGGCGTTGTGGCGCCAGCGTGATCCTGGCTTCGATGTGGTGAGTGGCGACCCGATGCAGCTGCCCGCGCTGCAGGACTTTGCCGTGCTCGCCGACGAACTCCAGCGCACGCCGGAACTGGCGGTGCTGGCTGGCGAGCGCCGCATCCGCGAAGCGCAGGTGCAGCTGGCCCGAACCGAAGCACGGCCCGACGTCAGCTGGCAGGTGGGCGTGCGCAACAGCCGCGATACCCGCGATACCTCGCTGGTGGCTGGTTTCAGCCTGCCGCTGGGCAGCGTGCGCCGCGCCGAGCCGGAGATCCGCGCGGCCGAGGCCGAGCTGGCGCTCAACGGCGTGGAGCGCGAGGCGCGCGCGCTGCAGCTGTACGCCACGCTCGCCGAAGCGCATGGGCGCTACCTGACCTCGCGATTGGAAGTCACGCGCATGGCGCGCGACGTCCTGCCCCAGCTCAAGCGCGCCGAGAATGCCGCCGAGAAGGCCTGGCGTGCCGGCGCGATCAGCTACATGGAATGGGCCCAGCTGCAGGCGATGCGGATCGAAGCACGCCAGCGTCAGCTGGAAGCGGCCATCGCCGCACAGACCGCCCTCATTGAAATCCAGCGGCTGACCGGCCAGAGCATGGTCGCCGCCACCGACACCGTGTCCACGGAGGACCGCCGATGACCGCTTCCCTGACCCGTACCGTGCTGGCCGGCAGCCTGTTGATCGCGCTGATGGCGCTCACCGGCTGCGGCAGCAGTGACCCCGCGGCAGCGCCGACCAAGGCCGCTGCGACGGACGCCGGCCATGGCGAGGCCGGGCATGACGATGATCATGACGATCATGACGCACCGGAAAGCACCACCATCGCCGCCGCGATGGCCGAACAGGCCGGCATCCGGGTGGCGCCGGTGGTGGCCGGCACCATCGCCGACGAGCACGACGTGCAGGGCCTGCTGACGCCGGTCGATGGCCGTGTCGCGCAGGTGATGGCGCGCTTCCCCGGGCCGATCCGCTCGCTGCGCGCCAATGTCGGCGACCGCGTGCGCGCCGGCCAGGTGCTGGCCAGCATCGAGAGCAACCTGAGCCTCACCACCTACACCGTGACCGCACCGATCGGTGGCGTGGTGCTCGCGCGTCAGGCCCAGGTCGGCGGCGTGGCCGGCGAGGGCACGCCCTTGTTCGAGATCGGTGATCTGTCCACGTTGTGGGTGGACCTGCATATCTTCGGCAACGACACCCAGCACATCACCGCCGGTGTGCCGGTCACGGTGTCGCGGATGACCGACGGCGTCAGCCAGGCCACCACGCTGGAGCGTGTGCTGCCCGGTACCGCCACCGCCAGCCAGAGCACGGTCGCCCGTGCCACGCTGCGCAACGATGATGGCCAATGGCGGCCCGGTGCCGCGGTGAAGGCCCGCATCGTTGTTGCCACCACCCCGGCCGCGCAGGTGGTGCCGCTGAGCGCGCTGCAGACGATGGACGGCAAGGACGTGGTGTTCGTGCGCGAAGGCGAGACCTACACCGCACGCGCGGTGACGCTGGGTGCACGCGATGCCGGCAAGGTGGAAGTGCTCGGTGGCCTGGCCCTCGGCGAAGAGGTGGTGGTCGAGCAGAGCTACGTGGTCAAGGCCGACATCGGCAAGGCAGGGGCATCGCATGAACATTGACGCCTCGCCACGCCCCGCATCCGGAGGGCGCCGTCATGCTTGAGCGCATCATCCGCGCCGCCATCGCCCATCGCTGGTTGATGATGGCCCTGACGTTGGTGCTGATCGCGCTCGGCAGCTGGAGTTTCACCAAGCTGCCGATCGACGCCACCCCGGACATCACCAACGTCCAGGTGCAGATCAACACCGCCGCGCCGGGCTACTCGCCGCTGGAGACCGAACAGCGCATCACCTATCCGGTGGAAACGGTGATGGCCGGCCTGCCGGCGATGGAGCAGGCTCGTTCGCTGTCACGCTACGGCCTCTCGCAGGTGACCGTGGTGTTCAAGGACGGCACCGATATCTACTTCGCCCGGCAGCAGGTCGCCGAGCGCCTGCAGCAGGTCAAATCGCAGATCCCCGAGGGACTGGATCCGCAGCTGGGGCCGATCTCCACCGGCCTCGGCGAGATCTTCATGTACACCATCGATGCCGATCCCAAGGCGCGCAAGGCCGATGGCACGCCCTACACCGCCACCGACCTGCGCACCCTGCAGGACTGGGTGATCCGGCCGCAGCTGCGCAACGTGCCTGGGGTGACCGAGGTCAACACCATCGGTGGCTTCCAGCGTCAGGTGCACATCACCCCGGATCCGGCACGCCTGCGCGCGCTGGGCTTTACCTTGGAGGACGTGGCGCAGGCGGTGGAAACCAACAACCAGAACGTCGGCGCCGGCTACATCGAACGCAACGGCCAGCAGTTCCTGGTGCGCATCCCCGGGCAGGTCGCCAACCTGGAGGAGATCGGCAACATCGTGCTGGCCCGCCGCGAAGGCGTGCCGATCCATGTGCACGATGTGGCCCAGGTGCAGGACGGCCCGGAACTGCGCAGCGGCGCGGCCACACAGAACGGGCATGAAGTGGTGATGGGCACGGTGGTGATGCTGATCGGCGCCAACAGCCGTGATGTTGCCCAGGCCGCGGCCGCGCGCCTGCAGCAGGCGCAGGCCAGCCTGCCCGAGGGCGTCACCGTCACCGCCAGCTACGACCGCACCGCGCTGGTCGACCGCACCATCGAGACGGTCGCCAAGAACCTGATCGAAGGCGCCCTGCTGGTGATCGTGGTGCTGTTCCTGCTGCTCGGCAATTTCCGTGCGGCGTTGATCACCGCGGCGGTGATTCCACTGGCGATGCTGTTCACGCTGACCGGCATGGCCCGGGGCGGTGTGTCGGCCAATCTGATGAGCCTGGGCGCGCTGGACTTCGGCCTGATCGTCGATGGTGCGGTGATCATCATCGAGAACTGCCTGCGCCGCTTCGGCGAACGCCAGCACCTGCTCGGCCGCGACATGACCCGCGAAGAACGCTTCGCCGAAACCGCCAGCGCCACCGCCGAAGTGATCCGCCCGAGCCTGTTCGGGCTGGGCATCATCACCGCGGTGTATCTGCCGATCTTCGCGCTCACCGGCGTGGAAGGAAAAATGTTCCACCCGATGGCGATCACCGTGGTGCTGGCCCTGACCGGTGCGATGGTGCTGGCACTGACCTTCGTGCCCGCCGCGATCGCGCTGTTCCTCGGTGGCCGTGTGCAGGAGAAGGAAAACCGCCTGATGGCCTGGGTGCGTCGGCGCTACGAACCGATGCTGGGCTTCGCCCTGCGACGCGGCCGCTGGATGGTGGCCGGTGCGCTGGTGCTGGTGGTCGGGTGTGGCCTGCTGGCGACGCGGCTGGGCAGCGAGTTCGTGCCGAACCTGGACGAAGGCGATGTCGCGATGCACGCCATGCGCATCCCCGGCACCAGCCTCACCCAGTCCATCGAGATGCAGAAGCAGATCGAGAACCGGCTGGTGCAGTTCGCCGAGGTGGACAAGGTGTTCTCCAAGATCGGCACGCCGGAAGTCGCCTCTGATCCGATGCCGCCCTCGGTCGCCGATACCTTCATCATGATGAAGCCGCGCAAGGCTTGGCCGGATCCGCGCAAGACACGTGCGGCGCTGCTGGCCGAACTGGAAGAAGCGGTCGAGCAGTTGCCCGGTAACAACTACGAGTTCACCCAGCCGATCCAGATGCGCACGAACGAGTTGATTTCCGGCGTGCGTGCCGACGTGGCGGTGATGCTGTTCGGCGATGATCTGGACACGCTGCTGTCGGTCGGCAAGCGCATCGCGGCGGTGGCCGGCAGCGTGCCGGGTGCGGCCGACGTGCGGGTAGAAGAGACGAGCGGTCTGCCACTGCTGACCGTTACCCCCAACCGCACCGCGTTGGCCGGGTATGGCTTGAACCCGGGCCAGGTGCAGTCGACCGTGGCCACCGCGGTGGGTGGCCAGGTGGCAGGGCAGCTGTTCGAAGGCGATCGCCGCTTCGATATCGTGGTGCGCCTGCCCGAAGCGCTGCGCCAGGACCCGGCCGCGCTGGCGGACCTGCCGGTGTCGTTGGAGACGGCGCTGGCCGATGACGCCGACGAGTCCAGCCGCACCGGCAGCTGGACCAGTGGCAGTGCGCGCACGGTGCCGCTGCGTGAGCTGGCGACGCTGAGCAACAGCGAAGGGCCGAACCAGATCAACCGCGAGAACGGCAAACGCCGGATCGTGGTCACCGCCAACGTGCGTGACCGCGACCTTGGTGGATTTGTCGGTGATCTGCAGCAGGCGATCGGGCGCGATGTGCAGGTGCCCAACGGCTACTGGATCGAGTACGGCGGCAGTTTCGAGCAGCTGATCTCGGCCAGCCAGCGCCTGTCCATCGTGGTGCCGGTGACGCTGGCGATCATCTTCGCGCTGCTGTTCTGGGCGTTCGGCTCGGTCAAGGATGCGGCGATCGTGTTCAGCGGCGTGCCGCTGGCGCTTACCGGTGGCGTGCTGGCGTTGGCGCTGCGCGGCATTCCGCTGTCGATCTCGGCCGGTGTCGGCTTCATCGCACTATCCGGCGTGGCGGTGCTCAACGGCCTGGTGATGATCAGCTTCGTGCGCAGCCTGCGCGAGCAGGGGATGCCATTGCCGCAGGCGGTACGCGAGGGTGCCTTGGGCCGTCTGCGCCCGGTGCTGATGACCGCATTGGTGGCCTCGCTGGGCTTCGTGCCGATGGCCTTCAACGTCGGCGCCGGCTCGGAGGTGCAGCGTCCGCTGGCGACCGTGGTGATCGGCGGCATCGTCTCCTCCACGCTGCTGACCTTGCTGGTGCTGCCGGTGCTGTATCGCTGGCTGCATCGGAAAGGATGAGGCGGCACGGGTGATCGGGTAACTCTTCATCGATGGGGTAGCACCCGACCGTTGATCGGGTGATTCTTCAGGCGGCACAGAAAAATCCGTGTGCGCCGTGGCCGCTGCTATCGAGGTGACAACCACGCCTCGATGGCAGCGACGCCAGTGCTGACGCCGTTCTCGGCAGTCATCGCGTGACCCAGCGCGGCGGCGCGGGCACGGGTATCGGCACGTTCGGCGAACGCGATGGCCCGCCTCAGTGTCCCGGCGTCCAACCGCTTCGGCGACAGCGCCGCCGGTGCCACGCCCAACTGCTGCAACCGGTCCGCCCAGAAGAACTGATCCGCGGCGAACGGCATCACCAGCGACGGCACCCCGGCCCGGCAGGCCGAGTGCGTGGTGCCGCTGCCACCGTGGTGGATGACGAGCGAGCAGCGCGGGAACAGGGCTTCGTGCGGGGTCGGCCCGAGCACGAACACGTTTGGCGGAAGCGGGGCGCTGGGCAGCCCGGCCCAGCCCGGGAACAGCAGTACCCGCCGCGGCGCCAGGGCCGCCAGCAGCGCGGGCAGCACCTGGTCGCGATCGAAGCCGGTCATGCTGCCGAACCCGAGGTAGACCGGCGGGGGGCCGGCGTCCAGGAAGGCCTGCAGGGCCGGCGGCGGCTGCCAGCCGTGCTCCGGTGCTCGCCACTGGCCGCAGATCCTGTGGTTGGCGGGCCAGTCCGGCGGCGGGGGCAGCAGGCTGGGCGAGATGCCGTACAGCATCGGCAGATCCCGCCAGGGCGAGGCGCGCCCCGGCATGCCCAATGCCCGTCGCGCGGCGTTGATCGGACCGCGGAAGGTGCGCCATACCGCCTGGTTGACCAAGGTGTAGCTGAGGCGATTGAGCGCGCCGGGCAGGCGCAGCCGTGGCAGGAACGGAGAGGGGAAGCCGGCGGTCGGGGTCAGCGGAATCATCCCGGTGCCGATCACCGGCAGCCCATGGTGTTCGGCCACGGCCAGGCCCACGAACGCGGCCAGCCCGCCGGTCAGCACCGCATCGCACCCGGCGGCCGCCGCGTCGGCCTGGCGCATCCAGCCGGGCACGTGCCGTTGCGCCATCCGCGCCAGACCCCGCGAGGCCGCAAGGCGGGCGTTGCCGCGCGACACCAGCGCCACCACCTCGTCATGGATGTCGCCCTCCAGCGCGGCATGCGGGACGCCCAGCTGGCGCGCGGTATCCAGCGTGCCGCGCTCGGCCAGCAGAAGCACCTCATGGCCGGCGCCGATCAGCCCATGACAGAGCATCACCAGCGGGCGGGTGTCGCCTTCGGTGCCGTAGGTCAGGGCGAGCAGCTTCATGAAAGGCTGAAGGCGAAGGGCAGTAAAGGGGCTGGGGTCGTCATCGTCACATCCGCGTTGCAGGCCCGGGCAGCCTAGCGGAGCGGCTGTCACGGGGCCGGGATGGCGCGCTTGGGCCAGGCCGGCTTGCCGCAGGCCCCCGGAGCGGGCATAATGCGCGGCTCGCTGTGTCCAAAAACCTTTGGATCGGTGGCCGGGAACACGTCATCCGGCCCGCCCTCGACAGCGTAACCCTTTGATTCTCATGACGTGTGGCGGGAAACCGCCGAGGCCGCCGTCGCCCGGGCTATGGGCTGACAACTACTTTATCGAGGTGCGCAATGTCCCGCGTATGCCAAGTTTCCGGCAAGCGAGTGCAGACGGGTAACAACGTCTCGCACGCCAACAACAAGACCCGTCGTCGTTTCCTGCCCAACCTGCACGAGCGCCGCTTCTGGGTTGCCAGCGAGAACCGCTGGGTCAAGCTTCGTGTTTCCGCGCATGCCCTGCGCACCATCGACAAGAACGGCATCGACTCCGTTCTGGCTGAGCTGCGTTCGCGCGGCGAAAAGGTCTGAGGAGTAAACGATCATGGCAGGCAAGCGCGATAAGATCCGTCTGATTTCGACGGCCAACACTGGCCACTTCTACACGACGGACAAGAACAAGAAGAACACCCCCGGGAAGATGGAATTCCTGAAGTACGATCCGGTCGTGCGCAAGCACGTCCTGTACAAGGAAGGCAAGATCAAGTAATCCGCGAGGATGCTTGAGCTTCCCGAAAAAACCCGCCCCTCGTGGCGGGTTTTTTCATGGGCCGCGCCCGGGCCCGCACCCGGCATGAGCGGTTGCATGCAGCGACCCATGGCAGAATGCGGTTCCCCTCCCGACGGGCGACGCGATGCTGTTCGAGTGGCTGCTGGGTTCGTGGTTGTTGATGCTGGATTGGCTGATCCGGCTGGCCGCGCTGTTCTGGATTCCCAGCCGCACCACGCCCGGTGCCGCGCGCAGCTGGCTGCTGCTGGTCGGCTTCGTGCCGCTGCTCGGGCTGCCGCTGTACCTGCTGTTCGGCCACCCCTGGCTGTCGCGCCAGCGCGTGCAGCGCCAGGCCGAGGCGTCCCAGGTGATCCGCGAGGAACAGGCCCTGCAGCCGCCGCTGCGCTGGACGCCCGCGCCGGATACCGCCACCGCCGAGATCGTGCCGCTGATCGAGCGCCAGGGCGATTTCATGCCCATCCACGGCAACGCGGTGGATCTGCTCAACAACTACGACGCTTCGCTGCAGGCGCTGATCGAAGACATCGACCAGGCGCGCGAACGCGTCCACCTGCTGTACTACCTGATGTTCGACGATGCGGTCGGTGAGGCCATCGTGCAGGCACTGCAGCGCGCCGCGGCGCGTGGCGTGCACTGCCGGTTGCTGCTGGATGCTGTCGGCGCCAAGCGCGGGCTGCGCCACTATCGCCACCGCCTGCAGGCGATCGGTGTGGATGTGCGCGCGATGTTGCCCGGTGGCCTGCGCTGGCGCCGCAGTGGCCGCATGGACCTGCGCAACCACCGCAAGATCGCGGTGATCGACAACCGCGTCGGTTACATCGGCTCGCAGAACCTGGCGCGGGCGCAGTTCGTGGCCGGGTTCCCGAACAAGGAACTGGTCGCGCGCGTGCGTGGGCCCGTAGTCGCCCATCTGGAGGCCGTGTTCGCCAGCGACTGGTACATGGAAACCGGACAGCGCCTGGATGTGTTGACCGCAGTGCCGGTGTGCTCAGCCGATGTCCCGACCCAGCTGCTGCCCAGCGGCCCGGCGTATCCCTTCAGCAACGCGCGTGATGCGGTGAACGCGCTGATCCATCTGGCCCGGCGGCGGATCGTGCTGGTCACGCCCTACTTCGTGCCCGACGAAGCGACCTTGAGCGCGCTGCGCATCGCTGCGCTGTCCGGCGTGCAGGTGCAGCTGATCCTGTCGGCCAGCACCAACCAGCGGCTGACCTCCTGGGCGCAGGAGGCCTACTACGACGAGCTGCTGCGCAGTGGCGTGCGCATCGCGCTGTATGCGCCGAACTTCCTGCACGCCAAGCACCTGACCGTCGATGAAGATATCGCGCTGGTCGGCTCGATCAATCTTGATATCCGCTCGTTCGCGCTCAATGCCGAGATCGGCATGCTCTGCTACGACGCCGGCATGGTGCGCCAGCTGGCGCAGATCGAAGCGGACTATCTGGAGCAGTCGCGCCAGCTGGATCTGGCGACGTGGCGCCAACGTCCGGCCTGGAAGCGCAGCCGCGAAGGCATCGCGCGGCTGGCCGATGCCTTGATGTAGTCCGCTGTGACGCACGTGGACGGCCGGTCCACGTGCATCGCCTACAATCGGGGCATGACTGCGTCCGATACCCATCGCCAGTGTGATCTGGCCATCGTCGGCGGCGGCGCTGCCGGCGTCCTTGTCGCACTGCAGGCGCTGCGCCATGCCGAGCGGCCGTCACGCATCGTGCTGTTCGAGCCGGCCTCGGTGCTGGCCGAAGGCATCGCCTACGCCACCCCGTGGCCCGAGCATCTGCTCAACGTGCCGGCCGGCAAAATGAGCGGGCTGCCGGACCAGCCCGCGGATTTTCTCGATTACCTGATCGACAGCGAGGCGATCGCCGATGTGCCGCGCGAGGTGCTGGCCGAACAGTTCGTGCCGCGCCGCCATTACGCTGCCTACCTGCGCCAGCGCCTGGAACAGGCGCGCGAACGCAGCGTGGCGGTGCTGGAGGTGGTCGAACAGCCGGTCTTCGCGCTGGTTCCCCACGCACAGGGCGTGCAGCTGCGGCTCGATGACGACGTGACCTGGAGCGCCCAGCGCGTGGTGCTGGCCTGCGGCAACAGCATGCGCCCGCTGCCGGTGCCCGGTGCCGACGCATTGCCGCCCGCGCAGGCGGTGGAGGCCTGGGATTACGACGGCGTGCGTGTCCTGGCCGGCGATGACGATCTGGCCATCATCGGCTCGGGCCTGAGCATGGCCGACAGCGTGGTCGCCCTCGCCGCCGCCGGTCACCGTGGGCGCATTTTCGTGCTCTCGCGTCATGCGTTGCTGCCGTTGCCGCAGGCGCATGGCGCATCCGTCACCTTCGATCCGCAGCCGCTGCTGGCGATGTCGCTGCGCCAGCGCATGCGGGAGCTGCGTGCGCAGGCCGATGCCGCCGTGGCGCGGGGCATCCCGTGGCAGAGCGTGATGGACCGCGTCCGGCCGATGGGCCAGGCGCTGTGGCTGAGCTTGAGCGAGGCCGACCAGCGCCGTTTCCTGCGCCACGTGGTGCGCTATTGGGACGTACACCGACACCGCATCGCCGAATCGGTGCACGCCCAGGTGGCCGAACTGGAGCGTCGTGGCCAGCTGCAGCGCCACCGCGCCCGCCTGGACACGCTGCTGGTGCAGGAAAGCGGGCTGCAGCTGCACGGCCGCAGCCCGGACGGTGGCCTGCCGCCATTGACCGTGGGCGCGGTAATCAACGCCACCGGGGTGGAGACGCGCGCGCTGTCCATGCGCAATCCGCTGATCCGGCAGCTGCTGGCCGACGGGCATGCCCGCCCGGGCCCGCATGGCCTGGGCCTGGATACCACGGTGGAGGAGGGCGGCCTGATCGACGGCCATGGCCAGCCGCAGCCCGCGATCCGGGTGGTCGGCAGCCTGCGCATCGGCACCCTGTGGGAAAGCCTGGCGATCCCGGAGCTGCGGGTGCAGGCCGAACAGGCCGCCCGACGCAGCCTGGGCTGACGGCGACATCCTTTCCGGGGCCGTGCAACCAGCCGCAGAGCCACCTCATGCCACCCTTTCGAAATATGCATTGGTGATGGGGCAGAGACGGCTCTAGGCTCGTGTGTTTCACAGAGGGAAATGCCCATGTCGTCCAGCCCCGACCGGACCGCCACCCCTGCCCCTGCGAGGGCCACGCTGCGCGCACTCACCTTGCTGGGCGCCATGCTGGGTCTGGCCGCCTGCCATCGTCAGGCACCCGCTGATGGCGCTGTTCCGACCGCTCGGGGTGCCGAGGCAGCTGCCGCCGCCACCGCGCTGGGCGACATTCCCGCCTGTCCGGCGGGTGCGAGCGTGATGGAGGGATGGAACGATCGTGCCCCGCCACGGCGTATCTTCGGCAATACGTGGTACGTGGGCACCTGTGGCCTGGCGGCCGTGCTGGTGACGTCCGATCAGGGCCATGTACTCATCGATGGCGGCACGACACCGGCTGGCCCGCTGATCGAGGCCAATATCCGCGCACTGGGCTTCGACCCGCGCGACGTGACGTACCTGCTGAACTCGCACGAGCATTACGATCACGCCGCCGGCCTGGCGCATCTGCAGGCGGCCACCGGTGCACCGCTGCTGGCGCGGGCCCCTGCCGTGGCCACCCTGCGCAATGGCAGAAGCGACCGCGATGATCCACAGTACCTTGAGGAAGGCGCAGCATTTCCACCGGTAGCGCAGGTTCGGGCCATCGGCGATGACGAGGTCGTCCGCGTCGGTCCGCTGGCATTGACTGCCCACGCCACCCCGGGCCATACGCCGGGCGGAACCAGCTGGACCTGGCGTTCATGCGACGCTGGGCGATGCCTGGATATCGCTTACACCGACAGCGTCAGTGCGATCTCCGATGCGCAGTACCGCTATATCGATCACCCGCGGATGGTGGAGGCCTTCCGGCGCGGCCTGGACCGCTTGGCCGCGCTTCCCTGCGACGTGCACGTAACGCCGCATCCACTGGGCAGCGACCTGTTCGCCCGTCTGCAGAACGACGCGGCCTCTCCGCTGGTCGATGCCGGCGCCTGCCGCCGCTACGCACAGCAGGGGCGCATCAACCTGGACAAACGGCTTGCCGAGGAAGCGGCCGGACGCGCGCCCTGACGCAGGGGCGGCCCGGAGGGCGTAAAATGGGGACATGGATGTTTCCCACTTGCTCGACGGGTTGAACCCCGCCCAGCGCGAAGCTGTGTCCGCCCCGCCCGGCCACCATCTGGTGCTTGCCGGTGCCGGTTCCGGCAAGACCCGCGTGCTTATCCACCGCATCGCCTGGCTCAATGAAGTCTGCGGCGTGCCGACCCATGGCATTTTTGCGGTGACCTTCACCAACAAGGCCGCCGGGGAGATGCGTCACCGCATCGACCTGCAGCTGCCGCAGGGCAGCCGCGGCGCCTGGATCGGCACCTTCCACGGCCTGGCCCACCGCCTGCTGCGCCTGCATTACCAGGACGCCAAGCTGCCCGACAGCTTCCAGGTGATGGACTCGGACGACCAGCTGCGGCTGGTCAAGCGCGTGGTCCAGCAGCTGGAGATCGACGACGGCAAGTTCCCGCCGAAGCAGATCGCCTGGTGGATCAACGAGCAGAAGGACGAGGGCCGCCGCCCACAGCACATCCAGCCCGAGCCGCATGATGCGTGGCTGGAGACCATGCGCCAGGCCTACGCGGCCTACCAGGAACGCTGCGACCGTGCCGGCCTGGTCGATTTCGCCGAGCTGCTGCTGCGCGCGCATGAACTGCTGCGCGACAACCCGGCCCTGCTGGCCCACTACCGTTCGCGCTTCCGCGAAATCCTGGTGGACGAGTTCCAGGACACCAACGCCATCCAGTACGCCTTCGTGCGCGTGCTGGCCGGCGACAGCGGCCACGTGTTCGTGGTCGGCGACGACGACCAGGCCATCTACGGCTGGCGCGGCGCCAAGGTCGAGAACGTCCAGCGCTTCCTGAAGGATTTCCCGGGTGCGCAGACCGTGCGCCTGGAGCAGAACTACCGCTCCACCGCCAACATCCTCGGCGCAGCCAATGCGGTGATCGCGCACAACCCGGACCGCATCGGCAAGGAGTTGTGGACCGACAGCGGCGACGGTGATCCGATCGATCTTTACGCGGCCTACAACGAAATGGATGAGGCGCGTTACGTGGTCGAGCGGGCGCGCCAGTGGGTGCGCGACGGCGGCAGCTACGGCGATGTGGCCGTGCTCTACCGCAGCAACGCGCAGTCGCGTGCGTTCGAAGAAGCGCTGCTCTCCGAGCAGGTGCCGTACCGCGTGTATGGCGGCATGCGCTTCTTCGAGCGTGCCGAAATCAAGGACGCGCTGGCATACCTGCGGTTGATGACCAACCGCAACGATGACGCCGCCTTCGAACGCGCGGTCAACACGCCAACGCGTGGCATCGGCGACCGCACCCTGGATGAAGTGCGCCGGTTGGCGCGCGCCCAGGCGATCTCGCTGTGGGAAGCGACCATGCTGACCACCCAGGGAAATGCGCTGGCCGCACGCGCACGCAACGCGCTGGCCGGCTTCCTGGTGCTGGTCAATCAGCTCCAGGCCGAAGCGGACACGATGACCCTGGCCGAACGCATCGACCACGTGCTGATGCGCTCGGGCCTGCGCGAGCACTGGTCCAAGGAAAGCCGCAACGCGCTGGATTCGGAATCGCGCGCGGACAACCTGGACGAACTGGTCTCGGTGGCCTCGCGCTTCGTGCGTCGCGAGGATGACGTCGAAGAGACCCAGGACATGAGCGAGCTGGTCGCCTTCCTCGCCTACGCCTCGCTGGAGGCTGGCGAAGGCCAGGCCCAGGCCGGCGAAGAGGGCGTGCAGTTGATGACGCTGCACGCCGCCAAGGGCCTGGAATTCCCGCTGGTGTTCCTGGCCGGCATGGAAGACGGCCTGTTCCCGAGTGCACGTTCGCTGGAAGAAAGCGGCCGGCTGGAAGAAGAGCGTCGCCTGGCCTACGTGGGCATCACGCGCGCGCGCCAGAAGCTGGTGCTCTGCTACGCCGAATCGCGTCGCATCCATGGCCAGGACAACTACAACGTGCCCTCGCGTTTCCTGCGCGAGATCCCGCGTGAGCTGGTGAACGAAGTGCGCCCCAAGGTGCAGGTCTCGCGCGGCACCTCGCTGGGCGCCAACCGGGTGATGGGCCATGCGGCGCTGGAAGCACCGCCGCTCAAGCTGGGCGCGATGGTCAACCATCCCAAGTTCGGCGAAGGCATGGTCACCGACTATGAAGGCAGCGGCCAGCACGCCCGCGTGCAGGTGGAATTCATCGAAGCCGGCAGCAAGTGGCTGGTGATGGCGTATGCCAACCTGACGGTGATCTGATCACCGTCGGGGGCCGGGAATTCCTGTAGAGCCGAGCCATGCTCGGCTGCTGTAGGCGGGGAAAATCAGCCGAGCATAGGCTCGGCTCCACAACAGCGGTCGGTCGTCAGCCGGTGGTGAACGTCTCCACGGCTGCCACCACCCCGGCGCGTTCCATCAGCTCTTCATGCTGACGGTTTTGGATCAGCACGTAGCGCCCTTCCTCCGGCGACAGCACTTCGATCACCTCGTCGCGATAATTGGTGATCTCGATGAAGCCATCGCTCACTCCGTTGAGGTTTTCGATCTCGGCCATCAGTGTCTCAAGACTCACGATGGCCCCGTCCTTGTCCGCTCCGCCGCCAGTCCGGGGGTTGTCGAAATACAGGCTGATCTTCGGTTGCCTGATCCTGCGCCAGTTGTTGACGTCGACGATGTGATGCGTGGACCACTTGAAATCCTCTTCTGATTCGTTGCCGCTGAACTCGCACTGGAAGATCGGCAGACACAGGAACAGGTCGGTTCGATTCGCACTGCGGTTCAGGAGCCCGTGATACGTGCTGGGAACCGCTATCGCGTGGGTGAATCCATAGATGTTTGGTGGAATAGCAAAAATCGTCGGTCTGTCATGAGACAGGTGGGACGGCGCGCTCAGCCCTACGCTGGAAGCGAACTGCGGATCATGGATGTCCTTCGAGGTGATCGCCAGATCATGCCCGTCGGCGTTTCGCAGGCAGCAATAAAGCGTGTACGTCGCAACGACGTATTTGCCAACGTAGCAACCATGGGCTTCGCCGACCTCGCCAAATTCCCTCAACAGCTCATCTCTGGTGATCATGGTTATCTGGACAGTGGGGAAGCCCATGATGGCTGTCGGAACCTTCGTCAGCAATGCAATTTGTTTAGATTGTCCTGTGGGGTCAGATCCCTTTTCCGATGGAAAAGGAATCCGCCCCCGATTACGCTGCGAGCCATGACCCGCAACGTACTTTTCCTTTGCAGCCAGAACCGCCTGCGCAGCCCGACGGCCGAGCAGGTATTTGCCGATTGGCCCGGTATCGAGACCGCCTCGGCAGGGCTGCTGGCCCACGCCGAGGAAGTGCTCAGTCCGGAGCAGCTGCAGTGGGCCGACCTGGTCTTCGTGATGGAGAAGGAGCACCGCAGCCGGCTGTCCAGTCGTTACAACGCATGGCTGGGCGGCAAGCGGGTAATCTGCCTGGATATCCCGGACGACTACGAGTACATGGACCCGGTGCTGGTGGAGTTGCTCAAACGTAAGGTGGCGCCGTTCCTGCGTTGACCGCGCTGTTGTAGCGCCGAGCCATGCTCGGCTGCTTACTGCCGAAAGGCAGTCGAGCACGGCTCGACTCTACACATGGGAGCCGGCCAGCGGCCGGCACTACAATGGGCGGCATTCCTTTCGCGCAGGCCCCCGCCATGACCGATTCGCCGCTGCACGTCACCGTGAAGTTGAACGCCAAGCTTCAGCCCGAGCATCGCCACGAGCTGTTCGAAGATCCACTGGATGCCCTGCTGGGCACTGCCGAACTGGGCGAGATCACGGGCGGTGGCACCGCGCTGACCGACGACGGCGAAGTGGACTATGGCGATATCGAGATCGCGTTGAACGATCCGGCCTCGCTGCCCGGCGTGATCGAGCTGCTGCAGCAGCTGGGTGCACCCAAGGGCTCGCTGATCCAGCGCGAAGGCGTTGCCGATCAGCCGTTCGGTGTCACCGAGGGCCTGGCGTTGTACTTGAACGGCACCGACCTGCCCGATGAGGTCTACGAGCAGTGCGATTCGAACTACGTGTTCGAGCAGATCGTCGAGCGTATCGAAGGCCACGGCGAGATCTGCAGCTGGTGGCAGGGCCCGACCGAGACGGCGCTGTATCTGTATGGCGCCTCGTTCGACACGATGCACGAGCGTATCGCCGATCTGCTGGCGAGCTACCCGCTGTGCCAGGGCGCGCGCGTGGTACGCACCGCCTGATCGATCAACACGCCGGCGCGTGGCCTGCCGCATAGCGCAGGCCACGGCGCAGCTGCGCGCGGACATTCGGGTCGCCATACACCGCCACATCGTGGCCCAGCCCGGTATACCAGCTGCGGCCGCCATCGAAGGGCCGGCACCAGGCGATGGGATGATCGGCGCCCATGGTGCCGCCGTCGTAGCGCGATTCGTCCACCGTCGCGATGACCTGCACCATCCCACGGGGATTGCGCCGGTAGTTGTAGAGCTCATCGCGGATCGGCCAGGCCACTCCGGAAGCCTTCCCGTCCCGTTCGGGCTGCACCAACGTGTCCTGCAGACCTTCCGGGTGTTTGTGGAACCACGCGCCCACCAGCTCGCCATACCACGGCCAGTCGTATTCGGTATCCGCGGCAGCGTGCACGCCCATGAAACCGCCGCCGTTGCGGATGAACTGCTCCATGGCGGCCTGCTGCGTGGCGTCGAGCACATCGCCGGTGGTGTTGGCGAAGACCACGGCGCGGTAGCGGGCGAGGGTGTCGGCGCGGAAGTCGCGCGGATCCTCGCTGTGGTCCGCCCTCAATCCGGCCTCGGTGCTCAGCTGGCGCAGCGTCGCCACGGCCACTGGAATCGAGTCGTGGTGGAACTTGGCGGTGCGGGTGAAGATCAGGATGCGGTCGGCGCCGGGTGGGGCGGCAAGCCCGGCCATCGGGAGCAGGAGCAGCGAGCACAGCAGGGCGATGAGCAGTCGGCGCATGCGCGGAGTCTGTCACGGGCCGTGTCGCCTGGCGTCCTGCGCTGCAGCACGGGCAACGCATGCGTGCGCGATCGGGCAGGGGGCGGGGCGGGCGGGCACGCTTCATCCCGGATCCTCCCCGGCTCATCCCGGATTTCACGCGCTTCGTCGCGTGCCGCTTGTCGCTTCCAAGGGCGGCGCCCAGAGTCTGCCCCTGTCCGCTGGGAGCGCACTCGTGAACAAGGGAATTCCGTATCTGCTTGCTGCACTGGTCCTGCTGACGTGGTCGGCAGGCTGGGCCGAGCCGGTGCTGGCCCTGGTCCACCACGCGCAGAGCTGCCTGGCCGGCGGCGGCGACTTCGATCTGCTGCGCCTGCGCTGCCAGCCACAGCCCAGCGTGGTGTGCATCGGCCCCGCAACGTTGTGGTTCTGGCTGAGCGGCGTCGTCTTCGCGGTGGTGGCACTGCTGGGCACGCGGCGTGGCGCACGCTGACACGCGCGTGCGCAACCGGCATCATCGGGCTCTGTCTGATGGAGGCCACATGGGTCCGAGCGAAAAGGAAAAGATGCTGTCCGGGATGCCGTATCGTCCGGGCGACCCGGAACTGCAGGCCGAGATGGCGGCGGCCAAGGTCTGGATGGTCCGTTACAACGCGGCCCTGGCCGAAAGCCCGGCCGTGCGCTGCGCGCTGTTGCGCGAGCAGCTCGGTGCGGTCGGCGAAGGCGCGGTGATCCGGCCGCCGTTCCACTGCGATTACGGCAGCAACATCCGCCTGGGCCAGGGCGTATTCCTCAACTACAACTGCGTGATCCTGGACGTGGCCGAGGTCAGCATCGGCGATGGCACCCAGATCGGCCCGGCGGTGCAGATCTATGCGGCCGACCATCCGCGCGATCCGCAGGCACGCGCGCAGGGCCTGGAGTCGGCCAGGCCGGTGCGCATCGGCCGCAATGTCTGGATCGGCGGCGGCGCGATCATATTGCCCGGCGTGACCATTGGCGATAACGCGGTGGTCGGTGCCGGCAGCGTGGTCACCCGCGATGTACCGGCCGGTGCGACGGTGGTGGGCAACCCGGCACGGGGAGTGACTGTACGCACCCACGGCGATTGATCCAGCTCAAGGCACCGCGTCCACATCGGGTGTGCAATGGTGATGTTCCCATTGCCACCCCAAGGAGCTCTGCCATGTACAAGCGCATCCTGATCGCCACCGATGGTTCGGAGCTGGCTGAAAAAGGCCTGGCCAAGGGCCTGGAGCTGGCCAGGGACCTCGATGCCGAGGTCGATATCGTGACCGTCTCCGAGCCGTGGGCGGTGGGCATGTACGACGCCATGGGCTGGAGCGTGGGCTACATGAACACGCCCGAGTACAAAGCCGACCGCGAAGAGACCGCGCAGAAGGTGCTGCAGCCGGCCAAGGCCGCCGCCGAGGCGCAGGGACTGCGCACCACCACCGTGCACGTGCTTGACCGCTATGCCGCCGACGGCATCATCGATACCGCCACTGAACGCGGCAGCGACCTGATCGTGATGACCTCGCATGGTCGCCGTGGCGTCACCCGTGTGCTGCTCGGCAGCCAGACCGCCGAAGTGCTTGCACGCAGCACGGTACCGGTACTGGTCATCCGGTAACGGGGAAAGCGGTAGTGCCGGCCGCTGGCCGGCTCCCAGGTTGGCCCGATGCAGGCGCAGCCGGCCAGCGCCCGGCACTACCTCCCCCTTCGTCGCAAAGCGTGCGCGTCCGATCCGTCGCAAAGCGCGAGCGCCCGATCAATCGCAAAGCGTGCGCGTCCGATCAGTCGCGCAGCTTCAACGTCTGCGATTCATCCAGCGTGCCATCGGGCTGCAGCACCACATAGCGCTCGCCGTGGCGGTCGAACAGTACCGGGATCGGGTCGCGGAACAGCGGGCGGCGCACGAAGCGCAGCTGCCAGCCGAAATGCTCCAGCGTTTCCACCGCCTGGCGCTGCTCCGCCGTCAGGCCGGCGCGCAGTTCAGCCGGGTTCGGGGCAGTGCGGCGTTCGGGTGTGGTCATCGAGCGTAGGCGTGCAGGGACGGGCGTGTTGCCCCGGCCACCGCGTGCGGACACGGGGGGCGGCCGGGCGGACAGCGCCGCGGTTCACCAGCTGTAGAGCTTCCAGTAGACCGGCGAGACGCCGTCCTTGTCACTGTCCATGCGGCCATCGCCGTTCTGGTCATACATGTAGAACGGGGCACCGCGCGACGGGGTCACCTTGACCATCCGCAGCTGGCCACCCACCCGGTATTCCTCGATGGTGTCGCCGTTGTCCTGGACCGTCTTGACCACGTCGGCACCGGTGACATCGACCGGGGGCCTGCCGCCGCCACCGGTGGCACAGCCGGCCAGCGCGAGCAGGCCTGCGAGCAACAGAATCTTCATGGGCCGGGAGTCCTTGGGCGAAGAGGGCCTGATTATGCCCGATGGATCGTGAGCCCGGTGCCGACGACGGTCAGGGCCGGGCGCGTAGAATCGTCGCATGAGCCGATTAGTCCTGATTGACGGGTCCAGTTACCTGTATCGCGCGTTCCACGCGCTTCCGCCGCTGACCAACGCACACGGTGAACCCACCGGCGCATTGTTCGGTGTGGTCAACATGCTGCGCGCCACCCTGAAGGAGCGCCCCGAGTTCGTCGCTTTCGTGGTCGATGCGCCGGGCAAGACCTTCCGTGACGACCTGTACGCCGACTACAAGGCCAACCGCCCGCCGATGCCCGACGACCTGCGCCCGCAGATCGAGCCGATGTGCCGCATCGTCGAAGCGCTGGGCCTGAGCATCCTGCGCATCCCCGGCGTGGAAGCCGATGATGTGATCGGCACGCTGGCCCTGCAGGGCCACCGCGATGGCCTGCAGGTCACCATTTCCACCGGTGACAAGGACTTCGCCCAGTTGGTCCGCCCGGGCATCGAGCTGGTCAACACCATGACCGGCAGCCGCATGGATTCGGACGCGGCGGTGATGGAGAAGTTCGGCGTGCGTGCCGACCAGATCGTCGACCTGCTGGCGCTGATGGGCGACGCGGTGGACAACGTGCCGGGTGTGGAAAAGTGCGGCCCCAAGACCGCTGCCAAGTGGCTGGCCGAGTACCAGCACCTGGACGGCGTGATCGCCGCGGCCCCGACCATGAAGGGCAAGATCGGCGAAAACCTGCGCGCGGCGCTGGAGCGCCTGCCGCTCAACCGCGAGCTGGTCACGATCCGCACCGACGTGCCGCTGGAGGTGACGCCGCAGACGCTGCCGCTGCGCGAGCCGGATGTGCCCTCGCTGAGCGAGCTGTACCTGCGCTACGGTTTCACCCAGGCCCTCAAGGAGCTGGGCGGCCCGGTGCCGGCCCCCGCTGCCGCCAGCGATGCCCCGGTCAGCCTGCGCGGCACCGCGGCCGGCTACGCCCGCGGCACGGCGGAGGAGGCGGTGGTGCCGGTCGACCCGGCGCTCTCCGCCCCCGGTGAGTACGAGATGGTGCTGACCACTGAGCAGCTCGACGCCTGGGTGCAGCGCCTGGCCACGGCCGAGCTGATCTCCTTCGATACCGAGACCGACGCGCTGGACGCCATGCGCGCCAACCTGGTCGGCATCAGCCTGGCGGTCGAGCCGGGCCGGGCGGCCTACATCCCGGTCGGCCATGATTACCCGGGTGCGCCGGCCCAGCTGCCGCGCGAGCAGGTGCTGGCAGCGCTGCGCCCTGCCCTGGAAGACCCCACCAGGAAGAAGCTTGGCCAGCACGGCAAGTACGACCTGCACGTGCTGCGCCGCCACGGCGTGAACCTGCAGGGGTACCACGACGACACCATGCTGGAGAGCTTCGTGCTCAATTCCACCGCCACGCGCCATGACATGGACTCGCTGGCGATGCGCTACCTGGGCTACACCACGATCAAGTTCGAGGAGGTGGCCGGCAAGGGCGCCAAGCAGATCTCGTTCTCGCAGGTGGGCCTGGACGAAGCGTGCCGTTACGCTGCTGAAGATGCCGACGTGACCCTGCGCCTGCACCACGCGCTGCAGCCACAACTGCAGGCCACGCCCTCGCTGGACGGCGTCTACCGCGACATCGAGATGCCGCTGGTGCCGGTGCTGGCGCGGATCGAAGCCAATGGCGTGCACATCGACATGGCCGAGCTGCGCCGGCAGAGCCAGGACCTGGGCTCGCGCATGCTGGCCGCCCAGCAGAAGGCCACCGAGCTGGCCGGGCGCACCTTCAACCTGGATTCGCCCAAGCAGCTGCAGGCCGTGCTGTTCGACGAACTGCAGTTGCCGGCACTGGTGAAGACGCCCAAGGGCCAGCCCAGCACCAACGAAGAGGCGCTGGAGGCGATCGCCGAGCAGCATGAACTGCCGCGGGTGATCCTGGAGTACCGCGGGCTGGCCAAGCTGCGCAGCACCTATACCGACAAGCTGCCGGAGATGATCAACCAGGACACCGGGCGGGTACACACCAGCTACCACCAGTCCGGCGCCGCCACCGGCCGGCTGTCCTCGTCCGACCCGAACCTGCAGAACATCCCGATCCGCACCGAGGACGGCCGCCGCATCCGCCGCGCCTTCGTCGCCCCGCCGGGCCGCAAGATCCTGGCCTGCGATTACTCGCAGATCGAACTGCGGATCATGGCCCACCTCTCCGAAGACCCCGGCCTGGTGCGGGCCTTCGAGCAGGGCGTGGACGTGCACCGGGCGACCGCGGCCGAAGTCTTCAGCCGCAGCCTGGAGGAGGTCACCTCCAACGAACGCCGGGCCGCCAAGGCGATCAACTTCGGGCTGATGTACGGCATGAGTGCGTTCGGGCTGGCCCGCAACCTGGGCATCGACCGCGGCCAGGCCCAGGATTACGTGGCGCTGTACTTCAGCCGCTACCCGGGCGTGCGTGATTTCATGGAACGGATGCGCCAGCAGGCCCGTGACCAGGGCTACGTGGAGACCCTGTTCGGCCGTCGCCTGTACCTGAACGACATCAACGCCCGCAACCAGGGCCTGCGCGCCGGGGCGGAACGCGCCGCCATCAACGCCCCCATGCAGGGCACGGCGGCCGACATCATCAAGCGCGCCATGGTGAAGGTGGACAGCTGGCTGCTCGACCACAGCGACCAGGCCAAGATGATTCTGCAGGTACACGACGAACTGGTCTTTGAAACCGAAAGTAGTTTCCTCGATACCTTGCGTTTGAAAGTCGTTGAATTGATGTCGTCAGCGGCCGAACTGCGGGTACCGCTGGTGGTGGATGCCGGCGTCGGTGATAACTGGGATGAGGCACATTGAGGCCTGAATCACAGTCAAAAGGCTGAATTGGTTCATTGCGCCACGATAATCTGACTGTTGGATGAATGTTTCCGGAAAGAGGGGCGGATTAATTGGGCCCCTTCACGAACTATCAATGTTCGGAGTGCTTTGATAGACCTCGACAGGCGCAATGCCTGTTGTGGATCTCTCCCATCCCCTGGAGCAGATCTCGGAACGGGGGCTCCTCCCCAAGCACCCGTTCCCCGGCCCCGCTAACCTCCCCCTGGTTGGCGGGGCTTTTTATTTGTGGCGCCGAAAACAGCCCCTCCGCGCCGCCCGGCCATTGCCTCGCAGCGGGTGCCGGCCCATGCTGGCTGGACGAGTCCGGGGAAAGGCAATGAGCGACCTGTTTGCATTGGCCATGCCGTGGTGGGAATTCATCCTGCGCGCGGTGGTGGTGTACGTGGTGGTCCTGGGCATGGTCCGGCTGTCCGGCAAGCGCGCGCTGGGCCAGATCACCCCGTTCGACGTGCTGCTGATCGTGTTGCTCGGCAACGCGGTGCAGAACGCCCTGCTGGGCCAGGACACCTCCCTGGGCGGCGGTCTGCTGCTGGCGGCGACGCTGATCTCGATCAACTACGGCGTGGGCTGGCTCAGCACGCGCAGCCGACGGATGGAAACCCTGGTTGAAGGCGAGCCGATCCTGATTGCCCGCGACGGCAAGGTGCTCGATTCCGTGCTCAAGCGCGAACTGGTCACCCCGGCCGATCTGGACGCGGCGATGCGCCAGCAGGGCTGCCTGTCCATCGACGATGTCGCCCTGGCCGTGCTGGAGATCAACGGCCACATCACGATCGTGCCGAAGAAGGCGTAGAGCCACCCCATGGGTGGCTGCCATCTTTGGGACCGCAGCCACCCATGGGGTGGCTCTACCCGACGGGTGCCACCCATGCACCGCATGCGAAATCCATGCCGGCCCATGCGGTGGCGCGCTGGGTTACACCCAGTCGCGCGGCACGAGATAGTCGGCCAAACGCGCCTCGTCGCTGCCGACCTCCGGCTGGAAGCCATACTCCCAGCGCACGCGCGGGGGCAGGCTCATCAGGATGCTCTCGCTGCGCCCACCGCTCTGCAGCCCGAACAGGGTGCCGCGGTCGTAGACCAGGTTGAACTCGACATAGCGGCCGCGCCGGTACAGCTGGAATTCGCGCTCGCGCTCGCCATACGGCGTGTCCTTGCGGCGCTCGACCAGCGGCAGATAGGCGTCCATGAAGCCATCGCCGACCGCGCGCAGATACGCAAAATCGCGCTCGAAGTCACCATGCAGGTCGTCGAAGAACAATCCGCCTACGCCCCGCGTCTCGTTGCGGTGGCGCAGGAAGAAATACTCATCGCACCAGCGCTTGTGCGCCGCATAGCGCTCTTCGCCGAAAGGTGCGCACAGATCGTGCGCAACCTGGTGCCAGTGCCGCACGTCTTCGTCGATCGGGTAGAACGGGGTGAGGTCGAAGCCCCCGCCGAACCAGGACGCCACCGCCACGCCATCGCGCTCGGCGCGGAAGTAGCGCACGTTGGCGTGCGTGGTCGGCAGGTAGGGATTGGCCGGATGGAACACCAGCGAGACGCCGGTCGCGCGCCATGACGCGCCGGCCAGCTCCGGCCGGTTCGCCGAGGCCGATGGCGGCAGGCGGGTACCGGCCACATCGGAGAACCCGATCCCGGCCTGCTCGAACACCGCGCCATCGCGCAGGATGCGGGTACGGCCACCGCCACCCTCCGCACGCTGCCAGAGATCTTCGGCAAAGCGGGCCTGGCCGTCGGCGGTTTCGATCGCCGCACAGATGCGGTCCTGCAGGTCGGTCAGATACGCGCGGACGCGGTCGAAGTCGTTCATGGCGCTACTTTACCGCAGGCCGGTGCACGGCCTGCGTGTGCTCAGTGGCCGCTCTTGCGGTTGCGGTTGCTGCTGTCCTTTGTCGCGGCAGGGGCCTGGGCCGGCGCATCGGCATCGTCGTCCGCCTCGGCCTCGGCGGCCATGCGCTCGGCGATCTGCTCCAGCCCGGCGCTGATCTGCAGCAGGCCCCAGTTGCGGGTCGCGTGCACATCGCAGGCGACGTGGGTACCGTTGCCGTCCTTTGCGCAGATCGCGGCCATCTGCTCGGGCAGCGCCTCGTCACCGGTGTGTTCGTAGACGCTGGCCAGGTTCTCGCAGCCCTCGCGCACGCCGGCGGTGCACAGCGTCAGATAGAACGGCGACGCCTCGGCCCAGCGGTTGCGCAGCGCCAGCTGATGACCAGCGGCATTGCAGCCCTGCAGCTTGCCGGCCGCGCAGCACGCCTGGGCACCGCCTTCGCGGGCCAGCGTCGGGCAGTCCTGCGGCAGCGGGGTTTCGACGAAGACCACCGGCGCGCTGCACTGCTGCGCCTCGCCGGTGTGTGCGTAGTAGCTGAAGCGGTTCCAGCTGTCCATGCCGATGAGGTTGCCATTGGCCAGGCGCTTGAAGACGAAATCGTCGCCCTGGTCGTGACGCACGCGGATGTCGCCATCGACCAGGCGCGCGCGCAGTTTGCCACCGAAGCCGCTGTCGATCATGCCGCCATCGCCGAACGGCAGATGGTCCATCAGGCCCTGGCTGGCCACATAGCTGCCGCAGGGCAGGGACGTGGCTGCCACCGGGCTCAACGCCGTAGCGTCCAGCCCGGCCAGCGGGGCGGCCCGCTCACAGGCGCGCGGGTCGTGGCCCCGGGTGCAGGCCCGCTGCAGTGCGTCGCGGGCGGGAACCAGGCGGCCGGCGTCCCACAGTGCTTCGGCGGCCTTGGCGCAGAACGTGCCGCCGGTCTGTGCCTGGCAGATCGCGGTGATCTCATCGAGCTGCGCGGCCGGGAGCGGCGAGGCATCAGCGGCGGCGAGGCCGCCGAGCAGGGCCTTGGCAAAGGCCTGGCCCATGGCGTCACGCGCGGCCTCCAGGCAGGCGGCCTGGTCGTACTGGGCGGCGTCGGGCTTGCAGACCTCCGGCTCGTCCCTGTCCGGGCTGTCGTCCTGCGTGGCGGCCAGCGTCCTGGCCTCGTGCGCCCCGGACTGGAAGTTGGCCAGCAGGCGCTTGCAGGCGGCCGGGACATCCTCGCGGCACCACTGGCGGAGGCGGTCGTTGCTGGCGAAAAGCATGTCGTCCAGGCAGGTGCCGATCTCGGCCCGGCAGGACGCAGCGGGGAACACCGTGGCGGGGCGACAGGCGGCCTTCTGCAGGCGGTACGCGTTGAAGCGGTCGCTGAGCCGGCGGCCGCCGTCTTCTATGGTCAGCGCGCCTACCCCGCCATTGTCCAGGTCGGCCAGCTTCAGCTCGTCGCTGAGGCGGCTGAGGAGGTACGGCTCGGGTGCCTGGCCGGGAATCTGCCGCACGCCTTCATTCGCACTGTTCAGGGTCAACGTGGTGCCGGTGTCCTCGGAGACGAACGTGCCGCACATCATCGCCTGCGCGGCTGCGGTCGCGGGCAGGCTGACCGCCGTGAGCAGGGTGAACAGGGTCGCGCGCCAGCCGTGGCGGCGCAGAAGGGGGAGGGAAACAGTCACACCATCATCCTTGCAGGTCGTGCAGCGCGCGGTGGCGCTGCGGGGGAATGTCAGCGGCGGAACAGGGCACGCACATCGGCCGCGCACAGGCGCACGATCAGCCAGCCCTGCAGCACCGCGAAGGCCAGCGCGGTCATGCCGGCAAGGCCGCTGCAGATCACGCGCTGCACGCGCAGTTCACTGCGCAGCTTGAGCAGTTCAATCGACATCGTGTCGTCGGGTATCTGCGCCAGCAGGTGGCCGAACGCATCGTCCAGCAACCACGCGGCGATCAGGTTGAGCACGGCGGTGACCGCCAGCAGCACGATGAACAGTGCCCATGCCCAGCGCCAGCGACGCAGCATCCCCCAGCACGCCGCACTGCCCAGCAGGCTGGACACGCACAGCAGCACGTTGGCGAGCACCGGGTGGGTCAGCAGCCAGCGCAGCGAGCCGGGCAGCCAGTGCAACTCCTCATCGGCCAGCAGCGCCTGCAGCGCCTCCGCGCCCGACAGTGGAATGGCAATCAGGGCCAGGACGGTCCACATCGCGGCCGAGGCCAGGCAGACCAGCAGCACGGACTTGAGCAGGGGGGCGAGAAAGGCAGGGGCGCCATCCCCGCTGGGGCGGGGCAGGGAGGAAGGCAATTGCGGGGGAAGCGACGCTGACATCCGGTGTCCTGGTTGGGCAGGCCGCAACGTCTAGGTCGCCGCCACCGCGTTCGCGGCCGCGGGCAGGATATGGTCTGCGCTCAACGGTGCCAAGCGCCGCCCATGCGGCGGGCGCAACGGCACCCAGGCCAGTTCGGCGATTTCCGCCTGTGCCCGCGGCGTCCCGGTGATCGTGACCAGGAACGCATGGGCCCGTACGCGATGCCCGGCTTCGTGCACCGCCCACGCCTCGAAGCGGCCCAGCGCCACGGCGCTTCCGGCCACCAGGGTGACGCCGAGTTCTTCGTCCAGCTCACGCGCCAGGGCAGCCAGCGGTGCCTCGCCCGGATCGGGCTTGCCACCCGGCTGGATGAAGGTCGCCGTGCCCTGTTTGCGTACCACCAGCACGCGGCCACCGGCATCGCAAACGACCGCGGCGACGATATCGATCGTCGCCGCGGCGTGCTGCACGTCAGTGGGCACCGACGTCATCGCTGGCTTACTTCAGGTTCTCTTCGAACAGCTTGAGGATGCGCTTGTACTGGTCCAGCCAGGAATCGGCACGCACATAGCCGTGGCGTTCCAGCGGGTACGGCGCGATCGACCAGTTGTCCTTGTGCAGCTCGATCAGCTTCTGGGTGAGGTTGACCGAGTCCTGGAAGAACACGTTGTCATCCATCATCCCGTGCGCGATCAGCAGGTGGTCCTGCAGGCCGTCGGCGTATTCGATCGGCGACGATTTGCGGTACGCCTCCGGGTCGATGTCCGGGGTGTTGAGGATGTTGGCGGTGTAGCCGTGGTTGTACTGGTGCCAGTCGACCACCGGGCGCAGCGCGGCGCCGGCCTTGAACGTGCCCGGCGAGCGGAACAGCGCCATGAAGGTCATGAAGCCGCCGTAGGAACCGCCGTAGATGCCGGCGTGGTCACGGTCGCCCTGCTTGGTCTGGACCAGCCAGTCCAGGCCGTCCTTGTAGTCTTCCAGTTCCGGGTGGCCCATGTTGCGGTAGATCGCCGTGCGCCAGTCGCGGCCGTAGCCGGCGCTGCCGCGGTAATCCATGTCCAGCACCACGTAGCCCTTCTGCACCAGCAGGTTGTGGAACATCTGCTCGCGGAAGTAGGCCGGGTACTGCTGGTGCACGTTCTGCAGGTAACCGGCGCCGTGCACGAACATGGCGATCGGGTACTGCTTGCCCGGCTCGAAGGTGTCCGGGCCGTAGTACTTGGCCCAGACCACACCGGCACCGTGCTTGGACGGCACCTGCACCAGCTTGGGCTGGATCCACTCGCGCGCCTTGAACTCGGCGGTGCGGGTGTCGGTCAGCACCTTGGCCTGGCCACCGGCGGCGGGCACCACGGCCAGCTGGGTCGGCAGGTAGGCACCGGAGTAACGCACCAGCAGCTGCTGGCCGTCCGGGGAGAGCGAGAAGTCCTCGACACCGTTGAGCGCGGTCAGCTCACGCACCTGCTTGCTGGCGGTATCGACCGCGCACACTTCGTAATCGCCCGGCGACTGCTGGTTGCACAGGAAGTAGAAGCCACGGCCATCGGCGCTGGGCACCGGCATCGAGGTTTCCCACTTGCCACCGGTCAGCGCCTGCGGCTTGGCCGTGCCCTGCTGGGTGTACAGGTGCGAGTAGCCGGATTCTTCGGACAGCAGCCACAGCGTACGGTTGTCGTTGGACCAGCCGAAATCGTTGAAGCTCCAGTTGATCCAGGCGCTGTCGGTCAAGCGATGACGCGTCTCCAGCTTGGCGCTGGCCGGGGTCACGCTGGCGATCCAGCGGTCCTTGTTGTCATTGGCGCGCAGCATGATCGCGGCCTGCTGGCCATCGGCGCTCCAGCGGATGCCGGGCGCGCCGGGGCCGCCCAGCACTTCCACCGGGCGGTTGCCCTTCAGCGCGTCCTTGCCGGCGGCCTTGCGCAGCGCGGCCAGCGGGTCGGTGGCGATGCCCGGCAGGCCGTCCAGCGACAGCGGCTTGACCGTGCCGGCGACGGCATCGACCAGCCACAGCGCGTTCGGCTCGGGATCGTTGCGGCCGACGCGAGTGCGGGTGTCTTCGAATTCTTCGTAACCCGATTCGGTGACGTACTTGGGCATCTTGCCGCCGCGGCCTTCATCGAAGCTCTTCGGCTTGGTGACCACGATCAGGGTGCGCGCATCAGGCGAGAGCACGCTGTCGACGATCTCCACGTCGGCGCCCAGATACACCGGGCCCGGTGCACGGGTGCCGTCGGCACGGCGCCAGCTGGCTTCCTGCGCCTTGAGCGCCTCGCGCTGGGCGCGGTCGTTGCGCAGCGTGGCCAGGGTGCGCAGCTGCTGCTCACGCAGGGTGTCGGCCTTGGGCGCATCGTCCGGGTTCTTCTCGGCCTTCAGGCTGGCCACCTGCTGCACGCCGGCGGCGGCGGTCCAATGGAACCAGTTCTGGCCGGTACGCCAGATCACGCCGCCATCGCGGGCGAAATTGACCGCGCCGGACTTTTCGGTGCTGCGGGTCAGCTGGGTCAGCGCGCCACTGCGCAGGTCACGCACGAACACATCGCCATTGCGCACGAACGCCGAGCGCTGGCGCGCGCTGTCGTAGACCGGGCTGTCCACGTCCAGGGTGCCACGCTGGTCATCGCCGACCTGCGCAGCCACGCCACCGGCGACCGGCTGGCGGAAGGTATCGCGCACCGGGCTGCCGGTGCGCTTGAGCTGGTACTCGACCTGCTGGCTGTTCCAGGACCACCACGCGCTTTCGACCGGGGGGCCGATCCAGTCCGGGTCGGCCATGGCCTGCTCGATGGTGATCGGCGTCGGCGCCGCATGGGCAGCGCCGCCAAGGGCGGCGAGCAGCAGCAGGGACAAAGGCAGCGTTCTGGGCATTGCGGGCGGCACCAATGAGGAAAACCCGCCAAGCGTAGCAGCCGCAAGGGCCGCGGGAAGGGGCCACAGGTCATGGGCGTGCGCTCATGAGCGACGGCCGGTGGGTCGGGCGCTGGGCCCCCATACCCTTTCCGGCGAATGTCCTCCGGCGTCGGCCTGCGGCCGCCCCCTCCCCCTTTATTTCGCCTCCAAGGGTATGGGGGCCCAGCGCCCGACCCACCTGCGACAAAGTGAAGCAGCGCGTCACCGGGTCGCATGTGCCTTTCACGGATACAGGCCCAGACTGGTGCGGATTCCAGAAGCCAGTCGGAGGCGTCTCTTGGACGCGTTGTTGTTGTCCCGGATCCAGTTCGGGTTCGTCATCAGTTTCCACGTGCTGTTCCCGGCCTTCACGATCGGCACGGCCAGCTGGCTGGCCTTTGTCGAATCGCGCTGGCTGCGCACCGGCAATCCGGTCTGGCGCGAGCTGTATTTCTTCTGGCAGAAGATCTTCGCCGTGTCCTTCGGCATGGGCGTGGTCAGCGGCATCGTCATGGCCTTCCAGTTCGGGACCAACTGGCCGCGGCTGAGCGAGGTCGCCGGTACCGTGATCGGGCCGCTGCTCACCTATGAAGTGCTCACCGCGTTCTTCCTGGAAGCCAGCTTCCTGGGCGTGATGATGTTCGGCTGGGGCAAGGTCTCGCCGCGGCTGCATTTCTTCTCCACCTGCATGGTGGCGCTGGGCACGCTGGTCTCCACGTTCTGGATCCTGTCCTCCAACAGTTGGCTGCAGACGCCGGCCGGCTACGACATCATCGACGGCATCGTGCACCCGCAGAACTGGTGGCACGTGGTGTTCAATCCGTCCTTCCCCTACCGCCTGGCGCACATGGCGCTGGGCTCGTTCATCACCACGTGCTTCGTGATCGGCGGCGTGGGGGCGTGGTACCTGCGCAAGGACGTGCACCGCGAGGCCGGTCGCAAGATGCTGCTGGCCGCGGTGGGCTTCGCCGCGCTGACGGTGCCGGTACAGATCTTCGTCGGCGACATGCATGGCCTGAACACGTTGAAGCACCAGCCGATGAAGATCGCGGCGGTGGAAGCGCACTGGCATTCCGAAGGCGAGGGCAAGGGCGTGCCGCTGGTGGTGTTCGCCGTGCCCAACGAGAAGGCCGAGCGCAATGACTACGAGATCGCGATTCCGCGCCTGGGCAGCCTGATCCTCACCCATTCGCTGGACGGCACCTTCGATCCGCTGACCTCGGTGCCTGCCAGCGATCGGCCGCCGGTGGTGCCGGTGTTCTTCGCGTTCCGGGTGATGGTCGGGCTGGGCACGCTGATGCTGCTGCTGGCCTGGGTCTCGGCGTTCCAGTGGTGGCGCGGCAAACTGTTGCAGTCGCGCTGGTTGATCCGCGGCTGGAACTGGATGCTGCCCAGCGGCTTCATCGCGCTGATCTCCGGCTGGTTCGTGACCGAGATGGGCCGGCAACCGTGGGTGGTCTATGGCGTGCTGCGCACGGCCGATGCAGTCGGCCCGCAGAGTGCGTGGATGACGGCGTTGTCGCTCGGTGTGTACATCGTGGGCTATGCGTTCGTGTTCGGCTGGGGCATCTGGTACCTGGTGAAGATCATCCGCACCGGTCCCAAGCCGCATGAGCCGGCACCGAAGCTGGATGCCGGCAGCCACACCCCGGCGCGGCCGCTGTCCGGTGCCGATGAACCGCTGGAGGAGCGCTGAGATGGAGATGACCACCTGGTTGCCCGTGGCATGGTTCGCGGTGATCGGCTTCGGCGTGCTGATGTACGTGGTGCTGGATGGCTTCGTGCTCGGCATCGGCATCCTGGCGCCGATGGCCGAGGATGAAGAACAGCTCGACATCATGATGAATACCGCCGCGCCGATCTGGGACGGCAACGAAACCTGGCTGGTGCTGGGCGGGGCCGGGTTGATGGCGGCCTTCCCGAAGGCGTACGCCGCGCTGCTGTCCGCGCTGTACCTGCCGGTGCTGCTGCTGGTGGTGGCGCTGGTGTTCCGCGGCGTGGCCTTCGAATTCCGCTTCAAGGCACACCGCTCGCGCAAGCTGTGGAGCGTGGCGTTCGGCCTGGGTTCGCTGCTGGCCGCGTTCGCGCAGGGCGTGATCCTTGGCGCGCTCGTGCAGGGCCTTCAGGTCGTGGATGGCCGTTACGTGGGCGGCGCCTTCAGCTGGTTCAGCCCGTTCTCGATGCTGACCGGCGCTGCCGTGGTGTTCGGTTACGCGCTGCTGGGCAGCACCTGGCTGATCCTCAAGACCGAAGGCCGCGAGCAGACCTTCGCGCGCACTTTGACCCGCCCGCTGGTGGTCGCCGTGATCGTGTTCATGGGCCTGGTCAGCGCGTGGCTGCCGTTCCTGGATTCGCGCCTGATGGCGCGCTGGTTCAGCGATGGCAACTTCTGGTGGCTCTCGCCGGTGCCGTTGCTGACCTTGGCGGTCGCCACGGCGCTGTGGCGCAGCGCGATGCACCCCAAGCGCGATCTGCCGCCGTTCCTGTTGACGCTGGGCCTGTTCGTGCTGGGCTTCATCGGCCTGGTGCTGGGCATGTGGCCGTACCTGCTGCCCCCCAGCATGACGTTGTGGCAGGCGGCCGCGCCGGCCTCGTCGCTGAGCTTCAGCCTGGTCGGGCTGGTGATCCTGCTGCCGGTGATCCTGGGCTATACGGCGTGGTCGTACCGGGTGTTCCGCGGCAAGGTTCGGGCGGATGTGGGGTATCACTGAGAAAAGCGCGGTGGCTATTCCCGGTTCCGTGTGGGCGAGGGCGGTCAGACCCTGCCCGGACGCACCGTAAACCCATCCATGGGGGCTCGTGAGCGGCATCCATGCCGCTCCAACGGTCCCGGCAGGGTCTGACCGCCCTCGCCCGGCAGAGTCTGCCTCGTCGGTTGGAAGAAGCCAGTCGTAAAAGAAGGGTCAAGGGCAGCCAATTCAAGAGCAGCCGACCAGTGGTCGGCTCTACCAGAGCCACAGCCACAGCCACAGCCACAGCGAGAGATCGCCTTACTCATCAAGAAAAAGTGTCAGGCAACCGATCGGGCACCGTCTGCTTTTGATGTTACCCATGCGCACCAGCCAACTGTCGAAGGGACGGTGTGGGTGGGGTGGCGGGACCATGTGTTGCCATGGATGGCAACACATGAGCTTACATGGACGTACTTGCAGCGGGTCCCGACACCCCACCCACGCCGACCCAGCCCAGGTACGACCGGAAAACCAAGGCTTTGGCTCAGCCGTGCAGCCCCTCGATCTCCACCAGCAGCTCCGCGCGGCACACCTCCGCATGCAGCACCACGAACGGCGGTGCCGTCGGCAGCGCCGCCATCTGCGCCGCCACCAGGCCCATATCCTCCGCCCGGCGCACATACACCTTGAGCACCGAGCCCGAACCCAGCACCGGTGACAACGACGGCCGCTGGCCGCGCGCCGTATCCACCAGGCTCTGCAGATTCGTCAGCGTCTCGCGCAACTGCTCATCCACCGCCCCCGTGTGCTGCGACACATGGCCCACGATCGCCGCCGTCCCCGACTGCAGCAACGGCAGGCCCGTCGCCAGCGGCGGCAGCAGCGCACGCGAAAAACTGGGCGACTGCGGCCCGTACTGGCGCGGATACCGGAACGCGCTCACCTGGCGCGGATTCTCCAGCGGCTGGCCCGGTTCACGCGCGGCCAGCCAATACACCTGCAGGCGGCGCTCGCCATCGAAACGGCCGATGCAGGTCGCGGCCGGGAGCGCGGCCTCGTCCAGCTCGCGCAGGCCACGGACGCGGCCCACGCAGAAGCGCCGATAACGTTCCTGGTCACCGTCGCCCTCGGTCACGGCATCAAGATAGTTCCAGGTCCGCAGCAGGTGCGGATAGCCGCACCGCGACAGGAACGCGCTCATCCGCGCGTAGGCCTCGGCCGCAGCCGATTCGATATCGCTGTCGGTCTCCTCGATCTCCAGCACCCCGAACAGCAGGCTGTCGTTGTGCGACCAGCGCACCCCGTCGGTGACCCCGTGTTCGACCGGCGTGCCGCCGCGCCAGACCTCGATCTGCGCCGGGCCCTGTTCGGCCAGCGGCACCTGCAGCCAGCGCGGGTCGTCCAGCGTGGCGCGGGGAAGGCCGAAGCCGAACACGGCAAGTGTGCGCGGGTCGGCCAGTGCCGCCTCGCGCTGCGTGGCCGGGACGTACGCGACACGGAACAACGCGGGTCCGGAGGAAGGGGAAGCGACTGCCGGGGCCGTTGCGTTGTCGATCGTGTTGCTCATTTCAGAATGTGAATGCAGCCAGTGCCGAGAGTGTCATGATAGCGTGCGCTCCTTTCCCGGCGCCGCCACCGGTGCCAGGCGATGTCGACGGCCTTCTCCTGGTACCCATCCATCATGTTGGCGGGAATGATTGAGTTTTCTGTAATCGATTGGGCGGCGTGGGCGCCGGGCATCACCACCCACGCGCAGTGGCAGGCGTGGGCGAAGGCCCCCTGGCTGCCCACCGGTGAGGACACCCCCGCGTTGTCCGAAGTGCCCGCCATGCAGCGACGTCGCATCGAGCGGCTCGGACGCATGGCGATCCAGACCGCCTGCTGGTGCGAGCAGCCCGACGACGATGGCCGGGTGCCGCTGGTGTTCGCCTCGCGGCACGGCGACGTGGCCCGGTCGATGGAGCTGCTCAACACCCTGAGTGCGGACCAGCCGATGTCGCCGACCGGCTTCGGCCTGTCGGTGCACAACGCGATCGCCGCGCTGTACTCGATCGCCCGCGGCCAGCGGGGCAACTATCTGGCCCTCGCGGCCGGCCGGGCCACGGTGGAAACGGCCTGCGTGGAGGCCTTCGGGCTGCTCGCCGATGGTGCGCCGGAGGTGCGGCTGGTGGTGTACGAATCGCCACTGCCGCCGATCTATGCCGGCTTCGCCGACGAGCCCGACCCTTTCTTCGCGTGGTGCTGGCGGCTCGGGCCGGCCAGCGGCCCGGGCACCCGACTGTCGCTGGGCTGGGGTGCCGGCGGCGAGGATCGTCCCTCCGACGGTCTGCCGCATGGCCTTGAAGCGCTGCGCTTCCTGCTGGCGGGGTCGCCTTCGCTGGGCCTGGAGGCCGACGGCCAGCACTGGAGCTGGCAACGCCATGGCTGAGCGCTGGCCGGCCCGGATCAACCGTGCCTGGCGGGTGCTGGGCACGGGGCTGAGCTTTGCCGCCTTCGGGATCGGCGGGCTGGTCCTGGGCGGGATGCTGTTCCTGTCCCTGTTGCTGGTCCGCGACCCGGTACGCCGGCGCGTGCTGGCGCGGCGCCTGGTCCAGGCCGGTTTCGCCACCCACGTCGGCCTGATGCGCCGGCTGGGGCTGATGACCTACGAGATCCGCGGGGGCGAGCGCCTGCAGCGCAACGGCCTGCTGATCCTGGCCAACCATCCGACCCTGATCGATGTGGTGCTGCTGATCGCCCAGCTGCCCAATGCCGACTGCGTGGTCAAGCAGGCCGTGGCCCGCAACCCGTTCATGCGCGGCCCGGTCCGTGCCGCCGGTTATGTCTCCAATGATGATGGGGCCGGGCTGGTGGACGACTGCATCGCCGCGGTCCAGGCCGGCGGCAACCTGGTGATCTTCCCGGAAGGGACCCGCACCGTGCCCGGGCAGCCGCTGCGCCTGCAGCGTGGCGCGGCCAACATCGCAGTGCGGGGCCGGCTGGACATCACCCCGGTGCGGATCACCTGCACCCCGCCGACCCTGACCAAGGGCCAGAAATGGTATCGTGTGCCATCACGGCGATTTCACGTTCAGCTGGAAGTCGGGGAGGATCTCCCGATCGCCCCGTTTCTGAACGAGACCGGCGATGCGCCCAGGGGGGATGCCTTGGCGGCCAGGCGTGTGACCGATCATCTTGCCCATTACTTCGACTTCGCTGGAGACCCGACCCGTGCAGGCACTTGAGCACGAGATCAAGGAATTGATCATTTCATCGCTTTCACTGGAAGACATCACTCCCGAAGACATCGATTCCGCCGCCCCCCTGTTTGTCGAGGGGCTGGGCCTGGATTCGATCGACGCGCTGGAACTTGGATTGGCCCTGCAGAAAAAGTACGGTGTCAGTCTGTCAGCCGATTCGGAAGAGACCCGTCGCCATTTCTCCAGCGTGCGTGCCCTGAGCGAGTTTGTCGCCGCACGCCAGCCGTCCTAACGGCGCGTCAGGATTTACCCATGACCAAGAACGAACTTTTCGAGCGCATCGTCAAGATCCTCAAGGACAGCTTTGAGATCGAGCCGAGCCGCATCACGCCTGCCGCGCGGCTGTACGACGACCTGGACATCGACAGCATCGACGCGGTCGACCTGATCGTGCAGCTCAAGCCGCTGCTCGGCCGCAATCTGCAACCGGAAGCGTTCAAGCAGGTGCGTACCGTGCAGGACATCGTGGATGTGGTGCACGGGCTGTTGCCCGGTCAAGCGGCCGCCTGACGGCCATCGCTGAAGACTGACCATGGTCCGGGTACGCGTCGCGGCGTTTGCGTTGCTGTCGCTGGCATACCCGCTGGTGGTGTACCTGTCGCTGGGCCGGTTCGAGCCGCGCTGGTTGTCGCTGCTGCTGTTCACCCTGGCCGCGCTGCGCGCGCTGACCACCCGCCAGGCGGTGTGGTGGGTGGCCGCGCTCGGTACCGGCGTGCTCGCCCTGGTCGCCACGGCCTTCAACCAGGCGCTGCCGCTGAAGCTGTACCCGGCGCTGGTGAATGCGGTGATGCTGGTGATCTTCGCTACCAGCCTGCGTTTCGGCCCCAGCGCGGTGGAGCGCCTGGCGCGGCTGAGCGAGCCGGACCTGCCGCCGTTCGCCGTGATCTATACCCGCCGCGTCACCTGGATCTGGTGCGGCTTCTTTGTTCTCAACGGAAGTCTGGCCCTGGCCACGGCGCTGTGGGCGTCCAACCAGGTCTGGGCGTTCTACAACGGATTGTTGGCGTACGTGATGATGGGTGCTCTGTTTGGTGGGGAATGGCTGGTCCGGCGACGGGTCAAGGCGGCGCATGCGCATGGCTGAGTGGATCGCACTGGACCGGTTGGCGCTGGTGCCGCGCCCGGGCCGCATCGTCGGCATCGCCGGCGACACCGTGGTGGACCATCCGCAGTTCCGCACGCAGGTGCTGCGCTGGCAGCAGGCCTTCGCACGCGCGCCCGGCACCGACTGGGCGCTGTATTTCGATGACACGCTCACCTTCGCCGCCGCCCTGTTGGGGGCGTGGCATGCCGGCAAGCGTGTGTTCCTCGGGGGCGACAACCTGCCGGCCACGCTGGAAGGATTGAGCCCGCGCGTGGCCGGTTTTGCGGGTGACGTGCCGTCGCGCTATGCGTCGCTGCAGCCGGATCCGGAGGTCGATCCCGCCGTCGTGCTGCAACCGCTGGATGAAGCCGCACTGGCACTGGTGGTGTTCACCTCCGGCAGCACCGGTGCGCCGAGCGCGATCGTCAAACGCATGCGCCAGCTGACCCGCGAGGTGGATGCGTTGCAGGCCGCCTTCGGCGAGCAGATGGACGGCGCGCAGGTGCAGGGCACGGTCTCGCACCAGCACATCTACGGCCTGCTGTTCCGCGTGCTGTGGCCGCTGGTGGCCGGCCGCGCGATCCAGCCGCGCCGGTTTTTCCATGAGGATCTGGTCAGCGCGCTGGGCGGCCAGCCGTCGGTGCTGGTGGCCACCCCGGCCCACCTCAAACGGTTGCCCGAACAGCTGGACTGGTCCTCGCTGGGCGGCCAGCTGCGTGCGGTGTTCTCCTCCGGCGGCCCGCTGCCGACCGAGGCGGCGCTGCAGGTCCGCGCCCTGATGGGCGTGGCCCCGACCGAGGTCTTCGGCAGCAGCGAGACCGGTGGCGTGGCCTGGCGGCGCTGGAGTGCCGCCCAGCCGCAGTGGCATCCGTTGCCGGGCGTTGCCTGGCGGATCGAGGAAGGTTGCCTGGCGGTGCGTTCGCCGCACCTGGACAACGACGACTGGTGGCTGACCCAGGACCGCGCCGTCGCCGATGACGGCCACAGCTTCCGGCTGCTCGGCCGCGCCGACCGCATCGTCAAGATCGAAGAGCGCCGCGTCTCGCTGGACGCCCTCGAACAGCAGCTGCGTGCGCACCCGGCGGTGCAGGACGTGCGCGTGCTGGTGCTGCCGGGCGCGCGCGAACAGCTGGCCGCCGTGGTGGTGCCGCAGGCGGCGGGCGCCGCGAACTGGGACGATGCACAGCGCCGCCGCCAGGCGCAGCAGCTCGGCGCGCATCTGGCCCAAAGCCACGATGCCGTGACCCGGCCGCGCCGCTGGCGTTTCATCGACGAACTGCCGCTCAACGCGCAGGGCAAGGTTACTGCCGCGGCACTGGCGGCCCTGTTCCGGCCGCTGATGCCGACCCCCGAGTGGCAGCAGCGCGATGCCACCAGCGCCTCGCTGCAGTTCGTGCTGGATCCGGACCTGGTCGCATTCGACGGGCACTTCCCGCAGGCCAGGATCCTGCCCGGCGTGGTCCAGCTGGACTGGGCGATCCACTACGGCCGCAGCGCATTCACGATGCCGCCGCAGTTCCTGCGCATGGACGCGGTCAAGTTCCAGCACGTGGCCCGCCCGGGCGACTGCCTGCAGCTGAGCCTGGGCTGGGATGCGGCCAGGTCGGCGATGAGCTTCCGCTACGTCTCCGTCCATGGCGTGCACGCCAGCGGCCGGGTGGTGTTTGGTGATGCGTGATGACCCCGGTAACGGCATGAGCAGATCGGCCTTCGCCCCGCTGGTGGTGATCCCGGTGTACGACCACGCGCATGCGATCGGTGCGGTGGTGCAGGGCGTGCTGGCCAGTCGGCAGCCGTGCCTGCTGGTCGACGATGGCTCGCACCGTGAGTGCGCGCAGGTGCTTGATGCGCTGGCCCGCGAGCACGCACCGCAGGTGACGCTGCTGCGGCTGGCGGTGAACCAGGGCAAGGGTGGCGCGATGCTGGCCGGCTTTGCCGAAGCCGCGCGCCTGGGCTACAGCCACGTGCTGCAGATCGATGCCGACGGCCAGCACGAGACCGCCGATATCCCCCGTTTTGTCGCGCTGTCGCAGGCGCAGCCGGAGGCGGTGATCTGTGGTATCCCGCGCTATGACGCCAGCGTGCCCAAGGCACGCCTGTACGGCCGCTACGCCACGCATATCTGGGTCTGGATCAACACGCTGTCGCTGCAGATCCGCGACTCGATGTGTGGCTTCCGCCTGTATCCACTGGCCCCGGTGATCCGCCTGATGGGCGAGGAAACCATTGGCCGGCGCATGGATTTCGACAGTGAAATCCTGGTGCGGCTGTTCTGGCGTGGGGTGAAGGTGATCAGTGTGCCGACCGCCGTCACCTATCCCAGCGATGGCGTCTCGCACTTCGATGTGTGGCGCGACAACGTGCGCATCAGCCGCATGCACGCGCGCCTGTTCGTCGGAATGCTGTGGCGCGCGCCGCGGCTGCTGTGGCAGCGCATCGCAGGGCCCGGCGCATGACCACGCCCGCCCCCGGCAGTGCCCCGCACTGGGCCGACATCGGCGAGTCCACCTCGGCCGCCGGCGTGCTGTTCCTGTGCTGGGTGCACCGCTGGTTCGGCCGCTGGCCGTTCCGGCTGTGCGTGTACCCGGTGGTGCTCTGCCACTGGTTGAGCAACCGGGTCGCGCGCGAATCGTCGCTGCAGTACCTGGAGCGCCTGCAGGCCCATACCGGCGTGTTCCCCTCGGCACCCGGGCGCTGGCAGAGCCTGAAGCACTTCGCGCTGTTTGCCGACACCATGCTGGACAAGCTGCTCGGCCTGGGCGGCCGCTATCCGCCCGAGCACATCCATCTGCAGCGCGACCTGGTGCTGGACAAGATCGCGCGCCGCGAAGGCGGGCTGATCCTCACCGCGCACATCGGCTGCCTGGAGCTGTGCCAGGTATTGGCCGAGCGGGTGCCGGGCTTCCACATCACCGTGCTGGTCCACACCGCGCACGCGCAGCGCTTCAACCGCCTGATGCAGCGGCTCGATCCGCTGGCCTCGGTGGAGCTGCTGCAGGTCACCGACATGGGCCCGGCCACCGCGGTCGAGCTGCAGCGCCGGGTCGAGGCGGGTGGTTTCGTGGCCATCGTCGGCGACCGCGTGCCGCTGCGTGGCGGGCGCACCGTGCCGGCCCCGTTCCTCGGCCACACCGCTCAGTTCCCGATCGGCGCCTATGTACTGGCCGCGGCGCTGGCGTGCCCGGTCTACACCATGGCCTGCCTGCATCACGGCCGCGGCTACCAGGTGCGCTTTGAACAGTTCACCGACCGCATCGTATTGCCGCGCGGTTCGCGTGACGCCGCGCTGACCGCGCAGGCGGAACATTTCGCCCGGTGGCTGGAAGTTCAGGTCACCCAGGCACCCTTGGACTGGTTCAATTTCTTCCCCTTCTGGGATCAGGCATCTCATGGCAAGTAAGGCCGATCAGGCACCCTCCGTCCGCTTCGGCGATGCGCCGCTGACCATCGAAGACGTGGTCGCGCTGTCACAGCGCCAGGCCCAGGCCGTGGTCACCGACGATGCCGCGTTCACCGCGCACATCCAGCGCGGCGCGGACTTCCTCGATCGCCTGCTGCGCGAAGACGGCGTCATCTACGGGGTGACCACCGGCTACGGCGATTCGTGCACGGTGAACATTCCGCCGGCGCTGGTGGCCGAACTGCCGCACCACCTGTTCACCTACCACGGCTGTGGCCTGGGGCGTTTCCTGGACCCGCAGGAAACCCGTGCGGTGATCGCCGCGCGCCTGGCTTCGCTGGTGCGCGGCATGTCCGGGGTCAGCCACCCGCTGCTGCAGGGCCTGGCCACGCTGCTGCGGCATGACGTGCTGCCGCTGATCCCGGCCGAAGGCTCGGTCGGCGCCAGCGGCGACCTCACCCCGCTGTCCTACGTGGCCGCGGTGCTTTGCGGCGAGCGCGAGGTGATGTACCAGGGGTCGCGCCGCCCGGCGGCCGAGGTGCTGGCCGAGATCGGCATGGCGCCGCTGCGGCTGCGCCCCAAGGAAGGCCTGGCGATCATGAACGGCACCGCCGTGATGACGGCGCTGGCCTGCCTGGCGTACGACCGCGCCGACTACCTGACCAGGCTGGCCACGCGCCTGACCGCCTTCAACGTGCTGGCCAGTGACGGCAACGCCCATCATTTCGATGAAATGCTGTTCGCTGCCAAGCCGCACCCGGGGCAGACCCGGATCGCCGCGCGCCTGCGCCAGGACCTGCACAGCGACCGGCCGCCGCGCAACGAACAGCGCCTGCAGGACCGTTACTCGCTGCGCTGCGCCCCGCACGTGATCGGGGTGGTGCAGGACGCCCTGCCGTTCTTCCGCCAGCTGATCGAAACCGAACTCAACAGCGCCAACGACAACCCGCTGATCGATGTCGAGGGCGAGCGCATCCTGCATGGTGGCCACTTCTACGGCGGCCACATCGCCTTCGCGATGGACGCGCTGAAGAACACCATCGCCAATCTGGCCGACCTGCTCGACCGGCAGATGGCGCTGGTGGTGGATGCACGCTTCAACCATGGCCTGCCGGCCAACCTGTCGGCCGCCACCGGTGAGCGCGCGGCGATCAACCATGGTCTGAAGGCGCTGCAGATCAGTGTCTCGGCGTGGACCGCCGAAGCGCTCAAGCAGACCATGCCGGCCTCGGTGTTCTCGCGTTCCACCGAATGCCACAACCAGGACAAGGTCAGCATGGGCACCATCGCCGCGCGCGACTGCCTGCGTGTGATCGAGCTGACCGAGCAGGTCGTGGCGGCGCTGCTGATCACCGCCCGCCAAGGCGTGGCGCTGCGTGAGCGCGTCGGCATGAAGGCCACGCTGCACGGCGATCTGGCCGCGATGTACCAGGACCTGTCCGAGCGCATCGCCCTGATCGAGGAGGATCGCGCGCTGGATGGTGAGCTGCGCGCCCTGCTGGACGATATCCGCGCACAGCGCTGGGAGCTGTATGTCCACGAATGATCTGAGCTTCGAGGTCGCGCTGTCGCCGGCCTTCCATGACTGCGATGCGATGCAGGTGGTCTGGCACGGCAACTATTTCAAGTACTTCGAGATCGCGCGTTGCGCCCTGCTGCAGCGCCATGACTACGACTACCCGCAGATGCGCGATTCCGGTTACCTGTGGCCGGTGGTCGATGCGCGGGTGAAGTACATCCGCCCGCTGCTGTACGGCCAGGCACTGCGCGTGCGCGCCACGATCACCGAGTGGGAAAACCGCCTGAAGATCGCCTATGAAATCGTGGATGCGGACAGCGGTACCACGCTGACCCGCGCCCATACCATCCAGGTCGCGGTCGACGCGGCCACCAATGAAATGCTCTACCTGTGCCCGCCGGTGCTGTGGGAGCGTCTTGGAGTGCAACCGCAATGAACCGTTTCCTGCGCATGCTGTGCGTGCTGCTGATGCTGGCCATGGTCGCCCCGGCGTTCGCCGCCACCGATGTGGAGGCAGTCAAGCAGCGCGTGGCGAAGGTCGACGTGCTGCGCGGCGAGTTCACCCAGGAGAAACAGGTCGCCGGGTTCAAGAACCCGCTGCGCTCGCAGGGTCGCTTCGTGCTGGCCCAGGACCACGGGGTGGTCTGGACCACGCTCAAGCCGTTCCCTTCCGAGGTGGTGGTCACCCGCGACCGCATCCTGAGCCGGCAAAGCGATGGCAGCAGCCGGGTCGAACTGGATGGCCGCCAGCAGCCGGCGATGCGCTCGGTCAACGCGATCATGTTCGCGCTGATGAGTGGCGATGCGCAGGCGCTGTCGGCGCAGTTCACGGTCAAGGTGGAAGTGCTGCCCGGCAACGCGTGGAAGATGCAGCTGACCCCGCGCTCGGCCATGCTCGGCAAGGTGTTTGCGCAGCTCACTCTGAGCGGTGACCGCTACGTGCGCGAGGTGCAGATCAACGAGGCCAACCAGGATGTCACCCGCATCCACTTTGCCGGCATGAGCGATACGCCGGCGGCGTTGAGCGCCGACGAGGGCCGCAAGTTTGAATGACGTGCTGACGTCCAACGGCCGCCTGCAGCGCCTCTGGCGCTGCCTGGCCATTGCCTGGCTGCTGGTGCTGATCGGCCTGGGCGTGCAGCAATGGCAGTTGTGGAAGAGCGAATCGCGGATCGATACCGACATCCTCGCGCTGTTGCCGCAGGATGCGCACGACCGCCTGCTGTCCGATGTCACCCGCCGTATCGCCGATGCCAACGCGCGCCAGATCGTGGTGTTGCTGGGCAGTACCGATGCGGCGCAGACCAAGGCGGCCGAGGCCGCATTCCGCGATGCCATCAAGGTGGAGCGGGGCGCTGCCCCGCTGCTCCAGGAAAGCGGCTCGATCGAAGGCTGGTTCGATCAGGCACGGGCGTTCTACGCACCGTATCGCGACCGCCTGCTGACCAGTGCACAGCGCGAGCGGCTGCAGAACGAACCCACCGATGGCCTGGCCGAATCGGCACTGGCGGCGCTGTACGGCCCGATGGGCGCGCCGCGCCTGACCGAGTGGCGCCAGGATCCGCTCTCGCTGTGGCCGCAGTGGTGGCAGGAGCGCGCGCTGGGTTCGGGCCTGCAGATGGGCGATGACGGCCTGCTGGAAGCCGATGGAAAGCATTGGTCGATCGTGCAGTACGACACGGTCGGCTCGGCGTTCCAGCTCGATGGCGAGCGCCATATCGACCTGCTGCTGGACACCGCCGCCGAGGCCGCCATGAAGCAGGCGCCGGGTCTGGAAGTGCTGCGTGCCGGCGTCCCGCTGCATGCGGAAGCCGCGGCCGTGCAGGCCAACTGGGAAATCAATACGATCGGCTGGGGGTCGCTGGCCGCGGTACTGCTGCTGGTATGGCTGGCGTTCCGTTCGCTGCGCCCGATCCTGCTGGTGGCCGCCTCGCTGCTGATCGGCTGTGGCGTCGCGCTGGCGGTGACGGTGCTGGTGTTCGGCAAGGTGCATGTGTTGACGCTGGTGTTCGGTGCCTCGCTGGTGGGCGTGGCCGAGGATTACGGCATCCACTGGTTCGCCTCGCGCCAGGCCGAACCGGCGGACCGCCGCTGGAAGCTGCTGCGGCACCTGCTGCCTGGCCTGTGGCTGGCGCTGTTGACCAGCGCACTGGCCTATCTCGCGCTGGGCCTGGCGCCGTTCCCGGGGCTGCGCCAGATGGCGCTGTTCTCGGTGGTCGGCCTGGCCGCCGCCTTCCTGACCGTGATCTTCTGGTTCCCGTGGCTGGATGGCGGCGAAATCCGTCGTACCGGCTTCGCCCGCTGGCTGGGCGCCACGCTGGAGCGCTGGCCGCGCCTGCACGGGCGCAAGGCGGCGATGTTCCTGGGCGTGGTGACGGTGCTCTCGGCGATCGGCATCGCCCGTCTGCAGACCAATGACGACCTGCGCAGCCTGCAGTCATCGCCGCCGGACCTGATCGCCCAGCAGATCCGCATCAGCCAGATGCTGGGCATGCCCAGCCCGGCGCAGTTCTATCTGGTCCAGGGCGATACCGCCGAGCAGGTGCTGGAGCGCGAAGAGGCACTGATCGATCGCCTGCGCGTGCTGGAAGCGGGCAAGCAGATCGGTGGCTACCGGGCGATCAGCGACTGGCTGCCCTCGCAGCAGCGCCAACATGCCGATGCGGCCCTGACCGCCAAGGTCGAGCCGCAGGTGCTGGCACGGGTCGGTGCGGCGGTGGGTGAGCCACTGCTGCGCCCGGCCTATGCTGCGCAGGACCTGCAGGCCGACGCCTTCCTTGCCTCGCCGGCAGCCATGCCGTTCCGACATCTGTGGCTGGGCACGGTCGGGAAGGGCGTGGCGTCGGTGGTGATGGTCGATGACCTCTCGCGTGCCGATGCGCTGGCGCTGCTGGAAGCACAGGCCAAGGGCATCGATGGCGTGCGCTGGGTGGACCGGACCGCCGATTTCTCGCAGCTGCTCAAGCATTACCGCAAGCTGATGAGCGGGCTGCTGCTGATCGGCATCGCACTGGTGTTTGCGGTGCTGTTCTGGCGCTACCGCGGCCAGGCCTGGCGCGTGCTCGCCCCGACCCTGATCGCCGGCGCACTGACACTGGCGCTGCTGGGGCTGTTCGGCCAGCCACTGCAACTGTTCAACGTCCTCGCGCTGATGCTGCTGCTCGGCATGGGCATCGACTACGGCATCTTCCTGATCGAACACCGCGGTGATGCCAGTGCCTGGCTCGCGGTCTGCGTGGGCGCGGCCAGCACCTGGTTGTCGTTCGGCCTGCTCGGGCTGTCGGCCACGCCGGCGCTGCGCGCCTTCGGGTTGACCCTGTTGTTCGGCATCGGCCTGGTCTGGCTGATCTCGCCGCTGTTCCGCCCGCCACCGCACGACGCACCGCACTGAGCGACCGCGTTTCCCTCTCATGATCTGATCAAGGATGTATCGATGAACCCGCAGGTGGAACGTACTGAAATCCTCGTCATCGGCGCCGGCCCGGCCGGCTCCGTGGCGGCGGCGATGCTGCGCCGGCAGGGGCGCCAGGTGCTGATCCTGGAGCGCCAGGCGTTTCCGCGGTTCTCGATCGGCGAGAGCCTGCTGCCGCAGAGCATGGAATACATCGAGGCGGCCGGGCTGCTGCAGGATGTGGTGCAGGCCGGGTTCCAGTACAAGAACGGTGCGGCGTTCGTGCGCGGCGAGGCGACCACCGAGTTTGATTTCCGCGACAAGTTCTCGCCGGGCTGGGGCACCACCTACCAGGTGCAGCGCGCCGACTTCGATGACGTACTGGCGCGCGGTGCCGAGCGCATGGGCGCTACGCTGCGCTTCGGTGACGAGGTGCTGTCCGTGCAGCCCGGGCGTCCGGCGCAGGTGCAGGTGCGCCGGCCCGATGGCAGCGAGTACACCATCGAGGCCGGTTTCATTCTCGACGCCAGCGGCTTCGCCCGGTTGCTGCCGCGCCTGCTGGACCTGGAGTCGCCGTCGAATTTCCCGGTGCGCGGTGCGATCTTCTGCCATGTGCGCGACCACATTCCGGCCGGCGCAGGCTTTGATCGCAACAAGATCCTGATCACCACCCATCCCGAGCACGTGGACGTGTGGTACTGGACGATTCCGTTCTCCAACGGTTGCTGTTCGCTGGGCGTGGTGGCCGAGCCGAGCTTCTTCGCGCGCTACCCGGGCACCGATCTGGAGAAGCTGCAGGCCATCGTCGGTGAGGATCCGAACCTGGCCCGCCTGCTCGGGAACGCCGAATGGGCGGTGCTGCCGGTGCGCACCATCACCGGGTACTCGGCCAATGTCTCCTCGTTGTGGGGCGAAGGCTATGCCCTGCTCGGCAACGCCGGCGAGTTCCTCGATCCGGTGTTTTCCTCGGGGGTGACCATCGCGTTCAAATCGGCCCAGCTGGCCAGCGATTGCCTGGCCCGCGAGCACGCCGGTGAAACGGTGGACTGGGAACAGGACTTCTCGGTGCCGCTGCGCGCCGGGGTGAAAACCTTCCGGCGTTTCGTCGAGGCCTGGTACGCCGGTGGCTTCCAGAAGATCATCTACCATCCCGATCCGCAGCCGGAGGTGCGCCGCATGATCTCCTCGATCCTGGCCGGCTATGCCTGGGATACCAACAATCCGTACGTTGCCGACGCCAGCGGCCGGCGCCTGCGCGTGCTGGAGGAACTGTGCAGCGCCTGATCCTGACCCTGTTGTTGAGCCTGCTGCTGGCCGCATGCGCCAGCACCCGCATGCCCACGCCGCTGGTACAGCTGCCCGTGCTGCAGCTGGCGCCCTCGGCATTGCCGCAGCCGGTGCAGCTGCAGCAGCGCCTGCAGTTCCGCTTCGGCAGCCACGAGCGTGAGCTGGATGCCCTGCTGGAGGTGGATGCCGAACAGGTGCGGCTGGCGGTGCAGGCGATGGGCCAGACCGGCGTGCGCATCGTCTGGGACGGGCAGCATCTGGAACAGACCCGGGCCCCGTGGCTGCCGCCGCAGGTGCGCGGCGAGCGCGTGCTCGACGACCTGCAGTTCGCGTTGTGGCCCGCCGCGGCGATCCGTGCCGCGCTGCCGGACGGCTGGAGCCTGCAGGAAGCCGACGGCGTGCGCAGCCTGGTCCAGGGCGGCACACCCTGGCTGGTGCGCGAGACATTGCCCGATGGTCGCGTGCGGCTGCGCAACCTGGCCGAGGGCTACGAACTGGTGATCGAATCAATGGACATGGGGCAGGGCCAGGAGTGAGCAGCAGCGCGGTCTATCTGAACGAGCTGGGGGTGATCTGCGCACTGGGGGCCGACCGCGCCCAGGTGCGCGAGGGCCTGTTCGCGGCGCAGCCCGGCGGGCTGCACGACAACGACACCCTCCTGCCCGGCCGCACGCTGGCGCTGGGCGAAGTGCAGGCGCCGCTGCCGGACCTGGCCGACCTGCCGGTCGCCCTGCGCGGCCGCAACAACGGCCTGCTGGACGCTGCGCTCGGCCAGATCCGCGAGGCCGTCGATGCCGCCGTCGCCCGTTTTGGTGCCGAGCGCGTGGCGGTGATCATCGGTACCAGCACCTCGGGCATCGGCGAGTCGGAGCACGCACTGCGCACCTATCACCGCGATGGCGTGTGGCCGGCGGATTTCCATTACGCCCAGCAGGAAATGGGCACCGCCGCGCGCTTCGTGCGTGAGCGGATCGGCAGCACCGGCCCGGCCTGGACGATCTCCACCGCGTGCTCGTCCAGCGCCAAGGCGCTGATGTCGGCCGCACGCCTGCTGCGCGCCGGCGTGGTCGATGCGGTGGTCGCCGGCGGGGCGGACTCGATGTGCCGCTTCACCGTGGCCGGGTTCAGCGCGCTGGAGTCGGTCTCGGCGGTGCGCTGCAATCCCTTCTCGGTAAACCGCAGCGGCATCAACATCGGCGAAGGCGCCGCGCTGTTCCTGATGACCCGCGAGCCGGGCCCGGTGCGCCTGTCCGGCTGGGGCGAATCGTCCGATGCCCACCACATGTCCGCGCCGGATCCGCAGGGACGTGGCGCGATCGATGCCATGCAGCAGGCCCTGGACCGGGCCGGGCTGGCGCCGGCGCAGATCGACTACGTGAACCTGCATGGCACCGCCACCGGTCACAACGATGCGATGGAAAGCCAGGCGGTCGCCGCGGTGCTGGGCACGCAGGTGCCGGCCAGCTCGACCAAGCCGCTGACCGGGCACACGCTCGGCGCCTCGGGCGCGATCGAAGCGGCGCTGTGCTGGATGACCCTGGCCGACAACCCGGACCAGCAGCTGCCCACCCACTGGTGGGACGGGCAGCCCGATGACGCCTTGCCGGCGCTGGCCCTGGTGGCACCGGGCACGCGCGCTGCGCAACCGCTGCAGCACGTGCTCAGCCATTCGTTCGCCTTCGGCGGCAGCAACGCCGTGCTGGCCCTGGCGCGAGGATGAGCATGCCGCTGCCCGATGACATCGATGCGGTGCTCCCGCACCGCGACAGCATGCGCCTGATCCACCGCGTGGTGGCGTGGCAGGACGAGTCCATCGCCGTTGAGGTGGACGTGCCCGCGCAGGGGCTGTTCTGCACGCCTGATGGCGTGCCCGCCTGGGTCGGGGTGGAGTACATGGCGCAGGCGATCGCCGCCTGGGCCGGGTGCCGCGCACGCCACGCCGGCCGCGCGCCGTCGATCGGCTTCCTGCTTGGCACCCGCCGGTACACCGCCCACCAGCCGTTCTTTGCCGCCGGCAGCTGCCTGCGGGTGGAGGCGAACTGCGAGTTGTTGGGCGAGAATGGCCTGGGCATGTTCGCCTGCCGGATCCTGGCGGGCGATATCGAAATGGCGGTTGCCAACGTCTCCGTGTTTGAACCCACGGACGCGATGGCCTATCTGGAGAGTGGAGAGGCATGACAGGGAATCTGACCGTGCTGGTGACCGGCGCCAGCCGGGGCATCGGCCGTGCCGTGGCGCTGCGTTGCGCGCGCGACGGCTTCGATGTGGTGGTGCATTGCCGCAGCCGCATCGAGGAAGCACAGGCCGTGGTGGCCGAGATCCAGGCGCTGGGCCGACAGGCCCGGGTGCTCATGTTCGACGTGAGCGACCGCGATGCCGCGCGTACCGCGCTGGAAGCGGACATCGACGCGCACGGCACGTATTACGGGGTGGTCTGCAATGCCGGCATCGCCCGCGATGGCGCCTTCCCGGCGATGCCGGCCGAGGATTGGGATGCGGTCATCCACACCAACCTGGACAGCTTCTACAACGTGCTGCACCCGCTGGTGATGCCGCTGGTGCGCCGGCGCAAGCCCGGCCGCATCATCACCTTGTCCTCGGTCTCCGGCCTGGTCGGCAACCGCGGCCAGACCAACTACAGCGCGGCCAAGGCCGGCATCATCGGCGCCACCAAGGCGCTGGCGCTGGAGCTGGCCAGCCGCGCGATCACGGTCAACTGCGTGGCCCCCGGGCTGATCGAGACCGAGATGGTCAATGAAGAAGTGGTCGAGCACGCGCTCAAGCTGATCCCGGCCAACCGCCTGGGCCAGCCGGAGGAGGTCGCTGCCGCGGTCTCGTTCCTGCTCTCCGAATCGGCCGGCTACATCACCCGCCAGGTGATCTCGGTGAACGGAGGGATGGTCTGATGGCCCGCCCCGATCGTCGCGTGGTGGTCACCGGCGCGGCTGCCATCAGCCCGCTCGGGCAGGACTGGGCGAGCATCCGTGCGCGCCTGCAGGCCAGGACCAATGCGGTGCGCTACATCCCCGAGTGGGAGGTCTTCGATGGCCTCAACACCCGCCTGGCTGCACCGGCCGAAGATTTCGAGCTGCCGTCCAACTACAACCGCAAGACCACCCGCAGCATGGGCAAGGTCGCGGTGATGTCGGTGCGCGCCACCGAGCTGGCGCTGGAGGCGGCCGGCCTGCTCGGCCATCCGGTGCTGCGCAGTGGCATGGCCGGCGTGGCCTATGGCTCGTCCTCGGGCAGCCACGAGGCCACCGCCGAGTTCGGCCGGATGCTGCATGAGCACACCACCGAAGGCATCAGCGCCACCACCTACCTGAAAATGATGAGCCACACCTCGCCGGTGAACATTGGCGTGTTCTTCGGCTTGTCCGGGCGGGTCTACACCACCTCCAGCGCCTGCACCTCGGGCAGCCAGGGCGTGGGCTCGGGCTATGAAGCGATCCGCAGCGGCAAGCAGACCGTGATGGTCACCGGCGGTGCCGAGCAGCTCGACGCCACCGCCGCCGCCGTGTTCGACACCCTGTTCGCCACCAGCGTGCGCAACGATGCGCCGCAGACCACGCCCAGTCCGTTCGATGCCCACCGCGACGGCCTGGTGCTGGGCGAGGGCGCCTGCACGCTGATCCTGGAAGAGCTGGAGCATGCCCAGGCCCGCGGCGCCACGATCCTGGCCGAAGTGGTCGGCTACGGCACCAACAGCGACGGCCAGCACGTCACCCAGCCCAGCGCCGGGACCATGGCGCAGGCCATGCGGCTGGCGCTGGAGGATGCCGACCTGGCTGCCGACCGGATCGGTTACGTCAACGCGCACGGCACCGCCACCGAGCATGGCGACATCGCCGAAACCCAGGCCACCCACCAGGTGTTCGGCCCCGGCGTGCCGATCAGCTCGCTCAAGAGTTATGTGGGTCACATGCTCGGTGCCTGCGGCGCGTTCGAGGCCTGGCTGAGCATCGAGATGATGCGCGAGGGCTGGTTCGCCCCCACCCTGAACCTGTACGAGGTCGATCCCCGCTGCGGCGCGCTGGATTACATCCATGGCGACGGCCGTGCCCTGCAGACCGACTACGTCATGAGCAACAACTTCGCCTTCGGCGGCATCAACACCTCGTTGATCTTCCGCCGCTGGCAGGACTGACCGCAGTTTCCGGCCCGCGTCGCGGGCCGGCCGTTCCGTAGACCCCTCGCATCCCCCCAACAAGGAGAAAGTTGAATGCGTCGTTTTGCCCTGATCGCCGCCACCGCGCTGCTCGCCCTGGCCAGTACCGCCCAGGCCCGCGAAACCCGTGTCGAGCAGTCGCTGCATGAGCTGGTCAATTCCGCTGAAGCCCGCAACGTGGGCATCGACGGCAGCGTGAAGTTCTATCTGGCCGGTGAAAAGGTCAGCGTAGTGGAACGCCTGGGCGAGGACGTGACCAACAAGAAGACCAACGCCGCCAACAAGAGCGATGCCGAAGCCTGCCGCTGGGTGGCGCTGTCGGCGCTGCGCGCGCTGCAGGATGGGGCAAAGTCGCGCGGTGCCAATGCCGTGGTCGACATCGTCAGCTACTACAAGAAGAACGAGTTCAAGAGCACCACCAACTACGAATGCTATGCGGGCGCGATCCTGGCCGGCGTGGCGCTGAAGGGCACCTACGCCAAGGTGAAGTGAGCCCCCGGGCCACCGTCCCTGCCGGGGCGGTGGTCCATGCAGCGGCCAACGCAGGTACCGGCGGCATCGCCGCAGCGACGCATTCATCACAGCGCCATCGGCAGACTGCAGCGGCGCCCAGCTGAACGACATCACGACATTGATGAACCTGATGCTGTCGCGTGACGGAAAACCGACAGTAGACAGTGCACGTGGCTTTCACCTGTGCCGGCTTTCCTCCACAATCATTGTCATTCACTACCCTGGGCAACGCCCTGCGGCATGCAAGCCTACGTCTATAAAAACCAACGCAAGCAGGACAGCTTCGTCTATCTCGCCGTTCGTGATGACTTCTCGGTCATCCCTGACGCGGTAAAGGCCTCGCTGGCGCCGTTCCAGTTCGTTCTCGAAGTGGCCCTGACTCCCGACCGTCGCCTCGCCCAGGTCGATGCCGCACAAGTGCGCCAGAACCTGACCGAGCGTGGATTCCATCTGCAGTTGCCGCCGCCTCCGTTGGCGCCGGTCAGGTTCCCGCGACGCAATGATTGAATCCCAACGCCCCCGCGCCGTCGCATCTGCTGCCGCCCTCGGTGCGCTGCTGGCCCTGGCTGCGGCCATCGGCGGCGTGCCCGGTGCCGTGTGCGCCGCATTGGCCCAGCCGGCGTTCGCGCTGGCGGTCTCGTGGTGGCGCCGCACCCGCTCGCTGCAGCCGCTGCCGCAGGTGGTCCGTCAGGATGCGCCTGCGCTGCTGGCGCTGTGGGGGCTGGGCCCGCTGCTGCTGACCCTGCTGGTGGCCTGGCCGCTGAGTGCCCTGCACGACAGCGGCAGCCTGGCCGCCGTGCTCGGCGTGAGCGTGGCGGTCAGCGCCGCGCTGCTCGGGGTCTGGCGGACCTGGCCGCTGTGGAATGACGTGGAACGCAGCGAAGGCAGCCTGGCCCGTCACTGGCAGACCCTGGCCGGACGCGACCTGACCGCCTGGCGCGGGCTGGCCGTTGCTGCGCTGGTGGTGCTGGTGTGCGCGCTGGTGGTGCTGCCGGCGTGGCCGGGCCTGGTCTCGGCGGCGCTGCACTGGCCGATCGCCGCTGCAGTGGTACTGCTGTCCCCGCTGGCGCACGTGCTGCTGCAGGCGATTGCCCCCGCATCGACCCTGAGCGCACCGGTACCGGCAGAGACCCGCGGTGACCGCGATGATCTGTTCGCCGACGCGTACGCCGAGCCCAAACCGCTGGAATCGATCAGCCTGCACGAACAGCAGCCGGCGCTGTACGACGCGGCGCGCAGCGGCCGGGTCGACCGTGCCCTGCAGTTGCTGCAGGCCGGCGCCGACCCGCACGGGCTGCCCGATCCGGCCTGGCGCGACCAGCGCAGCCTGGCCGTGCTGGCCGCGGTGCTGCCCGACCTGCGCCTGCTGCGCGAACTGATCGCGCGCGGCGTGGGCGTCAATGCCCCGCACCGTGGCATGACCCCGCTGCTGGCCGCTACCCGCGACAGTTGGCACGGTCGCCCCGAGGCGGTGATGACCCTGCTCGCCAATGGCGCCGACCCGCGCGCGGTGGACAGCGAGGGCAACACGCCGCTGCATCACGCGGCGCGCAGTTCCGATCCCGGTGTCGCCGCGCTGCTGCGCGATGCCGCCGCGGAAGTGGACGCGCTCAATGATGACGGCTGGTCGCCGCTGGCCGTGGCCTGCCAGGTCGGCAACTGGCGGCTGGCCAAGTTCCTGCTCGAACGCGGGGCCAAGACCGAGCCGGCCGAGGGCACGCCCGTGCTGCTGGCCGCGGCCGGGACTGAAGAAGACGACCCGGCCGGTGTGCAGCTGCTGCTCAAGCACAAGGCCCGCGCCGATGCGCGCGACCGCCAGCGCCGCAGTGCGCTGCACGAAGCTGCGCTGGCCGGCCATGTCGACATCATCGACGTGCTGCTGGCCGCCGGCGCCAACCTGGAAGCACGCGATGCACTGGCGCGCACGCCGTGGTTGGAGGCCGCGCGCGGTGGCCGGGCCGGCGTGGTCGAACACCTGCTGCCGCACCATCCCGACCTCAATGCGGTGGATGGCGAAGGCCGCAACGCCGTGCTGCTGGCCTGCATGGCCGACAACGTCTCGCCGCTGCTGGTGCGCCGCCTGCGCGACCTGGGCATCGCCGCCGACGTAGCCGATCCGCAGGGCCGACGCGCGGTGGACATCGCCGCCGGTGCCGGGCGCTGGGCCATCGTGTCGCTGCTGGATCCGTCCTATCCGCTGCCCTCGGCGGTCAGCGATGGGCTGGTGATGTCCGGTGACAGCGATGCGGCTCCTGCGTCGCTGCCGGACCGCCCGCCGCTGGAACTGCTGCGCGAAGCACTGAGCTTCGGCAACGTCGAGGGCATGGCGGCCCTGGCCCGCCTGTGCGCGCCCGAAGAACTCGGTGCGCTGCTGCACGATGCCGAACTGGCTCTGGACCCGCAGGCGCTGGACTGGCTGCTGGCACATGGTGCGGCCCCGGAAGTGCTCGATGCCTGCGGAGATACCCCGATGTTCGCGCTGCTGGCGCGCGGCATCGATGCGGTGCCGGCCCTGCAGGTGCTGCTGCGCCGCGGCCTGTCCCCGGCCGGTCGCGGTGGCCTGGCGCGCCTGCTGAGCGCCTGCGCCCAGCGTGACCACGCCTCGCGTGGCCTGGAGCAACTTGCACTCGAACTGCTGGAACGCGGCGCCGACCCGTTCGCGCCGTCGCCGGCGGGCGACCCGCCGCTCTCGCTGGCCGTCCGCCTGGACTGGCTGCGCCTGCAGCAGGCCCTGCTGACGCTGGGCGTGGACCGCGAAGCGCGCGACAGCCATGGCATGACCGCCCTGCATCTGGCCACGGCGCTCGCGCGCGAAGGCTCGATCAAACTGCTGGTGCAACAGGGCGCCTCACCCGAAGCCCGCGCCGCCGACGGCCAGACCCCGCTGGGCGTGGCACTGTCGATCGGCCGCCGCGACCTCGCCGACTGGCTGGACTGGCGGGTGTGGCCGTTGCCGCGCCGCGCGCTGCGCGACGGTGACCTGCCGGCCGCTGCGATGGCCGGCGATGCCGATGCCGTGCGTCGCCTGATCGACCTGGGGTTCGGGGTCGATGCCGTCGACGCCCAGGGCTGCACTGCGCTGCTGCGCGCCGCTGGTGGCGGTCACCTGGCCGTGGTGGATCTGCTGCTGACCCGCGGTGCCAACCCGCAGCATGCCGCCGCCAGTGGCGCCACGCCGCTCTCGGCGGCAGTCAGCATGCGCCAGGTGGATATCGTCTCGGCGCTGCTCGATGCCGGTGCCGAACTCGAATACCGCCTGCCGGGCGGCGTCACCGTGCTGATGCTGGCCTCCGCACTGGGCCTGCCGGACATCGTCTCGCGCCTGCTCACCGCCGGTGCCAACGTGCACGCCGGCGATGCCCAGCAACTGGGTCCGCTGCACTGCGCGGCGCTGTACGGCTTCAGTGCGCGGGACCGTGCGCGTCTGCTCGCCCTGCTCGACACCCTGCTGCTGGCCGGTGCCGAACCGGACCAGGCCGCCGCCGGCTCGGTCACGCCGTTGCTGCTGCTGCTCGGCGCACGCGCCGAGCCGGGCACCGCCTGCGACGAGCAGATCGTGCTCGCTGCGGTGGAGCGTCTGCTGGACGAAGAGGTCTCGCTGGACGTGCGTGATCCGCGTGGCTTCGGTCCGCTGCATCTGGCGGCGCTGCACGGCCTGCCGCTGCTGGTGCAGCGCCTGCTGCGTGCCGGTGCCGATCCGGATGTACGCGACGCGCTCAACCGCAGCCCGCGCGAGATCGCGGTGATGCGCGGCTTCATCGACGTCGCTGGCGAATTCGAACCGCTGGTGCCGGGCGTCTCCTCGATGGCCCGGTTCCTGCGCGATAACGGCTGACTCCGCGGTGGGTAGTGCCGGCCGCTGGCCGGCAGCGGATCAATGATGCACGCGACGGTGCATCCGCAGGTTCATCAATGCTGCGGACGGTCGTCCGCGCCCTTCCCATCACTCTCCGCATCCGCCTCGAACAGATGCATCAGGTCCGCACGCGCATCGCGCGAGGTCTGGATCACCGCCGCTTCGTCGTCGTAGACCAGGTACTGATCGCGCAGGAGTTTTTCGTCGTGCTCGCGGAAGCGCTGCACATGGCTGCGTGCGGTCTCCACCGACATGCCCAGCGCGATCAGCATCCGTTCGCTCAGTTCCAGGCTGGTGCCGAACACCTCGCGGAACGGCTCGGCGGACATGTCCATCAGCCGCCACGCATGCTGGCGGTTGCGTGCGCGCACCAGCACCACCGCATCCGGATACATGCGCCGGATCAGCCGCGTGGCCCGCATGTTGGCGTCCGGATCATCCAGCGTGACCACGTACACGCGGATGTGTTCGCCACCTGCGGCGCGCAGCATCTCCGGTCGGGTCGGGTCGCCGTAATAGAGTTTGTTGCCGAACCGGCGCAGGTCCGAGACCGTGTCCGGGTTCGACTCCAGCGCCACGAAGGGAATCTTCTGCGCGGTCAGCAGGCGCGCCACCACCTGGCCGAAGCGGCCCATGCCGGCGATCATCACCTGCGGCTGTACATCGTCGATGTCGACCTTGTCAGCGGGCTGGACGGGGGCCTTGGGTCCCTCGTCGCGACCCAGCAGGCGGATCAGGACGATCATCAGCAGCGGTGTGATCGCCATCGACAGACCCACGATCGCCACCAGCCGATCATGGTTGGCGCTGCCCAGCAGATGCGCGCGCTGCGCCTCGTTGAACACCACGAAGGCGAACTCGCCGCCCAGCCACAGCACGCTGCCCAGCAGTACCGCATGGCGGGTACGCAGCTTGGCCAGCTTGCCGATCCCGAACAGGAGGCCGAACTTCACCACCAGCAGGATCGCCACGCCGGCGGCGATCATCATCGGCTCGGCGATGATGCGGTCCAGGTCGATGCCCATGCCCACTGCGATGAAGAACAGGCCGAGCAGCAGGCCCTTGAACGGCTCGATCTGCGATTCCAGTTCGTGCCGGAATTCCGAATCGGACAACAGCACGCCGGCCAGGAACGCGCCGAGGCTGGGGCTCAGGCCGGCCTCCTGCATGAACCACGCGGTGCCCAGCACCACCAGCAGCGCAGTGGCGGTGAATACTTCGGGGCTGCGTGTACGCGCGATGATGTTGAACAACCGGCGCAGCACCGGCCGGCCGCACAGGATCACCACCGCCAGCGCGCCGATCGCGATCGCCACGTCGTTCCACTGCAGGGTGTCGTTGCGCGCACCGCCCAGCAGCGGAATCGCGGCCAGCAATGGGATCGCGATCAGGTCCTGGAACAGCAGGATCGCAAACCCGAGCCGCCCGTAATCGCTGTTGATCGCCTTGTGCTCGGACAGCAGCTGCAGACCGACCGCCGTGGAGGACAGCGCCAGCGCGATGCCGACGATCAACGCACTCTTCCACTGGAAATGATCGAGCATCAGCAGGCTGCCGAGCACGAGGGCGCTGAGCGCCACCTGCAGCGCGCCGGCCCCGAACACCGAGCGGCGCATCACCTTCAGGCGGGCGGGGGACAACTCCAGCCCGATCACGAACAGCAGCATCACCACGCCGATCTCGGCGGCGCTGAGGATGCGGTCGGCGTCCTGCACGAAGCCCAGCCCATCGGGGCCGAGCACCACGCCGGCGGCGAGGTAGCCGAGCACCGCGCCCAGGCCGAGCTTCTTGAACACCGGCACCGCGATCACCGCGGCCAGCAGCAGCACCAGGGCCAGCTCGAGCGCGCCGCTATGCATGGGAGAACCTGCTCATGGGATCGTGTGCCGTGCGGGTGGAAAGCCTCCCCGGGGCAGCCGGGGCCCGTGGCCGGGGCCACGCGCCATTATGCGGCCGCGATGCCGGCCGAAGGCCACTGTTACCCGAACGGCGCGCTCCCCAAGGGTTGACCTGCGTCACACCCGGGTCCAGACTGCCCGCCGCTGCTGGCGTCCGCCGTCGGCAGTAAACCCATCCGGAGTCCCCAACCCATGTCCAGCGACAGTAGAAGTCGACCTTGCTCGACGCCAGCGATGGCGACCGCCTGACACGGGTCGGTTCGCCAGCGTTGGCGTCGCGCAATGCGATCCCCACAGGCGAATACGATGAACCAGAAAGACCTGCTGCGCCCGGTGGCCGATGCCGCCTCCTTGAGCGCACCCCTCGATAATTTCAACACCGCCGATGCGGTGGAATTCCTCAACACGCTGAGCCTGTCGCGCGCCGCCGATACGCTGGCCGCGCTGCCGTTGCCGCGCGCGGTGAAGATGCTCGAGCAGCCCGAGCTCAACCGCGGTGGCGATCTGGTGGCGGCCATGCCGGTCGCCCGCGCCGCCGCCCTGCTCGGCCTGATGGCCGATGACCGCGCCACCGACATCGTCCACGAGCTGGACGAGGACGAGCGCGCGCGCCTGATCCCGCTGCTCAGCCCCGAGGCCCGCAAGGCGATCCAGCAGCTGCTCAGCTACCCGGCCCACACCGCCGGCGCCCTGATGACCACCGAGTTCGTCAGCGTGCCCTCGGACTGGACGGTGGGCCGCACCCTGCAGCACATCCGCGAGGTGGAGCGCACCCGCGAGACCGTCTACGCGATCTACGTGCTGGACCCGCATACCCGTGCGCTGGTGCAGGTCGTCACCATGCGCCGGTTGATCACCGGGCTGCCCGAGGAGCCCATCCTCGACGTCGCCCAGGTCAATCCGCCGGTGACGGTGGATGTGCAGCTGGACCAGGAAGAAGTCGCGCAGCTGATCCGCCGCCACGACCTGCTCGCGATCCCGGTGGTGGATGCGCAGCACCATGTGCTGGGCATCGTCACGGTGGACGACATCCTCGATGCCCTGATCGAAGAATCCACCGAGGACGTGCACAAGTTCGGCGGCATGGAAGCACTGGAAAAGCCGTACATGCAGATCGGCTTCTTCGAGATGCTGCGCAAGCGTGCCGGCTGGCTGAGCGTGCTGTTCCTGGGCGAGATGCTGACCGCCAGCGCGATGCAGCACTACGAAGACGAGCTGGCGCGCGCGGTGGTGCTGACGCTGTTCATTCCGCTGATCATGAGCTCGGGCGGCAACTCCGGCTCGCAGGCGACCTCGCTGCTGATCCGCAGCCTGGCCCTGCGCGAGCTGCGCCTGCGCGACTGGTGGAAGGTGGCCTTGCGCGAGGTGCCGACCGGCATCACCCTGGGCGCGATCCTGGGCGTGCTGGCGATCATCCGCATCGTCTCCTGGCAGCTGCTGGGCCTGCATGACTACGGCGACCATTGGCAGCTGCTGGCACTGACCATCGGCGCGGCCCTGGTCGGTATCGTCACCTTCGGCTCGCTGTCCGGCTCGATGCTGCCCTTCATCCTCAAGCGCCTGGGCTTCGACCCGGCCAGCGCCTCGGCCCCGTTCGTGGCCACGCTGGTGGACGTCACCGGCCTGGTCATCTACTTCAGCATCGCCGCGATGATCCTGCGCGGCACCCTGCTTTAACAGGGACGGGGGTGGTTAATAACCACCCCCGTCCCTGTTACTGTCTGGTCGCATGAGCACCTACCACCTGCAAGCCGTCTTCCGCCCGCAGTCGGTCGCCGTGATCGGCGGCAGCCCGCGTGAACGTTCCGCCGGCCGGGCGGTGATGCGCAACCTGCGCGGCACCGGCTTCCCCGGCAAGGTCGCCTGGATCAACCCGCGGTACAGCGAGATCGACGGGATCCGCACCGTGAAGCGGCTCAAGGACCTGGATTGGGTGCCCGAGCTGGTGGTGATCACCGCCCCGGCCAGCATCGTGCCGCAGGTGGTGGCCACCGCCGCCGAGCGCGGCGTCAGCGCGGCGATCATCCTCACTGCCAACCTGGGCGAGGGCCCGGGCTCGCTGGCCGCACAGGTGGAAGCGGCGGCACGGCCCAAGGGCCTGCGCATACTCGGTCCGCACTGCCTGGGCGTGATCGCCCCGCACGCGCGCTTGAACGCCAGCATCGCCGCGCATTTCCCGCAGGCCGGCGATCTGGCCCTGATCTCCGAATCCAGCGCGATCGCCGCGGCCCTGGTGGAGTGGGGCGTGGCACGCTCGGTCGGTTTTTCCGCCGTGGTCTCGCTGGGTGACACCCTGGATGTCGACTTCGGCGATCTGCTCGACTACTTCGCCACCGATTACCGCACCCGCGCGATCCTGCTCTACGTCGAGCACATCCGTGACGCGCGCAAGTTCATGTCGGCCGCGCGCGCCGCGGCGCGTGCCAAGCCGGTGGTGGTGGTCAAGTCCGGCCGTCATATCCGCATCAATCCCGATGCCGATACCCACGTACAGGCGCTGGCCAGTGCCGACGCGGTGTATGGCGCAGCGTTCAACCGCGCCGGCCTGCTGCGCGTCAGCGCGCTGGACGAACTGTTCACCGCGGCCGAAACGCTGGGCCGGCTCGGCACCTTTCCCGGGCGCCGGCTGGCGATCCTGAGCAACGGCGGCGGGGTAGGGCGGCTGGCGGTGGATCAGCTGCTGGCCCTGCGCGGCAGCCTGGCCGAGCTGTCGCCGGCCACCGTCGCCCAGCTCGATGCGGTGCTGCCGCAGGGCTGGTCGCGCAGCAATCCGGTCGACATCGTGGTCGATGCCGACGGCGACCGCTACGCTGCGGCGATCGAAGCGCTGATGTCCGATACCGAGAACGACGCGGTCCTGGTGGTCAACGTGCCGACCGCGTTCACCTCCTCGGCCGATGCCGCGCAGGCGCTGACCCGCACGCTGGGCCTGCGCCCGCGCCATCACCGCGACAAGCCGGTGTTCGCGGTGTGGCTGGGCAACGACGACCGCGCCACCGCCACGCTCAATGCCGCGCGTGTGCCGACCTACCCGACCGAAGCCGAGGCCGTGCGCGGCTTCCAGCATCTGGTGCGCTACCGTGACGCGCAGGCCGCGTTGATGGAAACCCCGCCCAGCCTGCCCGAGGATTTCGTGGTCGATACCGCCGGCGCCCGCGCGCTGGTGGAGGCTGCGCTTGCCGCCGGCCAGCAGTGGCTGGACCCGATCGCTACCCACCAGCTGCTGAGCGCCTATGGCATTCCGTCCGCACCGGTGATGCAGGCACGGGATGCGCACGAGGCGATGGACCTGGCCCAGCCGCTGCTGGAGCAGGGCGCCACGGTCGCGATCAAGGTGTTCTCGGCCGATATTCCGCACAAATCCGATGTGGACGGGGTGCGCTTGAACCTCAGCACCCTGCAGTCGGTGCATGCGGCGGCCACCTCGATCATCGCGCGTGCGCACGAGAAACGGCCCGATGCGCGTATCGATGGCGTGCTGGTGCAGCCGACCATCGTGCGGCCCAAGGCCCGCGAGCTGATCGCCGGCATCGCCGACGACCCGACCTTCGGCCCGGTGGTCGTGTTCGGCCGCGGCGGCACCGCGGTCGAAGTGATCGATGACAAGGCCATCGCCCTGCCGCCGCTGGACCTGCGCTTGTCGCATGAACTGATCGGCCGCACGCGGGTCTCACGCATCCTCAAGGCGTACCGCGATGTCCCGGCCGCCGACGAACGTGCAGTCGCGCTGATCCTGGTCAAGCTTGCCCAGCTTGCCGCCGACATTCCCGAGATCCGCACGCTCGACATCAATCCGCTGCTGGCCGACCGCGATGGTGTGATCGCACTCGATGCGCGCGTGGCGATCGAACCCTCGCGCAAACTGCACAAGGGCCGCGGCCACCCGCGCTTCGCGGTATTTCCGTACCCGAAGGAGTGGGAGCGCACCATTACCCTGTCCGACGGTGCGCCGGCGTTCGTACGTCCGGTCCGCCCCGAGGATGACGCGCTGTTCCGCGCGTTCTTCGCCCGCGTGACCGACGACGACCTGCGCCTGCGCTTCTTCCAGTCGGTGAAGCATTTCAGCCACGAGTTCATCGCACGCCTGACCCAGCTCGACTACGCGCGCTCCATCGCGCTGGTGGCGATCGACCCGCGCAGCGGCGACATGCTCGGCGCGGTGCGGCTGCACGCCGATGCGGACTACGACCGTGGCGAGTACGGCATCCTGATCCGCTCGGACCTCAAGGGCCACGGCATCGGCTGGAGGCTGATGGCGATCATGATCGAGTACGCCCAGTGGCTCGGCCTGAACATCATTGAAGGCCAGGTGCTGCGCGAAAACAGCACCATGCTGGCGATGTGCCAGAGCTTGGGCTTCAAGACGCGACTGGACCCGGACGATTCGACGGTGATGGTGGTGACGCTGCCGGTGCAGGATGTGCAGGTCCCGCAGGCGCCCGATCCTGCAACGCACTGAGCCGATCGCGGTACGACGTGTGCACGTTGGCGGAGCGACAATACGGCATGACCGATCGCCTCCCCCTGCTGCTGCTCCCCGGCCTGCTCAACGACGCTGAACTCTGGCGCGCGCAGATCGCCGACCTGTCCGATATCGCCGACTGCATCGTCGGCGACCAGACCCGTGGTGAGACGATGCAGGCGGTGGTCGATGACGTGCTGGCCCAGGCACCGGCGCGTTTCGCGCTGGCCGGTTTCTCGCTGGGTGGGTTCGTGGCGCAGGCGATCCTGCGCACCGCGCCGGAACGCGTTCTGCGGCTGGCCCTGATCGATACCTCTATCCATGCCGACTCGCCCGAGCGTGCCAGGCAACGCCAGACCCAGCAGGCCAGCGTGCGCCTGCCCGGAAAATTCCACGGCTTCGGCGATACGTTGATGCGCAGCTACATCGACGCCTCGCGGCTGGATGACGATGTGCTGGTGCAGCGCGTACGCGACATGACCGCGCGGCTGGGTGCGGAGGTGTTCCTGCGCCAGAGCGCCCTGGATCGGGTGGATGGCCACGACGTGCTGGCCGGGTACCGCGATCCACTGTTGGTCGTGTGTGGTGCGAACGACCGCATCACCCCGCTGGCGATCAGCGAGGAGATGCATGCGCTGGTGCCGCACTCGCACCTGGTGGTGCTGCCCGACTGCGGGCATCTGGCCCCGATGGAGAAGCCGGACGAGGTCAGCGCCGCAATGCGGGACTGGTTGCGGTGATACCGGCCAGCGGCCGGCGCTTCCCGATGATGCGCACGTCGTTGATCGGGCGCTGGCTCTTCCGGTAGGTGCCGACCGTTGGTCGGCACGCACCCACCCACGCCCGACCAACCCTCGGACCCTGCCGATCAATCCCAGGCTGGCGCGATCGCTTCCGGATTGGCCAGGCGATGCCCGCGATCCAGCGTGGCGATCTGCGCCATGTCCTCATTGCTCAAACGCAGGTCGGCCGCGAGCAGGTTGCCGGCCAGGTTGTCGCGCTTGGTCGAGGACGGAATCACCGCAAAGCCCTGCTGCAACGCCCACGCCAGCGCGACCTGGGCCGGGGTGGCCTGGTGACGCTCGGCGATGGCCTGGATGACCGGGTCCTTGAGTACTTCGCCGTAGGCCAGGCTCATGTACGCGGTGACATGGATGCCCTGGTCCTTCAGGAACGCGATCAACGCGCGGTTCTGCAGGTACGGGTGGACTTCGATCTGGTTGGTGGCAATCGCCCCGGCCCCCAGGATCTCGATGGCCTGGCGGGTCTGGGCGACGGTGAAGTTGGAGATGCCGATCTGCCGGGTCAGGCCCTGCGACTTCGCCTCGGCCAATGCACCCAGATACTCGGCCATCGGCACGGCATCCTTCGGCGAGGGCCAGTGGATCAGGGTCAGCTCGACATGGTCGGTGCGCAGCTTGCGCAGGCTCTCGCGCAGGCTGTCCAGCAGCGCGTCGTGGTGGAAGTTGGCGATCCAGATCTTGGTGGTGATGAACAGCTCATCGCGTGCCACGCCGGATTCGGCGATGGCCTGGCCGACCTCTGCCTCGTTCTCGTAGATCTGCGCGGTATCGATGGCGCGGTAGCCGACGTCCAGCGCGTTGCGCACCGAATCGATGACGGTCTGGCCTTTCAGTCGGAACGTGCCGAGGCCGAATGCGGGAATGCTCATGGAAACTCCTTCATGGGGTGAGGTGCAGGCTACGCCGTGCACCGTAAAGCGACGGTAGAGCCGACCGTGGGTCGGCTGTGGTTGCATGGAACGAATCGTTGGTCGTCTGTCAGGTGGAGCCGACCGTTGGTCGGCTGCTGTCACGGGTCCGCGACCGGAATCCCTCAATGCGCACTCACGGCGATGCCTTCGGCGCGGTCGGCCACCCCATCGCGGCGGTCCAGGCGGCCGCTCAACGCGGTCAGGCCGAAGGCGCCCATCACCACCAGCGCGCCCAGCCACGGGGTGTGCATCAGGCCGAAGTGATCGACCACCAGGCCACCCAGTGAAGCACCGAGCGCGATGCCGACGTTGAAGGCGGCGATGTTCAGGCCCGAGGCCACATCGGCGGCCTGCGGAGCGAAACGCTGTGCCTGTTTGACCACATACACCTGCAGCCCCGGCACGTTGCCGAACGCCACCGCGCCCAGCGCCAGCACGGTCAGCAGCACCAGCCAGGTGTTGTAGGCGGTGAAGGTAAGCACGAACAGCACGGCCGCCAGCAGGGCGAAGATCAGCTTCAGTGCCGGGATCGGACCGCGGCGGTCGGCCAGGCGGCCGCCCCACAGGTTGCCGATCGCCACCGACACGCCATAGACCAGCAGCACGCCGCTGACCGCATTGGCCGAGAAACCGGTGACGTCCTGCAGGATCGACGCCAGGTAGGTGAACGACAGGAAGGTGCCGCCGTAGCCGAGCGCGGTGATCGCATACACCAGCAGCAGGCGCGGCTGCGCCAGCACCGACAGCTGCTGGCCGAAGGTCGCCGGCGCGCTGCGCTGCAGGTTGCGTGGCACGAACAGCAGGCTGCCGATCAGCGCGATCACGCCCAGCGCGGCCACCGCGAGGAAGGTCGCACGCCAGCCCAGGTGCTGGCCGATGAAGGTGCCCAGCGGCACGCCGGTGACCAGGGCCACGGTGAGGCCGGTGAACATGATCGCGATCGCCCTGGCCGCTTTCTCCTTGGGCACGACCGAGGTGGCGATGATCGAGCCGATCGAGAAGAACACGCCGTGCGCCAGGCCGGTGAGCACGCGCGCGACGATCAGCGAGCCATAGCCCGGCGCCATCCAGGCGATCACGTTGCCGAGCGTGAACAGCAGCATCAGCGCGACCAGCAGGGTCTTGCGCGGCACCCGGCCGGTCAGCGCGGTGAGGACCGGGGCACCGACCGCCACGCCCAGTGCGTACAGCGACACCAGCAGGCCGGCCGAGGGCAGGGTGACGCCGAGGTCGGCGGCGATCGTCGGAATCAGGCCGACGATGACGAATTCAGTCGTGCCGATGGCGTACGCACCCAGCGTCAGCGCCAACAAGGCCAAAGGGATACCACGGGACATGGACGGATACCGGTGGGAAGTGAGGCTGCGCAGTCTGCGCGCCGCATTCTTGCGGAAAAAGCGGCCTTCACGCCAATCACTGTTGCTTCATGGTCAATAATGGGCGGTCTCCCGCCGTGTCACCGCCATGAAAACCACCCTTGATGAAATGCAGGCCTTCATCGCCGTGATCGACAGCGGGTCGATCACCGCTGCCGCCGAACAGCTGGGCCAGACCACCTCCGGGGTCAGCCGCGCGCTGGGCCGGCTGGAAGAAAAGCTCGGCACCACCCTGCTCACGCGGACGACCCGTCGCCTTCAGCTGACCGAGGAGGGCGACGCTTTCCTGGCCCAGGCACGCGCGATCGTGGCCTCGGTGGAGGCGGCCGAAGAGCAGATCGCCGCACGCCGTGAGCGACCGGCCGGGCGCCTGCGCGTGGATGCGGCGATGCCGTTCGTCCTGCACGTGATCGCCCCGCTGGTGGCCAGCTACCGCGCGCGCTATCCCGAGGTGGCGCTGGAGCTCAACAGCAGCGAGCGCTACATCGATCTGCTGGAGCGGCGCACCGATGTGGCGATCCGGATCGGGCCGCTGGCCGATTCCACCCTGCACGCGCGGCCGCTGGCCCACAGCCGGCTGCGCGTGATGGCCAGCCCGGCATATCTGGCGCAGCACGGTACCCCGCGCGACGTGGCGGCGCTGGCGGGGCACACCCTGCTCGGCTTCAACGAGCCTGACTCGCTCAATCACTGGCCGCTGCCCGGGGCGACCGACGCGCTGCTGCACGTGCGCCCGGCGGTGGCGGTCTCCAGCGGCGAAACGCTGCGCCGGCTGGCGCTGGAAGGGGTCGGGATCGTCAGCCTGTCTGATTTCATGACCCACCGCGACCGCGAGGCCGGCGCCCTGGTGCAGGTGCTGCCGGATATCACCGTGGAGGTCCGCCAGCCGATCCACGCCGTGTACTACCGCAACACGGCGGTCTCGGCGCGGATCAGCTCCTTCCTCGATCACCTGGCGCAGGCCATGGTCGGCACGCCCTACGTCCGGTAGTGCCGGCCGCTGGCCGGCTCCCCCGCGACGCCCACTGCGTGCGGCTGCCGGCCAGCGGCCGGCACGACGGCTGCATTACGCCGCCCGCGCCAATCCGCCCATCGCACCGCGCCCGGCATCCAGCACGAACACATCCACCGCCGCGTTCAGGGCCAGCGCCTGGTCTTCCATGCTGCGCGCCGCCGCCGAAGCTTCTTCCACCAGCGCTGCGTTCTGCTGCGTGGTCTCGTCCATCTGCACCACGGTCTGGTTGACCTGCTCGATCCCGGCGGACTGTTCCTGCGAGGCGGCTGCGATGTCGGCCATGATGTCGGTGACGCGCTGCACACTGCCGACGATCTCGCCCATGGTCTGCCCGGCCTGCTTCACCAGTGCGGCGCCGCTGTCGACATCGGTGACGGATTGATCGATCAGCCCCTTGATCTCCTTGGCCGCGCTGGCCGAGCGCTGCGCCAGCGTGCGCACTTCGCTGGCGACCACCGCAAAGCCGCGGCCCTGCTCGCCGGCGCGCGCCGCTTCCACCGCAGCGTTGAGCGCAAGGATGTTTGTCTGGAACGCGATGCCGTCGATGACGCTGATGATCTCGGCGATCTGCCGCGACGAGGCCTGGATCGCCCCCATCGTGGTGACCACCTGGCCGACCACCTCACCGCCTTGCGAAGCGACCGAGGCGGCGTTGATCGAAAGCTGGTTGGCCTGGCGCGCATGCTCGGCGTTCTGGCGCACGGTGGAGGTGAGTTCCTCCATCGAGGCGGCGGTTTCTTCCAGGTTGGCGGCCTGCTGTTCGGTGCGGCGCGACAGGTCGCTGTTGCCCGCGGCGATCTCGCCGGCGGCGGTCTGGATCGACTGCGCGGCGTGCTTGATGTGGCCAACGATGGTGGTCAGCTGACCGGTGGTACGCGCCATGTCATCGCGCATGCGCGCGAACACGCCGTGGAAGTCGCCGTGCATGCGCGCGCTCAGGTCACCCCCGGCGATCGCCTGCAGCACGCGCGACACTTCGCCCAGATCCTGCTCGGTGGTCTGCATCAGGCGGTTGAGGCCGCCGACCATCTCGCCGAAGTCGTGCTGGTAGCGTGCCTCATCGCCGCGCTGGCTGAAATCGCCCACGGCCGCTGCCGCCGCCAATCGTTTGATCTCGGCATTGATCGCACCGAGGTTGGCCTTGGCGGTATCCAGCGCCTGGGTGATCACCGCCTTCTCGCCGGGCAGGCGTTCCATGTCCACCGACAGATCACCGACCGCGTAGTGGCCCATGATCTCGATCGCCCGCAGCTTCACCTGGATGTGGTTGGCGACCAGGGTGTTGGTGTCGCGGACCATCTGCCCATAGCCGCCCGGGAATGCCGTGGCGTCCATGCGGTAGCTGATTTCACCGGCGTCGTGGCGCTGGGCCATCGTCGCCTGCGCGGCCAGCACGCCCTTCAGGGTCTGGGTAACCTCGCGCATCGCGGTGCCAAGGCGACCGATCTCATCGCCGCTGCGCACCACCACCACATGCTCCAGATCGCCGCGCGCCACCGCGCGGGCCGCGGCTTCGACCGCGACCACCGGGGCGATCACCGCGCGCCGCAGCCACAGGGTGAGCACGGCCAGCAGCACCAGCGCCGCCAGCGCCGTGACCATGGCCGAGGCGACCAGCGCGGCGCGTGCGCGCTCGGAGGTTGCACTGGTCTCGTACTCGGCCCGTTCGCTGGCGCGCGCCGCCAGGGCATCCAGCGTGGCGCCCACGGCGCGGTCGGCGCCGCGCACCAGCGCGTCGCCGGCCTGGGTGTCATAGCCACTGGCCGCGAACGCCTCCAGCGCGCCGCGGTAGCGGTCCTCCAATGCGCGGTGCTCGGCCAGGAACCGGTTGGCCAGCGTGCGTGTCTGTTCATCGCGGCTGGTCGCCAGCGTGCTGGCCAGGGCTTCAATGCGGCGTCCTTCCGCATCGAACGCCGCCAGGTGGCGCTCGCGCAGCGCTTCATCGGCGCCGCGGATCAACACGTTCTTCCACTCCTGCACCTGCAGCCGGAACTCGCGCTGCAGCAGCTCGGCCTGCGCTTTGCGGGCGACCTCGACCGGCACCTCGGCCGACAGGTTCCGCCAGGCCGACCCCAGCCCGGCCAGGGCCGCCAGCACGATGATGACCAGGCCGAGCGACAGCGCGCCCAGCAGTTTGAATTGAAGACTCAGGGCGCGTGGACGCGCCGGTGCGGAGGACGTCATGAGAGATCAAAAGTAAGGAAGGGCGATGCGGTATCGGTCTGCCGGAGAAGGCCTGAAGTGCGACGCCAATCACGGTTACCGTTCCATTAAACGTTGTGACGATGGCGTGTAGATGAAATTTGCTCGCATATGGAACAAAACAGGACTGGACGCGCTAGCGATATGTAACTATTGTAGTTACATGAAATCCAGTAACCAGTTTTCCGACGCGCTGCATGTGATGGCCCATCTGGTCGGCCAGGACGGCCCGCGCACCTCCGAGCAGCTCGCGACCTGCCTGCCCACCCACCCCGTGGTCATCCGTCGCCTGCTGTCCGCCCTGCACAAGGGCGGTCTGGTGACCACGGTGCGGGGCCACGGCGGCGGCAGCCAACTGGCGCGGGCACCGGCGCAGATCACCCTGCACGACGTGTATGTCGCCATCGGTGCGCCCCCCCTGCTGCACACCGGTGCGCGCGAGACCGGGCGCGGCTGCCCGGTGCAGCGCGTGGTCAACGAGGCGCTGGACGACAGTTACCGCCAGGCCCAGGCGCTGCTCGAGGCCCGCCTGCGTGACACCACCCTGGCCACGCTGGGCGAAGAATTCGCCCGCCACCTGGCCCACCACGCTGCAGGAGTTCCCCATGACGTTTGATGCGATTGTCGTCGGCGGCAGTTTCGCCGGCCTGTCCGCGGCCCTGATCCTGGCGCGTGCGCGCCGCGAGATCCTGGTGATCGACAGCGGCCTGCCGCGCAACCGCTTCGCCGCCCATTCCCAGGGCGTGCTGGGCCAGGATGGCATCGCCGGCGCCGAGCTGCTGCGCAACGCCAAGGCGCAGCTGTTGGACTACCCGACGGTGCGCTGGGTCAACGATACGGTCAGCACGGCCCAGACGACCGTGGATGGTTTCGTGGTCGGCACCGCCAACGGTGACACCTGGGCCACGCGCAAGCTGCTGCTGGCCACCGGCATCGCCGATGAACTGCCCGAACTGCCCGGCCTGGCCGAGCGCTGGGGCCACAGCGTGGTGCACTGCCCGTACTGCCATGGCTATGAAATCGGCGGCGGCGCGATCGGCCTGCTGGGCGGGCATGAGAAATCCGCCACGATGGCCGCGTTGCTCGCGGACTGGGGCAACGTCACCCTGTTCGCGCACGGCATGACACTGGCACCGGAGGAACTCGCCGCCCTGCAGCACCGCGGGGTCGGCATCGAGCACGAGGCGGTGATCGGTCTCGAAGGGGAGGCACCGGCGCTGAGCGCTGCCGTGCTCGCCGATGGCCGCCGGGTTGAACTGCGCGCGCTGTTCGTCACCGCGCGCCAGCATATGGCGACCCCCCTGGTGGAACAGCTGGGCTGCGTGCTGGAGGACAGCCCGGTCGGCGTGCTGGTCCAGGTCGACCCGGGCAAGCAGACCAGCGTGCCCGGCATCTATGCCGCGGGCGATGCAACGCTGGTCGGCAACATCAGCCTGGCCAGTGCCGAAGGCGTGCGCGCCGGCGTCAGCCTGCACCACGCGCTGGTCGCCGAGGACAGCCGGGCCAACCGATAAGGCGAGGGCGCTCGGCCGGGCCGGAAACCGAGCGCCCGCCCCACACGGAAACAGCCGCCCTGCGGCGGCTGTCCGTCATCCATGGCGGTGGGCTCAGGCCTGTTCGGCGCTCGCCGCATCCAGCTGCTGCACTTCCTGCGCCGACAGCGCGACCTTCGCGGCGGCCAGCACATCGTTCAACTGCTCGACACTGGTGGCGCTGACGATCGGCGCGGTGATGCCCGGGCGGGCGATCAACCAGGCGATCGCGATCTGCGACGGGCTCACGCCATGCGTGCTGGCGACGTCGTCCAGTGCGCCGAGGATGCGCAGGCCACGTGGATTGACGTACTTGTCCACCACGCTCTGGCCGCGCGCGCTGCTCTTGCCCGCATCGGCGGCACTGCGGTACTTGCCGCTGAGGAAGCCGCTGGCCAGCGAGTAGTAGCTGATCACGCCGAGCTGCGCTTCGCGCACTACCGCTTCCAGCCCGGCTTCATAACCGGCGCGGTCGTACAGGTTGTACTCCGGCTGCAGCGTCTCGTAGCGGGGCAGCTTGTAATCGGCCGAGACCTTCAAGGCATCGCGCAGGCGCTCGGCGCTGTAGTTGGACGCACCGATCGCGCGCACCTTGCCCTGTTCGATCAGGCGACCGAAAGCAGCCAGCGTGGATTCGAGCGGGGTGGATTCATCATCTTCGTGCGCCTGGTACAGATCGATCACGTCGGTCTGCAGGCGGCGCAGCGAATCCTCCACGGCGGCGGTGATGTTGTCGGCCGACAGGCCCGGGTGTTCGGACCACTTGGCCACCTTGGTCGCCAGCACCACCTTGTCGCGCTTGCCGCTGTGCTTGAACCAGCGGCCCAGGATGGTTTCCGACTCGCCGCCCTGGTTACCGGGCACCCACGCCGAATAGACATCGGCGGTATCGACCAGGTTGAAGCCGGCCTCGACGAAGGCATCGAGCAGGGCGAAGGAGGTCTTCTCGTCCGCACTCCAGCCGAAGACATTGCCGCCGAAGGCGATGGGGGCGACATGGAGGCCGGAACGACCGAGTTCGCGCGTAGCAGTCATGGGTGATGTTCTCCCTGGGAATCGTTTCCACAGGATACGGCCGGGGTGGTGACAGCGTTGCGGCAGCAGGCACAAAACAGTGTTCTGGATTGCTGCGTCGCACTAACGCTTTGTGAACACCTGTGCACGCTTGGCTGCTAGTCTCGCCGCATCCCGTTACCGGAAGCCCCGCCGATGAAAGCCCGTTCGTTGACCTGTGCCTGCCTGTTCACTGTCTCCACCCTGATGCTTGCCGCGCCCGCGATGGCCATCAAGCCCGCCGGCCCGAACGCGCAGGTCGCGATCACCCCGGCCGTGCAGAAGGCCGTGCAGGACAGCCGCCGCGATCCGGCCAACGTCAAGCGCGATGCCTACCGCCATCCAGCGCAGACCCTGTCGTTCTTCGGTGTCGCGCCGGGCCAGACCGTCATCGAGATCACCCCGGGCAACGGCTGGTACTCGGAAATCCTCGCGCCGCTGCTGCACGACAAGGGCCAGTACGTAGCCGCGGTGGTCGACCCGGCGGCCGTGCCGGAGGGGCGTGGCCGTGATTACCAGCAGCGCAGTCGCGAGGGCCTGGAAAAGAAGTTCGCCGCTGGCGCCAGCGTGTTCGGCAAGAGCCGTGTGGTGGCTTATGACCCGAAGGCCCCGGTGTTCGGTCCGGCCAACTCGGCCGATGTCGTGCTGACCTTCCGCAACGTGCACAACTGGCGCAGCAGCGGCCAGGCTGAAGGCATGTTCAAGGGCTTCTTCTCGGTGCTCAAGCCGGGCGGCGTGCTCGGCGTGGTGGAGCACCGCGCCAAGGCCGATGTGCCGGCCGACGACAAGACCGGTTATGTCGGCCAGCAGCAGGTGATCGCGATGGCCAAGGCCGCCGGTTTCGAACTGGCCGGCAGCAGCGAGATCAACACCAACCCGCGCGACACCAAGGATTATCCGAACGGCGTGTGGACGCTGCCGCCGACCAACCAGCATGACGCGGCAGATGAAGCCAAGTACCAGGCGATCGGCGAAAGCGACCGCATGACGCTGCGCTTCGTGAAGCCGGGCAAGTAACACATCGCGCGCGGGCTATGGCCCGCGCGTTCCAGGGAAGGTAGAGGAAAGCACTTTTGAAGAAGCTGCTGTTGATCGCGTTGGCGGTGGTCACGCTGATCAAGATCGTTGATTTCGTGTTCTATGGCCGCAACGGCTATGACCTGATGGGGGCCGCCGGTTTCGGGCTCCTGCTCGCCGGTGCAGCCCTGGACGGGCGTCGCGCGTTCAATGCGCCCGCCACCGGGTCCCGGGCACGGCAAGCCCGCATCGCCACTGTCTGCGGCGTGGTGCTGGTGCTGGTCTACTTCCTGCTCAAAATGAAGATCATCGGATAACGTTCGCCGCGGATCGCGGCGTCGGCGTGGGGATGGGACAATGGACCACCCCACCGCCGCTGTCGCCCCGATGCTGATCGCCTTCAACAAACCGTTCAATGTGCTGTGCCAGTTCACCGACCGCAGCCAGCCGCCGCGCGCGACGCTGGCCGGCTTCGGTCTGCCACCGGCGGTGTATGCCGCCGGGCGGTTGGATTACGACAGCGAAGGCCTGCTGCTGCTCACCGACGATGGCGGCCTGGCCCACCAGTTGACCGATCCGCGGCACAAGGCCGACAAGACCTACTGGGTGCAGGTGGAAGGTACGGTGACCGATGAGCAGGTCCAGGCGTTGCGCCGAGGCGTGCTGCTCAACGATGGCCCCACATTGCCGGCCGGTGTCGAGCGCTTGGAGCCCGCACCCGAACTGTGGCCACGCACGCCGCCGGTCCGCTTCCGCAAGACGGTGCCCGATGCGTGGCTGGCGATCACGCTGCGCGAGGGCCGTAACCGGCAGGTGCGGCGGATGACCGCAGCGGTCGGCCTGCCGACGCTGCGCCTGGTCCGGGTTTCCATGGGCGCGCATGCGATCGGCGATCTGCAACCCGGGCAATGGCGGGAGATCGGACAATAAAAAACCGCCGGCTGAGGCCGGCGGTTTCCATGCGGATCCGGTGAAGCGTCAGCCGATCAGGCGTCGCTGCCGATATCGCTGGTTTCATCCACCACGGTGTCGTTGCGGCGGTTGCGGGCGCTGATGCGCTGCGCCTGGCCGTTCACCACGCCGCCGTTGGCGAGCTTCTTCTTCTGCTGCTTGCGGTACAGCGCGTAGCCCAGCAGGCCGACGCCGACAGCGGCGGCGGCGATGGTCACGGCCGGATTGCGGCGCACCACCTTGGCGGCGACCTTGCTGCCGGTCTTGACTGCGCCCAGCGCCGCGCCGGTCTTGATCCAGTCGGTGGCCTGCGGGCCGAAGTGGCGCAGGTTGCTGCCGGCATGCTTGAGGCCGTCACCAGCGGTGCTGGCGATGTCCAGGGCGCGCTCGAGGGCGCGGTCGGTAATCACGGTCAATCTGCTCATGGGGGGTCCTTTGCCTCGGTTCTGATCCAGTGTCGCGCGATGGCCGTGTACGCGGTGTTATCCGCCGGAGACGGCCAGGTCATGACTGTAGCGTCTCGGTGCAGCCCGGTCAGCGGGGCGTGTGGTGCCGGTCAGGTAGCAGCCATGAATGGGGGCAACGCGATGGCGGCGGAGGCGCGCTCACGTCCCGCGCGGCTTGGCCCGGTGTGTGGCCGTGGCCGTCCACGGATCATCCGGCCACGGATGCTTGGGATAGCGGCCCTTCATTTCCTTCTTCACTTCGGCATAGGTGTTCGCCCAGAAATTGCGCAGGTCCTGGGTGACCTGCAGCGGCCGGCCGCCTGGGGAAAGCAGATGCAGCGTCAGCGGGATGCGGCCATCGGCGATGCGCGGGGTGTCGCTCAGGCCGAACAGTTCCTGCAGCTTGACCGCCAGCACCGGTGCCTGCGGCGTGACGCCATCGGCATCGAGCGCATAATGGATCGGGCGCTCCATCCCGGAAGGCACGGTGATGCGCGCCGGGGCATGGCGATCGATCAGCTGGCGTTGCGCCCACGGCAGCGGTGATTTCAGCGCTTCACCCAAGGTGGATTCGTCGAGCGCGTCCAGGCGGGTCCTGCCGTTGAATGCGGGGGTCAGCCAGGTCGGCAGCGTCGCCAACAGCGCTGCGTCGGAGACATCCGGCAGTTCCAGCTCCGGCATCCATGCCCGCACCGCCAGTACACGTGCCTGCCACTGGCGCAGCCCCTCGGTCCACGGCAACGCATCCAGCCCAAGTTCGGCAACCGCTTCAGTCAGTGCCTGCGCGGCGTGTGCAGGATCCACGCGGCCGGCCGAGCGGCTGTCCAGCACGATGCGGTCGAAGCGGGTTTCCCGTCGCGCGACCAAGGCACGCTTTTCACCATCCCAGCGCACCACGTCTTCCTGTTTGAAGCGATCGGGAAAATCACGGCGCAGGCGGTTCTCGTCCACCGGCGCGGCGCGCAGCAGCAACGCATCGCGTGCCTCGTAGCGCAGCTCCACGGCGACCAGCCACGGTTCGCCACGCAGATCGCTGGGATCGAACAGGCGCGCGCTGCGGCCATTGGCCAGCAGATAGCGCAGCGGATCGGTCGGATGGCGGGCGGCGATCCGGTCCGGAAATGCATGGGCGAGCAGGTCACCGAGTTGATGCGCTTCGACTGAGGAAGGAGGCGCGGCATCACAGCGCAGGCGTCGCCGCCATTGTTTGCTGGCGGCATCGATCGCCGCCAGGCCGCCGCGGTTGGCGTCGGGTGGCACGCGCCCTTGGCGGAACGCCGCCAGCGCACGCCACCGCGCGGCGAGTGCATCACCCCCTTGCCGCAGCGGATCGCGCGCTTCCACCAGCGCGGCCAGATCGCAGGCCAACGCCTGTTCGATACCCGTGCCGGCCGCCATCAGCATTGCGGCCAGCCGCGGATGCGTGCCGAGCGTCAGCATGCGCCGGCCCAGCGGGGTCAGCGTGCCGCTGTCGCTGAGCGCACCCAGGCGCTGCAGCAGTTCACGGGCGGCGGCCAGGGCACCGGCCGGCGGTGTATCGACGAAGCGCAGGTCGTCGCTGCCCCAGGCGGCCAGTTCCAGTGCCAGCGAGGCCAGTTCCACCTGCGCAATCTCTGGCCGGCGCTGTGCCTCCAACCGCTGCGACTGCGGCCACAACCGCCACGCCCAGCCCTCGGCCACACGGCCTGCGCGGCCGGCACGCTGGTCCGCCGAGGCCTGCGCGATGTTCACCACGTCCAGGCGCGCGAAGCCGCTATTGGGGTCGTAGCGCGGCTCGCGTGCGAGACCGGCATCGATCACCACGCGCACGCCGGGCAGGGTCACCGAGGATTCGGCCACGTTGGTCGCCAGTACCACCCGGCGGCGACCGCCCGGGTCAGGCTGCAGGACCTGCGATTGCTGGTCCACCGGCAGCTCGCCGTGCAGCGGCAGCACCTGCACGGCGGGGTCGAGCACGGCCTGCAGCGCGGTCTGCACGCGCGTGATCTCGCGCTGGCCAGGCAGGAACACCAGCACGTCGCCAGGATGCTCGGCCAAGGCCTGCTCCACCGCGCGCCGTGCCTGCGGCTCCAGCGCCTCGTCGCGACGTGCGGGAAAATGCGCGACCGTCACCGGGAAGCTGCGGCCTTCGCTGCTCAGGCGCGGCGCATCCAGGGCCTGCGCCAGCCGCTCGCCATCCAGCGTGGCCGACATCACCACGATGCGCAGGTCCTCGCGCAGCTGCGACTGCACATCCAGCGCCAGTGCCAGGCCGAGATCGGCGGCCAGATGCCGCTCGTGGAATTCATCGAACAGCAGCGCCCCCACGCCCTCCAGCAGCGGGTCGTCCTGCAGCATCCGGGTCAGGATGCCTTCGGTCACCACCTCGATCCGGGTCCGCGCGGAGATCCTGTTCTCGAAACGGATGCGATAGCCGACGGTCTCTCCGACATCTTCGCCGCGTTGCCGCGCCATGAACTGCGCGGCGCTGCGCGCGGCCACGCGACGCGGCTCCAGCATGATGATCTTCCGGCCTTCCAGCCACGGTGCATCCAGCAGCGCCAACGGCACCTGGGTGGTCTTGCCGGCGCCGGGCGGTGCTTCCAGCACCAGCCGGGGGCCGTGCTCCAGCGTGGTCAGGATCTGCGGCAGCAGTGTGGAAATCGGGAACATCGGGGTGGTCATGCGGCAAGGATACGGGGCCCAGGCAGGAGCGGCGAGACGCGCGCGCCGGGGCATTGCGGGGGAGCACGGTAGAATGCCCGGGGTCACCCGTCCTGTAGCCCCACATGCAACTGATCGATATCGGCGCCAACCTCACCCATGACTCTTTCGATCGCGACCGCGACGCCGTGCTGGCGCGTGCGCGCGAGGCCGGGGTGGTGCAGATGGTGATCACCGGGGCCAGCCGCGAGCATTCGCCGATGGCGCTGGAGCTGGCCCGCCAGCACCCGGGGTTCCTGTACGCGACCGCTGGCGTGCATCCGCACCATGCGGTGGAATACACCGACGAGTGCGACGCGGAAATGCGCGCGCTGCACGCGCATGCCGAGGTGGTGGCGGTAGGTGAGTGCGGGCTGGATTACTTCCGCGATTTCTCGCCGCGCCCGGCGCAGCACCGCGCCTTCGAGCGCCAGCTGCAGCTCGCCGCCGAAAACGGCAAGCCGCTGTTCCTGCACCAGCGCGACGCGCATGCCGATTTCATGGCGCAGATGAAGAATTTCGAGGGCAAGCTCGCCCCGGCAGTGGTGCACTGCTTCACCGGCGAGCGCCAGGAACTGTTCGATTACCTGGACCAGGACTGGTACATCGGCATCACCGGCTGGTTGTGCGATGAACGCCGTGGCGGCCACCTGCGCGAGCTGGTCAAGCATATCCCGGCCGACCGCCTGATGATCGAGACCGACGCGCCCTACCTGCTGCCGCGCACGCTCAAGCCACTGCCGAAAGACCGTCGCAACGAGCCGATGTTCCTGTCGCACATCGTCGAAGAGCTGGCGCGCGACCGCGGGGAGGACGTGGAGATCACGGCCGCACACGCGACGGCGGCTACGCGCACGTTCTTCCGGCTCCCGGACGCGGCTTGAGAAGGTAGGTACCGACCGTTGGTCGGTACGCGCGTCGGACCCCGCATTGGTACGCCGCACCCACGACCAACGGTCGTGGGCTAGCGCAGGGCAGGGCGTCCGTCGCCGTGGGCCCACGCATCGTCCAGTCCTTCGCGGTACGTGGTGAAGCGTGGCTGCCACTGCAATGCCGCGCGCGTGGCGCGGCCGTCGATGCGCTTGTTGCTGGCGTAGAAGCGGCGCAGTGAGGCGGCCACCTCGGGTGCGTCCCACGCCTGCACGACGGGCAGCGGCAGTCCACTCAGCGCCGCGGCGTAGGCCACCACGTCCTGTGGCGGCGCCGGTTCGTCATCGCTCAGCAGATGCAGCGCAGCGCCTGCAGGCCGCTGCATCGCCGCGAGCACGCCGCTGGCCAGGTCCGCCACGTGCAGCCGGTTGAAGACCAGCCCCGGCCGCACCACCTGCCTCGCCTTGCCTTGCGCCAACTGCACCAGCGCATTGCGCCCGCGCCCATACAGGCCCGGCAGCCGGAACACCGCCGAGGCAATGCCACGCGCCTGCGCGAACGCCTGCCACTGCTGTTCCGCGCGCAGGCGCTTCAGGGCGGTCGCATCGGTTGCATCGGCGGCAGACGTCTCGTTGACCCAACCGCCATTGCGGTCGGCGTAGACCGCGGTGGAGGAGAGATAGCCGACCCAGCGTAGTGCAGGGCTGTCGCCCAGCGCATCGATGAGCAGGCGCAAGGCCGGGTCGCCGTCTGCATCCGATGGCACGGAGCAGACGATGGCCTCGGCCGTGCGGATCGCCTCGCGCAGGCCCGCGCTGATCGGTTCGCCTGCAACCAGACGGTGGCGGAGCAGCCCATCCGCCGGCGCACTGGCCGGATCGCGTACGGTGCCGCTGCAGGCCACCCCGTTCGAGTGCAGCAGCGCGGCCAGATGCCGCCCGCTATAGCCCAGGCCCAGCACCAGCACGTGGGACGGCAGCGCGGCAGGCATGGCGCTCAGGCGCTGCGCTGCTGCTGGTAGGCCTGCAGGTGCGCATAGGCCACGGCCAGCAGCGGTGCGGCCTGGCCGGCCGCCCGTGCCCGTACCAGCATGTCGCCGACGATATGCTCGGCCTCGACCTGTTGGCCGGCCTCCAGATCGCGCAGCATCGACGCCTTCAACGCCGAGCCGGACTGGGTGGTCGCGGCCAGCGCGATCTCCCGCGCCTTGGCCGGGATCGGCTCGCCGGCCGCCTCGGCCACCGCCAGGCACTCCTCGTACAGGCCCCGCACGATCGCCGCACCGTCATCGGTGGCCACGATCGTGCCGACATCGGCGCGCATCAGGCAGGTCGCCGCCGCCAGCGTGGTCAGGAAGGTGTATTTGATCCACTGCTCCTGCCCGATCGCATCGGTGGCGACGTGGTCCACGCCCGCCTGCACGCAGGCCGCCGCCAGCGCCAGCACGCGCGCGCTGCTGCCGGTGCCGTCGCGCTCGCCGAAGGTCAGCTTGGCCGCCGGCGCCAGATGCACCACCGCGCCGTCGCTGGCCTTGGTCGCGCTGATGAAGCACAGCCCGCCCAGCACGGCGTCGCGGCCGAAGCGTGCGTCGAGATCGGCGTAATGCCGCAGCCCGTTGAGGATCGGCAGCACCGTGGTACGCGGGCCCATCGCCGGGGCGATCGCCTCGATCGAGCTGGCCAGGTCGTAGGCCTTGCAGCTCAGGATCACCAGGTCGAAGGGCTCAGCGCTCGCCAGCGCAGGCAGCGCCTCGGCGGTGACGTGCTTGACCGGGAAGGTCGCATCGCCCAGCGGGCTGCGGATCACCAGCCCTTCGCCCGCCAGCTGGGCCGCACGCGCCGGGCGGACGAGGAAGGTGACGTCCACGCCGGCCTGGGCCAGGCGACCACCGAAGTAACCGCCGGTCCCGCCGGCGCCGAGGATCAGGATACGCATCAGCTCCGCATCCCCACGCCCCGCTTCAGCAGCCACAGCGCCAGCGCTGTCAGCGCCACCACGAAGCCGATCATCAGCGCATAGGCCACCCACAGCGGCACATCGCTGGTGCCCAGCAGGCCGTAGCGGAACGCGTTGACCATGTAGAAGATCGGATTGGCATGCGTGGCCGCTTCGGCCCAGGTCGGCAGCAGCTTCACCGAATAGAACACGCCGCCCAGGTAGGTCAGCGGGGTCAGGATGAAGGTCGGCACGATCGCCACGTCATCGAACTTCTTGGCGTACACCGCGTTGATGAAGCCGGCCAGTGAGAAGATCGTCGCGCCCAGCAGCACCGTGGTCAGCGTCACCAGCGGATGCGGAATGCGCACCGGGGTGAAGAACATGGCGATGATCAACACGATCACGCCGACCATCAGGCCACGCAGCACCGCGCCTGACACATAGCCCCACAGGATCACCCAGTTGGGCATCGGGCTGACCAGCAGCTCTTCCACGTGGCGGCCGAACTTGGCGCCGAAGAACGACGAGCTGATGTTGCCGTAGCTGTTCTGGATCACGCTCATCATCACCAGGCCCGGCACGATGAACTGCATGTAGCTGTAGCCGCCCATCTCGCCCACGCGCGAGCCGATCAGGCCGCCGAAGATCAGGAAGTACAGGGTCATGGTGATCGCCGGCGGCACCAGGGTCTGGCCCCAGATGCGCAGGATGCGCGCCACTTCGCGGCGCACGATGGTCATCAGTGCGATGCGGTTGCGCTGGCCGTCGGTCAGGACCGGGGTCGGGGTGCTGCTCATGCCACGTTCTCCTGGTTGCCGGTGAGGCGCACGAACAGCTCCTCCAGGCGGTTGCTCTTGGTGCGCATCGAACGCACGCGGATACCGGCGGCGTTCAAGGCGTCAAACACACGGTTGAGGTCCATTGCGCGCGGCATGTCCACGTCCAGCGTGTGGCTGTCGGTGGCGATCAGGATCGCGCCTTCGATCTCCGGCAGCTGGGCCGGCAGGCTGCCGTCGATGTCGAACAGGAAGCCCTCCACGTCCAGCTTGGCCAGCAGTTCGCGCATCGGGCCCTGGGTGACGATCTGGCCGTGGTTGATGATGGCCAGGTTCCGGCACAGGTGCTCGGCTTCTTCCAGGTAATGCGTGGTGAGGATGATCGTGGTGCCGGCGGCGTTGATCTCCTTGAGCACCCGCCACATGTCGCGGCGGATCTCGATGTCCACCCCGGCGGTCGGTTCATCCAGGATCAGCAGCCGCGGGCGGGTCATCATCGCGCGGGCGATCATCAGGCGGCGCTTCATGCCCCCGGACAGGGTGCGGCTCATCACCTGCGCCTTGTCCCACAGGTGGGCGCGCTTGAGCTCCTCTTCGGCCATCTTCTCGGCCTCGGCACGGGCCACGCCATAGAAGCCGGCGTAGTTGACCAGGATGTCGAAGGGCTTTTCGAACAGGTTGAAGTTGATTTCCTGGGGGACCAGGCCGATCAGGCGCATGGTGGCGCTGCGGTGGCGCACCAGGTCGCTGCCGAAGACCTCGACCTGGCCTTCGCTGAGGTTCACCAGCGAGCTGATGATGCCGATCAGGGTCGACTTGCCGGCGCCGTTGGGGCCGAGCAGGGCGAAGAAGTCGCCCGGGGCCACGTCCAGCGAGACGCCCTTCAGCGCCTGGGTGCCGTTGTCATAGGTTTTGCGGAGGTCACGCACCCGCAGGGCGGGCACGGCGGTGGGCGCGGAAGTGTTCTGGGAAGCCAAGCTCTTGCCTTCGCGCCTATGGGCTGGCGCTGGATAGGGGCGGGGAGCGGCTATTATAGAAGACCCCGAGGGCTTGCCCCGGCTACACACTGTCCCGAAAAGTCGTGCCTGCTCAATTCCCCCTCAAACTGGTCGACCGGCGCATGCTGGCCCCGACCGTCGGCCATTACCAGTTCCTGCGTGATGACGGCCAGCCGCTGGATTTCCAGCCCGGTCAGTTCATCCAGGTCCATTTCGAGTACGCCGACGGCACCGCCACCAAGCGCAGCTATTCGCTGGCGACCATTCATGATCACGCCCTCGGCGCGGGCGATGCGGTCGATATCGCGGTCAGCTTCGTCCCCGGCGGTGCCGCCACCTCCCTCTTCGAGGGCCTGGACATCGGCGGCCACGTCAGCGCCAGCGGTCCGTTCGGCCGGTTCTGCCTGCAGCCGGGCGACCACAACGCCCGCTACCTGCTGATCGCCACCGGCACCGGGGTCACCCCGTACCGCTCGATGCTGCCGCTGCTGGCCACCGCCATGGCCGAGCGTGGCGTGGAGGTGGTCCTGCTGCAGGGTGCCCGCACACCGGCCGAACTCCTCTACAGCGAGGACTTCTATGCCTTCGCGGCCGCCCACCCGGGTTTCCGCTACGTGCCGTGCCTGTCCCGCGAGCTGCCGGAGAACCCGCATCCGGACGTGCGTCACGGCTACGTGCAGCAGCACCTGGCCGAGTTCGCCCCGAGCGCGGCCACCGACATCGCCTACCTGTGCGGCAACCCGGACATGGTCGATGCGACCTTCGAGGCGCTGAAAGAGGCCGGCCTGCCGACCCCGCAGGTGCGGCGCGAGAAGTACGTCAGCAGCAAGTAACCCCGCTTTCCGGCGCGCCGCTGGCCGGTGCGCGGCAGGCAGGCGCCGCTGCCCGGTCCCGGACCGGGCAGCGCTGCACCGTGGCGGGCGGTAAGATGCGCCGCGCGCCGCTTCCGCCTGGCTGACTCGATGCCCCTGGATTTCCCCACCATTGCCGTGCTCGGCTTCCTGCTGTGCCTGGGCATCGCCATGGGTTTTTCATTGCTGCTGCTGGTGCTGCGCCGGCAGCCGGCGCTGCGGTTGTGGACGGCCAGCCTGTGGATGCTCTCGGTCAGCCTGACCCTGGTCGCGCTGCGGCCGTACCTGCCCCATGTAGCCGGAATCCTGTCCGGCAACGTCGCGGTCGCACTGTCCGGCGTGCTGATGCTGTACGGCGTGGCGCGTCATCTTGGCCGTCGGCTGCCGGCGTGGCAGCCGGTGGCATTGATGGCCACCTATCTTGGCGCGATCGCATTCTTCCTGGTGGTCCATCCCAGCCTGGTCATCCGGCTGCACGTGTTCAGCGTGTTCGCGGTCCTGCTCAACGGCTGGATGACCTGGCTGCTGCTGCGCCACGCACCGCCGGCGCAGCGCACCAGCTGCCGGCTGGCGGCGGTGGTCTTTGCCGCGCAGACCCTGCTGTACCTGGTCCGCCTGCTCCTGCCGGTGGCCCCGGATGCGGGTGACGACCTCCTGCGCGCGGGTGCGCCGGTCTTTGCCACCTACCTGGTCGGGCTGATCCTGGAGCTGGCGCGGTGCTTCGCGCTGGTGCTGCTGTTGGTGGAACGGATGCTGGTGGACCTGCAGCGACTGGCACGCACCGACGTGCTGACCGGCCTGCTCAACCGCGGGGCGGTGCTTGCCGACGGTGCCAGCCTGCTGGAGCTCAACCGCCGCCCCGGGCGACCCCTGGCGTTGCTGCTGCTGGACGTGGATCACTTCAAGCAGATCAACGATCGCTGGGGACACCTGGCCGGCGATGCGGTTCTGCGGCATGTCGCCGACGTACTGAGCACCTGCGTCGCCGATCGCGAGCACCTGCTGGGCCGCTATGGCGGGGAAGAGTTCGTCCTGCTGCTGCCGGGGGCCGATCAGGCCCAGGCGCGGCAGTGCGCCGATCGCCTGCGCCAGGCGCTGCGTGAGTCGCCCGCGCGGCTCGACGGCGTGCCGGTGCCGGTGACGGCGAGCATCGGCCTGGCGATCGATCAGGGCACAGGCGACATGGCGCGCCTGCTCGGTGAAGCCGATGCCGCGCTGTACCGGGCCAAGGCCGACGGCCGCGACCGCACCATGAGCGCGGTGGCCTTGACAGTGCAGTGAGGTGTACGGCGACGCCGCCGCCTTCCCCGGCACGGGGCCAGCCGTGTAAGTTGGGTCACATCGGCCACGCCCACGCGTCGTGGTGGCATGATCTTCAACAAGGGGAAGTACGGAAGATGTCTACACACCACCTGAGGCTGGCCGGTGCGCTGGTCGCCGCCCTGTGTGCCGGCTGCGCGCCGGTACCGGACGATGCATCCGGCGCGGCTGCCGCTCAACGCCTGTACGGCACGCTCGCGTTCCAGCCCTGCACCCTGACCAGCGCGCAGGCCAGCGCGAACGTGGAGGCACAGTGCGCCACGCTGCAGGTGCCGGAAAATCCGGCCGAACCCGACGGTCGCAGAATCGGCTTGAACATCGCCTGGCTGGAGGCCGGCAATGACGGCGCCGGCAAGGCCGACCCGGTGTTCTTCCTCGCCGGTGGCCCCGGCCAGGCCGCGACCGAGGTCGCCGCACCGGTGAACATGGCGCTGCGCGATGTGCGCAAGCAGCGCGACATCTTCCTGATCGATCAGCGCGGCACCGGCAAATCCAATCCGCTCACCTGCCTGGATGCGCAGGGCAAGGAGCTGCCGCTGGACGAGAACGCCGCGCCGAGCGCGGGCCTGATCGAAGACTATGCCCGTCGCTGCGCGCAGTCCTTGACCGGCCGCGCCGACACCCGGTTCTACACCACCACCGAGGCCATCGGCGACCTGGATGCGGTGCGCAAGGCGCTGGGCGTGGACAAGATCAACGTGATCGGCGGCTCCTACGGTACGCGTGTGGCACAGCAGTATGCCGCGCATTATCCGCAGCACACCCGCACCGTCGTGATCGATGGCGTGGTGCCGAACGACCTGGTGGTCGGCGGCGATTTCGCCAACACCTTCGAAGATGCGATCACCCTGCAGTCGGCACAGTGCCGCCAGGATCCGATCTGCGCCCAGCGCTTCCCGGTCGATACCCGCACCCAGCTGCGCAACGTCATGGCCACGCTGGCCAAGGCACCGGTCGAGGTCGAGTACCGCAATCCGGGCACCGGCCAGGCCGAGCGCGATGTATTGACCGCCGATTCGGTGACCGGACTGGCCTTCATGTTCTCGTACATGCCGGAACTGTCCTCGCTGCTGCCGGTGATGCTCGATGAGGCCGCGCAGGGTCGCTATGCGCCGCTGATGTCGTTGAGCAAGATGGCCAGCCGCACGCTGGGCGTGCAGATGAACCGTGGCATGCAATGGTCGGTGCTGTGCGCCGAGGATGCCGACCGCTATCAGGAAAGTGCGCAGGGTGACCGCGTGCTGGGCCCGGAAGTGGCGCGCATGTTCTTCGCGGCGTGCCCGGCGTGGAACGCCGGTTCGCGGCCGAAGGATTTCACCACGCCGTTCGCTTCGTCGCTGCCGGTGCTGCTGCTGTCGGGCCAGTTCGATCCGGTCACGCCGCCGCGCTATGCCGAGCAGGTCGTCAAGCAGCTGCCGAACGGGCGACACCTGCTGGCCAAGGGCCAGGGCCACGGCACGATCAACGCCGGCTGCATGCCGCGCATCCTCGGTCAGTTCATCGACACCGCCGATGCCAAGTCGCTCGATGCCACCTGCCTGGACACCCTCAGCCCGGTGCCGGCGTTCACCTCGTTCAACGGATGGGCCCCATGAACCGTTCCTCCCACCGCACCGGGGAGGTGCGCGCATGATCGTCGCCGAGAACCTGCATAAAGCGTTCAAGACCAAGACCGGCCTGATCCACGCCGTCCAGAACGTCGGCTTCCAGGCCGAAGACGGCCGCATCACCGGCCTGCTCGGGCCGAACGGTGCCGGCAAGACCACCACCATGCGCATGCTGTACACGCTGATGAAGCCCGACCAGGGCCGCGTGCTGGTGGATGGCATCGACGCGGCGGTAGACCCGATCGCCGTGCGCCGCCAGTTGGCGGTGCTCCCCGATGCCCGTGGGGTCTACAAGCGCCTGACCGCGCGCGAGAACATCGCCTACTTCGGCCAGCTGCACGGCCTGAGTGCCGCGCGGATCCGCGAGCGCACCAAGGTGTTGTCCACGGCGCTGGAGATGGAGGACATCCTCGACCGCCAGACTGAAGGGTTCTCGCAGGGCCAGCGCACCAAGACCGCGATCGCCCGCGCCCTGGTGCACGACCCGCGCAACGTGATCCTGGATGAGCCCACCAACGGGCTGGACGTGATGACCACGCGCGCGCTGCGCGGCTTCCTGCGCGGGCTGCGCGACGAGGGGCGCTGCGTGATCTTCTCCAGCCACATCATGCAGGAGGTGGCCGCGCTGTGTGACCACGTGGTGATCATCGCGCAGGGCACGGTGATGGCCGCCGGCAGCGCCGATGAGCTGCGCGCACAGACCGGGGAAAGCAACCTGGAAGATGCCTTCGTCAAGGCGATCGGTACCGAAGAAGGATTGCACGCATGAGTTCGTTCGCCACGCTGTTGACCGTGATGCGCAAGGAACTGCGCGATCTCTCCCGCGACCGCCGCACCCTCGCGCTGACCCTGCTGCTGGGACCGCTGCTGTACCCGGTACTGATCCTGGGCATGAGCAAACTGGCCGAAAGCCGGGTCAAGACGCAGATCGAGCAGCCGCTGGAAATACCGATGATCGGCGGCGAGCATGCCCCCAATCTGGTGCGTTTCCTGGCATCGCAGGGTCTCAATGCGACCGAGGCACCGAAGGACCTCACCGAAGCGATCCGAAGCCAGCGCATTGATGTGGCGCTGCGCATCAGCCCGGACTTCGGCAAGGACTGGGCCGACGGCCGCCCGGCGCTGGTGGAGATCATCAAGGACAGCACCCGCCGCGCTGCCGATATTCCCAGCAGCCGTCTGGAAGCGGCATTGGGTGGCTACAGCCAGCAGGTCGGTGCCCTGCGCCTGCTGGCGCGCGGGATCGATGCACAGGTAGCGCGCCCACTTGATGTCGCCGCGCAGGACCTGGCGACCGCCGAAGCCAAGCGCGGGATGATGCTCTCGGTGCTGTTGCCGATCCTGCTCACCATCACCTCGTTCCTGGGGGGCGCCTATCTGGTGATGGATACCACGGCCGGCGAACGTGAGCGGCAATCGCTGGAGCCGCTGCTCGCCACCCCCGCACCGCGCAGCGCGATCGTCAGCGGCAAGATCGCTGCGGCCTGCGCCGTGGGTGTCGCATCGCTGCTGCTGACCCTGGCGGCCTTCAAGATCAGCGCGCAGCTATCCTCCGGCGGGGTAGGCCGGCAGCTCAACATGGGCTTCCTGCCGATGCTGCAGATGCTGCTGATCATGCTGCCGATGCTGTTCATCGGCACGTCGCTGCTGACCTTCCTGTCGGCGGCGGCCAAGAGCATGAAAGAAGCCCAGAGCCACATGACCTGGCTGATGCTGCTACCGATGCTGCCGGGTTACGCGCTGATGGTGTACCCGATCAAGAGTGAGCTGTGGCAGTTCGCGGTGCCGTTCCTGGCGCAGAACCAGATGCTGCTCAAGATCATCCGCCACGAAACGATCAGCGCGCAGATGTGGGCGGTGTACCTGGGCGCGGGCTTCGGTCTGGCGGCGCTGTTCTGGTATGCCGCGGTGCGTCGCTACCATCAGGAGCGGTTGGCGATTTCGGGTTGATGGATCGGAGGGATGGCAATGGTGCCATCGCTCCGTCAGCTGTTTTCAGTCCGCATTGCGCAGGCATCGCATACAGAAATTCTCGATCCTTTGGATGTATTCCAACGCTGCTCGATAAGCTCCGCAGGACGCCACGCGTCGCGACTGCGGAGAAGAGGAGCGCTGCAGATAGCCAAGCTCGCTGCGCAGCTCATTAGCCTCGCTTCGAACGCCATTCCATCAAACGTTTTTGGAGTGCCGCTGCCAGCAGATCAAAATTTACCCACGTGTCTTCTACGTGATACAGGCTGGGAAGATCATCCGCCAAGATTGCTTCGTAATCTTCAAGGAACTCGCCGTCGTCGGCGTCGTAGTAGTCAAGCGTAAATGCATTGGCCTCTTCATTGAGCAAGTCATCGACGAGATTTCCGTCAGCGTATTCCAGCAGGAACTGGCCGGGGGTCCAAGTACGGTCGGCGAGAAGCTGGATCTCTGCATCCAACCCTCCGTTCATGGCGCTTTCGCCCATTCCGTTGAGCATCAGCCAAGCGAAGAACATACCGATATGGGTGGCACCCGCTTCGGCGCGCAGGTCCCCAGGAAAGTCGCCCTCCGAATGCCAGCTTGCGTCGTCGTATTTCATGTTGATTCCTCGTGTTGAGATGATGGGCAGTTCTGTTCACACTCAACCGGAGCACGAACCGCTTCCTATCAGTCTGGACCAGGCCTGAGTCGGCAGTGGAAAACCGCGACGCAACCTGACGGAATCAACGCAAAAGGCCCGGATCACTCCGGGCCTTTCGTCCTCCCACCTTATGCTGCGATCAACCGCCTTCCGGCGCGAAGGCAAGCGTGCGGCGCGTGGTGACCGGGGCGCCGACCGGCTCGAACTTCCAACGCTTGACGGCGTTGAGCGCTTCGCGGTCGAACACGCGCGCCGGGGTGGCGCGCAGCACGCGGGCGGCGGTCACCGAACCGTCGGTGCCGACGGTGAGCTCGACCAGCACTTCGCCGGAGGTGCCCGAACGCAGCGCGTCGGCCGGGTAACGCGGGGCCGGGGTGCTGACCGGGCGCAGGCTGGGCGCCGCGGCGGCCTGGCGGGTGGCCGCGGCCTGCTGGGCGGCGGCCTGCTGCTGGCGCTGTTCGGCCTCGCGGCGGGCGTTGGCCTGACGCTCGGCATCCTGGCGGTCGGTGTCGCGGCGCGCGGCTTCCTGCTGCGCGGCGATCTGCCGCGCGGCCTCGGCTTCGGTGCTCTGCTGCTGCGCCAGGCGCTGCTGTTCAACCAGCTGCTTGGCGCGGGCCTCGGCGTCTTTCTTGACCTTGTCGGTCTCTTCCTGGGTGCGCTTGAGCGCGGTCTGCATGCTGCCGCTGATGCCTTGTTTCAGGCGCGGCAGTGCGGGGGCGGCCGGGTCGACCTTTTCGATCAGCGCAACCAGGCGCTGGGTTTCGGCGAAATCCTCGCGGCCCAGGTTCTGCTCGGCGGCGATCAGGGTATAGGGCAGCAGATCGGTCAGCGCGCTTTTGACCGAGGCGTCATCCGGGGTCTTGTCGCGCAGCGCCAGGTAGTACTCGATGGCGTTGTCGCCGGCCGGGGCGTACATGCGGTTCTCGCGCAGGGCCTTGCTGGCCAGCTCACGCAGTTCCTCGGTACCCAGCGACTGGACCTTGGCCGAGACCGCCGGTGCGGCCGGCGCAGCAGTGGGGGTGGCGGGTGCCGCAGGCGCGGCCGGTGCGGTGTCGTCCTTGCCCGAGCAGGCGGACAGGGCGACCAGCAGGATCATCGGCGCGAACAGGCGCGCCGGGCCATGAGTCTTGACGTGCGACATCCAACTCCCCTTTGAAGACGACGATGCGTAGGGCCTGATGCGGTCAGGCCGACCGAAGGCCATGGACGTTTCCCGACGTCCATGGCGGACCCGCAGGTGTGCAATCTAGCATCACCCCGCCCGGACCGGGGGCCAGGCGGTCTGGGCAGGGGGCATCCTCACCGATGCCGCCGCTGCCGGGCAAGTGTCAGTGCGACAGCGCCTTGCTCGGCGTGCCGTTCATCAGCTTGTCGGTGTAGGCGATGCCGATCGCCGAGAGGATGAAGGCGCAGTGGATGATGGTCTGCCACATCACCCCGGTCGAGGTCATGGCCGAGCACTTGAAGGCCGCTGCAGCGCCCGGGCCGATGCTGCTGATCGCCGTCTGCACCGCCAGGATGTACTCCGGGCTGTTGCACGACGGCAGCCCATCCAGATTGCCCGCCGCAATGAACGTCTTCAGCAGGTGGATCGAGGAGATACCGATGATCGACAGCGCCAGCTTCACCTTCAGCACGCTCGCGTTGACGTGGCTCAGCCATTCCGGCTGGTCGGGGTGGTTTTCCAGGCGCAGGCGCGACACGAAGGTCTCATAGCCGCCCACGATCACCATCACCAGCAGGTTGGAGATCATCACCACGTCGATCAGGCCCAGCACCAGCAGCATGATCTCCTGCTCGCCCATGGTGTTGGCCTTGTGCAGCAGGTGCCACAACTCCTTGCCGAACAGGAACACATAAACGCATTGGGCCAGGATCAGGCCCAGGTACAGCGGCAGCTGCAGCCAGCGCGAGGCGAAGATCAGGGAGGACAGGGGACTGATGGGAGTCTGGGTCGAGCTCATGCTGGGATGCTGCGTTGCGGGGACGGCGCAGCGTAACGGTCCGGCTTGACCCTGCCAAGCCGAATGACGGACTAGACTCGGTATTCCCAATCCGCGAGCCGTCGCCATGATCGACCTGTACTACTGGCCCACCCCGAATGGCCACAAAGTCACGCTGATGCTGGAGGAGACCGGCCTGCCGTACCAGATCCAGCCGGTGAACATCGGCGCCGGGGACCAGTTCACGCCCGCCTTCCTGGCGATCTCGCCCAACAACAAGATGCCAGCGCTGGTCGACCACCAGCCCACTGACGGCGGCGCCCCGCAGAGCGTGTTCGAGTCCGGCGCGATCCTGCTGTACCTGGCCGAGAAGACCGGCCGCTTCCTGCCCGCCGACAGCCGCGGCCGGGTGGCGGTGCTGGAATGGCTGTTCTGGCAGATGGCCGGGCTTGGCCCGATGAGCGGCCAGATGGGCCATTTCAACGTCTACGCGCCCGAAAAGATTCCCTATGCGATCGAGCGCTACGACAACGAAGTGCGCCGCCTGCACGGCGTGATGGACAAGCGCCTGGCGCAGACCGCCTATCTTGGCGGTGAGGCGTACAGCATCGCCGACATGGCCAGCTACCCCTGGATCGGGGCCTACGACAAGCTGCCGGTCGATTTCAGCGCCTTCCCGAATCTCAAGCGCTGGCATGACGTGATCGCTGCGCGCCCGGCCACCCAGCGGGCCTACGCCCTGCGCGAGAAGGTGAACCCGCAGGCCGGCAAGCCACTCAGCGAAGAAGAGCGCAAGCACCTGTTCGGCCAGCGCTGAGCAGCGGCGTAGTGCCGGCCGCTGGCCGGCTCCCCGGAACACTCGGCGCGGCCGGATGCCCGCCATCTCCGGCACGACCGGAACGGTTTTGGTTAGGATGAAGCGTTCCCCGTGCCGCGCCAGCGGCCGGGGACTGCCCAGACGCTGCCGGAATCCTTCATGCGCCACCTGTTTGCTTCGCTCGCCCTGATGCTCGCCTCGACCTCGATCGCCCACGCTGAAAAACTGACCCTGGATGCCATCACCGGCCCGCTGCCGTTGTCCGGCCCGACCCTGATGAAGCCCAAGGTGGCCCCGGATGGCTCGCAGGTCAGCTTCCTGCGCGGCAAGGATGCGGATCGCAACCAGCTGGACCTGTGGGCGTACGACATCGCCAGTGGGCAGACCCATCTGCTGGTCGATTCCAAGGTGGTGCTGCCGGGCGAAGAGACCCTGAGCGATGCCGAGAAGGCCCGCCGCGAGCGTCAGCGCATCGCCGCGATGACCGGCATCGTCGATTACCAGTGGTCGCCGGATGCACGCACCCTGCTGTTCCCGCTCGGCGGCGAGCTGTACCTGTACGACCTGAGCAAGCAGGGCAAGGCCGCGGTGCGCCAGCTCACCCACGGCGAAGGCTTCGCCACCGATGCCAAGCTCTCGCCGAAGGGCGGCTTCGTCAGCTTCGTGCGCGCCCGCAACCTGTGGGTGATCGACCTGGCCAGCGGCCAGCAGATCCAGCTCACCGGCGATGGCAGCGACACCATCGGCAATGGCGTGGCCGAGTTCGTGGCCGATGAGGAAATGGACCGCCACACCGGCTACTGGTGGGCGCCGGATGACTCGGCGATCGCCTTCGCCCGCATCGATGAGTCCCCGGTGCCGGTGCAGAAACGCTACGAGATGTATGCCGACCGCACCGAGATGATCGAGCAGCGCTACCCGGCCGCCGGCGACCACAACGTCACCGTGAAGCTGGCGGTGATCGCGCCGCGCCGGAACGCCGCGCCGCGCTGGATCGACCTGGGCCGCAACCCCGACATCTATCTGGCCCGCGTCGATTGGCGCGACCCGAAACACCTGACCTTCCAGCGCCAGTCGCGCGACCAGAAGACGCTCGAACTGGTCCAGACCGAGCTGGCCAGCGGCCAGCAGCGCACGCTGGTGACCGAGACCTCGCCGACCTGGGTGCCGCTGCACAACAGCCTGCGCTTCCTCAAGCAGGGCGGTTTTGTGTGGTCGTCCGAGCGCAGTGGCTTCGAGCACCTGTACCGCATCTCCGACGACGGCAAGACCGTCACCCCGCTGACCGCCGGCACCTGGCCGGTGGACGAACTGCTCGCCGTGGACGAAGACGCCGGCAAGGTCTACTTCCGCGCCGGCATGGACAGCCCGCGCGAAAGCCAGCTGTATGCCGTGTCGCTGCAGGGTGGCACGCCGCAGCGCCTCTCACAGGCGCCGGGCATGCACACCGCCAGCTTCGCGCGCAACGCCAGCGTCTACGTGGACAGCTGGTCCAACACGACCACGCCGCCGCAGATCGCACTGCACCGTGCCAACGGCGAGAAGATCGCGACCCTGGTCGAGAACAATCTTGACGACCCGGCGCATCCGTACGCGCGCTATCTCGATGCGCAGCGCCCGGTCGAGTTCGGCACCCTGACCGCCGCCGATGGCAGGACCGAACTGCACTACAGCCTGATCAAACCGACCGGTTTCGATCCGGCCAAGCGCTACCCGGTGGTGGTGTACGTCTACGGCGGCCCGGCCTCGCAGACGGTCACCAACAGCTGGCCCGGCCGTGGCGATCATCTGTTCAACCAGTACCTGGCCCAGCAGGGCTACGTGGTGTTCTCGCTGGACAACCGTGGCACCCCGCGTCGCGGCCGTGATTTCGGTGGCGCGCTGTATGGCGTGCAGGGCACGGTGGAAGTGGCCGATCAGCTGCGCGGCGTGGCCTGGCTGAAGCAGCAGGCCTGGGTCGACCCGGCACGCATCGGCGTGCAGGGCTGGTCCAACGGCGGTTACATGACCCTGATGCTGCTGGCCAAGGCCTCCGACAGCTACGCCTGCGGCGTGGCCGGTGCACCGGTGACCGACTGGGGCCTGTATGACACCCACTACACCGAGCGCTACATGAACCTGCCGGGCAACAACCCGAAGGGCTACGAAGAAGCGCGCGTGCTGGCGCACATCGACGGCCTGCGCTCGCGCCTGCTGCTGATCCACGGCATGGCCGATGACAACGTGCTGTTCACCAATTCCACGGTGTTGATGAGCGCCCTGCAGAAGCGCGGCCAGCCGTTCGAACTGATGACCTACCCCGGCGCCAAGCACGGCCTGTCGGGCAGCAATGCGCTGCACCGCTACCGCCTGGCCGAAGATTTCCTGGGGCGTTGCCTGGCGCCCTGATGCCGCGTTTCCGCCACCGGCCTGACAAGGAGTTTGCCGATGACATTGCCGCCCGCGCTTCCTGGTTCGACCGTGCCCACCGGCTGGTGGCGTCGCCACTGGCGCTGGGCGATGCCGCTGGCGGTGGTGGTCGGTATGGCGGCGGCAGCGGGCGCGGTAGGGTTCGCGCTGTCCCAGTGGGCGTACTGGAGCAAGTCCAGCACGCCCTACCAGGAAGCCATGCGCCGTGCGCGCTGCAACATCGAACTGGTGGCGGCCCTGGGTGAGCCGCTGCGCGATGGCTACCTGCCGGCCGGCTCGATGCATTCCAACGGGCAGAGCCAGTTCGTGATCGCGGTGTCCGGCCCGCAGGGCAACGGCCGCATCTTCCTCAATGCCAAGCGCGCCGGCGAGCACTGGGACTACCCGATGCTGTACGTGGTGACCGACGGCAAGGAGGCGATCGATCTGGCCGCCCTGGACGACCTCGAAGCCGCGGACAGTTGCGCGCTCGAAGAGTGCCGGGCGAAGGGGGACTGCCCGCCGGCACCGGAGGCCTTGCAGATCTGAGCGGCGCATGACCTCCGGCCAATTGCCCCGGACCCGCCAAGTGCGTAGGGTCGCAGGCATCCTGCCCTGGAGTTCCTGCATGAAGCCGCTTGTCCTCGCCGTTGCGCTTGCGCTGTCCGTTCCCGCCGCGCTGTCGGCTCCCCCGGCCCTGGCCGCGCCGGCAGCCGCCAAGCCCGCCGCTTCGCCGGCCTGGGTGACCCGCAGCAATCAGCTCGCGCAGATCCTGCTGGATGCGCAGGGCCCGTTCCAGCCGGAAGAAACCGGCTTCTTCGGCGTGCCGGGCTACGACGACAAGGTGGCCGACTTCGGCCCGGACAACGGCGCCCGCTACCGCGCGGCGATGGCCAAGGCGCGCAGTGAGCTGCAGGCCAAGCTCGCCACCGAGCGCGATCCCAATGTCCGCCAGGACCTGGCGATCATGATCGCCGCCGCCGACCAGAACATCGAAGGCAGCGAACTCAACGAGAAGTACCTGCTGCCGTGGAGCGATACCCCGCAGACCGTGTTCAGCGGCCTCAATCTGCTGCTGTCCGACCAGGTACCCGCCGAGCGCCGCGCCAGGGCGCTGGATCGTCTAAAGGCCTACGCCGGGCTTGCCCCGGGCACGCAGCCGGTGACCACGCTGTCGCGCCAGCGCTACGAAGAGCGCCTGGGCGACAAGGGCCTGCTGCAGCCGACGAAGATCGAAGTCGAGCAGTCGCTGGCCAATGTGGATACCTACATCAGCGGCATCGAGCAGTTGTTCGGCAAGTACAAGGTGGCCGGTGCCGAGCAGGCGCTGCAGACCATCGCCAGCCAGCTGCGCGAGTACCGCGACTGGACCCGCCGTGACGTGCTGCCCAAGGCCCGCACCGACGCGCGCCTGCCCGAGCCGCTGTATGCCTACCAGCTCAAGCGCGTGGGCATCGACATCGCCCCGGCGCTGCTGATGCAGCGGGCCCAGCTGGAATTCATGGAGACCCGCTCGGCGATGCGCCAGCTGGCACCGCTGGTGGTGCAGGCCAAGGGCCTGAAGGTCACCGACCCCACCGATCCGGTCGCGGTGGTGCGTGCGCTCAAGGGCGACAAGATTGCCGATGACCAGCTGGAGCACCACTACCGTGGCGTGATCGATGCGATCGACCCGATCATCCGCCGCGAGAAGATCGTCGACGTGCCGCAGCGCCCGATGCAGATGCGCCTGGGCTCGGCCGCCGAAAGCGCCGCCTCGCCGGCCCCCCACTTCCTGCCGGCGCCGCTGGTCGGCAACACCGGCCAGCAGGGCACCTTCGTGCTGCCGCTGGGCAACCCGGCGGCCGGCGACAAGGCCGCGCAGTACGACGATTTCAACTTCGGCTCAGCCGCCTGGACGCTGAGCGCGCATGAAGGCCGCCCGGGCCACGAGCTGCAGTTCACCGCGATGGTCGAGCGCGGCATCTCGCTGGCGCGCACCATGTTCGCCTTCAACTCGGTCAACGTGGAAGGCTGGGCGTTGTATGCCGAAGCGGAGATGGTGCCGTACGAGCCGCTGGACGGGCAGCTGATCGCGCTGCAGTTCCGCCTGCTGCGTGCCGCGCGCGCAATGCTGGACCCGATGCTCAACCTGGGCCAGATCGACCGTGCCAACGCCGAGCGCGTGCTGATCGACGAAGTCGGCCTGTCCAAGGCGATGGCCACCCAGGAACTGGACCGCTACATGGTGCGCATGCCCGGCCAGGCCGGCAGCTACTTCTACGGTTACACCCGCATCCTTGAGCTGCGCATGCAGACCGAGCTGGCGCTGGGCGATCGCTTCGACCGGCTGGCGTTCAACAACTTCCTGCTGGACCAGGGCCTGCTGCCGCCGGACCAGCTGGCCAAGGCAGTGAACGAGGTGTTCGTGCCGAAGTACAAAGGCGCGGCCAAGCGCTGACTCGGTTCCGGTAGGTGCGGGGCGTTTCCCGCTAGGCACCGACCGTTGGTCGGTGCGCTGGCCCGGCCGCCACGACCCACGGTCGTGGCCTACCGCGGCGCCGGTTAGCGCTGCGGCGTGATCGTCTGCGTGGGCAGGCGCGGCGCCGGCGGCGGGTTGGGTACCCAGATGGCCACGCCGGCCGCGCGCTTCTGCGTGGTCGGAATGCCGATGCCGACGCCACCGCCCACGTGCGAGCCATAGCTGCCCGCACCGACGGACATGCCCACCGGCGAACCGCTGGAGCCGACGCCCATCAGGATCACGCCATTGGCACCGAGGGCGGCCGCTTCACGCTTGAGCCGCATCACGGCCGCATCGGTCTGGCCCTGCGTGCCGAAGCCGACCGCACTGGCCGATTCGAGCTGGGCGATTTCCTGTGAGCCGGCCGGCGGCGTGGAGTAGATCTGGACCGTGGCCGGATCGACCGGCGCACGTGCCTGGCCGAGCATGACCTTGGAGGTGCTGGCACAGCCAGCGCTGAGCAGCGCCAGGCCCAGCAATGCGGCGCATCGGATGTTCATGGCGTTACCCCTGTGTGTGATGGCTGGGATGATCGGCGCTGGCGACTGAATCGGTGCCAACCCCTGCCAGTGCACCCTAGCACCGCCGCGGTGAGGCCCCCGCCAACGGCGTCTCGCTGCCGCTTGCGCCTGCGCCCGGAACCGCTATGGTGGGCCACGCATTCACCTCAAGGAGCCGGGCATGGGATTGATCAGTCTGTTGTGGGGCATCGTGGCGCTGCTCTGGATGATTGTGGCCCTGATCCCGCTGCTGGGCTGGGGCAACTGGTTCCTGATCCCGTTCGCCGCCGTGGGCGCGGTCATCGCCGCCATCGGCATCCTGTTCACCCACGTCAGCAAGCGCGGCCGGGCCTGGACCGGGCTGGTGCTCAACGGCATCGTGGTGGTGGTCGGCATCGTCCGGCTCGGGCTGGGCGGCGGCATCATCTGAGCCATGCGGGTGCGACCGACCGTCGCAGCTCACGGCCGCCCGGCACCATCGGCGTAGAATGACCGGCTGCCGCATCCGGCTCCGCCGGCGGTCCACGCCCGTCCGGGCGCTCTCCCTGCACCGATGATCATTCGTCCTCGTCCCCACGGTTGGCAACTGCTCTACATCCTGCGCGGCTCCATCGTTCCGGCGGTGGCCCCGAAAGTCGTGGCGATCCTGCTGCTGTCCATTGCCGTTGCCGCCCTGGCCGAGCTGTGGCACCCGCCGGGCATCGAGCGCGTCTCGGTGGCGCCGTTCACGCTGCTGGGCCTGGTGCTGTCGATCTTCCTCAGCTTCCGCAACAACGCCTGCTTCGAGCGTTGGTGGGAAGGCCGCAAGCTGTGGGGCCAGCTGATCTATGAATCGCGCAGCCTGGCGCGGCTGTGCCAGGCCGTGCTGGTCGACGATGCGGCGCTGCGTGACCGGGTGTGCCGGCTGTGCATCGGTTTCGCGCATGCCCTGGCCGCCCGCCTGCGCGGCCGCGACGTGGCGTTGGCGGCGCTGCCGTGGGTGGCCGAGGCCGACCGCGTGCGTTTCGGCCAGCGCCGCAATGTGCCGGATCAACTGCTGGCGATGATCGCCTCCGATCTGGCCCAGGCGCTGCGCGCCGGTCAGCTCGATCCCTACCTGTACACCCAGTTCGAAACACGCCTGCATGCGCTCTCCAGCATCCAGGCCGGTTGCGAGCGCATCCTGACCACCCCGCTGCCGTTCGCCTACACGCTGCTGCTGCACCGCTGCGCGTGGCTGTTCTGCGTGCTGCTGCCGTTCGGCCTGGCCAGCTCGCTGGGCTGGGCCACGCCGGTGGTCTCGGCCGTGTTGGCGTATGCGTTCTTCGGCCTGGACCAGCTCGGCGAGGAGATGGAAGAGCCGTTCGGGCTGGAATCCAACGACCTGCCGCTGGACGCGATGGTGCGCACCATCGAAATCGATCTGCTCGACAGCCTGGGCGTCCAGCCGCTGCCCGAGCCCCTGCAACCGCGGCAGTACCTGCTGCAGTAATTCCTGCCTTCCGTTCCGGAGCACCTCATGGCACACCCCGACTACCGCCCCCGCCGCATGCGTCACGACGAGTTCTCGCGCCGCCTCATGCGCGAAAACACCCTGACCACCGACGACCTGATCTATCCGGTGTTTGTGCACGAGCTGGCCGGCCGCGCGCCGATCGCCTCGATGCCCGGCGTGGAACGGCTCTCGATCGACGAGCTGCTGAAGGTGGCCGAAGAGGCGCTGGAACTGGGCATTCCGGTGATCGACCTGTTCCCGGTGATCGATCCGGCCGGCAAGAGTCTGGACGCGGCGGCGGCGTGGGACGGGAACGGGCTGGCGCAGCGCGCCGTGCGTGCACTCAAGTCGCGCTTCCCCGAGCTGGGCGTGATGACCGATGTCGCGCTGGATCCGTACACCACGCATGGTCAGGACGGCATCATCGATGACGCCGGCTACGTGCTCAACGACATCACGGTCGAGGCGCTGGTCAAGCAGTCGCTCTCGCATGCCGACGCCGGTGTGGACATCATTTCGCCCTCGGACATGATGGACGGCCGCATCGGTGCGATCCGCCGCGCGCTGGATGCTGCGGGCCACGTCAACGTGCGCATCATGGCCTACTCGGCCAAGTACGCCTCGGCGTTCTACGGTCCGTTCCGCGATGCGGTGGGCAGCTCGGCCGGCCTCGGCAAGGCGGACAAGAAGACCTACCAGATGGACCCGGCCAACGGCGATGAGGCCATGCGCGAGATCGCGCTGGACCTGGAAGAAGGTGCGGACATGGTCATGGTCAAGCCGGGCATGCCCTACCTGGACCTGGTGCGCCGGGTGAAGCAGCAGTTCGGCGTGCCGACCTTCGCGTATCAGGTCAGTGGCGAGTACGCGATGATGAAGGCGGCCTTCGCCAATGGCTGGCTGGATGAACGAGCCTGTGTGATGGAATCGCTGATCGGCTTCAAGCGTGCCGGAGCCGATGGCGTGCTGACCTATTTCGCCCCGCAGGTGGCGCGTTGGCTGCGCGAGCGCTGACAATACGCGCCCACCCCGATACAGGACGAGGATGATGCAGACGATGGGATGGCTACAGTGGGTGACCTGGACGGCCGGCGTGCTGGCCTTCGCAGCGGTCATCGGGCTGGTGATCCGTGGCGTGCGCCGCGCCGCGCGGCAGGCGCCGGAGCAGCCCTCCGCCGCTGCCCGCATCGCCCGTGAGGCGCAGCTGTCGCCGGCATTGCAGGCGCAGCTGGCGGCCTTGAACCAGCGCAAGGATCACGGCGAGATCAGCGAAGCGCAGTACGAGCAGCTGCGCGCGGAGCTGCTGCAGGGCCATTGACGCTGGGCGGCGCCGCCTCCACGGGTAGAGCCACGCCACGCGTGGCTGCCTTGCGGCCCCGCAGCGTCAACCGCAGCCCATATCCCGCGGCGCTGCCGGCGCCTTGATCCGGTACAGATCCAGCCCGCCGGCACGCGGTGCGCGTGCCATGCCAGCCAGCACCATCTCCGTGGGCTTGGACGCGTCCACCACCGGCGCGCCGGTCTGGCCGTCGGCGGTGTTGAACGACAACGTCAACGGCACCGCCGCCTGGCGGTGATCGCAGCTCGCCAGCAGGACCTGCGAATGTCCGTCGCTCGCGCGGGTGAAGGCCAGTGCACCCTCGTTATCCAGCCAGGCCGCCCCGAGTTCGTCGGCGGCCGTGTTGAGCGGGGCGAGCAGGGCCTGCGCGGTGCCGAATCCCTCGCCCTGCACGGGCGCCAGGTACAGATCGAAGCCGCCCTGGGTGTGTTTGCCGTTGCGCGAGAACAGCAGCATGCGGCCGTCCGGGCGCAGCGCGGGGGCCCGTTCGTCCGCCCGCGTGTTGAGCGCCCCCGGCAGGGTCTGCGCGGGCCCGACGCTGCCATCGGCGGCCACCGGGGCGCGGTACAGGTCGAATCCACCCTGGCCGCCGCTGCGGTTGGAGGCGAAGTACAGCCAGCGCCCATCGTGGCTGAAGTAGGGGTCGCGCTCGTCGCTGGCGCTGTTGAGCGCGAGCGGGGCAGGGTCCTGCCAGCGGCCGTCGCGCAGCACCGCCTGCCACAGGTCCCAGCCGCCCTGGCCACCGGCGCGGTCGCTGGCCCACACGATGCGCTGGCCGTCCGGCGCGATCGTGGCCTGGGCTTCGTTGGCCTTGGTCGAGACCACGCCCATGCCCTCGATGCCGAATTCGGAAAGCGCCATCGCGGCGGGCGTGCAGAGTAAACTGGCGCTCAGCGCGAGCAGAGACAATGGAATGCGCATCATCGCGTCCGTTGGGGTTTGCGTTCCATTCTAGGCCCGGAGCAGGACAACCCATGACCGACCGTTACGCCGTATTCGGCCAGCCCATCGCGCATTCGCAGTCGCCGCACATCCACGCCACGTTCGGCCGGCAGGAAGGCCTGGCGCTGGACTACCGTGCGATCGAAGCGTCGCCGGCCGAGTTCCTCGCAGCGCTGGAGGCCTTCGCCGCCGAGGGCGGCGTGGGCGCCAACATCACCGCGCCGCACAAGGAAGCCGCCTTCGCACTGTGCACCACGCTGACCTCGCGCGCGCGCCGCGCCGGTGCGGTCAACACGCTGCTGCGCAAGGGCGACCGCTGGCATGGCGACACCACCGATGGCATCGGCCTGGTCCGTGACCTTACCGACCGCCACGGCCTGGACCTGCGTGGCCGCCGCACCCTGCTGATCGGCGCCGGCGGCTCGGCCCGCAGCGTGGCCCCGGCGCTGCTGGATGCCGGCATCCTGGAGCTGGTGGTGGTCAACCGCACTCCGGAGCGCGCCGACGCGCTGATCGATGCGATGGGCGAGCCGGGCCGCGCGATCACCCGCTACTGGGAAGACATCCGCGAGCTGGGCGATTTCGAGTTGATCGTCAACGCCACCTCGGCCGGCCGCGACCGCACCGCGGAATTCAAGCTGCCGCTCTCGCTCGTCAACAGCATGACCACCGCCGTGGACCTCAACTACGGCGAGGCCGCGATCGCCTTCACCGCGTGGGCGCGCTCGGCCGGCTGCCGCAACATCGTCGATGGCCTGGGCATGCTGGTCGAACAGGCCGCCGAGAGCTTCCTGCAGTGGCACGCGGTGCGCCCGCAGACCGATGCGGTCTACACCGAGCTGCGGAACCGGCTGGCGCCGCTGGCCGGCGAGGACTGAGCCGGTGGACATGGACCTGCTGGTCTCGATGCTGACCATGGTGGGCGTGCGCCTGCCGGTGCTGATCGCGCTGGCGGTCGCGGTGGTCTGGGTGGTGGACACCCCGCGCGGGGCGATCCGCAGCGTTGCCCTGGGCGCGCTGGGCCTGCTGGCGCTGACCACGCTGGCCGGCCTGGTGCTCAACCTGGTGCCGATGTGGATGGTGCAGCAGGGCAACTACGAAAACCTGCAGCTGATGTCCAAGCTGTTGGGCGCTGGCCACTTCGCGCTCAACCTGTTCGAGGCGCTCGCGCTGGTCCTGCTGGTCTGGGCGATGACCCGCGCGCTGCGCAGCCGCGCCGTTCCGCCCGCTGCGCCGCTGCCGCCGCGCTGAGCGGATGCAGCAGGCTGTCGCGGTCCACAGTGTTGGCGTGGGTCGCGTCACGGAGATGAACCGGCGCGGAAAATGGCGCCGGTCACGACCGCCGGGTCGTGAGAAAATGGGGACCGTGATCCAGTCAGGCAGTCCTCCGGCGTGACCGAAAAAGTTGAAGCCCCCCGCGCCCTGAACGACGAACTCAAGGCCGGCATCCGCGACGCCTACGCCAAGCTGCAGGCCAATACGCCCGGCTTCAGTACCCGGCGTTCACAGAGCCAGATGATCGGCGTGGTGTCGCGTGCGCTCTCGCACAGCGGCGGCGTGGGCGTGGTTGAAGCCCCGACCGGCGTCGGCAAGTCGCTGGGCTACCTGACCGCCGGCGTGCCGATCGCGCTGGCGACCAAGAAGAAGCTGGTGATCAGCACCGGCACCGTGGCGCTGCAGTCGCAGCTGGTCGAGCGCGACATCCCCAATTTCCTCAAGGCCACCGGTATCGAAGCCACGGTGGCGCTGGCCAAGGGCCGCACCCGCTACCTGTGCACCCGCAATGCCGCCGAGGCGCATGGCGATGGCGCGCAGGAAGGCATGTTCGAAGACGAGCAGCCGCTGTTCGATCGCCCGTTGGCGCCGATCGAGATGGACCTGGCGCAGTCGCTGAGCAAGGCCTTCCTCGAAGGCCGCTGGAACGGCGACCTGGACAACGCGCCGGAAACGATCAGCAACACCCTGCGCTCGCGCATCACCACGCCGGCCTCGGGCTGCGCCGGGCGCAAGTGCGCCTACGCCGCGCAGTGCGCCGTGCTGCGTTCGCGCAACACCGTGCGCGAGGCGCAGATCGTGGTGACCAATCACGCGCTGCTGCTGTCGGCGCTGTCGATCGGTGAGAGCGACAACGGCCAGCCGCTGATCGCCCCGCCCTCGGACATGCTGCTGGTGCTCGACGAAGGCCACCATATCGGCAACGTCGCCATCGACCAGGGTGCGGCCAGCCTCGCGCTGGACGAGATGGCCAAGCGCACCGGCCGCCTGCAGATCCTGATCGCCGCCGCCTACCGCGCGGTGGACAAGGACAAGCTGGGCAACCTGCTGCCCAACGAGGCGATCGAGGTCGCCGCCAAGGTCAGCAAGCAGCTCAAGGCCTTCCGCGATGTGATCGACCGCAGCTGGCGGCCGGACCCGTCCGCACAGGAGCCGATGTGGCGCGCCCCGAATGGCCGCCTGCCGGAGATCTGGATGCCGGACATCGAGGCCATCGCCGACGACACCCGCGCACTGTTCAACTGGGCGCATGCCGCGTTGACGCAGGTCGCCAAGGGCAAGCCCGAGGATGCCGCGCGCGAACGCCTGCAGCGCAACCTCGGCATGGCGCTGGAGATGATCGAGCAGCAGCACAACCTGTGGACCGGCTGGCGCCGCGAAGACAAGGACGGCCAGCCGCCCACCGCGCGCTGGATCACCCTCTCGCGCGATGGCGACCTGGTCCTGCACGGCTCGCCGGTGTCGGCCGCCAACGTGCTGCGCAAGCTGCTCTGGGATGAAGTGGATTCGGTGGTGATGACCTCGGCCACGCTGACCGGCGGCGGCGACTTCCAGGCCTTGGCGATCGACAACGGCATTCCGGCCGAGGCCGAGATGGTCTCGCTCGCCTCCCCGTTCGACCTGCCCAACCAGGCCCAGCTGATCGTGCCGGCGTTCCCGGTCACCCCGGATGACAAGGAAGGCCACCCGAAGGAAATCGCCAAGTACCTGGTCAAGGAGCTGGACTGGGGCAAGGGCAGCATCGTGCTGTTCACCTCGCGCTGGAAGATGGAAAAGGTGGCCGAGCTGATGCCGGCCGCGCAGCGCAAACAGGTGCTGGTGCAGGGCGAGACCGCCAAGCAGAAGATGATCGACGAGCACCTGCGGCGTACCTCGGCCGGTGAGGGTTCGGTGTTGTTCGGGCTGAATTCCTTCGGCGAAGGCCTGGATCTGCCCGGCGAAGCCTGCACCACCGTGGTGATCACCCAGGTGCCGTTCGCGGTCCCGACCGACCCGCAGACCTCCACGCTGAGCGAGTGGTTCGAAAGCCGCGGCCTGAACGCCTTCAACCTGATCGCGATCCCGCACGCCCTGCGCACGCTGACCCAGTTCTCCGGCCGGTTGATCCGCACCTCCACCGATACCGGTCGCGTGATCATCCTCGACTCGCGGCTGCTGACCCGCCGCTACGGCAAACGCATCATCGATTCACTGCCGCCGTTCAAGCGGGTGATCGGGTAGGGGGCATCAGACAGCCACGGGGTCGTGGCGTTCACAAGGGTAGAGCCACGCCATGCGTGGCTGCTCTCCGGTCAGAACGCGCCGCCGCTTCAAATTGCGCGCATCCACGTATGGCGTGAACCTACTCCTCCAGCTTCGCCAGATCCCGCACCGCGCCCTTGTCGGCACTCGTCGCCAGCAACGCATAGGCTTTCAACGCGCCGGTGACCTTGCGCGGGCGCGCCTCGCGCGGTTTCCAGCCCAGTGCATCCTGTTCGGCACGGCGTGCCGCCAGCGTGGCGTCATCCAGCAGCAGATCGATGCGCCGCGCCGGGATGTCGATGCGGATGCGGTCGCCGTTGCGCACCAGGCCGATGGTGCCGCCCGAGGCCGCTTCCGGCGAGGCATGGCCGATCGACAGCCCGGAGGTGCCGCCGGAGAAACGACCGTCGGTGAGCAGGGCGCATTGCTTGCCCAGCCCCTTGGATTTCAGATAGCTGGTCGGGTACAGCATCTCCTGCATGCCCGGGCCGCCGCGCGGGCCTTCGTAGCGAATCACGACCACGTCGCCGGCGACGACGTCATCGGCGAGGATGCCCTGCACGGCGGCGTCCTGGCTCTCGAACACCCGCGCGTTGCCTTCGAACACATGGATGGATTCATCCACGCCGGCAGTCTTCACCACGCAGCCATCCACGGCCAGGTTGCCACGCAGCACGGCCAGTCCACCTTCTGCGGAGTACGCATGGGCGACATCGCGGATGCAGCCTTCGGCGCGGTCCACGTCCAGCGTCGGCCAGCGCGTGGCCTGGCTGAACGCGATCTGGGTCGGGATGCCTGCCGGCCCGGCGCGGAAGAAATCGTGCACCTTCTCATCGGTGCTCACCGCGACATCCCAGCGTGCGATCGCCTCGGCCAGGGTGCGGCTGTGCACGGTCGGCACGTCGGTGTGCAGCAGGCCGCCCCGCGCAAGCTCACCGAGGATGCCGAACACGCCGCCGGCGCGATGCACGTCCTCCATGTGGTACTTCGGCGTGTTCGGAGCGACCTTGCACAGCTGCGGCACACGGCGCGAGAGCGCGTCGATGGCATGCAGGTCGAAGTCCACTTCGGCCTCCTGCGCCGCCGCCAGCAGGTGCAGGATGGTGTTGGTCGAGCCGCCCATCGCAATATCCAGCGTCATCGCGTTCTCGAACGCCTGGCGGGTGGCGATGCCGCGGGGCAGCGCACCGATCTCTTCGCCGCCATACCAGCGGTGGCACAGTTCCACGATCAGGCGGCCGGCACGGCGGAACAGCTGCTCGCGGTCGGCGTGCGTGGCCAGGGTGGAGCCGTTGCCCGGCAGCGACAGGCCCAGTGCCTCGGTCAGGCAGTTCATCGAGTTGGCGGTGAACATGCCCGAGCACGAGCCGCAGGTGGGGCAGGCGCTGCGCTCGTATTCGGCGACCTTCTCATCGCTGGCGCTTTCATCGGCGGCGATCACCATGGCATCGACCAGGTCCAGCTTGTGCTCTGACAGGCGCGTCTTGCCCGCTTCCATCGGCCCGCCGGAGACGAACACCACCGGGATGTTCAGGCGCAGCGCGGCCATCAGCATGCCGGGGGTGATCTTGTCGCAGTTGGAGATGCACACCAGCGCATCGGCGCAGTGTGCGTTGGCCATGTACTCCACCGAGTCGGCGATGATCTCGCGGCTGGGCAGCGAATACAGCATGCCGTCATGGCCCATGGCGATGCCGTCGTCCACCGCGATGGTGTTGAATTCCTTCGCTACGCCGCCGACCTGCTCGATCTCGCGCGCCACGAGCTGGCCCAGGTCCTTGAGGTGCACGTGGCCGGGCACGAACTGGGTGAACGAGTTGGCGACGGCGATGATCGGCTTGTGGAAGTCGCCATCGGTCATCCCGGTGGCGCGCCACAGGGCGCGTGCGCCAGCCATGTTGCGGCCGGCGGTGGAGGTGCGGGAGCGGTATTCAGGCATGGTGGCTGGCAGGATCTGGCGGGCCGTGGGGGCGCGTTTCGCCTCGATTCTGCCGAAAAATTCCGGTTGCGTTTGCAACCACCTTCGCCGCTGCCGCGCGATCGAATCCTGAAACGCTGTTCATGTTTTCGACTTTGCCGGTTTTGGTTGTTCGCGCCGATCAGGCATGATTGGGGAGATAACCGCATTAGGGGGCATGACGCCATGAAACGTTCCAGGACCACTGCGCTGCTGCTGATGAGCGCTGCGCCGCTGCTGTTCACCGCCTGCCAGAAGAACGAGGCCGTGCAGGTGCAGGAAGGGCTCTACACCTCGGTGCAGGCCTGTACCGAAGCCACCGGCGATCCGTCCAGCTGTCGCAATGCCTTTGCCGAAGCGCAGAAGCAGTCGGCCGATGCCGCCCCCAAGTACGCCACGCGCGAAGCCTGTGAGGCCGAGTACAACGCCGAGCAGTGCGTGGAACAGAAGACCTCCACCGGCCACTCGTTCATCGGCCCGATGATGATGGGCTTCTTCATGTCGCAGATGCTCAGCAACCGCGGCGGCGCGGGCCTGGCCCAGCAGCCGGCGGCGGCGCCGGCCTACCAGGACAAGGCCAAGGGCTGGGCCCGTCCGGGCCCGTCCACTGGTGGGCTGAACACCGCCAGCGGCATCGGCGCCGGCAAGGCCGGCCTGGCCCCGGTCAACGCCACCCCGAACCGGGCGGTCACTGCCAGCCGCGGTGGCTTCGGCAACTCCAGCAGCAACCGCAGCAGCGTCGGCGGCTGATCGATGCAGTGCGTGCGTATCGCCGAGCGCAGCCAGTGGCGCGCCCGGGCCGAAGAGTCGGGGTTCCGTTTCCACACCATCGATGGCCTGCCGTACTGGGATGAAACCGCGTATTACGCCTTCACCCTGCGTCAGATCGAGCAGGACATCGAAGATCCCAGCGCCGAGCTGCATGCCATGGCGATGGACCTGGTGGACGAGGTGGTGGGCAGCCAGCAGCTGATGGACCAGCTGGCGATCCCGCCGCAGTTCCGCGACTGGATCGCCGACAGCTGGCGCCGCCGCGAGCCGCACCTGTATGGGCGGCTGGATTTCGCCTACGACGGCAGCGGCCCGGCCAAGCTGTACGAGCTCAATTACGACACGCCCACCTCGCTGTTCGAAGCCTCGTTCTTCCAGTGGCAATGGCTGGAGGACCAGCGCAACCAGAACCGGTTGCCGCCGCACGCCGACCAGTTCAACGCGATCCATGAAGCCCTGGTCGAACGGTTCGGTGAACTGGCCGCGCAGCTGCCACCGCCGCTGTATTTCAGCGCGGTGGGTGCGTCGGAAGAAGACCAGGGCACGGTCGCCTATCTGCGCGACTGTGCTGCCCAGGCCGGCCTGCGCGGCGAAGCGATCGCGATCGAAGATATCGGCCTGTCCGAAGACGGGCGCTTCACCGCGCTCGACGACACCGTGATCGGCAGCCTGTTCAAGCTGTACCCGCTGGAAGACCTGATGACCGAGTCGTTCGGCCAGGCGCTGCCCGCTTCAGGGGTGCAACTGCTGGAACCGGCATGGAAGGCGATCCTCAGCAACAAGGGCGTGCTGCCGCTGCTGTGGCAGCGCCACCGGGGCCACCCGAACCTGCTCGCCGCCGAGTTCGACGATGGCAGCGAGCTGCCCCGCGGCTGGGTGCGCAAGCCGCTGTTCTCGCGCGAGGGCGCCAACGTGGCCATGCACCTGGCCGATGGCAGCTGGCAGGAAAGCGAAGGCCCGTACACCGGCCCGGCGATCCGCCAGGCGGCGCATCCGCTCACCGCGTTCGATGGCGGGTATCCGCTGATCGGCAGCTGGGTGGTGGGCGACCAGGCCTGTGGCATGGGCATCCGCGAAGACAACAGCCGGATCACCCGCGACAGCGCCCGCTTCGTACCGCACGCGATCATCGACGAAGCGCCGACGCGTATCTATCTTTGATGGCTGTTCAACGTCGGCCCGGTTCACGCGGGCGCACCACGCCTGTGCCTGGCCGTCACTTCGATGACGGCCGCAGCCTGCAGGCGTTTGCCGATCGCGTGGCTGTACGCTGCCACCGCTGCGATACGCCAGGCTGGGTGCTGGCGAGCTGGGCACCGTATCGCTGGACCGCACGCTTCCGCTGCACCGGTTGTAGCGCGGCATTGGATAGCGTCGACAACCCCTGGGTGGGCCCGGTCCGCCTGGATGGGCGTCGGCCCTGTGGCCACTGCGGACACCGATGGCTGTCCGTACACCAGAACCGACCATCTGCGACCATCGGGGTGCCGGGCACGTTGCCTGCGGAGTGCGCGCAATGCGGGCGCAGCAGCGAGGTCAGCGTCACGGTACGCCCACTGCGCGCTGGGGACCCGGTCGATCCGCATTTCGGCCTACCCCTGCGCCTGGTCGAGCCGACCCGCGCCGGTCTGCTATGGGCGTACAACACAGCGCATCTGCAGGCCCTTCTGGATTACGTCAACGCGTCACTGCGCGAAAGCCGTGGCGTGCATCGTTCAATGTTCTCCCGCCTGCCGGGGTGGATGAAGCTTGCCCGCAATCGTGCGGTCGTGCAGAAGGCGATAGCGCGCCTGATCGTCAGCGCCCGCATCGGTGGGTAGGTACCGACCGTTGGTCGGTACGCGTTACAACAACCCGTCGCGCTTGACCGCCAGGTAACGCTCCACCAGCGCGCCGGGCAGCGCTTCGGCGGTGACATCCAGCACCATCACCCGGTGGCTGCGCAGCGCATCATGCGCATCGCTGCGCTGCTGCAGGTAACGGGCGATCGCGCCGGCCTGGGTGGCGTCGTGCAGGGTCTCCACCGGCTGGGCCAGCGCATCATCCAGCTCGCGCTCGCGCAGGCTGGCCACGCATACCAGATGCTGGCGCTGCAGCAGGCGTACCGCCGCGAGCAGGTCCTCGATGTCCTCATCGCGCACGTTGGTGACCAGCATCACCAGCGACCGCCGGCGCTGGCGCAGCGAGAGCTCGGTGGCGGCGGCGAGATAGTCGGTGGCGACCGGCTGCGCCTGCAGGTCGTAGCTGGCGCGCAGCAGGGTATCGATCGTGCCCATGCCGCGCTTCGGCGCGACCCAACGGCTCTCGCCCCCGGCCGCGAACAGGCCCACACCGTCGCCCTGGCGCAGCGCCAGGTAGGACACCACCAGCGCCGCATTGAGCACATGGTCGAAGTGCGACAGGCCGCCTTCGCTGGCCATCATGCGCCGGCCGGTGTCGATCATCAGCACCAGCTGCTGGTTCTTCTCGTCCTGGTACTCACGCGACACCAGCTTGCGCGCACGTGCGGTGGCCTTCCAGTCGATCTGGCGCAGGCTGTCGCCGACGCGGTACTCGCGCATCTGGTGGAAGTCGGTGCCTTCGCCGCGGCGGCGCTTGAGGTGCGCACCGACCAGGCGCGAGGCCTGTTCGGCACTGAACAAGGCGAAGCGCGTCAGCGGGGCGAAGTTCGGGTACACGCGCACCGCCAGCGAAGGCGACAGCTGGCGCCGTTGATGCCACAGCCGCCAGGCGCTGTGCATGCGCAGGTGCACGCCCTCGAAGACGAAACGGCCACGCGCGGTCGGGGTCAGCCGGTACGCCACGCTGCTGGTCACCATCGGCTTGAGGGCCAGCCTGCGCGGCAGACCCTGCAGGCTCCACCCACCGGGAACCAGATCAAACACCTCCACGCGCTGGTGGCGGCTCGACTCCAGACGCAGCGTGGCCTCACGCTCGACGTTCAACGCCAGCGACTCGGGCAGTTCGCGATGCACGCTGGGCGAGGGCTGGGCACGCAGGCGCAGCAGGTCCACCAGCGCAATCAGCGCCACGCCGCCGCCGATCGCCCACCAGACTGCGTGCGGCCAGGCACCGAGTACCACCGGCACGCCGAGCAGGCCCCAGCCGGCCAGCAGCGCCAGCAGCAGTAGGCCCGGCCTCATGCCGGTCGCTCGCGATGGAGGACGCGCTCCCTCATTTGCGCGGTGCGTCCACCTTGGCCAGCAGCGCGGTCAAGGCATCGTCGGCGCTTTGTCCTTCGATCTGCAGTTCCGGTGCCAAGGCGATGCGGTGGCGCAGCGCCGGTCTGGCGATGTCGCGCACGTCGTCGGGGGTGACGAAATCACGGCCGGACAGCACCGCCTGCGCACGCGCCGCACGCACCAGCGCGATGCTGCCGCGCGGGCCGGCACCGAGCGCGATGCCCGGCCACTGCCGCGTGGCGGCGACGATCCGCACCGCGTAGTCGATCACCTCCGGATCGACCGTGATCGCCGCGGTCGCCTGCTGCAGCGCGACTACCTCGGCCCCGCTCAGCACGCGCGGCACCTGCGAGAGATCGAAGTCGGCCGCGCTGCGGCCGGTGGTGATCGCATCGACCATGCGCTTCTCGTCTTCCAGCGCCGGGTAGTCGATCAGCACCTTGAGCAGGAAGCGGTCCAGCTGCGCTTCCGGCAGCGGATAGGTGCCTTCCTGCTCGACCGGGTTCTGGGTGGCGAGGGTCAAGAACGGCGGGGTCAGCGCGAACGCCTTGCCTTCGATGGTGACCTGGCCTTCCTGCATCACTTCCAGCAGGGCCGACTGGGTCTTGGCCGGCGCACGGTTGATTTCATCGGCGAGCAGCAGGTTGGTGAACACCGGGCCGCGGCGGATCTTGAAGCTCTCCGTCTTCGGGTCGTACACCGCATGGCCGCTGACATCGCTGGGCATCAGGTCCGGGGTGAACTGCACGCGGCCGTAGTCCAGCTCCAGGGCCTGGGCGAGGGCGCGCACCAGCAGGGTCTTGCCCAGCCCGGGGACGCCTTCGATCAGCACGTGGCCGCCGGCCAGCAGCGCGATCAGGATCTGGTCGAGTACCTCGGGCTGGCCGATGAAGGCACGGCCCACGGCCTCGCGCACGGCATCGACGCGCTCGGACAATGGCGACGGTGAAGGCGTCACGGCAGGAGGGGACAGCGGCGGCGGAAGCGTCGGCTCGGTCATAGCAGGTTTCTCATCTGGATCAGCAGGCGGATGCGGTCGCGCAGGCCGGCGACGTCGTGGGAAGCGGGTGGGGTCAACGCGGTCTGCACGCGCTCGTGCGACCACTGCAGCAAGGTGGCGACGGCCTGCACCCGGGCCTCGCCGGTCAGCGCGGCCGCACTCGGCGAACGCCGCCGCAGGCGGGCCAGGAACGCGCGCCGGACCGCGTCGTACAGCAGCGGCGCCTTGCCGAAGCGCAGCAGGTGTTCGCCGCTGGCGCGGATGTGTTCGAGCAGGGAACGGCGTTCGGCCGGCGGCGAAGGCAGTTCGCTGCCCAGGCGCTGCGCGCGCTGCCAGAGCCAGCCGAGCAGGGCCAGCAGCAACGGCGCCCACACCGGCCAGCCGTGGTAGAACACGCGGTTCCACAACGACGGCGGGCGCGAGGCGTAGACCAGCCACATCGTGCCCTTGCCGTAGTTGGGTGCAAGCACGTAGCGGGTCAGGTCGCGATGGGCCTTGTCGTGCAGGCCGTCGATGGCGGCGTTGGCAGCGTTCTGCGCAACGGTCGGATTGGGCCGGCCCTTGCCGTCCATGAAGGCCATGTCCGCCAGCACATCGATGCGGCCCTGGCCGTGGCGCAGGCGGGCGAACACCAGATCGCCCGAGTCGCCCCACTGGCGCTCGACCGCCACGCCCTTGGGCGGTTGGACCGCGAAGCGGCGCCCGTTGCAGAACTCGACGTGCTGCGGATCATCGCGCACGTGGAACGGCTGGCAGTCGTTTCCGTAGTCCTCGCTGTCCACGCCGAGCGCGTCCAGCAGCGGACCATTGCGCACGGCCTCCTTGCCCACCGGTGGCGTGCGCACGATCAGATGGCCGCCACGCGCCACCCAGGCCATCAGCGCGGTGGCGGCAGGCGCGGGCACTTCCGCGCTGTCCTGCAGCAGCACCAGCGTGTCGCCCGGCTGCAACGGCATCCGGGCCAGGTCCAGGCGCGGTTGCGACTGCACGGTAAGCCCGTCCGCGCGCAGTGCCTGACCGAGCACATACAACGGGTTGTAGCTGGCTTCACCCTGCGGCGGCAGGTGCTCGAGCTGGGTCACCCGCTCGTGCGTGCGCAGGAACAGGATCGCCAGCGGCACCCCGATCACCAGCAGCACAAGGCCGAGCAGCAGCCAGCGCAGACGGGTGCTCATGCGCGCCACCCGAACTGGCGCTGCAGGGTGGTGGCCAGCGCTTCGAAATCATCATCGGCCGGCAGCCGGCCGGCATACGCAGCGTACTGCCAGACCCGCACGATGCGTTCGAACAGGCGGCGGTCGGCCTCGACCGGCATCCGTCGCGAGGCCCGCAGGCACTGCGCTTCGGTGGCGCCCGGCGGCAGGCTGATCTGCGCGCGCTCGCTCATGGACTCCACGCTGGCGCGATACAACAGCGCCAGCGCCTGCCGTGGGCGGCCCTCCTGCCACAGTGCACGCGCACGCGCGGCGGGATCGGGCGGTGCCACGTCCGGTACCCGGATCGGCTCTTCCACGACCGCCACAGCCTTGGCCCGGCGGCGCTGGCCGGAGCCACGCAGCCACGGCAGCCAGCGCGGCGCGGTGATCAGCAGCAGCACCACCAGGACGCCGACCACGGCCCACAGCGCCCACTCGGCGATCTGGGCCGGCAGCAATGGGCCCTTGTTGCCACGTTGCCGGGATGCCTTGGCGGCGGCCTCGCGTTTTGCCTTCTCGGCTTCGGCCGCCTCGCTATCCGTGCGCTTCCACTCAGTGACCTCGCGGGTCGGGCTCTGCAGCGGGTCTTCATACGCGCGCTGCACCGCCTGACGGAAGCCGGCGGTGTCCACCGCCTCGTTGCCGAAGACGCCGACCGCAGTGTTGTCCGGGTCATTGTCGAACGTCCGGGTGGGAGCGTCCGGCGCCTCGTCTTCGGCGTCTTCATCCTCAGGCGCATCGGACCCCGCGTCGGCCGCGGGCGCCAGACCGTCCTCCAGCGACGGCGCGGCAGCCGGTGCAGCCACCGCCCCCTTGCTGTTGGACGACGGCGGTGTCTGCTGGGCGTGCAGCGCCGCGCCCGGCCAGATCAGCACCAGGGCCAGCACCAGCAGCGGCGCGGCCTGCTGCAGCCGGGCGTGCAGGCGGCGGAAGGCGATCTCCAGATCCCACGCTTCCATCTGCGTGCGCCGGTCCAGGTACAGGCCGAAGCCGGCGCCGACGTAGAACGGACCGATCAACGTCGCAGCGGCCCAGAACAGCAGGTTCACGCCCAGCTGCATCCACGCCGGCATGTCCTGCTTGGCCAGCTCCCACGCCGCGCGCCAGGACTCGGACAACAGGTCCACCGGGATGAACAGGAACACCGCCGCGATGCCGCCGACCACCAGCACGATCTCGAAGATCATGCACACCAGCGTCAGCAGCAGCGCGTGGCCGACCGCGCCGCCGGCGATCGCACGCCGACGCTGGCGGCGATGCGCAGCGTCCGTGCCCTCGAGCAGATTCACCGGCAGCAGCACCGGGCGCAGCGGGCTCAGGCGCCGCCAGCCGAGGTAGCCCCAGAAGCCCTGCCAGCCCCACGTGCGCTGCGCGCGCAGTGTCTGCGTGGTCGTCGAGGCATCGCCGAACACCCCGCGCGAGATCACGTACAACGCGATGCGTTCGAACAATGGCTTGAGCCACCACATCGCCAACCAGGCCCAGCCGAAGCTGTCCGTCCACCAGGCCAGCGCGTTGAGCAGCACGAACACCGGCAGCGACACGCTCACCCACGGCGCCCAGATCGCCGCGGCGTGCCGTCGCACCAGGGCCATCCCCAGCTCCATGGCCTCCCAGCCCGAGCGCGCGCGCAGCACGATGTTGAGCCGATCAATCTGCATCGGCCGCTCCGCGCCCGCCGCGCCACAACCACACGAACACCGCGGTCCACAGCACCGCGGCCACGCTGTATTTGCCCCACGCCGGGATCGCGGCGATCGAGGACCAGAACGCTTCGATGAAGGCGGCCACCAGCAGCATCGCGGCAACGCCCACGCACAGCTTGGCCCCGATCACACCGCCCTCGACCAGCGCATCGATGCGCCGCCGGCGACCGGGCGCCAGCAGTTTCATGCCCAGCTGCAGCCCAGCGCCGCCGGCGATCACGATCGCGGTCAGCTCGAATGCACCATGGCCGACCACGAAGCGCCAGAACGGATCGCCGTGGCCGATATGCTGCAGATGCCCGGCCACCGATCCGATGCCGACGCCGTTGAACAGCATCACGAACACGGTGCCGACACCGGCGATCAGCCCGAAGGCGAACGTGCGCAGGCCGATGCTGATGTTGTTCATGATGTAGTAGCCGAACATCGTCCAGTTGGTGCCGCTGTCGCGGCCCAGGTTCGGCGAGGCCGGATCGTACATGCGCTCGAACTCGGCGATGCGCGCGTTGTCCAGCAGCAGGTGGATCAGCTCGGGGCGCCACAGGATCAGCGCGAAACTGCCCACCAGCGGCACCACGAACAACGCCGCAGCGACCCACATGCTGCGGGCCTGGCTGCGCACCAGCTGCGGGAAATCGGCGAACAGGAAGGCGAGTGCGCGCTGCCACTGCGGGCGCGGGGTGCGGTACAGCAGGGTATGGCCCTGCTGCATCAGCTGCTGCAGCCGCGCCACCAGCTGCGGGCTGTAACCGCGCCGGCGCGCCAGCGCGAGCTGCTGGCACAGGCGGCGGTAACGCTGCGGGAAGTCGCCATCGTCCAGGCCCTCGTGTGCTGGCTGCCGGCGCGCCTGCCGCGGGTGCTCACCGCGCTGGGCCAGCCAGTGCTCCAGCGCCTGCCATTCGGCCTGGTAGCGGGCGACGAACTGTTCCTGCCTCATCGCCGCCCCAACAGCCAGTTGGCCATCGCATACAGGCGCAGCACGCCGACCTGGCCGTGGCTTCCGGTGAGCGGCGCGGCGATATCGGCCAGTTCCTGCTGGCGTGGCGCCGACAGCCGCGGCGCACGCTCGGCGAAAGCGACCACGGCGGCCTGTTCGGCCGGCTGCAGCGGTTGCGGTGGTACCAGCACACTGCCGACCGGCACCGTGCCGCCCAGCGGCGCGGCGCCCTGATGGATCACCACGGTGCCGGCGACCAGATCGCCGAGGCGGCGGCCATGCGCATCGAACAGGCTCGACAGCAGCCCCAGCGCATAGCCGAACGGCAGCATGTCCACGGTGCGCAGCAGGTTGCGGGTGATCGCGCTCATCCAGCCGATCGGCCCACCATCGCGCGCGACCACGCGCAGGCCCATCGCGCGCTTGCCCAGGGTGCGGCCCCAGCACGCCTCCTGGACGATCGTGTAGGCCCACATCAGCAGGAACATCAGGCCGAGGTAGAGCCCTTGGCCGAACCCGCCGAGGAAGGCCAGCGGAATACTCAGCATCATCAGTGCGCCGACCCGGATCACGAAGTCGATCGCCCACGCCAGCGCACGCGGCAACGGACCAGCGACGGGCAGGTGCAGGGGCACGCCTTCGGGGGTGATGACCTCCCGGTAGGTATCCAGCATGGGCGCGCTCATGGGCGGCGCGTCACGGTGGGCCGTAGGGAAGGCCACAGGGGATGCCGGATTCCTCTCCGGGCTGCCAGCGGGGGCATGCGGGTCTCGACTGCTTCCTGGTCGGCTGAGGACTTTACCGCGCACCGATCCCGATGCCCAGCGGCGCGGCCACCATCACCCCCGGTACTGGTCCTTCAGGCGCACGTAGTGATCGGCCGAGTAATGCAGCGATTCGATCTCTTTGTCGCTGAGCGTGCGCGCCAGCCGTGCGGGGTTGCCCAGCCACAGCTCGCCCTCGCCGACCACCTTGCCCGGGCCGAGCACCGCGCCGGCGCCCAGGAACCCGTGCGTGTTCACCTGCGCACCATCGAGGATGCAGGCGCCCATGCCGATCAGACAGTAATCGCCGATCGTGCAGGCATGGATGATGGTGCCGTGGCCGACCGTGACGCCCTCGCCGATGATGGTGGGGTAGCCGCCCTTGTTGAAGGGGCTGTGGTGGCTGACGTGGATGATGGTGCCGTCCTGGATGTTGCTGCGCGCACCGATCCGCACGTGGTTCACATCCCCGCGGATCACCGTGCCCGGCCAGACCGAGACGTCATCGCCCAGCACCACATCGCCGATGATGGTGCAGGCCGGATCGATGTAGACGCGTTCGCCGAGCACCGGCAGCTTGTCGAGGAAGGGGCGGATCGGGGACATGCATGAACTCCGGCAACGCAGGGACTGGGACGCCGCCTGCCGCGTTGTCCCGGCCCCCGATGATAACGCGGGTGTGCCCGCCAACCGCCGCTGGCGCGCAGACCATCGACTGCGCGACTGCGCGACTGCGCGACCGCCGACCGCACGACCGCACGACTGCACGACTGCGCGACTGCGCGACTGCGCGACGGCGCGACGGCGCGACTGCGCGACTGCGCGACGGCGCAACCGCACGCCATCGACGGTAGAGCCGACCGTTGGTCGGCTGCCCGGAATCCCCCGGCGGTGGCTGTGCAGCCGACCAACGGTCGGCTCTACCCGGGGTTGTTGCGCAGCCGACCAACGGTCGGCTCTACCGGTGGGGTGCGGCGTTACGCGGCGCGGATGCGGCGCGCGCGTTCCAGATGGACCAGCAGCAGCGAGATTGCCGCCGGGGTCATGCCGGGGATGCGTTGGGCCTGGCCGATGGTCTGCGGCCGCACGCGCTCGAGCTTCTGCTGCACTTCGGCCGAGAGACCGCGCACGCTGGTGTAATCGAAATCGGCGGCGATGGCGGTGTTTTCATGACGCTGCTGGCGTTCGATCTCGTCGCGCTGGCGGTCGAGGTAGCCGGCGTACTTCACGCCGATCTCGACCTGTTCGGCCACCTTGGCGTCGGCCACGGCGGGGCCGAGCGACGGCACCTGCATCAGCTTGGCGTAGTCCAGTTCCGGGCGCTTGATCAGGTCCAGCACGTTGGTTTCGCGGCTGACCGCCACTCCCAGCGTGGCTTCCACCTCGCGGCCGAGCGCATTGCCCGGCGTGGCCCACAGGGCGCGCAGCCGCGCGGTCTCCTGCGCCACCGCGTCCTGCTTGGTCTGGAATGCGCTCCAGCGGCGGTCATCGACCAGCCCCAGTTCGCGGCCGAGGCCGGTCAGGCGCACGTCGGCATTGTCCTCGCGCAGCTGCAGGCGGTACTCGGCGCGGCTGGTGAACATGCGGTACGGCTCATTGGTGCCGTGGGTGATCAGGTCGTCGACCAGTACGCCCAGATAGGCCTCGTCGCGGCGCGGGCACCAGCCGGCGTCGTCACGGGTGAAGCGGGCGGCGTTGAGGCCGGCCAGCAGGCCCTGTGCGGCGGCTTCTTCATAGCCGGTGGTGCCGTTGATCTGGCCGGCGAAGAACAGGCCGCTGACGGTCTTGGTCTCCAGCGTGTTCTTCAGCCCGCGCGGGTCGAAGAAGTCGTATTCGATCGCATAGCCGGGGCGGGTGATGTGCGCGTTCTCGAAGCCACGCATGCTGCGCACCAGCTCCAGCTGCACATCGAATGGCAGCGAGGTGGAGATGCCGTTGGGATAGATCTCGACCACGTCCAGCCCCTCGGGCTCGACGAAGATCTGGTGGCTGGCTTTTTCGGCGAAGCGCACCACCTTGTCCTCGATGGAGGGGCAGTAGCGCGGGCCGATGCCTTCGATCTGGCCGCTGTACAGCGGCGAGCGGTGCAGCGCGTTGCGGATGATCTCGTGGGTGCGCTCGCTGGTGTGGGTGATCCAGCAGCTGACCTGCGCCGGATGCTCGTCCACGCTGCCCAGGAAGGACATCACCGGGCGCGGGTCGTCGCCGGGCTGTTCTTCCATCAGGCGGTAATCCAGCGAGCGGCCGTCGATGCGCGGCGGCGTGCCGGTCTTCAGGCGGTCGATCACGAACGGGCGCTCGCGAAGGCGCGCGGCCAGCGTGGTCGCCGGCGGGTCGCCCATGCGTCCGGCCGCGTACTGGGTCTCACCGACGTGGATCTTGCCGGCCAGGAAGGTGCCGGCGGTCAGCACCACGGCGGTCGCGCTGAAGCGCAGGCCGGTCTGGGTGATCGCGCCACGCACCGCATCGCCCTCGATGACCAGGTCATCGACCGCCGCCTGGAACACGGTCAGGTTGGGCTGGGCCTCGACGATCCGGCGGATCGCCATGCGGTAGAGATTGCGGTCGGCCTGGCAGCGCGTGGCGCGCACGGCCGGGCCCTTGGAGGCGTTGAGCGTGCGCCACTGGATGCCGGCGCGGTCGGCGGCATGCGCCATTGCGCCGCCCAGGGCGTCGATCTCCTTGACCAGGTGGCCCTTGCCGATGCCGCCGATGGCCGGGTTGCAGCTCATCGCACCGATGGTTTCGACGTTGTGGGTCAGCAGCAGGGTGCGCGCACCGCTGCGTGCGGCCGCCAGCGCGGCTTCGGTGCCGGCGTGGCCGCCGCCGATGACGATCACGTCGTAGCGGTAGAAGGAGTCAGTCATGGCGGAGGAGCTCGGGACGGGGCCGGGCGGCCCGGATCAGCCCTGGAGGCAGGGCGCGGGTGGCGATTTTAGCGCCATTCGTCGGGGGCCATGAAATCCACCCTCAAGTTGGCACGTTTTCTGCAGATAACCCAATAGCACCCAGGATGGCATGCGCCTTGTGCGCAACGGACCGGAATTGGAACAGGGGCCGGTCCAAGCGCATCGTGGGGAAGCAGAGGGGCCGGCAGTCGGGGGACTGTCGGCCCTGTTTTTTTGCCGGTTCCAGCGCGAACGCGCCGCCTAAATACAGAAGGCCCCGCCAGTAGCGGGGCCTTCTGCGTTTAAGGTGCCGACATCCGACAGGGCCGGAACAGGGGGGATCCAGATGTTCCTGGCGGATATCGACATAGAGCCGAATGTGACGCCACTTGTCGCTTTTGACACTTTGTGACCGTGGCTGTCACCGCCCGGCTAGAGTGAACTGCCGGGCGCGTGAAAATCAAGCCATCTCAGGGCTCAACTGTGCGTTGGTTCGCATTGTTGAGATTCCGCCACGGGGAACCGTTCATCCTCGGCGAAGACGGACGCGGCGCCTGGGCCGGGCGTGCCTGCGGCGGCGACGGACGCTGCTGTTGCTGCCGTTGCTGCTGCGGCGGCCTACGCGGCCCACCGAGCGAATCCATGTTCCGCCACGGCGAGCCGCCGTTGTTCGGCCGCGGGCGATCCGGCGGACGGGTCGGGTTGCCGTTGCCGTTGCCGTTTCCGTTGCCATGGCCGGGGCGCGGCGGTGGGCGGTGATTGTGCGGCGGGCGATAGTTCGGATACGGGCGATACACCGGATAGCCGTAGCCACCGCCATAGCCGTAATACCCGCCACCGTAGTAGCCGCTGCCGTACCCATAGGGATATCCGGCCGGGTAGCGATACTCGACCGACGGTGCGCCGTGGTAGTAGCCGCTGCCGCCGCCACCGCCGACATAGTCGTACGTCGCGCAGCCGGACAGGGCCAATAACAGGCCACCGGCAAGAACAAGGCGCATTTTCATGATGGGTCCCCCCAACGGGCTGTAGGGCCAGCTTCGGCCCAGGGCATTGAATCAGCCCTTAACTCGGCCCGATCCGAATGAATGGTTGCCATGCTGACACGTTCATCAAGTCGGATGTGGGCAGGGGGCATACGTTAATCTTGCGTCATGAGCGATTCACCCTTGCCCTGTGTTGACGACGTGCTGGCGGCGGCGGCGCGCATTGCCGCGCACGCCTGCGTGACCCCGGTGTTGCGCTCGCGCACCCTGGATGCGCTGACCGGCGCCACCGTGGTCTTCAAGGCCGAACACCTGCAGCGCAGCGGCGCCTTCAAATTCCGCGGTGCCTGCAATGCTGTGTGGGCGCTGACCGAGGCGCAGGCCCGGCGCGGGGTGGTCACCCACTCCTCGGGCAACCATGGCGCCGCCCTGGCGCTGGCCGCGCGTACCCGTGGGATTGCCTGTCACGTGGTCGTGCCCGAGGGCGCGGTAGCGGCGAAACTGGCCAACATCGGCCGCCACGGGGCCACGTTGTGGCGCTGCGATGCCTCGATCGCCGCGCGCGAAGCCATGTGCGCCCAAGTCCAGGCCGAAACCGGGGCGACCCTGGTCCATCCCTATACCGACCCGTGCGTCATTGCCGGCCAGGGTACGGCCGCGCTGGAACTGCTGCATGCCAGCGAAGGGCTGGAGATGATGGTGGTGCCGGTGGGCGGCGGTGGCCTGGCCGCGGGTACGCGGCTGGCACTGCAGGCCGCCGCCCCGCTGGCCGAGCTGGTCCTGGCCGAGCCGCTGGGCGCGGACGATACCGCGCGCTCGCTGGCCGCTGGCGAGCGCCGCATCGATTTCACCCCCCACACCGTCTGCGATGGCCTGCGCGGGACGCTCGGCGCGCCCAACTTCGCGCTGCTGCAGGGCGCGGCCCAGGTCATCACCGTCGCCGATGAGGCGACTGTCGCGGCGATGCGGCTGATCTGGCAGGTGCTCAAGCAGGTGGTGGAACCATCCTCGGCGATCGCCCTGGCGGCGATCCTCGCCGAACCGGCACGCTTTGCCGGCAAACGGGTGGGCGTGGTGCTTTCCGGGGGCAATGTGGATCTGGATGCGCTGCCGTGGGGCGCGGTATGAGCCGACGCACCGGGGTGGGCGTGTTCGGGTGGCTGTGGCGGCTGTGCATCGTGCTGGCCGTGTGGCTGCTCGGGGTCACGGCGTGGATCGTCTGGATCGGCGAGCGCGACCAGGCGCAGAGGGCCGACGCGATCATCGTGCTCGGCGCGGCAGCCTATGACGCCAAGCCTTCGCCGGTGTTCGAAGAGCGCATCCGCCACGGGCTGGATCTCTACCAGCAGGGCTATGCCCCGCTGCTGATCTTCACCGGTGGCTATGGCGGCACCGGCGCGCGTTTTTCCGAGTCGCAGGTGGCGCGTCGCTACGCGCTCAAGCAGGGCGTGCCCGATGACGCGATCCTGATCGAGACCGCCTCACGCACCACCCGGCAGAACCTGATCGAGGCGCGGCGCTTGATGGAGCAGCGCAAGCTGCACCGCGTGATCATCGTCAGCGACCCGCTGCACATGGCGCGCGCGCTGCGGCTGTGCCGCGAACTGGGCATCGATGCGCTGGCCTCGTCCACGCCGAGCACGCGCTTCCGCAGCTTCCACACCAGCTGGCGGTTCCTGGCGCAGGAAATCTATTTCTTCCACCGCGACCTGTTCCCGTCGTAGCGCCGACCGTTGGTCGGCTGGCCCGGGCCGCCGTGCGGCCAGCCGACCAACGGTCGGCTCTACGGGATCACCGTGATCACCGCGGCCGGCGCGATCACCTCGATCAGCGCGATCGGCTCAGGGCGTTCTGCGGCGGATCGGAATCGCCGACACCGGCACCGTGGCGACATCGTGACCGCGCTCGCGGATCGGCGCGCCACCTTCTGGTGCCCAGGCGTGTGCGTAGATCACTTCCCAGCTGCTGGGCAGCTTGCCGTCGTCGCGCCGCAGCGGCTCGTAGGCGTCACGCGCGGCATCGAAACGCCCGCGCCCGGTCAGTGTGTGGCGGCGGTCCTGGCGCGCGTTGGTGGCGCCGATCGCCTGCAGCTCGCGCATCAGCGCGGTCAGGTCGTCGTAGGTCAGGGTGAACAGGTCGCGGTCCAGCACCGGATCGCGGAAGCCGGACATCATCAGCGCATCGCCGAACTGCGCGATCGGGGCGAAACGACTGACATGCGGCACCTCGTCGGCGGCGGCGAACGCATCGCGCAGTTCGATCAGCGTCTCCGGCCCGAACGTGGAGACCAGCAGCAGGCCGCCCGGCTTGAGCGCACGGCGGAACCCGGCGAACACTGCCGGTAGATCCTCCACCCACTGCAGGCACAGGTTGCTGAAGATCACATCCACGCTCTGGTCCAGCACCGGCAACGCCTGCGCATCGCCGCACACGCGCGAGAACGGCTTCCACCAGCCCGCCTGCTTCTTCGCTTCGCGCAGCATCGGCTGGGCCAGATCCAGCGCGATCACCTGCGCCTTCGGCCAGCGCTTCTTCATCAACGCGCTGGCGTGGCCGGTGCCGCTGCCGACATCGAGCACCACCTGGGGCTGGCGGTTTTCCAGGTAGTCCAGCGATTCGAGCAGGCGCTTCTCCACCTCGCGCTGCAGCGCGGCGGCGGCGTCGTAACTGCGGGCGGCGCGCGAGAAGGCGCGGCGGACGTGATGCGGATCGAAGCTGGACGTCATGGGGTACTCACGGCTCAAAACGGTGGTGCGGGTGGAATCAGAAGGTGCCCGGGTAGGCGCCGCCATCGATCAGCAGGTTCTGCCCGGTGATGTAGCCGGCCTGCGCGCTGCACAGGAAGGCGCAGGCGGCGCCGAACTCGTCAGCGGTGCCGAAACGGCCCGCGGGAATGTGGGTGCGTTTGCGTTCGGCCAGCTGGCCGGCGTCGATGCCCTGCTGCTGCGCCAGGTAGGCGAAGTTGCCGCGCAGGCGGTCGGTATCGAACTGGCCCGGCAGCAGATTGTTGAGGGTGACATTGTGCGCGACGGTTTTGCGGGCCAGTCCGGCCACGAACCCGGTCAGTCCTGCGCGTGCGCCGTTGGAGAGCCCGAGGATGTCGATCGGGGCCTTCACCGACGAGGAGGTGATGTTGACCACGCGGCCGAAGCCGCGCTCGATCATGCCGTCCACGGTGGCGCGGATCAGCTCGATCGGGGCCAGCATGTTGGCATCCAGCGCGGCGATCCAGTCTTCGCGGCTGAACTGGCGGAAATCGCCCGCCGGCGGGCCACCCGCGTTGTTGACCAGGATGTCGACCTGCGGACAGGCGGCCAACGCAGCGTCGCGGCCTTGGGTGGTGGCGATGTCGGCGACGACCCCGATCACCCGGCGCGCACCCGGCAGGGCCTGCAGCTCGAGCACGGCGCGGTCCAGGGCCGCTTCACCGCGCGCGGCGATGACCACGTTGACGCCTTCGCGTGCCAGTGCGCGCGCGCAGCCCAGCCCGAGGCCTTTGCTGGCGGCGCAGACCAGGGCCCAGCGGCCGGCGATTCCAAGATCCATGGGTCAGTCCTGTGGGGAAAGGCAGGCGTACATGATCGGCGATGCGTGGCCGGAACAGGTCAAGACAGTGCGGCAACGAAGTGTTGCAGCTGCGTGGCGACCTCGTCGGTATGGCCCAGGAACGGCGCGTGCCCGCCCTGGGCGACCACGTGGGCCTGCGCGCCCGGCACCCGTGCCGCGGCGGCCTGCATGGCCCGCGCCGAGACCAGGCGGTCGCGCTGGCCGGCCAGCCACAGGCTCGGTTTGCCCAAGGTGGCCAGGGCGCCGCGCAGGTCGGTGTTCTCCAGCAGGCGCAGGCCTTCCTGCAATGCGCGCGGGGCCGGTTCACCGCGGGCGACCAGCATTTCGCGCAGCGTGCGCAGTTCCTGCCGCGCGTGCTCCGAGCCCATCGCATCCAGCGCCAGGAAGCGCTCCAGCGTGCCGCGGTAGTCCTGCGCGAGATCCTGGCCGAACTGCTCGAACACCGCCGGCTCCACCGCGTGCGGCCAGTCATCGCCGCGCACGAAACGCGGCGTGGCCGCGATCATCGCCAGGCCGCGTACCTGCGGCAGCGTCGCGGCGGCATGCAGGGCGAACAGGCCACCGAGCGACCAGCCGCACCAGACCGCCGGTGGCGTGGCGGCGGCGATGGCATTGACCACGTAGGGCAGGCGCAGCGGCGTGGTGTCGTCACGGCTGGCGCCGTGGCCGGGCAGATCCACCAGGTGCAGCTGGACGTGCGCGGACAGGCGCTCCACCAGCGGCGCGAACACACCGCCATGCAGGGCCCAGCCGTGGATGAGGACCAGTGCCGGGCCCTGGCCGATGACCTCGATATGCATGCTCAACGCTGCGGCATCACGCGGTCAGGGCATTCAGTGCGTGCTGCTGGACCGCAGTGTCGCGTGCATGGGCGATCGCATCGACCAGCGCGTGGACCTGTGCCGGCGCATGCAGCGCGGACAAGGTCACGCGCAGGCGCGCCTTGCCCTCGGGGACGGTCGGCGGGCGGATCGCGCTGACCAGGAAACCGGCTGCTTCCAGCGCGGCCGACATCGCCATCACGGTGGACTCGGCGCCGCACAGCAGGGGTTGAATCGGGGTATCGGATGGCATCAGTTCCAGACCGTGCTGGCGGGCGCCGGTGCGGAAAAGGCCGATCAGTTCGGCGAGCTTCTCGCGGCGCCAGTCATCGCGGCGCGCCAGCTTCACCGCGGCCAATGCGGCGGCGGCCTGGGCCGGCGGCACGGCGGTGGTGTAGATGTAGGGGCGTGCCGTTTCGGCCAGGTGCTGGATCATCGCCTCATCGCCGAGCACGACCGCACCACTGCCGCCCAGTGCCTTGCCGAGTGTCGCCAGCTGCAGCGGCACATCGTTGACGCCCAGGCCGGCCTCGGCCACGCAGCCGCGGCCGTGTTCACCGACCACGCCGATGCCATGCGCGTCATCGACGTACAGCAGCGCTTCCTGCATGCGCGCCACCAGCGACAACGACCGCAGCGGCGCCATGTCGCCGTCCATGCTGAAGACGCCGTCGGTGGCCAGCATCGCCGCGCCGCTCGGCGCGTGCTTGAGCTGGCGCAGTGCGCCTTCGGTATCCAGATGCGGGTAGCGGCGCAGGCGGCAACCGGCCAGGCGCGAGGCATCAAGCAGACTGGCGTGGTTGAGCCGGTCCTGCACGCAGACATCGTCCTCCTCGCTGAGCAGTGCCTGTTGCACGGCGAGATTGGCGGCGAAGCCACTGCCGAACAGCAGGGCCCGCGGATAGCCGAGCCAGTCGGCCATCTCCCGTTCGAGCGCGTCATGCAGCGCGTGGTGGCCGCAGATCAGGTGCGAGGCGGTCGCGCCGGCGCCTTCGCGCGCGGCGGCATCCTGCAGTGCGCTGACCACGCCGAACTGCTGGGACAGACCCAGGTAGTCATTGCTGCAGAAGTTGGTCAGCCAGTGGCCATCCACTTCCAGCTGCACGCCATCGCGCCGGCTCACCACGCGGCGCACCCGCAGGCGCCCCTGCGCGTCGCGGAGCTTGCGCTGGGCCTGGATGCGGTCGTGCAGGTCAGGACGGGCCATGGTCGTCAGGGGGTCCGGGTGGGCCGTTAGCGTACCCGGTTGCCGGGCCCGCTGCTCGGGGCTCAGGCCGCCTGCCCGCAGCTGCCGCCGGCGGTGATGTCGGCATGGACCGTACCCGGGTGGTCGTGCCCGGTGGCATCCACCGTGACCGCCATCGGGCGCAGCCCCAGCCGTTCGAACAGGGACAGGTCGCGTTCGGTGTCCGGGTTGCCGGTGGTCAGCAGCTTTTCGCCATGGAAGATGGAGTTGGCTCCGGCCAGGAAGCACAGCGCCTGCAGCTCATCGCTCATCGCCTCGCGCCCGGCCGAGAGCCGCACCATCGAGCGAGGCATGATGATGCGCGCCACTGCGATCATCCGCACGAACTCGAACGGGTCCAGCGCGGCAGTGCCGTGCAGCGGGGTACCGGCCACCTGCACCAGGCGGTTGATCGGCACCGAATCCGGGTGGGCGGGCAGGGTGGCCAGCGCCAGCAGCAGGCCGGCGCGATGCTCGCGCGTCTCGCCCATGCCGACGATGCCGCCGCAGCAGGTCTTCAGCCCGGCATCGCGGACATGCGCCAGCGTGTCCAGACGGTCCTGGTACTGGCGCGTGTGGATGATCGAATCGTAATAATCCGGCGCGGTGTCCAGGTTGTGGTTGTAGTAATCCAGCCCGGCCTCACGCAGCGCGGTGGCCTGCTCGCCGCTGAGCATGCCCAGCGTGGCGCAGGTCTCCAGGCCGAGCGCCTTCACCTCGCGGATCATCGCCGCCACCTTGGGGATGTCGCGGTCCTTGGGCGAGCGCCACGCCGCGCCCATGCAGAACCGCGAAGCGCCGGCCGCCTTGGCCTGGCGCGCCTTGGCGACCACCTCGTCGGTGGCCATCAGCTTCTGTGCGTCCACGCCGGTGCTGTAGCGCTGCGCCTGCGGGCAGTACGCGCAGTCTTCCGGGCAGCCGCCGGTCTTGACCGAGAGCAGGGTCGAGATCTGGACGTCCGCCGGGTCGAACTGCTCGCGGTGCACGCTGGCCGCGCGATGCAGCAGGACCGGGAAGGGCAGCGCGAACAGGGCCAGTACCTCTTCGCGGTGCCAGTCGTGGCGGATGACAGAAGCCATGGGAGTGTCCTGACAGATAGTGGAACGAAAGGGCGGCAGTCTGGTGAGGCTGTCACCATCTGTCAACCATATGATCTTATCTAAAGTTTACGGTGCGCTGGGCTGGCTGGGCTGGCAGATCCTGCCGTTGCGCTGCCTGGTCTGCGATTGTCCCGGCGAGGACGGCATGGACCTGTGCCGCGCCTGCCATCGGGCGCTGCCGTGGAACGACCGTGCCTGCCGGCGTTGCGCCCTGCCGCTGGCGGTGGACGACCCCGGGGACGCCGACGGCGATCACTGCGAGCGATGTGTGGACGACTGTCCCCGCCAGGCGGCGGCCAGTGCCGCGTTCCTGTACGCGCCGCCGATCGACAGGCTGCTCATCCGATTCAAATTCCACCAGGATCTGGCCGCGGGACGGTTGCTCTCGCAGCTCATGCTGCAGCGCGTGCCGTCGTTTCTGGCCGGGCCGCTGCAACCGATGCCACTGCACCGCCGCCGCTTGCGCCAGCGGGGTTACAACCAGGCGCTGGAACTGAGCAAGCCACTGGCACGCGGGCTGTGCTGCCCGCTTTGGAACGGGCTGCAGCGCACCCGCCAGACCGCCGCGCAATCGACGCTGGATGCGGACGCCCGGCGCAGCAACCTGCGCGATGCTTTCGCCGTGCGTGGGCATCCGCCCGCCGGGCTGACCATCGTCGATGATGTGATGACCACCGGGGCGACCACGGATGCCGCGTTGCGCGCGCTGCAGTATGCCGGCGCCGGGCCGATGCAGGTCTGGGTCTGTGCGCGGGTGCCGTGACCCCCGTTGCCGCGCCCTGCACGGCGCGAGGTCGTACCATCGGCCCGTCATCATCCCCGCAAGGACGTCACATGAACCTGCCGCCGGATTCGCGCACTTCACCCCTTCTCACTGCCATCGGCCGCAGCTGGTGGGTGCTGATGCTGTACGGCGTGGTTGCCGTGGTCTTCGGGCTGATCGCGATCACGCGGCCCCTGTCGGCCGCTACCGCGCTGGCCTGGGCGATTGGCGTGATGGCCCTCGTGGAAGGCCTGATCAGTCTGTTCGCGCTGTTCGGCCGCAGTGGCGTGCCGCGCGGCTGGCTGCTGGTCTATGCGCTGGCCTCGCTGGTGTTCGGCGTGCTGGCTGTGCTCAACCCACTGGCCACGGCCAGCGTGCTGATCCTGCTGCTGGCCGCCTGGCTGATCGTCGCCGGCATCTACCGCATCGTGTTCGCGGTCCGGGTGCGCAAGGAAATCCAGGGCGAGTGGCTGCTGATCCTCAGCGGCGTGCTGGCCATCGTGCTCGGCGCGATGATGGTGGCCAACCCGATGGCAGGTATTGCCGTCACCACGCTGTGGATAGGGATCGGCAGCCTGCTCTATGGCGTACTGCAGATCGTGGTGGCCTGGCGCATCCGCCGCCTGCGCTGAGCACGCGCAGCGGCGATACTCGTGTCCCCGAACAAGGAGAAACACGCATGCGCAGCTGTCTGCTGATCGCCACCATGATGCTGGGTGGCGGACTGAGCGCCTGCACCCAGGCACCTCCTGCGCCGGCGGCAATCGAGACACCGGCGGGCGTCGCACCGCTGGCGAGCGCACGCATCCAGATGCGTGAGGTGGCCGAGGATGCCCGCCACCCCGGCGTCACCACGCTCAAGGACCGCGACGGCAACGTGCTGCCCCTGATCGAGCCGGCCTTCATCACCACGGCCGACATCGCCTCGGTGGCCGTGGGCAGCGACGGGACCACCGGACACGGGACGCTGATCCTGCGCTTCACGGATGCCGCGGCGCCGCGGATCCTCGCCGCGACGGAAGCGCGCGTCGCCAAGCGTGTGGCGTTTACCGTTGGCGATCAGGTCCTCAATGTCGCCGTCATCGCCGGCCCCTTCGCGCAGTCCATGCAGGTGAGCGGACTGGACAGCAACGAGGAAGCCCACCGGCTGTATACCGAGATCACCGGCAAGGCGCCCTGAGCCCCTCGCGATCCGCGGAGGCGCTCAGCGGAAATTCGCCTCGATCTGCTCCAGCGATTTGCCCTTGGTCTCCGGCAGCCAGAATGCAGCGATGAGGAAGTACAGCAGCGTACAACCGGCCCAGAAGAAGAACATGCTGGCGTAGCCGTGGTGGCCGACCGTGGGCAGGAAGATCGCGGCGATCACGGTGGAGACGAACTGGTTGATCAACAGTGCGATGCTCATGCCGTTGGAGCGGATGCGGGTGGGCATCAGCTCGGACAGCGCGAGCCACACGCACACGCCCGGGCCCACCGCGAAGAACGCGACGAACAGCAGGATGCAGCCGGCGACCAGCCAGCCGTGGGTGGGCGAGGGCACCGGGCCGATCACCGCACGTTCGATCACCAGCGGCGCGTTCGCGGCCTGCGCCGGGTCCGGGAACGGGTTGAGATGCAGCGTGCGGAAGAAGCGGCCGATCACGCTGTCGGCGGAGACCGCATCTTCGCGGCGGATCTGCAGCGTGGCGTCGATCGGGTTGTCGCTGCGCAGTGAGCGCACGTTGCTGAAGCCACCGTAGGCATAGGATACGGTCAGCTGCTGGGGCGCGGTGCCGGCGTTGCCGTCCAGGCGCTGCCATTGCGCGGCATCCAGTGGCAGCGACAAGGTGGTGCCACTCACCTGCTGCTGCAGCGCGGCCTGCACATCCAGCCGCCCGCGTTCGCTCTGCACGAACAGCAGCGCCGCAGCCAGCAGCGACAGCGTGATGCCGCCACTGCCCAGCATCAGCAGGAACTTGCGGCCTTTGCGGTCCACCAGCAGCAGCGCGACCACCGTCATCACGGCATTGAGCAGCTTGATCGCCACATCGGCGCCATTGGCCACCGAGCCAGGCAGGCCGGCCTGGTTGAGGATGTTGACCGCGTAGGCCAGCACCGAATTGATGCCGGTGGCCTGGGTGAAGGCCAGCACCAGGCAGGCCAGCACGAACGGCCACACGTAGCGGCGGCTGAGCAGCGGGTCGCGCTTGCCGTTGCGGCCGGTCTGCATCTCTTCCGGGGCCTGCATGCGCTGCAGGGTCGGCTCCACCGCGTCCGCGGCCACGGTGCGCTGCAGAGCACGGCGCGCCTTGGCGATGCGGCCACGGCGCACGAGCCAGCGGGGGGATTCACTGATCAGCAGCACGCCCCCGGTGAATACCAGCCCAGGCAGCAGGCAGCTCCAGAAAATAGTGCGCCACGCGTGATCCTTGACGTCGAACAGCAGGCGCTGCTGCTCGGCACCGGGCAGATGGCGCACCGCGGCGGTGGCCGCATCCACTGCATGTGCGTGGTACAGCCCGATCACGGCCGCCAGCACCAGGCCGATGGTCAGCAGCAACTGGAACATTGCCGCGCCACGCCCACGTCGTTCCGGGCTGAGCACTTCGGCCAGGTAGAGCGGCACGACGACACCGATCAGGCCGCCACTGATGCCCTGCAGCAGGCGCCCCATCAACAGCGCGCCATAGCCATCGGACAATGCCATCACCGGAATGCTCGCGGTGAACAGCACGCCGGCCAGCAGCATCGCGCCACGGCGGCCGATCAGGTCGGCGACCATCCCGGCGAACAGCGAGGACAGCACACTGCCCAGCAGCACCGCGGCGACCACGAAACCCAGCTGCTGGCTGGTCAGGTGCCAGCTCGCGGTGGCGGTGGCCTCCAGATAGGGCAGGGCGCCGGCGATGATGCCGATGTCGATGCCGTAGAGCAGCCCGCCCATGCCACCGATGAACAACAGATAGCGTACCGGCCAGCGTGGCGCGGAAGCGCCGGCGTGCACGGGCATGGCTGCGGAAACGTCGTTCATCGTGCCGGTCCTGTCTGCTGCTGCGTGCGCCATGGCGGCGCGGGAGTCCACGCTCAGTCGAGCGCGATGTCGTCGCCTTCCACCACCACGCCGCGCACGCGCAGGTCGTGGTCGAGCACCACCAGGTCCGCCCAGGCACCGGTCACGATACGGCCGCGGTCGTCGATGCCGAGGTAGTCGGCCGGGTAGCGCGACAGCCGGTTGGAGGCATCGGCGATGTCCAGGCCGAGCGAGACGAGATTGCGCAGCGCCTGGTCCATGGTCAGCGCGCTGCCGGCCAGCGAGCCGCTCGACAGCCGCACGCAGCCCAGGCACTTGTGCACGCGCTGCACGCCGAGCGCGTACTCGCCATCGGGCATGCCGGTAGCGGCGGTCGCATCAGTGACGCAGTACAGGCGCGGGATCGCGCGCAGCGCGGTGCGGATCGCGCCGGGATGCACGTGCTGCAGATCGGGAATGAGTTCGGCGTACTGCGCATGCGCGAGTGCGGCGGTGGCGATGCCCGGGTGGTAGTGGTCCACGCCGGTCATGCCGTTGAACAGATGTGTGAAGCCGGCCGCACCGGCGTTCAATGCGGCCACGCCGTCTTCATAGCTGCCGGCGCTGTGACCGAGCTGCACGCGGATGCCGAGCGCGCTCAGGGCAGGAATCAGCGCGAGGTGCTGGCCGATTTCCGGGGCGAGGGTCAGCACCTTGATCGGGGCGATCGCGTGCAGGCGCTTAACGTCGGCCAGGGTGGCCTCGACCACCAATGGTGGCTGCGCGCCCAGGCGCTGCGCGCTGATGAAGGGGCCTTCCAGGTGGACGCCGAGCACGCGCGCCATGCCGGGTTCGCGCGTGGCGATCGCAGCGGACAGGCCTTCAAGCGCGCGCGTGATGTCGTCTTCCTGCGCGGTCATGGTGGTGCCCAGCAGCGCGGTGGTGCCGTGCCGGGCGTGCGCGCGGGCCACCGTCTGCGCGGTCGTGCCGCCCTGCATGATGTCCACCCCGGCCCCGCCATGCACATGCAGGTCGATGAAGCCGGGCAGGATCAGCGGCACCTCCGCATCGTCGCGCGGGTCGGCGTGCGCGGTGTCGATGGCGATGATGCGCTGGTCGAAATGGAGATCGCCGCGGACCCAACCGGTGTCGGTGAGCAGGCGGCCGTGCAGGGAGCGGGATTCGGTCAAGGCGGGGACTCGGCGATGATCACTTCGACGCCCAGCCGCTGCAGCCCTTCCAGGTACTCGGGCTCGATGCTGGCGTCGGTGATGATGGTATGGACCTGGTCCAGCCGCGCGATGCGGTGCAGGCTGACCCGGCCGAACTTGGAGGCATCGGTCAGCACCACGATGCGGCGCGCGCGCTCGACCATGCGGTGGTTGAGGCTGGCTTCGGCCTCGTGGTGGGTGGTCAGGCCGAACTGCAGGTCCAGGCCGTCCACGCCGAGGAACAACGTGTCGAAGCTGTAGGTGTTGAGGCTGGCTTCGGCCTGGCTGCCATGCAGCGACAGCGACTGCTTGCGCAGCAGCCCGCCGGTGAGCAGCAGCTCCACGCCGGGCGCATTGGCCAGCTCCCAGGCGATGTTGAGCCCGTTGGTCATCACCGTGACATCGCGATGCCCGCGCAGGTGCCGCGCCAGGGTCATCGTGGTCGAGCCGGAATCGATGATGATGTTGTCGCCGGCCTTGACCAGCTTGGCCGCCTCGATACCGATGCGGTCCTTCATCGGCAGGTTCAGCGCATCCTTCTCGTGGATGTCCTGTTCCTGCGGCGGCGTGCGCACCAGCGTGGCGCCCCCGTGGGTGCGCGTGGCCAGCCCCTGCGACTCGATGTGGGTCAGGTCGGCGCGGATCGTCACTGCCGACACCGCAAAGCGCTCCACCAGCTCGCTGACCTGCACGTTGCCGTGCTCGACCAGGGTCTGGAGGATCTGCTGGCGGCGCTGCCGGGTGTTTCGCATGGGGGCGATTCCGTTCGAAAGGGAAAGCCGAAGCTTACCGTTCCGAAAGCTCCTTGGCCTGCCGGGTTTCGTTATTCGGGCTTGAGAGGTTGCGATTGCAGGCCCGGGCATACTCGGCCAAGCGCAGCGCGACCTTGTGCTGGATCAGCGCCAGCGGCTCGGGCTGCAGCTCGCCGGCTTCGATCGCCTTGAGCTGTTCGGGCATGAACTGGCTGAGCAGCATCTGCGGCGGCGCGTGCGCGGTGAGATTGGCGATGAGCGTATCCAGCGCGGCCTGCACCGCCGGCTCGCCCCAGTAATAGCGGCTGCGGTCGCTGAGCGAGTACGCGCGCAGCAGGCGCAGTTCGTGTTCGTCGCCCTGGTAGTAGCTGCGCCAGCTGCCGGGTTTGTCGACCATGCAGCGGTCCAGCACCTCGATCAGCTGCGAGTGCTGCGTGGCCGGCAGCAGCTCGCGCTCGATCATCGCCAGGGCGAACACCGCTTCGCGGAAGGCATAGGTTGCCGCCGGGCCGACTTTCAGGATCGCGAAGTGATCGCGGACCAGCGCGTGCAGGCCAGCTTCGGTCTGGTAATCGGTGGAGTGTGCTTCGAACACGATGCGCGGCTGCTGTTCGACGAAGGCCGACAGGTCCGCGGCGGCGGCAGGGTCGTAGTAGTGCACGCTGCTGTGGTCGAAATCCACGCCGGGCTGCACCACCATCGCGATCACGCGCTCCCAGGCGGGCAGCAGGTCCGGGGCGGAAAATGCTTCGCGGTGGATGGCCAGGGTGGTGGCCGCGGCCGCCGGCGTCGTCACCTGCAGGCCACCGGCCAGCGAGGCCTCACCGCCGGGAATCGGCACTTCGGTGCCGATCACATAGACCGGCGGCGGCAGCCCGTGCTCGGCAGCGGTGCGCTCGGCAATCCGCGCCAGCTCGGCCGAGCGCGCCGCGACGATGGCGTCCGGCAACGGGGTCGGGTCATCGGCGCAGGACATGCTGCAGTCCAGGTGGATCTTGTGGAAACCGGCGGCCACATAGGCGGCGATCAGCTCGCGGGCGTTGGCCATTGCGGCCGCTGCGGGGCCTTTCTGCCAGGCATTCGGACCGAGGTGGTCGCCGCCGAGCACCAGCCGCTCGGCCGGGAAGCCCGCATCGCGCGCCAGCTGCAGTACGTAGTCGCGGTACTGCGGTGGGGTCATGCCGGTATAGCCGCCGAACTGATCGACCTGGTTGGAGGTTGCCTCGATCAGCAGCAGGGTGTCGTAACGCTGCGCCACCTGCATCGCCGCCAGCAACACCTGCGCGTTGCTGCAGCAGACGCTGTACAGCCCGACGGGGGCGCCCTGGCGATGGGTGGCGATCAACGATTGGACGGCGGACATGGCAACTCCAGTAACAGCGGTGTTCAGGGGGAGGGATGGTGCTGACGCGCGAGCAGGGCGGCGCCCCGCGCACCGCCGGCATCGCCGAAGGTGGGCGGCAGGATCGGCGGCACGCGCACGCCGGTGAACAGGTACGGCGCGATCGCGGCCGGCAGATCGCGATACAGCTGCTCCAGCTTGGACAGCCCACCGCCGAGCACGATCACGTGCGGATCGAGCGCGAGAATCAGGCTGGCGAAGCTGTAGCCGAGCAGGTCGCGGTGGATGTCCAGCGCCTGCTGCGCGATCGCATCGCCGGCCTGCGCGCGTGCGACCACCTCGGCAGCATCCAGCGCTGTACCACCGCGCCGCGCATGGATCATCGCCAGGCCGCTGCCGGACACGTACCGCTCCAGGCAGCCGCGCAGGCCGCAGCCGCAGTCCAGCAGCGGCAGGTCGTGGCGCTGCTGCAGTGTGGCGGGCAGGCTCCAGTGGCCCCACTCGCCGGCGATGCCGTTGTGCCCGGCGATCAGCCGGCCACCGACGCAGAAGCCACCGCCCGCACCGGTGCCGAGGATCACCCCGAACATGCTGGGATACCCGGCGGCGGTGCCGTCATGCGCTTCGGACAAGGCAAAGCACTGCAGATCGTTGCCCAGTTCCAGCGGGCGCTGCAGGCGAGCCTGCAGGTCCGCCCCGACTGTGTGACCGGTCAGGCTGGGCACATTGGCACTGAGCTGGCGGCCGCTGGCGCGATCACGCACGCCGGGCAGGCCAAGGCCGACCGCCACCCCGCGCTGGCCGAGGGCGGCATCCGCCGCATCGACCAGATCGACGATCGCCTGCAGGAACGCAGCGTAGTCCCGGGTCGGCGTCGGTACGCGCTGGCGATGATGCACCGCCAGCGCGGCGTCGCACGCGACCAGTTCGATCTTGGTGCCGCCGATGTCGATGCCGTACCAGGTCTGCATGCGCGCTCAGCCGTGGGGGTGGATGGTCACGCCCTGCACCACACGGTTGACCGTGCCGTCGGGGAAGGGATTGTCAGGCGTCATGCCGAGCGCGGCCGAACGTTGCAGCGCATAGCACTGCGGCGCCAGCAACCACAGCGGGGCCAGCCACGGATCGGGCAGTGCAGGTGCGGCGAGGACGAAGTCGCCATCGGCGCGGTCCGCATCGTCCGGCCCGATCGACAACACACGCCCGGCGATGCCGTCGCGGCGCAGTTCGTTCAACAGGTCCTGCTCGTAGCGGCGGGCGAGCGGTTGCGCGCTGCGCAGCATCACCACCAGGGTTTCCCCGTTGAGGGTGGACTTGGGCCCATGGCGGAACCCCAGCGGGGTATTGGCCAGCGCCAGCACCTGGCCGGCGGTGAGTTCGAGCACCTTCAGCGCGGCCTCGCGGGCGACCGCTTCCAGTGGCCCACTGCCGAGATAGATGACGCGCGAGTATGGCGCTTGGGCCAGCGTGGCCACCGCCGCATCCCAGGCATCCAGTGCGCGTTCGCCGTGGCTGGCCAGGCTGTGCAGACGTTCCATGCGCTGCGCCCACGGGGCGCTGTCGAACGCACTCAGCGCGGCCAGCAGCATGCAGCTCAGGCTGCTGGTCATCGCAAAGGCGCGGTCGCAGCTGGCCGCCGGCATCAGCAGCGACAGCGTATCGCTGCGGCCGTGACCACGCTTGGCGAGTTCGCCTTCGGCATTGCAGGTGATATCCACGAAGCGTGCGCGGTCGACCTGGTCGCGGACCAGATCCACCGCCGCCACGCTTTCCGGGCTGGAGCCGCTGCGCCCGAACGACACCAGCAGGGTCGGGCGGTCGCGGCGCAGGTACAGCGCCGGATGGGTCAGCAGGCTGGTGGTATGCACGGCGCGGACCTCGGCAGGCCACTGCGCATTGATCTGGTCGGCCACCATCTCGGCAATGAACCCCGAGCTGCCGGCGCCGGTGAAGATCACCAACTGGCCGGGATCGCGCAGGGCTTCCCCGAGGAAGCCGTCGATGCGCGCCTGCGCTGCGTCCAGAAGGCCGGCCAGCGCGGCCCACAGCCGGGGCTGCTGAGCGATTTCTTCGGCGGTATAGGCGCCACCGAGGCGCTGCCACGTGGGCAAATCAGGGAGCAGAGAAGCGTCCATTCGCAATTCCTGTTGGGCGACCGCACCTTCTGCGTTTTCTTTCGAAATGTCAAATATCGAAAGATAAAGAAAAGGTGGATCGGTCACAGTTTTCGTCGTCTTCTCGGAGGGGTCCCGTCACGCCGGCATCTGAATGCCGCGCCGCAGCAAGGTTTCGGGCGCTTAAAAACGCGTATTCAGGCGACGTTTGGAAAGCAGGGTCGCACAGTATCTTTCGTTTTATATAAATTATCCTTCCTTTTTCTTTGCAATTTGTTGACATCTTTCGAGACCCTGCCCTAGAGTCGGCCGCACTGGTTTCAGTTTCCCGCTGACCGCGGGCTTGGGGGCAAGGTGGACTTCCGGTTACGACGCACTGGTCTGACGATTGCACTGCTTGCCGCAGTGGCGCTGGGCGGCACCGCCAGTGCCGCGCCGGTGGGTAACCTGCGTGCGATCAGTGCCACCCCCGCCAACGACGGCACCCCCGGTTGGACGCTCAGCACCGATACCGGCGCCACGGTGCGCGTGGACCTGTTGCGCGATGACGTCCTGCGCGTGCGCGCCGGCCGCAACGGCACGCTCACCGGTGCCGGCGACAAGGCCGCCCCGATCGTGCTGCTGCAGCCGGCCGCGAAGGTTGCCGTCCAACTGGAAGAGGATGCCAACGAGGTGCGCATCCGCACCGATGCGCTGGTCCTGCACATCCAGCGCCAGCCACTGCGCCTGGCGCTGGTCCGCCGCGAGGGCGACCAGGATGTCGCGCTGTGGCGCGAACTGCAGCCGCTGGACCTGGACAAGGACCAGAGCGTGCAGGTGCTCTCGAGCGAGAGCGATGAGCACTTCTACGGCGGTGGCCAGCAGAACGGCCGCTTCGAGTTCAAGGGCCGCGAACTGGAGGTGTCGTACTCCGGTGGCTGGGAAGAAGGCGATCGCCCCAACCCGGCGCCGATGCTGTTGAGCTCGCGGGGCTGGGGCATGCTGCGCAATACCTGGAGCGACGGCACCTACGATCTGCGCCAGGCCGACCAGGCCACGCTGCTGCACCGCGAGGACCGCTTCGATGCGTACTACTTCGTCGGGCCGAGCCTGCATACGCTGCTGGACCGTTACACCACGCTGACCGGCCGCGCCGGCCTGCTGCCGCGCTGGGCGTTCTCCTATGGCGACGCCGACTGCTACAACGATGGCAACAACATCAAAAAGCCGGGCAGCGTGCCCGACGGCTGGAGCGACGGCCCGACCGGCACCACGCCCGACGTGGTGGACAGCGTGGCCAGGCAGTACCGCGAGCACGACATGCCCGGCGGCTGGATCCTCCCCAACGATGGTTACGGCTGCGGCTACAAAAAGCTGCCCGAGACCGTGCAGGGGCTGGCGAAGTACGGCTTCAGGACCGGCCTGTGGACCGAGAACGGCGTCGACAAGATCGCCTGGGAAGTCGGTACCGCCGGCAGCCGCGTGCAGAAGCTGGACGTGGCCTGGACCGGCAAGGGCTATCAGTTCGCCATGGATGCCAACCAGTCCGCGTTCAACGGCATCATGGACAACTCCGATTCGCGCCCGTTCCTGTGGACGGTGATGGGCTGGGGCGGCATCCAGCGCTATGCGGTGGCCTGGACCGGCGACCAGAGCAGCAGCTGGGATTACATCCGCTGGCACATCCCGACCCTGATCGGCTCGGGCCTGTCCGGCATGGCCTACGCCAGTGGCGACGTGGACGCGATCTTCGGCGGCAGCGCCGAGACCTTCACCCGCGACCTGCAGTGGAAAAGCTTCACCCCCGTGCTGATGGGCATGTCCGGCTGGTCGGGCAATGCACGCAAGCACCCGTGGTGGTTCGATGAACCCTACCGCAGCGTCAACCGCGACTACCTCAAGTTGAAAATGCGCATGACTCCGTACATGTACGGACTGGCGCATGACGCGGCCACCACCGGCGCACCGCTGCTGCGCGCGCTGATGTGGGATTACCCGCAGGACCCGCAGGCCTACACTGAGGCGCACAAGTACCAGTTCCTGCTCGGCCGCGAACTGCTGATCGCGCCGGTGTACCGCAGCCAGGCCGCGAGCCGTGGCTGGCGCCGCGACATCCACCTGCCGCAGGGCCGCTGGATCGACTACTGGGATGGCCGCCAGCTGCAGGCCGGGGCCGAGGGACGTTCGCTGGACCGCCCGGTCGACCTGGCCACGATCCCGGTGTTCGTGCGCGCCGGCGCGATCATCCCGATGTACCCGGCGATGCTCTACGACGGCGAAAAACCGCTCGATGAAGTGACCTTCGACCTGTACCCGCAGGGCGCCTCGCAGTACACGCTGTACGAAGACGATGGCGCCACCCGCCGCCATGAGAAGGGCGAATCGAGCACGCAGGCGATCACGGTGCAGGCCCCGGCGCAGGGCACGGGCCCGGTGCAGGTGCGCATCGATCCGGTGCAGGGCAGGTACGCCGGCCAGCTGCCGCAGCGGCGCTATGCGCTGCGCGTGCTCAGCCGCCAGCGCCCCGCCGCAGTGACGCTGGACGGCCGTGCGCTGCCGATGCTGGCCGACCAGGCAGCATGGCAGGGCGCCAACGAAGGCTGGTACTTCGACGCGGCCGAACGCCGCGGCACCCTGCACGTACGCACCGCGCCGACCGACATCCGCCAGCCACTCGCACTCCAGCTGGACCTGCCGGTTGTCGCCGCGCCGGCCGACGATGCCTTCCCGGCCGCACCGGAACTGGGCCGCGCGCTGCCGTCGGACAGCCTGCTGGTGGTGAACCGCCCGGCCGAGGAGCAGGGCTATGAGATGGAGAAGGCGTTCGACGACGATCCGGCGACGTGGTTCCGCACCGTGCGCAACCAGGCGGTCAAGACCGGCGCGCACGAATGGGTGCTCGGCTTCGGCGAACGCAAGCTGATCGACGGCATCGAACTGGCGCCGCGCAACGACCAGCACTGGAAGAACGGCCAGATCCGCGACTACGAAATCTACATGGCCGACAGCAACGGCGAGTGGGGTGAGCCGATCAAGCGCGGTCGTCTGACCCTGCAGCAGGGGATGCAGCAGATCGACTTCCCCGCCCATGCCGGCCGCCTGCTGCGCTTCCGCGTGCTGAGCACGCAGAACCCGGAAGGTGATGGCGCCAGTGGTGCCGATCCAATGGTGACGGCTGCGCAGGGCAGCGTGGCACGTGCGGTGGATGCGCTGCAGCCGCGCGATGTCGGCCCGATCGTGCTGTCCACCTTCCACGTGCTGGAGCATCCGCAGCCGGACGGCCCGGCGCAGCAGCTGTACCTGTCTGCGCTGCCGCTGCCGGCACCGTTGCAGGCCAGCGTCGCCACCGACCACGCCTTCGGTGGGCAGGCGGAAATGCGCATGAACGGCCTGCATTTCCGCCGCGGCCTGGGCGTCAACGCCAGCAGCCGGATCGACCTGGACCTCAACGGCAGCTGGCGCCTGCTGCGCGCCGACCTGGGCATCGATGATCAGTGCCGCACGGCCGGCGGCATGCAGTTCCAGGTGTGGGGTGACGGTCGGCTGCTGTACGACAGCGGCCTGGTCAACGCACCCGGCGTGGTCAAACCGGAGCTGGACGTGCGCGGCCTGCAGCGGCTGAGCCTGCGCACGCTCGGGGCGCAGGGCGATCACCCCGCGCAGGTCTGTGGCAACTGGGCCAATGCCGCCCTGATCGGACAGGAGGGCGATACCGCCAGCATCGTGTCGCCGTAACCGAAGAAACACGCTTTCAGAAAAACAGCTCTCTCCCGTTTCCCGTCTGCGGCCCTCTGGCCGCGGCACGGGGGACGTTTGCCCGAACACACCCATCCACCGCCAGCCCCACGCTGCGGATCGAACAAGGAGCCCAAGATGTTGACCGAACGCCATCGCCATCGCCGCATCACCGCCACCCCCTTGTCCATCGCACTCGGCCTGGCCGTTGCGGTGGTCGGCAGTGCCAGCGCCCAGGACGCAGCGCCCGATACCAAAGCCACCGAGCTGTCGCGCATCGAAGTAACCGGCTCCAACATCCGCCGCAGCGATGTGGAAACCGCCTCGCCGGTGCAGGTGATCAGCAAGCAGGACATCGAGAACATGGGCGCGCGCACGCTGTTGCAGGTGCTCGACAACCTGCCCGCCGCGCGGCCGGGCCAGCAGGACGCCCGCTCACTGTTCACCGGCTCCGACGGCGCCTCGCAGGCCAACCTGCGTGGCCTCGGCGCGCAGGGCACGCTGGTGCTGCTCAATGGCCGCCGGCTGTCCTACTACGGCGCGCCGGCCGGCTTCCAGACACAGTTCGTCAACATCGATGCGATCCCCGCCGCGGCGATCGAACGCATGGAAGTGCTGACCGACGGTGCCTCGGCGGTGTACGGCACCGACGCGGTGGCCGGCGTGATCAACGTGATCACCAAGCGCTCCTACCAGGGTGCGGAGATCAATCTCACCACCGACAAATCCTCGCGGATCAGCTCCTATGGCGAGCACCAGGGGAGCATCACCGCCGGTTTCGGCGACCTCGATGAAGACCGCTACAACGTCTACGCCTCGGTGAACCTGTACCGGCGCGACGCGATCCCGCTGAGCGATTTCTACGACAAGCGCCCCGACCAGTACTACGTCAACAACCCGAACTACCTGCCCAACCTGCGCCTGGGTACCGGCAGCAAGCCGGGTGAGTTCAACCCCGGCAGCTACTTCGCCTTCGACCCGGTCACCGGCCGCCGCGTGCAGGAAGCCGCGCCGGGCTGCAACAACGTGCTCACCAGCGAAGCGGCCGGCCCGCGGTGTATCTGGGAGACGTGGATGAACAACGAGATCGACGCCGGCGCCAAGTCCGAGCGCAACACCGCCTACGTCAATGCGCACTTCCTGATCGGCGACAGCACCGAAGCCTTCGCCGAGGCGACCTACACCGACATCGACCTGACCGCCAACGGTGGCACGCCGCGCGCCTATGGCACCACCACCGGCAACCCGACCAGCTGGTTCTCGCGCAACACCGGCACCACCGTCAACCAGTTCCTGTATCCGTACCTGGGCCCGAACAACGAGTACAACCACGCTTCGCCCGAGCTGAAGGCACTGATGGGCGGCGTGGTCGGCCTGCAGTACCTGCTGCAGGACGTGGGCGCCAACCACTTCGGCCAGCGCAACACCGACCAGAGCTACCGCGTGGTGGCCGGGCTGCGCGGTGACATCGGCGACTGGAACTGGGAAACCGCCTTCGCCACCGCCGGCAGCCACTCGGTCACCTACCAGACCACCAACGTGAATCTGGCCGGCTTCGAAAAGGCCTTCGGCCCGTACTCCGTCGATCCGGGTACCGGCCGCGTCATCATCTCCGACCACCCGGCCTACAAGTTCGGCGAGATCAGCGAGGCCAACGCCGCGCTGATCCGCGAAGCATTCCCGACCTTCGACATCCAGTCCTGGACGCGCCTGCATACGCTGGATGGCAAGATCGAGGGCCCGCTGTTCCAGATGCCGGCCGGCGAGGTGCGTGCGGCCTTCGGCTTCAACGCCAGCCGCGAAACCTTCTACACGCCGGGCAACCCGGATGCGGCCAACGGCCTGATCACCCAGCAGGGTGGTTCGTGGTTCGACGGCAAGCGCAACACCTATGCGCTGTTCGCCGAGACGGTGGCGCCGCTCACCGAGAAGCTGGAACTGGACGCCGCGCTGCGCGTGGACAAGTACCCGGACTTCAGCGCCAACCTGGCCCCGAAGATCGGCCTGAAGTACCAGATGTTCGACCAGCTGATGCTGCGCGGTACCTACTCCACCGGCTTCCGCGCGCCCAGCCTGGCCGAGTCCGGCAACGGCGGCGTGTTCGCCCAGCTGGGCGGTTACCGCGACGAGGTGCGCTGCAACGAAACCAACGCGATCGCCAACCTGCTGTTGCGGTCACAGCGCGGTGGCGATGTCGACCTGGGCAAGACCCTGCTCAACACCGATTGCAGCCGCACCGTGGCGCGCATGACCCAGCCGAACCCGGACCTGAAGCCGGAGAAGGCCAAGATCACCACGCTGGGCTTCGTCTACGAGCCGACCCAGTGGCTCTCGGTATCGGCCGATTACTGGTTCATCTACCGCAGCAACGAAATCGTCGCCCCGGATTTCACCCGCGATGAAGACATCATCTCCTCCACCCGCTCGCCGATCACCGACAGCGACCGCGCCAACCTGGCGGCGCTGGCGGCGATGTGCGCCGATCCGGCCAGCGGCGTCGCGTGCCCCGGCACGCTGCCCGGTTACAGCGTCGGCAACGTGGCCAGCGTGGTGGGCCAATACAAGAACCGTGGCAAGACCCTGATCGACGGCTTCGACATCGACGCGCGCAGCCGCTTCTCGCTGGGCGAATGGGGCAACCTCAACATCGGCGTGGCTGCCACCATCGCCAACCGCAACCGTTCCTACGTGGATGACGAAAGCGGCTGGTACTACGGCGACCTGGTCGGCTATTACAACAACCCGCGCCTGCGCGCCACGTTGAACGCGGACTGGAGCTACAAGCAGGTCACCACCAGCGTCTTCGTCAATTACGTGGGCGGCACCAAGTGGGCGCTGCAGCAGATCGACGAGGAAGACAACAACCCGCAGACCTGCACCGCCGGCTACCTGCCGGTGGAGCAGAGCAAGTGCGATGGCGCCCCGTCGTGGTGGACCACCAACCTGAGCGTGGCCTGGCGCCCGGATGACCACTGGAACGTAGGCTTCACCATCAAGAACCTGTTCGACCGCCTGCCGTTCTATGACCCGAACAGCTTCCTGGGCGACTCCAGCGATTACGCCACCATCTTCGGTCGCGGCTACAGTCTGACCGTGGGCTACAAATTCTGATGCATCCCTCGCGCCGGTCCCGGCCGGCGCGATCTTCACATGAGGTACTGTCCATGAAACGCAGAGAATTCATCGCCGCCAGCGCGGCCGTCGCCGCCAGCAGCCTGCTGCCGAACACACCCGCCTGGGCCCGCGCACGCAAGGTGCGGCTGGGCCTGATCGGCACCGGCATGCGCGGCCAGGTGCTGCTGAAAGAACTGGTCCGCCGCGATGACGTGGAGGTGGTCGCCCTGTGCGACATCGAGCCGATCATGCTCAAGCGCGGCATGGACATGGTCGCCAAGGCCGGCAAGCCGGCGCCCAAGGCCTATGGCCAGGATGGCGATGTCAACGCGTGGAAGCGGCTGATCGAGCAGCGCGGGCTGGACGGGGTGGTCATCGCCACGCCGTGGGAATACCACGCGCCGATGGCGATCGCGGCCATGCAGGCCAAGGTCGCGGTGGGCTGCGAAGTGGTCGCCGGCATCACCCTGCAGGACCACTGGGATGTGCTCAAGACCCAGCTGTCCACCGGCACCCCCTACATGCTGCTGGAAAACGTCTGCTATCGCCGCGACGTGATGGCCGCGCTGCAGATGGTGCGGCAAGGCCTGTTCGGCGAGCTCGTGCATCTGCAGGGCGGCTACCAGCACGACCTGCGGGGCGTGAAGTTCAACTCCGGCGATCCCAGCCAGCCCTATGACAGCGGCGTGGAATTCGGTGCCAAGGGCTGGTCCGAGGCGCGCTGGCGCACCGAACATTCGGTGCAGCGCAACGGTGAGCTGTACCCCAGCCACGGCATTGGCCCGTGTGCGATGTACACCGGCATCAACCGCGGCAACCGCTTCACCCATATCAACGCCTTCGCCAGCAAGGCGCGCGGTCTGCATGAGTACACCGTGGCCAAGAGCGGCGGCACCACCCACCCCAGCACCAAGGTGAACTTCAAGCTGGGCGACATCGTCACCACCACGCTGGCCTGCGAAAACGGCGAGACCATCCTGCTGCAGCACGACACCTCGCTGCCGCGGCCGTACTCGATGGGGTTCCGTGTGCAGGGCACCAAGGGCCTGTGGATGGACGTGAACCAGTCCATCCATATCGAAGGTCGCAGCCCGCCGCACAAGTGGGAACCGTTCCAGGCCTACCAGGATCAGTACGAGCACCCGCTGTGGAAGCAGCACGCCGACACCGCCGCCAGCGCCGGCCACGGTGGCATGGACTGGTTCGTCATCCATGCCTTCGTGGAGGCGCTCAAGGCCCGGGCACCGATGCCGATCGACATCTACGACGCGGTCACCTGGAGCGCGATCACGCCGCTGTCCGAGCAGTCGATCGCCAACAGTTTCCAGACGTTGGAATTCCCGGATTTCACCGCCGGGCTGTGGAAGCAGCGCAAGCCGATCCTTGCGTTTGATGGGACGTACTGAGGAAGCCTGACGTCGAATGGCCGGTACCGGTGCGTACCGGCCATCCCGTCCGCGCATTGACCCGGTCGGCCAGACGATGGCGCGGCCCAGCCTGGGCGCGGTCAGCGCAGGTAAAGCAATGAACACGGGGAAGTGGCAAGGATGGTGCGCCCGGAGGGATTCGAACCCCCGACCAATGGCTTCGGAAGCCACTACTCTATCCGGCTGAGCTACGAGCGCGTTGTATCCTGCATCCCGCCGGGCCGCCTGATGGGGCCACGGACCGCCAAAGCGGCGCGGGAGGAGCATTCTATCCGTAAACGCCGCGCAGGTCTGCCCCCTGCATCGATGCACTGGGCGACGGCGCGCCCGGCCAGCCCAGGCGGTATCCTTTACCGATGGCTTACGAACGTTTTGAAGCGCCCGAGGCGGCGCCCCCGTCGCGCTGGCGGCACTACTGGAAGTTGATGCGCGCCGACCGCCCGATCGGCACCCTGCTGCTGCTCTGGCCCACCTGGTGGGCGCTGTGGCTGGCCTCCGGCGGGCTGCCGCCGCTGTGGACGCTGTTCGTGTTCACCGCCGGCGTCTGGCTGACCCGCTCGGCCGGCTGCGTGATCAACGATTACGCCGACCGCTGGCTGGACCCGCACGTCAAGCGCACCAAGGACCGCCCGCTGGCCAGCGGCGCCGTCTCCGGCCGCGAGGCGCTGGCCCTGTTCGCCGGGCTGATGATCGTCGCCTTCGCGCTGGTGTTGACCCTGAACTGGCTCACCATCGGCATGAGCTTCATCGGCGTGTTCCTGGCCGCCAGCTACCCCTACCTGAAGCGCTACACCCACCTGCCGCAGGTTTACCTGGGCATGGCCTTCGGCTGGGGCATCCCGATGGCCTTCGCCGCGGTGCAGGGCGAGGTGCCGGTGATCGGCTGGCTGCTGTACGGCGCCAACATCCTGTGGTCCACCGCGTATGACACCTGGTACGCCATGGTCGACCGCGATGACGACCTGAAAATGGGCTCGCATTCCACCGCGATCCTGTTCGGCGATCTGGACCTGGTCATCCAGGGCATCCTCTATGCGCTGTTCCTGGGCACGATGGTGCTGGTCGGCCTGCGCGCCGGGCTGGGGTTCTATTACGGCCTGGGCGTTGGGGTGGCCGCCGGGCTGATCGCCTACGAGTTCTGGATCGCCCGCAAGCGCGAGCGTGACCCGTGCTTCAAGGCCTTCCTGCACAACAACTGGGTCGGAGCGGCGCTGTTCGCCGGCATCGCGGTGTCGCTGGCACTGCGCTGAGGGGTCCACCCGACCAACGGTCGGGTGCTACCGGTAACGCGCACTACGACCATTAGGCGACTGACAGCGCCGTGGCCAGCGCCCAGAATCCCTCCCATCGAATGATCGGGGAGGGCGGGGCAATGAACACGTCGACGGTGGTGCAGGACGGCTGGATGGCGCGCGCGGCCTTGCGCTCAGCCGCCTGGGCGGAAAAGTGGTTCCCTGATGCGTACGTGTTCGCGGTGCTCGGCGTGGTCATCGTCGCCGCCGCCGCGATGGGCTTCGGCGCCACCCCGCAGGCCACCGCCACGGCATTCGGCGAGGGCTTCTGGAGCCTGATCCCCTTCACCATGCAGATGGCCTTCGTGGTCATCGGCGGCTACGCCGTCGCCACCGCGCCGATCGTCGCGCGTTTCATCGATCTGCTGGCCCGCGTCCCCAAGACCGGCCGTGGCGCGGTGGTCTACGTCGGTCTGATCAGCATGCTCGCCTCGCTGCTCAGCTGGGGCTTTTCGCTGGTGTTCGGCGGCTTGCTGGTCCGCGCGCTGGCCCGCCGCGAAGCACTCCACATGGACTACCGCGCCGCCGGTGCCTCGGCGTATCTCGGCCTTGGCGCGGTCTGGGCGATGGGCCTGAGCTCCTCGGCCGCCCAGCTGCAGGCCAACCCGGCCAGCATGCCGCCCGGCCTGGTCGAGATCACCGGCGTGCTGCCCTTCACCGAAACCATCTTCCTGTGGCAGTCGATCGCGCTGACCGCCGCGCTGATCCTGGTCTCGCTGCTGATCGCCTGGCTGACCGCCCCCGGGGCCGCCTCCGCGCGCACTGCCAAGGACTTCGAAGGCGCCGCCCGCGCCGAAGCCGAGCCGCTGCCGCCGCGCACCCGCCCCGGCGAGTGGCTGGAGTACAGCCCGCTGCTCACCGTGCTGCTCTCGCTGCTCGCGTTCGGCTGGCTGTTCGGCGAGTTCGCCAGCAAGCCGGTGGTGACCGCCATCGCCAACCTCAACACCTACAACTTCCTGTTCATCTCGCTTGGCCTGCTGCTGCACTGGCGCCCGCGCAGCTTCCTCAACGCGGTGGCCAAGGCCGTACCGAGCACCACCGGCGTGCTGATCCAGTTCCCGCTCTACGGCGGCATCGCGATGATTCTCACGCACGCCACCGGCAGTGGCGATGAGACGCTCGCCCATCGTCTCTCCACGTTGTTCGTGCATATCGCCACCACCGACACCTTCGCGCTGGTGATGGGCGTGTACTCGGCCGTGCTCGGCTTCTTCGTGCCCTCCGGCGGCGGCAAGTGGATCATCGAAGCGCCGTACGTCATGCAGGCGGCCAACGAACTGAAGGCCCATCTGGGGTGGGCAGTACAGGTCTACAACGCGGCCGAGGCGTTGCCGAACCTGATCAACCCGTTCTGGATGCTGCCATTGCTGGGCGTGCTCGGCCTGAAGGCGCGCGACATCGTCGGCTTCACCTTCATCCAGCTGCTGGTGCACATCCCGCTGGTGCTCGGCCTGCTGTGGCTGCTCGGCATGACGCTGACCTACGTGCCGCCGGTGATGCCGTGATCGTCATCTGCGCGTCATCTGCAGACGTTGGCCCAGCGATGCCCTGTTCAGTCGCACGACGAGGCATTCTGTGGGAAGCGGAATAAGGGCATTCGAACCGTTCATATGCGGGTCAACGCCTACTGCGACATGGGGTCTGCACTCGCTGAAAAGGCGGGCGTGGAGACGTTGACGAATTCGTATGCAAACCCCCACACGTCGTTAACCTCGCGCTGCAGAGGATGGCCCGGACCGCGACATTCCGTTCGCGGCAACCGGAGAATCGAAATGGCTCAGCAGAACCAGCAGAACCCGAATCAGCGCGGTGAGCAGCAGGAGAGTGGTCGCGGCCAGCAGCAGCAACAGCAGCAGGAACAGCAGCAGCGCAACCAGAACCAGCAGCAGGGCGGCCAGCAGGACGAGGAAGAGTGAGCCCAGCCGGCTGTTGTGCGAACTGAAGCCCCGCTCCGGCGGGGCTTCGTTCGTCCGGGCCTGCTCAGGCCGAGCGCAGGTGCCAGCCCAATGCTGCGTCTTCGACCACCGCGCCCGGCACCACGTCATGCAGCACCACGCGGATGCCGCGCGCATTCGGCAGCACCTTCTGCTCGGGGAACCAGCGGCGGGTGGCATCGACCACGATCAACAGGCCTTCGTCATCGCCGAGTGGTGCGAAGTGCGGCGTGGGCTGTGACAGCGGCGCCAGCCCGAAGGCGTTCTGTGCGTTTGCCTGCACTTCACCGACGTGTTCAGCGGGTAGGCCGACCTCGCTGATGCAGGTCATCTCGCTGCCGTGGAACCCGCCCTGGCACTCGCCCGCAGGCAAGCGTCGCCGCGCGATCAATTCCAGGATCAGGCCGTCCGGCCCGGTGAAATAGATCGATTCCGAATCCCAGCGGCCATCGAACGTGAAGTGGTCATGGCCTTTCAGATCGCGCTGCAGGGTGGCGCGTGCTTTGAGCCAGTCGGTGGCCGCCTCGAAGCGATTGGCGGGCACGTTGAACGCCAGGTGCACACCGCCGACCGGGTTCGATCCTGCGGGTTGCAGCTTCAGGGTGCTCCAGCCGATGCGCACGGCTGAGCCCTCGACCGGCAGCTGAAGTTCATCGCGGAAGTACGCCACGGTGGCGGCGACATCGGACACAGGGAGATCGATCTGATGGATGCGCATGGTGCGGGAGGCCTCGCGTAGCTACGTCGACATTCTGCTGGATAACCGAGGCGCGCGCTATGCGTTGATCTGATCACATGGACGCCGTTACAAGGGCATTTCCTACTTCATTACGCGGAGAAGACCGGCTACTCGCCTGGCTACGAAAGGCGTTGAATATTCGTCAACGCCTTCGCCCCTTCGCGGACGTTTATCGGTAGGAGAATCAACCGCAATCCGCAGTCCGCGGCGCTACACGGTCCATTACGGTTGTTGCTGTTTCGTAATGCCCATTTATCTGCGCAACTGAAATGCCAGTGCGCAGTGTCACCGACTGATTCGATACACAATCAAGTCAGATCGGATTCTTCGTTTCATAATAAGGAGAAATCTCATGAATCGCGTACTCAATCTGCAGCGCCTAGCCTTGGACACCAATGCCGGCACGATGGGAAACAGCTCGGGTAGCTCGACGCACACCTGCTGCGGCGCCGGGAGCGTGGATCGTTAACCACCGCCTGTGACTGATGTGAATAATCGTGGGTGTGGAACGCACCCACGATTCAGACCTTCAGTGATCGGCGTCCAAGCTGGAGATCCTGCCTGACGGTGGGCAAGGTGAGAGGAGGAGCTCTCATCCCGGCGTCCTACCTGCGACGTGCGTCTCAGGATCGCTAGCCGGCGTATCCAGCCGGAGAGGGGACCGCTGCCCGATGTCCTTCCCGCAGCAGTGTTGGACACCGCTTGGCTCAATACATGGGTCAAGCGCCGAGCCCATTCAAGGAGCGCGCGCCATGGCATCTGAAAATCTGACACTGCGGGAACTTCGGCACGTAGACAAGATCACGTTCATCAATAGCGATGATCGCTTCTATGAGCCGGATTACGACCATTACACGCCGGGCGATGAGCTCGCCGCAATCGTGCGACCACTACTGGCAGCGCATGGGCGTGGTTGGGAAATTCGCCGGAAGAATGTCTGGTCGCACGTGACGCCTGGTGGCGATGCTCAGGTGCGCTCTCTTCCCATCCAAGGGTGGAAGATTCACCTGTCGGCGATCGAGGACAATTGCCGCGCCATGCTGGCTGACGCTGCGGCGCTGTTGCTGGAGCAGGATGTCCAGTTCAAGTTCGCGAACGATTGCCGGACGATGAGGATGATGACATCCAAGCGATGGCCCCGGGGAGGGTCCGGAAAGTTCATCACCGTCTATCCGCACACGGAGGGCGAATTCATCCAGGTGATCGAGGCGCTTTACCAGGCGCTTGGCGCCCGGACCGGCTCCTACATTCTGTCCGACAGACGCTACAAGGACAGCCGCTGCCTGTACTACCGCTATGGCGGCATCATCCAGGTGAGCCACCTGGACATCATGGGTAAGCGGATACCGATGCTAGTGGGGCCATCGGGAGAGCACATGCCTGACCGCCGGAACCCATACTTCGAGAGTCCGCCGTGGGCTCAGGATCCGTTCCCGAGTGATGAGGATGAAACTGACGACCGATCACTCAATGGGGGACGATATCTCGTCGAAAGCGCGCTGGGCTTCTCCAACACGGGAGGTGTCTATCTGTCGATCGAGCGCGCTACCGGCCGACAGGTGGTCATCAAGGAGGCGCGTCCTCATGTCGAGCTCTACGAGAACGGCGGGGATGCGACTACCCGTCTCAAGCGCGAGATGGAGAACCTGAGCATCCTGAGTTCCTTGGGTATCGCGCCAGCGGTCCTCGATACGTTCTGGGACTGGGAAAACCTCTACATGGTCGAAGAGTACGTCGATGCCCATGACATGCGTCAGGTCATGCTGCAGTTCTCTCCACTGATGAAAGTACGCCCGACGCTGGCGGATAGTGATGCGTTCTACGCGATGTACAGGGACATCTTCGTCAACATCATGCGTGCAGTTGATCTAGCTCATGGGGCGGGCATGGTGATCGGTGACTTGTCTCCTCCCAATATCCTTGTTGCCAAGAACAGTCTGGCAGTCCGCCTGATCGATCTTGAGGCCGCGTTTCGACCCGAGCTCGGAGAGTCAGAGGACATCCACACACCTGGCTTCCGGAGCAAGCTTAAGAGCCGGGCAAGGATCAGCAGCTACGAAGATGACAACTATGCCGTGGCTGCCATCATGATGTACGCCATGTTCCCGATCGTCGCCATGGCCTACATCAGAGATGATCTGTTCGATACAGTGCTGCCTGAGATTGTGTGGGATATCGGCTGGGAGGACACGCCCGTCATGGGGGTCATCCGTGACCTCGCACGAGGCAAGGTCAGCCTGAAAGAGGCGGAGGAACGGCTGCTGCAGCCGGTGAGCATTCGCCAGCCCTATGCCTCCAGAGCTGGTAGACGCCTTCCCGCTGACAGCGTGCTGAAGAGGCTGGCCGCCTTCATCCAAGTCAATTATCGCCTCGACCCGAATCACACGCTCTTCCCGTGCGATCCATTCGCGCTGGCGACAAACGGTAGCAGCCTTGGTTTTGGGTCATCAGGGGTGATCTACGCGCTCATCCGTGCCGGAGTGGAGGTGCCCCAAGCGGCATGGGATCGGCATCTCGCCGAGGTCTCTAGCCTGAACAGCCAGAATGCGGCGCCGGGATTCCTGACCGGCCTCGCGGGGATCGGTTGGGCGCACCTGGCAATGGGAGAGGCCGCCATTGGCCTCAGCTTTGTGGACCAAGCCAACAGGAGTGCGCAGAACATCACACATCCTTCCCTGTACTACGGGATGGCAGGCCTGGGCTTGGCCGATTTGGCCGCCTACGTGGTCTCTGGTCACCATCGCTATCTTGACCTGGCCCTGGAGCTCGCGGCACAGCTCGAGTCCTCCGCGCTTCGGAGCAACGACGGGCTGTATTGGGAAGACGATGGAGTCGTCCGAATCGGCTTTGGCTATGGACAATCCGGAATCGCTCTTTTCTTCCTTCGACTGTCACAGGCCGCCGGAGACCAGCGCTGGCGAACTCTGGGCAAGGCTGCCCTGTGCTACGACCTCGCTCATGGCCATGAGCTGGAGGCAGGGGTGACGACATTTGCCGCTGCTCCGGCAGGGATCACGACTTATGAGCATTACATTGAGCAAGGCACCGCCGGCATCGTCAAGGTGGCCATCCGGTACGGACTTTGGGAGACGGTGGATCAGCTCGTACTAGATCTGCACAGAAAGTACGCCGGCTTCGCAGGCCTCATGTATGGCTTGGCTGGCCTCATCGACACGCTGGTTGATGCCCACGTGTACTCCGGCAACCCCAAGTATCTGGAAATGGCCCAGCGTGCCTACCAAGGCCTTACCGATCTCTATGTTTTCGGAGACGACGACATGGCTGCGGTGCCTGGAGAGAACCTCTTCCGCATATCGTGTGATTATGCAACTGGAATGGCCGGGGTCATACGCGCCGTCCAGAGGCTCAGTGCTCCTGATAGCGATGACTTCTGCTTGGATGTCATGGACGGGCCACTGCTGAAGCGCATCGGTGCGCACGCTGTCCAAGCGTCTGCGTGATCGCGAGGAGCGCGCAATGAAATTCGCAGCCCGAGGACAAGGAGTGCAGGCTGCCTCCACTGCCAAGACTAGCGTGAGAGACTTCGCTTGTCTGTTGGGCGGCGATCGACGTGAATACATCGGCGTGACTGCTGCAGGTGTGCTGATCGGCGCTGCCGAAGGCCTGATTCACCCCTTGCTGATCAAGGCAATTCTTGATCATGCGTCGTCCAGCGGCGAAGTTGAAAGGGTGATTATTTTGGTGCTCGGCTATCTGGTGCTTGGCATATCCCTGAATGCTGGCGCCTACGCCACCTCGTTGTGGCAGCAACGCCTGGATAACAGGATCGTGAGGCGAATCAGTGCGGATCTGCTTGGAGCGTTCTACACCGAAAACTACCGTTGTTTCCTCCGCAATGGGGTCGGGCACTACGTATCGCGCATACGGGCGGATGTAAAGGATGGGTTGGTTCCGATGCTTGCGTTGGTGCGAGTGCTTGCGACGAAGATCTCCATGTTGCTGGCCCTGGTCTCTGCATTGATCCTCATCTCCTGGCAAGCATTTGCCGTGCTGGTGGTCATCATTCCCGTGGCGACGGTCGTGAGCTTGTCTGTCGGCAACAGAATCCGCCACCTGACATCGACCGAGCGGGAAAATGAAGCCGACGTGCTCGGTCTGCTGACCAAGGCCGTTGGAAGCATCAAGATGGTTTGCGGCTTTGGGCTTGTGAACAAGACGGTCAAGGAATTCGATAACGGTATGGGCGTATTGCTTGATACCGGCTACAAGCGATTCAAGGCCGTCCGCACCCTGCAGGGTGCCAGTGACCTGACCATGGTGCTGTCGGATGTCTGCTCGATCTTTGTTGGCGCATTGTTCGTCCTTCAGAGAAAGATGACGTTCGGCTCATTCATTGCCTTCATGAATTCATTCTGGCGGGCCGCGACGACATTGATCGCGATCTTCAAGCACTGGGCCGAGCTCCAGAGCCATGGCGCAACCGTTCATCGGATCACCCAATTCCTTCATGGTCACGAGACGCCTGATTTCGACGTCAGCGACGGCGTGATCGCCATGGATGTTGGCTTCTCCTACAACGCGGCCGACGTGCTGCGGAATGTATCGGTGGCCTGGAAGGCCGGGCGCCGCGTTCTGATCACGGGCGACAACGGATCCGGGAAGACAACGTTTGCCAACATTCTGGCAAGATGCCTGTACCCGACGCAGGGGGGCGTTTCGCTTCCTTCCCGGATCAGTGCCGCTACGCTGCCACTTGCATTTCCACCGCTGAGGGTTGGACAGCTTGACGTCGAGCAGCGCCTGCTCCAGTCCTTTAGCCTGGACTGTCCGGAAATCCTAACGGCCTATCCCGACCAGCTGTCAGCCGGGCAGCAGCAGAAGCTCGCATTGGCCATGGTGCTCAGCAAAGCAGCGGATCTTTATGTGCTGGATGAGCCCCTCGCAAACCTGGATACCAGCGCTCAGGACGTCGCGATGCGAGAGATCATGGCATGGACCGAAGGCGGAACCCTAGTGATGATCATGCATGGCGGCAGCCGGTTCCGAGACCTCTTCGACGAATGTCACCACCTTGGGTCGCTGGAGCAGCCCTCACCGAGTGTGTTCAGCCCCGACCAACCGCGGGCGACGTCAGGAAGGCAGAGAACCTTGGTGGCGAACCACGGAAATGCTTCATGATGATTTTCTACTACGTCAAGGTCGCTCTGCGCAACGCAGCGAGAAGCAAGGTCGTCACCGGATTGATGGTTCTGGCGATCGCCGTCGGTATTGGTGCCTGCATGGCTACGCTGACCGTCATGCGCCTGCTGTCGGGCGATCCACTTCCGGGAAAGAGTGCCCGCATCTTCTACCCTCAGGTCGATGTGAACCCTGCTTCCAGAGGACGCGAGCCGTACGACGTACTGGATTACCGGACTGCCCACGATCTGTGGTCGTCCAGCCAGGCCGACAGGCAGACGATGGTCGTGTCGAGCCCGGTGAAAGTACGATCAGATCTGACCGGTACCGTTCCATTGATGGTGTCTTCGACCTCGACCACAGCGGACTTTTTCCCGATGTTCGAGGTGCCGATTCAGTACGGGCGAGCGTGGACGCAGGAGGACGATAGGCGGCGCAGCCGGGTAGTTGTCATATCCGATCGCCTGAATCGGCAACTGTTCGGAGGTCGTGACAGCGTCGGTCAGACCCTCAGTGTCAAAGATGCGAAGCTGCAAGTGATAGGCGTGCTCAAGCCATGGCGCCCTGCGCCCCTGTTTTACAAAATCCGAGGGGGGCGCTTCTCTGGTGGCAAGACCTCAGGATTCTATGGCGCAGCCGATGATGTCCTTCTCCCGATGTCAGCGAGCCTTGAGATAAACGAAGGGGACTTCCAGCCCTTTACGTGCTGGGCCGCCCCAGAGCGCAGCGGCGTCCTGCAGGGGTCACCGTGCGTGGCGGTCGGTGTATGGGTGGAGCTTGGCAGTCGGGAGAAGGTCGCAAACTACCGTCGCTATCTCGCCAACTATGCCAGCGAGCAGAAGCGCCTGGGTCGTATTGCGCATGACCAGAACACTCGTATGCCATCGCTGATGGAGTGGCTGGACTTCAATCGCGTCGTACCCAGTGATGTGAAGGTTCAGGCCGTTCTGTCATTCGCATTTCTCATCATCTGCCTGGCGAATGTCGTGGGCCTGTTGCTGGCCAAGTTCATGAGGCATGGCGGAGAGATTGGACTGCGGCGGGCGTTGGGAGCGAGCAGGACAGCGGTGTTTACGCAGTGCCTTGTGGAGGCGGGGGTCATTGGCATCATTGGTGGGGTCGCTGGCCTGCTTCTGACTCTGTTCGCCTTATGGGCGATTCGCACCCAGCCGGTGGCATACGCAGACCTGATACGCCTGGACGTCACCATGTTCATCGCTACGTTTGTCCTGTCTTTGGTGAGCAGTTTGCTGGCCGGTGCCCTTCCGGCCTACCGGGCCAGCTCGATCCAGCCAGTGGCCCAATTGAAGCTGCTATAGCGGAGTCCATCATGCAAGTGGGAATCATCGTCGCCGCCCTGCGAAAGCATCGATTGGCCACGTTTCTGATAGCAGCGGAGATTGCACTGGCATGCGCAGTGCTCTGCAATGCAATCTTCATGTTTATGGAAAGACGTCGGGCACTGAATCTGGACAGCGGGATCCAGGAGTCTGCGCTTGGTGTCGTTCAACTCTCTGGTTTCAGCTCGGACAACGCCAATGACATCAATGCCCGTGTGACGAGTGCCCTCAGGGCGATTCCCGGTGTCGAGTCGGTGGGGGTGATAAGCGCTGTGCCTTTTGGAGAGCCGGGAATCCGGGCCGGCGTGAGCACCGACGAGGAGCTGGAGCAACCTGGTGGCGTGCTGGATTTCTACCTGGGAGACTCCGCTGCGCTCCAGGCGTTGAGCTTGAGGCTTGTCGCGGGCAGGATGCCAGAGCCGGCGGAGTACACGCCTGTTGCTCAGTACGTCCCTTCGAATGCGCCCGTGCTGATTACCCAACAATTGGCGGAGCGCTATTGGCCCGGCCAGAGCGCCGTGGGGCGGAGCCTGTGGGCGTTGGATACGCGATTCACTGTCATCGGCGTCGTCGAGCATCTCATCATCTCGCAACCCGGCGGCGGCGAGGCCTTGGGAAATGATTGGTCCCTCTTCGTGCCAGCAAGTCCTGGGCCATACCTTGCAGGACGTTACATCGTTCGAGCAATGCCCGACGATCTCCCGCGGGTATTTGGCCAAGTAGCAAGGGTGGTGTCATCTGCCGCCCCTGATGTGGTCTTCGATCAATCCGCCAGTCGAACGTTGACTGAGCTCCGTACAGAGTTCTTCCATGATGCAACGGTGATGATGGGACTTCTGGCGGGCGTCATCGCCGCGCTCCTCGGTGCTACTGCACTCGGCATCGGCGGGTTGGCGAGCTACTGGGTGGAGCAGCGCCGCAAGCAGATCGGGATCCGCCGCGCATTGGGAGCAACACGATGGGACGTGCTTCGCTACTTCCAGATCGAAAATTTCATGATCGTGAGCGTCGGCGTCGCCGCAGGCCTGGTGCTTGCCTACGGACTGAATCTGGCGCTGATGCGCTTCTATGAATTGCCCCGGCTGCCCGCGATGTACTTGCCACTTGGCGCCGCGGCGCTATGGATACTCGGCCAGTTCGCAGTACTTGCGCCGGCGCTGAAGGCATCGATGATCACGCCTGTTCAGGCGATCCGGTCGTTCTGAATTGATCTAAGGGCGCCTGAAAGGCGTCTCCCTAAAGCGCGAGGTGGAAGATGTTGAGAATGCAGGGATTGAGCAAGGTCTTTCAGGTCGAACATGTGCGAACGCATGCCTTGAGGGAGGTTGACCTTCACGTAGGCGAAGGGGAGTTCCTCGCTGTTACCGGTCCCTCGGGCTCTGGCAAGTCCACATTGCTCAACATTGCTGGTCTTTTGGAGGGTGTGACGACGGGTACGTACACGCTCGATGGCCGGGATGTGTCCAGACTCAGTGACGGCAATCGAAGTCGGATCAGGAATGAAAAGGTGGGTTTCATCTTCCAGGGCTTTAATCTGATCCCTGATCTGACACTCTACGACAATGTCGATGTGCCCTTGAGGTATCGCGGACTCGGCGTGAAAGAGCGCGCTGAAAGAATCATCCGCGTACTGCAGCGTGTCGGCCTCGGCTCCCGGATGCATCACTTTCCACGAGCACTGTCTGGTGGACAGCAGCAGCGCGCAGCCATCGCGCGAGCGTTGGCTGGCCGCCCGCGGCTCCTGCTGGCGGATGAGCCGACAGGCAATCTGGACGGCGAAATGGCGGGAACTGTCATGGAGCTGCTGCAGGAGATCAACGCTGGCGGCGCCACGATCATCATGGTCACCCATGATCCTGATCTCGCCCTGAAGGCGACCAGAAACGTGCACATTGTGGACGGTACCCTCAGTGACAGATTCAGGCCCGATGTGAATTTTGTGGCCGCTTAGCCACTTAGCCGCTTAGCCGCCTGACGGCTTTGCCGGCTACCGGCAAGCTGACGGATCGGACTCCGCCGGCTTGTGCCGCATCACGTCCCCCCACCCCGATCCAACTGCCGATACCCGATCGCCTCCGCCACATGCGCGGTCTCGATGTTCTGGGCATGCCCCAGATCCGCCAACGTCCGCGCCACCCGCAGGATGCGATGCATCGAGCGCGCCGACAGCTGCAACCGTTCCACAGCATCCTCCAACAGCTGCTGATCCTCCCGCGACAACCGGCAATGCGCGCTCAGCTCGAACGGCAGTAGTTGGGCGTTGGCTTTCCCACTGCGCAGCAGCTGCACGTCGCGCGCGGCCACCACCCGGGCGCGAACACTCGCGCTGTCTTCGCCCAGCGGCGCGTCATCGCGCAGCTCGCGCGGGTCCAGCCGCGGCACTTCCACATGCAGGTCGATGCGGTCCATCAAGGGCCCGGAAACCCGCCCCCGGTAACGCTGGATGACCTCTTCGCTGCAGAGACAGCGGCCACTGCGATCCCCCGCCCAGCCGCAAGGGCAGGGGTTCATCGCCGCAACCAGCTGGAACCGCGCGGGAAAGCGCTCCGTCCTTGCCGCGCGGCTGACCACGGCGACCCCGGATTCGATCGGCTCGCGCATGACCTCGAGCGCGTGCCGGCTCCACTCCGGGAGTTCGTCCAGGAACAACACCCCGTTGTGTGCCAGCGAGATCTCGCCTGGCCTGGGATGCGAGCCGCCGCCGATCAGCGCCACCGCGCTGGCGGTATGGTGCGGCGCTCTATAGGGCCGCTGCCGCCAGCGCCCCGCATCAATGCCCTGTCCGCTGCAGGAGGCAATGGTCGCCGCTTCCAGGGCCTCGAGCTCGCTGGCCGCGGGCAGGATGCCGGGCAGACGCGACGCGAGCAGCGTCTTGCCGCAGCCCGGCGTGCCGAGCAGCAGCAGGTGGTGCCCGCCGGCCGCCGCGACTTCCAGCGCCCGGCGCGCCTGCAGCTGCCCGCGCACATCGCGCAGGTCGGGAATGCTGACCGGCACCGTGGCGGCGGCCACAGCCGGTGGCAGCGTGCCGCTTTCAAGGGCGCTGCAGACTTCCAGCAGAGTGCGTGCGATGCGTACGTCGGCATGTTGGGCCAACGCCGCCTCTTCACTGTTGGCCGCAGCCACGATCAGGCTCCGGCCATCCCCGGCGGCTGCGATCGCGGCAGGCAGGACACCGTCTACACCGCGCAGCTCGCCGGTGAGGGCCAGCTCGCCCAGGAATTCGTACTTGTCCAGGGATTGCGCATCGATCTGGCCACTGGCGGCGAGGATGCCGAGCGCAATGGCCAGATCGAATCGGCCGCCTTCCTTGGGCAGATCGGCGGGAGCCAGGTTGATGGTGATCCGCCGCTGCGGAAACTCGAACCGCGCGCAGATCAGCGCGGCGCGCACGCGGTCGCGCGATTCCCGCACGGCCGCCGCAGGTAGCCCAACGATCTGGGTATGCGGCAGCCCACCAGAGAGGAACACCTCGATGCGCACGGCAGGGGCTTTCACACCGGCGCGGGCACGGCTGTGCACCAGCGCGAGGCTCATGCGGTTGTTTCCGGGATCTGCGGCATGGTGGGAACAATGGCAGTGAACGGAGCACCCACTCCATAGGCGTTCACCGCGCCACGGGGTAGGCAAGCACCGCCACCGTATCCGGTACTGCCGCTAGACTGGATGCCCCCACGTGCCACGCCGTCGAACACCATGGATATGCACCACCGCTCCGGCCCGATCGAACTGGTCGCCGTCGATATGGACGGGACCCTGCTTGATCCGTCCCACACGCTCACGCCCCGGGTGATGCACGCCATCGCCCGCGCCCGCGCGCAGGGCGTGCAGGTGGTGCTGGCCAGCGGCCGACCGGTGTCTGGCATGGCGCCGTTCCTGCAGCAGCTGGGTATCCAGGGCGAGCAGGATTACTGCATCGCCTGCAACGGCGCGCTGGTGCAGAACATCGGCAGCGGCCAGCGCGTGGTCGAGTTTCCGCTGAGTTTCGAGGACTTCGTGTTCTGTGAGCGGATCTCACGCGAACTCGGTATCCACTTCCAGGCGCTCGATGGCCGGCGCATGTACACGCCCAACCAGGACATCAGCCACTACACCGTGGCCGATTCGCACCTGTCGAACGTGCCGCTGTCGTATCGCCGGGTCGAGGACATGGACCCGGCCATGCAGTTCATCAAACTGATGATGATCGACGAACCCGCGGTGCTGGATGCCGCGATCCAGCGCCTGCCCTCGGAACTGACCGACCGCTTCGCGGTGCTCAAGAGCGCGCCGTTCTTCCTCGAGGTGTTCGACGACCGGGCAGGGAAGGGGCCAAGCCTGGAGAGGCTGGCCGCCCATCTGGGCGTGGACCGGGCCAACGTGATGGCGGTGGGCGATCAGGAGAACGACCTGACCATGCTGCAGTTCGCCGGGACCAGCGTCGCCATGGGCAACGCGATTCCGGCGGTCAAGCAGAGCGCGCGCTTCGAGACCGCCACCAACGCCGAGGACGGCGTGGCGCTGGCGATCGAGCGGTTCGTGCTGCAGGACGCCTGACGCGCGTCAGCGCAAGCCCGGCTTACTCGCGCGGCGCAGCCGATCCGCCACGTGCTTCCAGCTCGGCCACCGTCTTCTCCAGCGCCTCCAGCTTCTCGCGGGTGCGCAGCAGCACGGCGCGCTGCACGTCGAATTCCTCGCGGGTGACCAGGTCCAGCTTGCCCAGCCCGGCCTGCAGCGCGGTCTTGAAGGTGGCCTGCAGTTCTTCGCGCGACTGGCGCAGGCCCGGGGGGACCATGTCGCTCAGGCGGCGGGCGAGGTCATCGAGGTGGTTGAGGTCGATCATGGTGCGGCTCCGCGGGGTATGCGCCAAGGATAAGCCGCCACGCTGCCGGCGGCACTGACCGCGCGCATCGCGTTCACCGGCGGACAGGCGTTATCCTCGCAGCCTGAGAGACAGGAGTGCAGACGGATGAAGATGGTCATGGCGGTGGTCAAACCGTTCAAGCTCGACGACGTGCGCGAAGCGCTGGCCGAGCGCGGCGTCACCGGGATCACGGTCACCGAGGTCAAGGGCTTCGGGCGGCAGAAAGGCCACACCGAGCTCTACCGCGGGGCGGAATACGTGGTCGATTTCCTGCCCAAGGTGAAGATCGAGGTGGCCGTCACCGACAGCCAGGTCGAGGAGGTGGTGGAAGCCATCGTCAAGGCCGCCGGCACCGGCAAGATCGGCGATGGCAAGGTGTTCGTGTACGACCTGGGCAGCGTGGTGCGCATCCGCACCGGTGAACTGGACGCCGACGCGCTGTAACGCACGCCGGCTTGCCCATGGGCGCATGGGCAAGCGCGGTCAGGCGTGGCCCTTGAACCAGCGGTAGAAGCGCTTCCAGGCCACGCGTACGCCGGCCACCCAGCGCGGGTCGGCCACCTGGGCCGCCTCGGAGGCGCTGGGGCGCTCGCCGGTCAGGCGCTGGCGCATCTTCAGCAGATTCTTCATGTCGCTGCGGCGCAACTGGCGCGAGACCGGGTGCACCGGCAGCCAGCGCGAGCTGCGCCAGGCCGAGGTGAAATCCACCAGCACCGGCACGCCCCCGCTGACCATCACGTTGGTGCCATGCAGATCGTTGTGGGTGATGCCGGCGGCATGCAGGCGGGTGAGCGCGAACTGCAGCTGCTCGAAGACCTCGATGCCGACCGACTGGGCCGCGCTGAGGGTCTGGCCGGGAATGAACTCCATGCCCAGCGCGAGGCCGCCGATGGTGCCGAGCAGGGCAGGGGCGTGCTTCCAGCCGCTCAGGCGCTGCAGGATGCGCGCTTCGCGGCGGACCAGCAGGCGCGCGATCGGCGACAGCGGGGTGCCGCGGTAACGGGTGTAATCCTTGACCACGGCCGGCTGCCCGTTGAGGCAGGTCCGGTAGACGTCGGGTTCCAGGAGGCGTTCGCCGCGCTTGAGCAGCTCGGCGGGGGCGGTGTCATCGACACACGAGGCAACGATTGTGTTCATAGGGGTCTGTGCGACCCGGCGGTCGGCGCAATGCGTCAGGCGTACCGGTGCTGCTTATGGTGGGAACTAAAGATTTCGTTAATTTTAGTACTCGTCAGTACACGAATCCAGATGATGTCGGAGAAATGTCGTCGCCCGGGGTGGAACAGTTCGTCACGCTGAAGCGGACAATCTTGTATCGTTTGGAATAATTCCGTTCAATATCAGCGGGTTGCTGGCGATCACCGGGGGAGTGCGGGGCAGGCAGCGCTGCCGTGCGTCCAACGCAGCAGGCGGTTGCATGGGTCACCCGGCGCTGAACATCACCCAGCCCGCGCTTGACCGCGACGCAGGCGCTGCGGACCATATGCTGTTGTTCGCGACATCGGCGGCCGCCCCTCTCCGGCACGTCCCCGCCCTCTGCCGCCGTATCGGTGCCGGTCACTTCCGTGCATCCCCCCACCATTTCGGGTCCGGCTGTGCCGGAGGAAGACTGATGATCAAGATCGTGCTGGCAGGGCTGTTCATCGCCTGCGTGCTGTACATCCATTACCGCGGCAAGGTGCGCGCGCGCTGGTCGCGCCAGCTGCTGGACCACTCCAGCTTCATGGCGCCGATCAACGTGATCATGTACGCGTTCTCGAAGGTGCCAACCACGCCCTTCCTGGACCCGGGCAAGGAATTCCCGCAGCTCGAGCCATTGCGCCAGAACTGGCAGATGATCCGCGACGAAGCGCTGGCCCTGCGCGATGCCGACAAGATCGCTGCCTCCAGCACGTTCAACGATGCGGGCTTCAATTCGTTCTTCCGCCGTGGCTGGAAGCGCTTCTACCTGAAGTGGTACGGCCCCTCGCACCCCTCGGCCAAGGCGCTGTGCCCGAAGACCACCGCGCTGCTGGAATCACTGCCGGACGTGCGCGCGGCGATGTTCGCCCAGCTGCCCTCGGGCAGCGAACTGCGCCCGCACCGCGATCCCTTTGCCGGCTCGCTGCGCCTGCACCTGGGCCTGGCCACGCCGAACGATGACGCCTGCTACATCGAAGTGGACGGCATCAAGAAAAGCTGGCGCGATGGCGAGTGGATGATGTTCGATGAAACCTACATCCACCACGCGCACAACGAGACGCCGGATGACCGCGTGATCCTGTTCTGCGATATCGCGCGTCCGCTGCGCTTCGGCCTGCCGGGCCTGTTCAACCGCGCGGTGGCCTCCACGCTGCTGGCTGGTGGTGCCTCGCCGAACCTGCCGGGTGACCCGACCGGTGGCGTCAACAAGGCCTTCGGCAGCGTCTACAAGGTGCGCCTGAAGGCCAAAGCGCTGCGCGAGCGCAGCGTGGTTGCCTACCAGGTGATCAAGTGGGGCCTGGTGGTGGCGGTGATTGCGGGTATCTGGGCGATCTGACTGCTGGGGTCATGAGGTTGCCGGCCAGCGGCCGGCACTACCGGAAACGAAAAAAACCCGCGCTGCTGCCAGCGCGGGTCTTTTGTTGTCTGCATGAACCGGTCTCACGGCGCACCGACCAACGGTCGGTGCCTACCCCTTCGTTGCCGGGGCCGAACGGCCAATGCAGGGCCCGAAGGCCAACCGGGGCCGGCCGATCAACACCCGGGCCGAAGGCGACCGGTAGAGCCGACCGTTGGTCGGCTGGCCGCGCGAAGCGCGGCAACGATCGACACCGACGCTTAACGCATCAGCCCTTCAGGGCCGCCGCCACGAACGGCGGCGTCACCAGCACGCCGGTGTGCAGCGCGGCGTTGTAGTACAGCGTCTCGAACGCCTTGCCAGCCGAATCGGCCTGGCGGAAGTCGAAGCTGCTCTCGCCCTTGCGGGCCAGGGTGACGCTCCACCAGCCGGTCGGGTAGCACGGCTGCGGGAACGGCAGGGTCTTGAACGAACCGAAGCCGGCCTTGCCCATCTCGGTGCGCATTTCGTTGATCAGGTCCAGCTGCATCAGCGGCGACTCGGACTGCTGCACCAGGATGCCGTCGTCCTTCAGGGCCTTGAAGCAGCTCTCGTAGAACGCCTTGTTGAACAGGCCTTCGCCGGGGCCGACCGGATCGGTCGAATCCACGATCACCACATCCACGCTGCCGGCCGGGCAGTTGGCCATGTAGGCCACGCCGTCGTCGAACATCAGCTCGGCGCGCGGGTCGTCGTTGGAATCGCAAAGCTCCGGGAAGTGCTTGCGGGCCATCACGGTGACCTGCTCATCGATGTCGCACTGGGTCACGCTCTCCACGCCCTCGTGCTTGAGCACTTCGCGCAGGGTGCCGCAGTCGCCGCCGCCGATGATCACCACGCGCTTGGGCGCGGCGTGGGTGAACAGCACCGGGTGGCTGATCATCTCGTGATAGAAGAAGTTGTCCTTGCTGGTCAACATGATGGCGCCATCGATGGTCATCAGGTTGCCCCAGTCGGTGGTCGCGAAGATCTCGATCTTCTGGAACGGCGACTGCACTTCGTCCAGCTTGCCGGTCAGGCGGTAGCCGATGGCCGAGCCGGTGCGCTCGAAGTGTTCGATGTACCAGTTGTTGTTGTCAGTCATGGAGGAGCAGTCCTGTTCGGAAGGGTGGTGGAGCCGGGCTGGCGGCGGTGCCGCGTGGCGCAAGCCACGTCCGGACGGGTTGGCCCGTTCAGGTTTCAAGCCTGAGCACGGGCGCGGGCGCGCATGATAACGGAGCTGTCGCCACATAGGCGTTATCATGCACCCCCTTTTTTACCAACCAGGCCCACTGAAATGACCGATTGGTCCCTCGACCAAGCCCGCAAGACCTACTCGATTCCGCATTGGGCGGATGGCTACTTCGACGTGGATCAGGCAGGACACATGGTGGTGAGACCGACTGGCCAGGACGGCCCGGTGGTGTCCTTGCCCAAGATCGTGGACGCCGCCCGCGAGGCCGGCGCCAAGCTGCCGCTGCTGGTGCGCTTCCCGGACATCCTGGGCCAGCGCCTGGGCAAGCTGCAGGCCGCGTTCGCGCAGGCCCAGGCCGATTGGGAGTACCCGGGCGGCTACACCGCCGTGTACCCGATCAAGGTCAACCAGCACCGTGGCGTGGCCGGCACCCTGGCCAGCCACCACGGCGAGGGCTTCGGCCTGGAAGCGGGCAGCAAGCCCGAGCTGATGGCCGTGCTGGCGCTCTCGCGCCCGGGTGGCCTGATCGTCTGCAACGGCTACAAGGACCGCGAGTACATCCGTCTGGCCCTGATCGGCCGCAAGCTGGGCCTGCAGACCTTCATCGTCATCGAGAAGCCCTCCGAGCTGAAGCTGGTGCTGGAGGAATCCAAGGCGCTGGATGTGAAGCCGGGCCTGGGCGTGCGCATGCGCCTGGCCTCGCTGGGCGCGGGCAAGTGGCAGAACAGCGGTGGCGACAAAGCCAAGTTCGGCCTCTCGCCGCGCCAGCTGCTGGACCTGTGGAAGTCGCTGCGCGATACCGAATATGCCGACTGCCTGAGCCTGCTGCATTTCCACATGGGCTCGCAGATCTCCAACGTGCGCGACATCGCCAACGGCATGCGCGAAGCCACCCGCTACTTCGTGGAACTGTCGCGCCTGGGCGCGAAGATCACCCACGTGGACGTGGGCGGTGGCCTGGGCGTGGATTACGAAGGCACCCGCTCGCGCAGCTTCTGCTCGATCAACTACGGCCTGAACTCCTACGCCAGCAACATCGTGCAGCCGCTGGCCAATGCCTGCGAAGAACATGGCCTGACCCCGCCGCGGATCGTCACCGAGTGCGGCCGCGCAATGACCGCGCACCACGCGGTGCTGATCGCCAACGTCTCCGAAGTGGAAGAGGCGCAGGAAGGCCGCGTGCCGGACCAGCACGACGACGAGCCGGCGGCGATCCGCCACCTGCGCGAAATCCACGCCGAGCTCGATGAGCGTCCGGCGGTGGAGCTGTTCCAGGAAGCGCAGCATTTCCATGCCGAAGGCCTTGCCAGCTATGCGCTGGGCCAGATCGACCTGCCGCAGCGCGCCCGCATCGATGACCTGTTCTACGCCATCGCCCATGCCGTGCGTGCCCGCCTGAGCTATGACGAGAAGAGCCATCGCCCGGCGCTGGACGAGTTGAACGAACGCCTGGTGGACAAGTACTTCGTCAACTTCAGCGTGTTCGAATCGATTCCCGATGCCTGGGCGATCGACCAGGTGTTCCCGATCGTGCCGATCGAGCGCCTGAACGAGCAGCCCGAGCGCCGCGGCATCATCGCGGACATGACCTGCGATTCGGACGGCATGGTCAAAACCTATGTCGAAAACGAGAGCCTGGACACCTCGCTGCCGTTGCATGCGCTGAAGTCGGGCGAAAGCTACCGCATCGCGTTCTTCATGGTGGGCGCGTACCAGGAAATCCTGGGCGACATCCACAATCTGTTCGGCGACACGGATGCGGTAGAAGTGCTGGCCGATGCCGATGGCTATGCGATCACCCAGCAGCGCCGTGGTGACACCACCGATGTGATGCTCGACTACGTGGGCTACAGCCTGGCCGATCTGCGGGCGAGCTATGCCGAGCGCGTGGCGGCGGCGAAGCTGTCGCCCGAGCGCGCGCAGGAACTGTCCGAGGCACTGGAGGCCGGCCTGACCGGCTATACCTATCTGTCCGACGAGCCGCTGACGTAAGCCAGCGTTGACGGGTGACGGCCTTCGGGCCGCACCCGGCTGTCCGTAACGCCGGGCATTGCCCGGCGGTCTTTGCAAGGCACCCGACACCGGCATGAGCGCGCGCGCGATCTTTCATCTGTTCCTGCATGCGGCCGTCCCCGCGCTGCTGGCGTGGATGTTCTGGCGCAAGCGCTTCCTGTCCGCCTGGGTGCTGATGCTGCTGGGCTGGATCATCGATCTGGACCACCTGCTGGCCGATCCGATCTACGCCCCGAACCGCTGCAGCATCGGGTTCCATCCACTGCACACCGCCCCGGCGATCGCGGTGTATGCGGGGCTGTGCGTACCAAAGAAGACGCGCCTGTTCGGGATCGGGCTGATCATCCACATCGTGCTGGATGCCATTGATTGTTGGTGGATGCACCAGGCCCGTTGAACCGCCGGCCCCGGTAGAGCCGACCGTTGGTCGGCTGGCGCGCGCCTGGGCGCGTTCGGGTGTTCGCGAAAGGCAGCCGACCAACGGTCGGCTCTACCCGGTGGCTGCTCCGCCTGCCGGCAACGTCACCGTCGCCTGCAACCCCGGCGTGTCATTGGCCAGGACCAGCGTGCCACCGTAGCTCTCGGCGATGTCGGCCACGATCGACAATCCCAGCCCGCTGCCCGACGCGCGCTCATCCAGCCGCACGCCGCGTTCCAGCACGCGCTCCAGCTGCGCTGGCGGGAGTCCCGGGCCATCATCGGCCACGGTGATGCGTAGCTGCGTGCTGTCCCGTGCCACGTCCACCCGCACCGCCTGCGCGGCCCACTTGCCGGCATTGTCGAGCAGGTTGCCGAGCATCTCTTCCAGGTCCTCGCGCGCACCGGCGAACACGGCGGCATCCTCGCTGTCGCACGTGAAACGCAGCCCGCGCGCGGCATGTACGCGCTGCATCAGCCCGCACAGCGCGCTCACCACCGGCGCCACCGGCGTGCGCTGCTGGCTGTCCGCGCCCAGGCCTGCAGCGAGGTAACGATCGATGCTGGCCTGCATGCGCGCGGTCTCGCTGCGCAGGGTCTGGCGCCAGTCGCTGCCATCCCCTTCGGCTTCGGTGATGAGCACGGTCAGCGGTGTCTTCAGCGCATGCGCGAGGTCTTCGGCGCTGCGGCGGGCGCGCACCACCATGCGCTGGTGGTGATCGAGCAGCGCGTTGAGCTGGCCGGCCAGCGGCGCGACTTCCTTGACCAGGCCCTGCTGCGGGAAGCGCACGTTCTCGCCGTTGCGGACCTGTCCGGCGATGCGGCCCAGTTCGGCCAGCGGCCGCAGCCCGTAATGCACCTGGGTGACCAGTACAGCGAACCACAGTGCGATCAGCACGGCCAGGGCCAGTGCGGTGCGCTGCCGGAAACTGGCAACCTGGGCATCCAGCTGGCTGCGGTCGGTGGCGACCATGACGATCACCGGTGCGGCGGCGCGCGGCAGGGTCACCTGCTGGGCCAGCACGCGCAGTGATTGCTTCAACGGGCCGCTGGCATCGAAGGCCTGCGCCGGCCCCGGTTGCAGCGCGGTCGGGGCGGCCAGCGCGTCATCCCACAGCGAGCGCGATTGCCCGAGCGGGCGGCCCTGCGCGTCCAGCACCTGCCAGTAGTCGCCGGAGAACACGCGCCGGTAGCGCTCGTCGGCCAGGGTGTCGCGCCAGTGCAGCTGGCCGTTGGCATCGCTCTCGGCCAGTGCCAGCACCGCGATCAGGTCGTTGCCCAGGCGCTCGTCCATCGCGGTGCGTGCCGAGCGCTCGAACATCGCGCCCAGCCACCAGGTGGCCAGCGCGGAGACCAGTACCAGGCCCAGGCCACCGGCCACCAGCAGGCGGGTGCGCAGCGAGCCGGTGGTCATGGCATCGCCGAGAGGCGGAAGCCCTGCCCGCGGTGGGTGTGGATCAACGCGCTGCCCAGCTTGCGGCGGATCCGCCCGATCAGCACGTCCAGCGTGTTGGAGTCCGGATCGAAGCCGTCCTCGTAGACGTTCTCGCCCAGCCGCGCGCGGCTCAGCACGGTATCGGGGTGATGCATGAAGTAACTGAGGATGCGGTGCTCCTGCGCGCTGAGCGCCAGCGGTGCACCGTCCAGTTCGAAGCGGCCGGCATTGACGTCCAGCACCAGTGGACCGCACTGCAGGCGCGGATGCGCGTGGCCGGCACTGCGGCGGATCAGGGCACGCAGGCGCAGCAGCAGCTCTTCGGGCTGGAACGGTTTGGTCAGGTAGTCATCGGCACCGGCATCGAAGCCGGCCAGCTTGTCGTGCCAGCGGGCGCGGGCGGTCAGTACCAGCACCGGGAAGTCCCGGCCCGCCTGGCGCCAGCGCTCGATCACGCTCAGCCCGTCCAGGCCCGGCAGGCCCAGATCGACCACGGCCGCGGCGATGTCCTCGATCTGGCCCTGGTACTCGGCGTCCCGGCCCTCCGCACTGTGGATGACCACGTAGCCGGCGTCTTCCAGCAGCGTCTGCAGGCGGCGGGCGAGCAAGGCGTCATCTTCGGCAAGCAGCACGCGCATCAGTCTTTTTCCATTTTCAGCAGGCGGCCGGTGGCCGCATCGTAATCGAGCTCCATCACCACGCCGTCCGGGCCGAGGATCTCGACCTCGTAGGTGTCCTCATCCAGCTCCACTTCGATGAGCTTGCCGGGATAGCGCCGCAGTGCATCGGCCACCACCTGTTCCAGCGGTACGAAACGGCCCTGCCGGACCGCCTGGCGCACGCTGTCCTGCTGGCGGCTGCCACCGTCGAGCACCCGCATCGGGTCCTGCGGGGCCAGGGTCAACAGCAGGGGCAGCATCAGGGACAGGGCGGACATGCGGGCACGCAGGGCAAAGGGCAGGCCACCGGTATACCGGGGATGTCTAAACAGTATCTAACAGTGCCCCTCATGGTCCGGTTAGGCGTGGTGGCCAGACTGGCGGTGCCGGAATGGACCGGCGCCCCCTCAAGGATTCCCATGAAGACGATGATTGCCGCTACCACCCTGGCCGCCGCCCTGTTCGCCACCCCGGCCTTCGCCGCCAACCTGTCCGCCGCCCAGGTGCAGGCCAGGCTCAGCGCGGCCGGGTACACCCAGGTGCACGAACTGGAGCACGATGATGGCGTGTGGGAGGCGGATGTGACCCGCAAGGACGGCACCGTCGATGAAGTGATCATCGATGACACCAAGGGTGAGATCTTCGACCCGCGCGATGGCCGCGCGCTGCTGGATGCCGGGCAGATCCTGGCGCTGGCCGGCAAGGCCGGGCTGACGCAGATCGAGTCGCTCGAGCGCGATGGCGCCACCTGGACGCTGGATGCACGCAATGCCCGCAACCAGCGCGTGGAAGTGCGCATGAGCGGTCACGATGGCCGCGTACTGGCCAGCAAGCGCGATGGCTGGTGGGACTGATCCCGCGTCACGGCGCACGGATGCACGAACGGCCGGGTTGCCCCGGCCGTCCGCGTGAGTGCCCCACCGCTGCAGCGCTTACCAGCGCGCCGGGTAATCCCAGTAGCCGGGCCCACGGCCGTAGCCGCCGTAGCCATCGAAACCGTCATAGCCGTACGGGCCGAAGAAGCCCGGGCCCTTGCCTTCGCTCACCCGGATGTTGACGTTGACGTTGCGCGTATTGCCTTCGTCGGACGTGTAGTTCTTGCTCAGGTTGAGCTCGGCGGCGTTGTAATGGGTGTTGCCGAAATTCTTCGCGTAACCGATGCCGGTGGTGACGCTGCCGTTGACCCGCAGTTTGTCGTCGGTCACGTGGGCGATGCCGTTGGCGGCCCGGTCGGTGGAACGCCGGCCGGTGCGGTCGCCGTAGAACGTGCCCGGCGGATCGCCGCGCAGGGACTGGTCGCTCAGGTACTGCAGCGGCGCGTCGGGGATGCTCAGGTCCAGCCCGGTGGAGGACTGCGGGCCGGTGGCGCCTGCGGCAGACTGGGCCAGCGCCACACCGGGCAGGGACAGGCACAGCAGCAGGGGAAGCAGGCGGATCATGAGAGGCTCCGGAGCAGACAGGCGGGACGGCCGACAGCGCTGACGCTAGCAGCCGTAGTTTGAATGATGCCTGTCATGGCGTGCGTTGCAAGGGGAACTCAGCCCAGGCGCTCAAATCCGAACAGCTCGGCCAGCGGATGCCGGCGGCGCTCGATCCGCGACCGCAGCAGCCCGGCGCCGATCATGGAGTAGGTGATGCCGTTGCCGCCGTAGGCCATCGCGAACAGCACCCGCGGCCCCCACTGTGGGTGTTGACCGAAGAAGGGCAGGCCATCGTGGGTCTCGGCGAAGGTGCCGCCCCAGGAGAAGGCCGGCTGCAGCGGCAGGTGCGGAAACAGTTTGGCGGTCTTCTTGAGCAGCTTGCCGGTCTTGCTCTCCACACGCCGGTCGCGCCGCGCTGGGAGATCGATGGCGTCGTCTTCGCCGCCGATCAGCAGCCGGTTGTCGCCGGTACTGCGCAGGTAGAGGTAGGGTCGCGCCGATTCCCAGGCCATCGTTTCGCGCAGCGGACCGAGCAGATCCGGGTGGATCGGGTCGGTGATGAAGGCGTAGCTGCTGCGGTTGCGGGCCACCGAGGGCTTCAACCAGCGCTGTCCGGCATAGCCGGTGGCCAGCACCACATGCCGGGCCCGGATGCGTGCGCCGCCCAGCGTGGTGGCGGTGACGCCACGCGCGGTGGGGGTGAGCGTGTCGAGCACGGTGCGGTCGTAGACCCCGCAGCCACGCTTGTGCAGCCGCATCAGCAGGCGGTAGGTCAGCCGGTACGGATCGATGCGTGCGGCGAGCGCGCTGAGGATCGCCCCCGGCGCGCGGATGCCGTACTCGTCCGCGACGGCGTCGCTGTCCAGCCAGCGCACGTCGAAGCCGTGCCTGGCACGCAGCGCGCATTCTTCGGCCAGTACGGCCTGATGCCCGCGCTTGCTCGCGTAGTAGAGGCTGGCCATGCGATGGCAATCCACATCGCGGAACGGCGCGGCCACCTCGCAGATGGCCGGAATGGCATCGGCACACGCCTGGTAGGCCCGTACGGCAGCCTCCTCGCCGTAGCGCTGGGCCAGGTCGATCAGGTGGGTGTCGATCTCATACTGCAGCAGCGCGGTGCTGGCCGCCGTGCTGCCCCAGCCGATATCGCGCTGTTCGATCAGCGCCACGTCATGGCCGTGCGCGCACAGCTCGTCGGCGATCAGCGCACCGCTGATACCGCCACCGACCACCAGCACCTCGCAGTTCAGATCGTTTTCCAGCGGTGGAAACGCATGCATCAGGCCGTTGCGCACGGCCCAGAACGGGTAACCGCTCTTCAGATCCATTGCAGCCTCAAGCGGTGGGATGGCCGGTGTGCGGGGTCTGGATCAGCTCGGACAGGTCGAAGCCCTGCAGCCGCGCCTGCGCCAGATAATGCTCCTGCGTGGTGCGATCGAGCGTGGGGGTACGTGAGAGCAGCCACAGGTACTTGCGGTCCGGGCTGCCGACCAGCGAGACACTGTAGTCCGGCGCGATCTGGATCACCCAGTAGTCGCCCTTGGTGAAGGGCAGCCAGCGCAGGCCCTTGGGCAGGAAGCTGACTTCCAGCCGCGCGGTGTCGTTATCGACCGGGCAGGCCTCACCGTCGGCTTCCTCGATCTCGTTGCCCATGCGGCAGCGGTTGACCACGGCGACATGGCCGTTGTCCTTCAGGCTGTAATGCGCGGACACATCGGTGCAGCCCTCCGGCTCGTGCTTCATGGGCAGGCGGGCGATCTCGTACCAGGTGCCCAGGTAACGCGGCAGCTTGAGGTCGGGAACGGTCTTCAGGTCGGGATGTGTGGTCATGGGCAACGGCTGGTGGGAATGCGATCCCACGATGCCGGGCCTGCTGCCACGGCGGGGTGAAGCCGAGGCGAGTACGGCGTCGAGAACGCTGCGTTGTCGATGCGTCATGCTCCGGCCGCGTGGGCGGCGCTATGCTGGGCAGGGGCGCCATGAGCGCTTCTTTCAACAGCGATGGAGATGCGGATGTACCAGGTGATTCTGCTCAAGAGCGAAACCGGCTTTGCCCGCCAGCAGCGGGAGACCGCCGACGACGTGCTCGACCATGAGGGCGTGACCTATACCCTGCGTGCCGGGCCGCGGCAGCCGCTGCCGACCGATCATGCCTGGGACGAGATCGCGGTCTACGCGCCGGAGGAGATCACCGAAGAAGAGTTCCAGGACTGGTACGCGCGCCTGCAGCCGCAGGTCGAAGAGCTCCGCCTGAAGTACTGAGGGCCGCATACCTGTTCTGAACGGGCCCCGGTTTATAGTCGCGGGCAGGCGCGGTGGTCCGCGCGAACCGTTGGTGCTGGCGTGTCGCTTCGTCATTCTTCGTTTGTGGTGCGGTCGTTGTCGTGGCTGCTGTTGTTCGCCTGGCTCGGCGCCGCGCCGATCGCGCTGGCCCAGGCCGGCGACCCGGATCCGGACCCTGCCAAGCAGCTGGCCCAGGCCGAAAAAACCTTCCGGTCGATCAATGACGACCTGGAGGACGCGGCCACCACCGAGACCCTCAAGGCGTTGTCCGACCGCGCGCTGGCCGTCCAGCGCGATGCGGACGGCCTGCAGAGTGCACTGGACCCGCAGCTCAAGCAGGTGGACGCGCGCCTGTCGCAGCTGGGCGAGGTGGCCGAAGGTACCGTCGAGCCACCGGAGGTCAGCCGGCAGCGCAAGGCGCTGAACCAGCAGAAGGCCGATATCAACGCGCAGATCGCCCGCGCCAAGCTGCTTTCGGTGGACGCCAGGCAGCTCGGCGAGCGGATCGAGAAGATGCGGGTCACCCAGTTCAGCGAACAGCTGACCCGCAAGGTCGCCTCGCCGTTGTCGCCGGCGCTGTGGCGCAGCTTCGCCAAGGATGTGCCGGGCGATGTGGATCGCTTGGCGATCCTGTACCACATGGGCGTGGACGCCGCGCGCAAGGCGATCGCCCGGCACGGCTGGACCGCGCCGCTGATCGGCTTGGGCGTGGCCCTGGTGATGTTCTTCCCCCTGCGGCTGTGGCTGCGCGCGCTGGGCCGGCGCTTCGCTGCCTCCGAGCGCGCACCGGATGGCCGCCTGCGTCGCTCCGGGCTGGCGGTGTGGCTGCTGCTGGTCGGCACCCTGCTGCCCGGCCTGGCGGCGGTGGCACTGGTCGAGTCACTGGATGCGATCGGCGCGATCCCGCCGCGCCTGCAGTCGGTGGCCCAGACCTTCGAAGTGGCCACCTTCGTGGCCGCCTTCATCGCTGCGCTCAGTGCCTGCCTGCTGGTGCCCAAGCGGCCGTCGTGGCGGCTGCTGTCGCTGGATGACAGCGCGGCCTGGCGCCTGCGCAAGTACGCCTGGGGCGCGGCCGGCCTGACCTGGCTGAGCATCATGCTGGTCGCCCTGGACCGCGCGGCACGTACCAGCGAAGTCACCACCGTGGCCGTGGATGGGCTGATCGCGCTCACGTACATGGCGTTGATCATCGCGATCCTGGTTTCGCTGGCGCGCATGCACAACCGCCAGGCGGCTGAAGCTGCCGAAGCCCAAGCGCGTGCCGATCCCCGCGCTGGTGGCGATGGCAAGGTACGCGGCGCGCCCCGCCGCAGCGGCTGGATCGTGCTCGCGCGCCTGGCCGGCCACATCGCCGTGGCAGCGGCGGTGATCGCCACGCTGCTGGGCTATCTCAACTTCGCGCTGTTCGTGGCCCAGCAGCTGGTCTGGGGCGCGGTCGTGCTGATGGCCGTCTCGCTGCTGCTCAAGTTCGCCGATGACCTGGCCACCTGGGCACTCGCGCCCAGCAGCCGTGCCGGGCAGACCATCGTATTGACCACCGGGCTCAGCGAATCGCGGGTGGAGCAGGCCGGCGTGCTGCTCTCGGCGGTGCTGCGCGTGGGCGTGATCGTGCTCGGCCTGCTGGCGCTGGCCGCACCGTTCGGCAACCTCAACGCCTTCCTCGGGGGATTGGATTCGCTGTCCGGCGGGCTGAAGATCGGCGAGACCACGCTCAGGCCGAGCAGCGTGATGTACGCGGTGCTGGTGTTCCTGGTGGTCTGGGCGGTGATGCAGGCGTTCCAGCGCTGGCTGAGCGACACCTACCTGCCCAAGACCGAACTGGACGCCGGTGCACGCAACTCGATCAGCACCGTCACCCGCTACCTCGGCATCATCGCCGCGGTGCTGTGGGGCCTGACCGCGCTGGGCATCGGCTTCGAGAAGCTGGCCCTGGTGGTCAGTGCGCTGTCGGTGGGTATCGGCTTCGGCCTGCAGGCGATCACCCAGAACTTCGTCTCGGGCCTGATCCTGCTGGCCGAGCGGCCGGTCAAGATCGGCGACTGGGTCAAGCTGGGCGATCAGGAAGGGGACATCAAGCGGATCAGCGTGCGTTCGACCGAGATCCAGGTCGGCGACAAATCCACCTTGATCGTGCCCAACTCCGAGCTGATCACCAAGACCATCCGCAACATGACGATGGGCAATGCGCAGGGCCGGATCCAGATCCAGTTCTCCGTGCCGTTGAACACCGACGTGGCCGCGCTGCGGCAGATCCTGCTGGATGCATACACCGATCATCCGGGCGTGCTGAGTGACCCGGCACCGTCGGTGTTCATCGATTCGATCGCCAATGGGCAGATCGCGATCAACAGTTTCGCCTACGTCTCGGGCCCGCGTGCGGTGTACGGCGCACGCAGCGAGCTGTATTTCACGATGCTGCAGAAGTTTGCCGCCGCCGGGATCGCGTTGTCCGCACCGACGGATATCCATCTGGTACGTGAGCCAGCGGCAACGCCGCACCCCGACGCATAACAAGGCCGGTAGGTACCGGCTGTTGGCGGGCAGCGTCCTGATCCGGGTAGTGCCGCGATCCAGGTAGTGCCGGCCGCTGGCCGGCAGCTGCACGATGCAGAGAGAACCGGGAGCCGGCCAGCGGCCGGCACTACCGATACGGACAGCGGACTCGATACGAACAGCGGACCCGATACGAAGAGCGGACCCGATACGAAGAGCGGACCCGATACGAACAGCGGACCCGATACGAACAGCGGACCCGATACGAACGACGGACCGCCCCCATGCCCGGCGGGAGGGCCGGATCAGCCGCGGTTGCCGCGGCGCGACGGCACCAGCGCGAAGGTATCCACGGCCAGCTTCTCGGCGTGGTTCAACCAGGCGCGCACTTCCAGATCATCCACCTCGTGGTCCAGGCCGAAGCTCAGGTTGATGCGGCCTTCGGCATCGGGCTGCACCCACTGCTGGGCCACCACCACCTTGCGCTGCGAGGAGACGGCTTCGATCCAGAAGCCACGGTCCGGCGACTGCTTGGTCACCAGCTGCACCATGTACTGCCCGGCGCGGGTGCGGCGGCCCTTCTGCGTGATCATGTGCGCCTGGCGGATGCTCGGGCGCGGGCCGTTGAACGGGTCCAGCGGGCCATCCACCGCCACGCCACCGCGCAGCTGGTCATCACGGAAGAGCTTGATGCCCTTGTCCTGGTTGACCAGCATCGCGCACCAGTCGCCATCGGCCGAGCCATCCTCGAACGCAGTGCAGCGATCCACGTAGGCCAGGGTATTGGACGGGTCGGCCAGATCGAACTGCTTGGACGTGTTCTCCAGATACACCGACTTCAGATCCCAATGCTTGTCGTACTCCAGCAGCACTGGGGGCTGCACGTGCTGCAGGCCGATCACCACCTGGTTGTCGTCATCGATGCGCAGCTGGCGGGTCTTGTCGCCCAGCCACAGCGAGCGCGAGAACGCGAGGTAGCGCGGGTAGTCCTTGCCGTTGTCGCGGAACACCGCGGCGCTGGCACTGTCCGAACGCTCCGGATGCAGCAGCGAGCGGCCGAAGCCGATCGAATCGATGGCCGGGTCGATCAGGCTCAGCAGCGTGGCGCCCGAGTCCAGCGTCGAGCCGGCCGGCGCGGTCAGCTGGCGCGGAGCGATGTCCTTGCCCAGGAACAGCAACAGATTCTCGCGATCCTGCTTGGCCAGGATGTGGCTGAGATCGTTGGGCATGGCCAGGTGATCGGAGGCGATCACGATCAACGTGTCTTCGCCGTACGGACTGGCCTGGATACGATCGACCAGTTTGGCGATCAGCCCGTCGGTGCACTTGAGTGCGTTGAGCATGCCGATGTTGCCGTGCTCGCTCTGGTAACGGGTGCCTTTGCAGGCCACGGGCAGGTGACCGGCGGGATGATGGGTGTCCATGGTCAGCGTGGTGAGCATGAACGGCTCGCCCTTGCGCGAGAGCTGCACGAAGCGGTCGTACGCCTTGTCCAGCAGCACGTCATCATGCACGCCCCACGGCGAGAAATGCGCGCGCGTGATCTTCTGCTTCTTGAACCAGGCCAGATCATCGACGGTATCGAAGCCGTGCGTGGCCAGGAACTGGCCCTTGCCCGCGAACTGGCCGTTGGCGCCGCCCAGATAGTGGTTGGTGTAGCCCTGCTGCTTGAGGTAGTCGCCCAGGCAGACCGCTTCGGGCAGGAAGCTGCCCATGCGCCCCATGCTGTTCTCATCTTCCTTGGCGGTGGTCAACGGCACGCCGCACATCGAGGAGACCAGGCCGGCGATGGTCCAGCCACCGCCTTCGGCCGAGACCAGCCCACGCACGTCCAGCGACTGCGCGGCCAGCCGGTTGATGTTGGGCATCAGGTCGGGGAAGGTGGTTTCATTGAGATAGGTGCGCTCCAGGCTTTCGCCGTAGATCCACACGATGTTGCGCGGCTTGGTCAGCGGCTGCTGCGGCACGCGGTACTCGGCCTTGACCATGCTGTAGTCGACCGGGCGCATCTGCTGGTACAGGCGCTGGCCATCGCTGTACAGCGGGCTGACCACGATCGCGACGAACCACATCGCCAGGAAGCCGGCGAAGACTGCCTTGCCGTGTGCGGGGCGGTGCCGGCGACGCAGGCGTGCCAGCAGCAAGGGGGTGAGCGAGACCAGCGCCAGTGCGATGAAGCCGGCGATGTAGTGCTTGAAGTCGGCGATGCCGGCGCCTTCCATGTCCGCGCCAAAGTGGTACAGGGTGGCAGCATTGAGGCCATCACCGGACAACTTGTTGATCAACCACCACGCACTGAGGGTCAGCAGCAGCAATGACATCAGGCTTGCCTTCCACCACACCCACTTGTCAGATGCGAGGAACAGCCAGGTGAGCAGCAACAGTGACAGCAGCAGAATCCAGAGCATAAGCACTTTTGGCAGTGGAGACAGGTGGTGATGGACGTCATGACGACGTATGTCCCATCCGACCGGCTGTCCCAACCACACATGCATGACAAGCCGATGACCCGATCATGCCTGCACGAACCTGACTGAAATGTTTGTTGAAAACGACAGCGGTATTCACGCATCGCATTGCGAGATGCGACGTAAAACAGGCGTGAAGACGTACGCATGATGCTGCATTGCATCGCGCGTTCCGCGGTGTGTTTTACCGGTTGTCTGAATGCGTGACGCGCGTGGTGAGCGCGTCAACGATGCCCGCGTTCTTCCTTGGAGCGCGCTCGACGATCGAAGATCAGCGCACTGAGGATGATGCCCAATCCGAGGAAGACACCGATCAACATCAAGGTGAACGCGATGGCGGGATAGCCGAACAGATGCCATCCGGTATCGACCTTCATCATCATCGCGGCGGCCAGTATCAGCGCCGCGGTGACGATGCCGGCAGAGACGCGGTTGGCGATCTTCTGCAGGTTCTCCATCAGGCGGGATTCTTCCAGCCCGGTGACCTTCATCTGCAGGCGGTTCTCGGCCAACAGCGCGAGGATGTCGGTCATCTTGCGTGGCCCGTCGCGCAGCAACTGCTGCATCTCCATCGCTTCGCTGGCGAGGTTGGCGGCCGACAGCGATTTCTTCAGGCGCGCGCGCATCACGTGCTGCAGCTGTTTCTCCACGATGCGCCGGGTATCCAGGTCCGGCGACAGCAGCCGGCACACGGTTTCCAGATTCAACAGTGCCTTGCCCAGCAGGCTCAGCTCCGGCGGGGTGCGCAGGCCGCTGGCGGTGGCAATGCGCACCAGGTCCAGCACCACGCGGCCTTCGGAGAAGCTGCTGTTGGCGGCATAGCGCGCGATGATCTGCCCGGTCTCGCGCAGATAGCGTTCTTCGTCGAAGAACTCCAGCCGCGTGCTGATGCCGATGATTTCATCGGCGACTTCCTCACCGCGCCCATCCACCGCGGCGAACAACAGTTTGAGCAGGCGCTCGCGCAGGCGCGGCGGCATGTGCGCGACCATGCCCAGGTCGAAGATCGCCAGGCGACCGGCCGGGGTGACGCGCAGATTGCCGGGATGCGGATCGGCGTGGATCTCGCCATGCACGAAGATTTGGTCGACATAGCCGCGGATCAGCGCGGCAGCGAGCGGAGCCATCGGCTGCTCGGTACGGCGCACATCGGGGATCATGTCCACGCGCACGCCCTGCGCCAGCTCCATGGTCAGCACGCGGTGGCTGCAGTAGTCCCAGATCGGCTGTGGCACCCACAGCGGCTTGAACGGCTTGAGATGCTGGCCGAAGCGCTGCAGGTTCTCGGCCTCGGCCTGGTAGTCCAGCTCCTGCATCAGGGTCTTGGCGAATTCATTGAGCCAGTCGCGCAGGCGCACGCGGCGTCCGACCTGGGTGAGATGGTCGGCGGCCAGCGCAAAGCTGCGCAGCACGTCCAGATCCGAGCGCAGCTGGGCGGCGACCTCCGGCTTCTGCACCTTGACCGCCACCTGGCGGCCATCGTGAAGCTCGGCGCGGTGCACCTGGGCGATCGAGGCGCAGCCCAGTGGCACCGGGTCGAAGCTGGCAAACAGCTTGGACACCGACGCGCCCAGTTCCTTTTCGATGATCGCCGCGACGCGCTCGACCGGGATCGGCGCAACGTTCTCCTGCATGCGCTCCAGGGCCGTGGCGAACTCCACCGGCACCATGTCCGGGCGGGTGGAGAGCATCTGGCCCAGCTTGACGAAGGTCGGCCCCAGCGATTCCAGGTCGGTGACGAACTGTTCCGGGTTGCCTTCCGGTGGCACATCGTGGACCGCGCCTGCGTCCAGGTTCATGCCGGAAAATACGCCGGAATTACGGTAGCGCAACAGCAGGCGCAGGATCTGGCTGCGGCGGTTCATGCCCTTGACCAGCGACGGCGAACCGGGAAGGACGGGCGTGGTGTTCAAGCAGGACTCCGGGGCGACGATCACCGGCAGTGTGGCCGGGCCGCAGTGGTGGACTGGTGAATCCGCTCCGGCTACCGCGACAGGGGTCGGATCGGTCAGAATCGGCGCTCCCGCTTCCTCCTTTGGATCCACCATGGCCGGTGCCAGTCTGTTCGCGTTGCTCGATGACATTGCGTCCCTGCTGGACGATGTGTCGGTGCTGACCAAGGTCGCGGCCAAGAAAACCGCCGGCGTGCTCGGCGACGACCTCGCGCTGAACGCCCAGCAGGTGACCGGGGTCAGTGCCAACCGCGAGCTACCGGTGGTCTGGGCCGTCGCCAAGGGCTCGCTGGTCAACAAGGCGATCCTGGTGCCGGCCGCGCTGGCGATCAGCGCCTGGCTGCCCTGGGCGATCACCCCGCTGATGATGATCGGCGGCGCGTTCCTCTGCTACGAGGGCGTGGAGAAGCTGGCGCACCGCTTCCTGCATTCGCGCGACGAGGATGAGCAGCGCAAGGCCGAGCGGGCCAAGGCCCTGGCCGACGAGAAGGTGGACATGGTCGCGTGGGAGAAGGACAAGGTGAAGGGCGCGATCCGCACCGATTTCATTCTGTCGGCGGAGATCATCGTACTGTCGCTGGGCGTGGTCTCCAGTGCACCGTTCCTCAACCAGGTCAGCGCGCTGGTGGTGATCGCCCTGGCGATGACGGTGTTCGTCTACGGTCTGGTCGCCGGCATCGTCAAGCTGGACGACCTGGGCCTGTACCTGTCGCGCAAGGGCGCGGCGCTGGCCGCAGTGGGCCGGGGCCTGCTGGTGGCTGCACCGTGGCTGATGAAGTTCCTCTCGGTGGCCGGCACCGCGGCGATGTTCCTGGTCGGCGGCGGCATTCTGGTGCACAGCATCGAACCGCTGCACCACGCCATCCTGGAGATGGGCGGTGACGGCAGCTGGGGCTGGTTGATCAATGCGCTGGGCAACGTGATCGTCGGCGTGGTGATCGGTGCGGTGGTGCTGGCAGCGGTGACCGGGTTCCAGAAGCTGCGCGGGTCCAAGCCCGCGCACTGACGGCCGGCCGGTTCAGGTCGGCGTCCAGCCGCTCAGGGCGTCCAGCTCGGCGCGGGCGCGGGCCAGCCGGCGCCCGGACAGCGCGTCGATTGCGCGCTGCAGCCACGGCGACGCCGGTGCGTGCTGCACCCAGCGGCGGGCAAGGAGCACCGCGGCCAGCATGGCCAGCGCCCCCGCCGCCAGCGAGGCCAGCAGCCACGGTGCGGCCAAGGCCCCCAGGTCCACCCCCCAGGCCTGCCAGGCCACCAGGACCGGCACCGCCAGCCACAGCCAGCACCACGGCAGGCCGAGCAGCAGCTCGGTCAATGCGGTGTGCCGGGCAAGCGCGGCCAGCTGCTGCGATTGCTCCACCACCGTGTGTGTCGGCTCCAGCTGCCGGCGGCGATGCAGGCGGGTGATGCTGGCGATGATCACCGCGATGCAATAGGCGTGCAGCGCCATCGCGCTGAGCATCACCGCCAGCGGCGGTTGCTGCCACCACTGGCTCCCGCAGTACACCGCCAATGCCAGCCAGGCCACCAGCTGCAGCCCCTGCCAGAGGCTGAAGAGCCCGAGTTGGCGCTGCACCGCCCGGTGCCGATGGCTGCGCCACGCCTCCAGCGCGAAGGTCTCCTGCGCATCCGCGTGCTGGCTGGTGCTGTTCCACAGCTGCTTGAGGTCATCCGGTTGCATGGCGGGGTTCTCAGTCGGTGGGGTTCAGGCGCGTGCGCAGCTGCTGGCGCAGGCGGTGCAGGCGGGTAGAGACATTGGCGACGCTGATGCCCAGCACTTCGGCGATCTGCCGATGGTCGTGATCGTCCAGGTGCAGCAGCATCAGCGCACGATCCAGCGGCGGCAGCGCGTGGATGGCGACCTCCAGTTGGTGCAGCGCGTGACGCTGCTCGGGCGGCGCGCTTTCGTCGGCGGCGGGCAGGTCGTCGTCCAGCGCGGCGTGGTGGCGCTGCCGATGCTGCTGCCGGCGCCATTGCGAGATCGCCACGTTGAGCGCCACCCGGTACAGCCAGGTCGAGAAACGCGCCCGCGCCGGGTCGAACGCCTCGAAGGCCGCCCAGGCCTGCACGCTGATCTCCTGGACCAGATCGAGCCGGTCCTCGTGCTGCGGGCAATAGCCGCGCGCCACCTTCAGCACGATGCCGCGGTGCTGCTCCAGCAGCGCGGCGAAGCGCGGGCGCAGATCGGTGTCGGTGGCGGGCAGTGTCATGTCCATACCCGGATGATTCGCGCCGCTGCGCCGAATATCACAGGCGCAGGCTCAGCGCGGCGGCTCGGCCGCCAGTACCCGGTTCTTGCCGACCCGCTTGGCCGCATACAGCGACGCATCGGCGCGCCGCAGCAGCGCCTCGGCCGGCTCGCCCGGCTGCCACTGCGCCAGCCCGGCACTGAAATGCACCGGCACGCGCTGTTCGTCCAGCGGCAGCGGCCGCTGTGCCAACGAGCGCTGCAGCCGCAGCAGGGTGGACATGCTGTCGGCCGCCGGGGTTTCCGGCAGCAGCAGGACGAACTCGTCGCCACCGAGCCGGGCGATGGCATCGCTGCTGCGCAGGTGCAGCTGGCAGACGCTCACCAGGTGGCGGAGTACCGCATCGCCACCGGCATGGCCGTGCAGGGTGTTGGTCTGGTGGAAATCGTCCAGGTCGAGCAGCGCCAGCGCCAGTGGATGGCCGTGGCGTGCGGCGCGCGCCAGCTCGCGCTCCAGCAGCTCGTCCAGACCGCGCCGGTTGAGCGCGCCAGTCAGCGGGTCGGTACGGATCAAGCCGGACACCTCGCGCAGCTCCTGCTCCAGTTCGGCGATGCGCTGTTCGGCCTGTTCCACTTCGCGGCGTGCATTGCCCAGGTGGTCGCGCGCCTGCAGCGCCTGGTCCTGCACGCGCCCGGTGTCCTGCAGCACATCCTGCAGCAGCTGGTTGAGGTCGGCGATGCTGCGCGCTTCCTTCAGGGCCAGCGCGTAGCTGCTGATCCGGTCGTGGTACTCGCCGGTGCTCACCGCCATGCCGTCCAGGCGCTCGATGAAGCCACCCATGACGTTCTTCATCGCCGCCTTGGATTCGACGATGCCCTGCTTGAGCAGCCCCTGCTTGTAGATCACCTCGCGCAGGTTGGCGCGCGCCTGTTCGACCGAATCGCGATCCAGCGGGCCGCCAATCAGTGAGCGCACCGCGTGGACCTGGCCGTGCAGCCAGCTGCTGTCATCCAGCAGCTCGCTGATGTTGTCCAACAGCAGATCGAACAGACTCAGCAGCAGCTCCTGCTGCTCCTGCCAGCCGTCGCTGCGCACGCCGATCTGGTGCGAGAGCTCGCGCAGCCGCTGTTCGATCGGCTGCAGCGGCTGGCCAGGATGCCAGTGGCGCAGTTCACCGGCCAGCTGCACCGGCTCCTCGCGCAGCTCGGGCATGTTCTGCAGCAGGCTGGCCACGGTCACCCCGACGGTGTGCCGCAGCAGCTCGCGCAGGCGCAGGCTGTCAGGCTGGCCGTCGGGCGTTTCCTGCTCGATGGTGCGGATGTACTTGTCGATCAGCTGGCGCATCGCGCGGCCATAGCTCACCCAGTCCGCGCTGCGCTGCGCCGACTGCAGGCGCAGGCCCATGTCGCCCAGCTCGCCGGGCAGGGTGGACATGCCATTGGCGAACGCGGCCAGCAGCGGCTCGGGCGCATCGATGCCGGCGAACAGCCGCTGCAGCATCGCGCTGCTGCCGCCTTTGGGCCCGGGCGCCGGCTCGCTGGCGGTCTCCACCCCGGTGCCCACGCTCTGTCGCCGCGACAGCAGCCGCCCGACGGCGGTGCCGGGGCGGGGGGAAGCGTCGTGCGGGTCCGTCATGCGGCAGGTCCTTGGCAGTGACCGGCGAGGTGCGCCGGGGCGAGGGGAGGTGGCAACAGTATCGGCGCGCGGCACGCCGGCTTGAACGCGGGGCCCGCTATGCGCGATATGCCACGATGGTAGGCAATCTGACCGCAGGAGCGTGCGATGAAGGTGATGCTGGTAGGCGCGACCGGACTGGTCGGGGGCCATGTGCTGCGGCAACTGCTGGATGACCCGCGTTGCGATGCGGTGATCGCCCCGACCCGCCGCGCGCTGAAGACCACGGATGCAGCGCTGCTCAACCCGGTGGTGGACTTCGCGCAACTGCCGGCCGGGGCCGACTGGTGGGCGGTGGATGCCGTGATCTGTGCGCTTGGCACCACGATCAAACAGGCCGGCAGCAAGGAGGCCTTCGCACGGGTCGACCATGATTTCCCGCTGGCCGTGGCGCGGCTGGCGCGTGCCCACGGTGCGCATGCCTTCGCATTGAACTCGGCGATGGGCGCCGACCCGAGCTCGCGGATCTTCTACAACCAGGTCAAAGGACGGTTGGAGCAGGACCTGCGGGCGCTGGGCTACCCCTCGCTGACCCTGGTCCGGCCCGGGCTGATCGGCGGTGAGCGTGCCGAACGGCGTACCGGCGAGCATCTGGCCAGCGTGGTGCTCGGCGTGCTCGGCCCGGTGCTGCCGCGCGCCTGGCGGATCAATCCGGCCGGGAACATCGCCGCCGCGCTGGTCGAGGCGGCGTTGGTGCCCACGCCCGGCGTCAGGATCGTGGGTTCGGCCGATCTGGCGGAGCGGTGAGCCGCTGACGGCCGGATGCGCGGCGACCCGGTCACTGCGCTACCCTTTCAGCCCCTTTAGCGGTCCCTGCCATGTCCGTCGACAAGAACCAACGCGATCTCGAAGCCGGTATCCACACCGATCTGGAGGGGCGGCTGACCTACGGCGGCTACCTGCGCCTGGACCAGCTGCTGTCGGCCCAGCAGCCGCTGTCCAACCCGCCGCACCATGATGAAATGCTGTTCATCATCCAGCACCAGACCTCCGAGCTGTGGCTGAAACTGCTGGCGCACGAACTGCGCGCGGCGATCGGGTTCCTGCAGCGCGACGAGGTCTGGCAGTGCCGCAAGGTGCTGGCGCGCAGCAAGCAGGTGCTGCGCCAGCTGACCGAGCAGTGGTCGGTGCTGGAAACGCTGACGCCTTCGGAGTACATGGGCTTCCGCGATGTGCTGGGCCCGTCCTCGGGCTTCCAGTCGCTGCAGTACCGTTACATCGAATTCCTGCTGGGCAACAAGAACGCGCAGATGCTGCAGGTGTTCTCGCACGACCCGGCCGGCCAGGCCCAGCTGCAGGAGGTGCTTGATGCCCCCAGCCTGTATGAGGAGTTCCTGCGCTACCTGGCCCGCTTCGGCCACCCGGTCCCGGCCGGCTACCAGGGCCGCGACTGGCAGCAGCCGCACGTGGCCGACGACGCCCTGCACCCGGTGTTCGAGCGGATCTACCAGAATACCGACCGCTTCTGGCGGGAGTATTCGCTGTGCGAGGACCTCGTCGATCTGGAGACCGCCTTCCAGCTGTGGCGCTTCCGCCACATGCGCACGGTGATGCGGGTGATCGGGTTCAAGCGCGGCACCGGCGGCTCCAGCGGGGTCGGCTTCCTGCGCCAGGCGCTGGAGCTGACCTTCTTCCCGGAGCTGTTCCAGGTGCGCACCACCATCCGCAACGACGACCCGATGCCGCCGGACGCCTGATCGGGCATCGGCCGCAATAAGCCTATTCATATTTACCTGCCCCATCCGCCGTAGGGTGCGGCAGGCCCCGCCGTTGCTGCGCTGCCGGTCTCTGGCCGGAAGTTGCAGATGCAAGTTCAGCGACCATGCTGCCAGCGGTACACATCAGCGTGTATTTGACGTGAACGTGGTTGGTCTGGGATTCTCCCGCGCTGCTTTCGCACATCGGACGTGCATGTCTTCCACCGAACCCAGGAATCCCGCATGAGCGTAGACGCCGCCGCGAAATCCGTTCCCGATCCGGCGCTGCCGGAGTTCAAGACCACGCTGGGCCATCCGCGCCCGTTGTGGATGCTGTTCATGACCGAATTCTGGGAACGCTTCGCGTTCTACGGGATCCGCTGGGCCCTGGTGCTGTACATCGTCGCGCAGTTCTTCGACGGTGATTCGGCCGGCCAGGCCGCGGCCAGCCGGACCTACGGCGCCTACCTGGCGCTGGTCTACGCCGCCGCCATCTTCGGTGGCTACGTCGCCGACCGGGTGCTGGGCTACCAGCGTTCCATCCTGACCGGGGCGGTGATCATGGCCGCCGGCCTGTTCATGGTCGCGATGCCCAACAAGGAAATCTTCGAGCTGGGCCTGGCCACGATCATCATCGGCAACGGCCTGTTCAAGCCCAACATCTCGACCATGGTCGGCAAGCTGTACGGCCTGAAGGATGAGCGCCGCGACTCGGGCTTCACCATCTTCTACATGGGCATCAACATCGGCGCGATGATCGCCCCGGTGCTGACCCAGTACCTGGCCGAGCGCGTGTTCGGCACGCAGGCGATGCCGTCCTACAAGATGGTCTTCATCGCCTCGGGCATCGGCATGCTGATCAGCCTGGCCTGGTTCTACGTCGGCCGTGCCGGCCTGAAGGGCATTGGCGCCCCGCCGGCCGGTGCCGAAGGCTACGGCCGCATCGTGATGGTGTTCATCGGCGCGATCGTGGCGATCCCGGTGGCCTTCTTCCTGCTCTCCACCGGCGCCACCGCGCTGGCCTGGATCCTGGGTGTGATGTTCATCGCGCTGGCGATCCTGCTGCTGGTCGAAGGCATCCGCGAAGGCAAGGTCCAGCGTGACCGTGTGATCGCGATGCTGATCATCTTCACCTTCAACGTGATGTTCTGGATGTTCTTCGAACAGGCCGGCAGCTCGTTCACCTTCCTGGCCGACAACATCGTCAACCGCAACCTGGGCGGCTGGGAATTCCCGACCGCCTGGTTCCAGTCGGTCAACTCGGTGGCGATCATCACCCTGGCCCCGATCATTGCCTGGATCTGGATCAAGCTGGGCCGCGCCAATCCGTCGATCCCGCGCAAGTTCGGCCTGGGCCTGCTGTTCAACGGTGCGGCGTTCGCGCTGCTGATGGTGGCGCTGTCGAGCATGGTCGTGGACGGCAAGATTCCGTTCTGGACGCTGTTCATGGTCTACGTCATCCAGTCCATCGGTGAGCTGTGCCTGTCGCCGATCGGTCTGTCGATGGTGACCAAGCTGGCCCCGGTGCGCCTGGTCGGCTTCGGCATGGGCGGCTGGTTCCTGTCCACCGGCATCGGCAACAACATGTCCGGCATCTTCGCCGGCGTGGTCAGCGGCGAAGGCGGCATGACCGTGGAATCGGCCCTGAAGGGTTACACCTTCGGCTTCTGGGCGTTGATCATTTCCGGCGTGGTGCTGTTCCTGGTCGCCCCGCTGATCAACAAGCTGATGCACGGCGTCAAGTGAGGACCGCGATGCGCATGAAAGCAGCGGCAATGTCGATGATCGCGGCCGGCCTGCTGGCCGCCTGTTCACCGTCGTCGGCGCCCACCGCTGCGCCTGCGCAGCCGCTGGACACCTCCGAGCAGAAAACCCCGGTCGCCGATCCCGGCGCACCGGTGGCCTCGGGCAACACCCCGGCCGCGGCGGACATCGCCGCGATCGCGGCGCTCAACGCCCAGTTCGATCCTGCGCGTGATCCGGTCGCCGATCTGGCCACGGCCAAAGTCGAGGCCCAGCGCGGTGGCAAGCGGATCATCCTGGATGTGGGCGGCGAGTGGTGCCCGTGGTGCCATCTGATGGACGGGTTCATCGAAGGCGATGCGGAGATCCGCAGCTTCCGCGATGCCAACTACGTCTGGATGAAGGTCAACTACAGCGAAGAAAACGAGAACGCGGCATTCCTGTCGCAGTTCCCGGCAGTGAAGGGCTACCCGCACCTGTTCGTGCTCGACGCCGACGGCACGCTGCTGCACTCGCAGTTCACCGGCGAGCTGGAAGCGGACAAGGGGCAGAAAAAGGGCTACGACCGTGGCCGCTTCTTCGCCTTCATGAAGCAATGGGCGCCACCGAAGGCGTCGTGATCGAAGAGGCCGCGGATTCCGCGGCCTTTTTTTTGCGCTCAATTTGTCGGCCACCCTGCCGCTACCTCCAAGGACCTCATGCCGCGCTGTTCGTGGCGGGCAACCGACGGAATTGGACGCATGCAGCCGGGCACCAGTGACACCCCCACCGATGTTTCCCTCGATGCGCCGGCCGGCGTGAGCCTGCCGTCGGTCGATGTGCTGCTGGACGACCAGACCGCGCCGGATGCGCTCGATGGCGAGGGCGGGACGCCGGCGCCGGGTGCGATCCGCTACCGCCTGCCGATGGTCTCCGTGCCCGGCAACGTGCTGCTCAAGGCCGCGGTGCAGAAACTGGTCGAGCAGAAGGCGCAGCTGGACGCGCTGGCACGCCAGGGCAGCCTGACCGGCCTGATCCCGGCCGAGTGGCAGGGTAGCGGCCTGCGCGGGGTGGACCTGCAGGGCTTCGTGCTGAGCGTGGTCCCGTTCCTGCACAACGCCAGCAAGGACGAAACCGCCCCGGCGCGCGTGCCGCTCAAGCATGTACTCGGTGATGCCGGCCGCTGGGACCAGCACGACGTCGAAGAACCCAAATCGCTGGCGTTCTTCCTGGCCAGCGACGATCGCGCCAGTGCCGGTACGAAGGATCCTGCCGAGGTGTATCTGGTCGGGGCGCTCGGCCTGGCCTGGGCACACGAGGGGCGTACCCGCGCGGGCTTCCTGCGTGCGATGGGCTACGACAGCATGGCCGCGCGCGTGCACCTGCTGCCGTACCCGGCGCCGGCGCAGCTGGCGCTGTACAGCGTGACCGCGCACGGGGTGACGCAGCTCTGGTGCGTGCTGGATCGCCGCAAGGTGCGCCCGCTGCTGGCGCCGTGGCTCAGCGTGCCGCTGCTGACCGCCTATGGGGTCACCCCCCCGCAGAGCTGGCCGACCAGCTTCCCGGCGGTCGATGAGGTGGCCGCGATGCTGGCCGCCGCGCGTGGTGGCAAGGGCCCGGTCGAAGCGGACCTAGGCAAGGTGGCCGCCAAGGTTGCCCAGGACGCCTCCGGCGAAGCCTGGATGCCGGTCAGCCTGCTCCAGGTCGGCACCTGGTCACCGCGCTGGCGCTACTTCATGGCGACCTTCATCGGTCTGCCATCCCTGTTGCTGGTGGTGGCCGCGCTGGCCTTGCCGGGGGCGATCGAAGCGGCCGCCGTGGCGGCCTCGCTGGGGTTCGCCGGCGGTGCCATCGGCGCCCTGGCCGCGCCCTGGGTGCATGCGCGGCGCAAACACCTGAGCTGAGGCGCTACTCGTCCATCCGCTGCAGGCCTTCGCCGGCCAGGCGCAGGATCAGCGTTTCCAGCATCTGTTCTTCTTCCTCGCTGAGCACGGACATCAGCTTGCGGGTGATGTCGATCACCAGCGGGGCGATGGTTTCGTACACCTCGAAACCGGCCGCCGACAGCGCCAGCACCGAGCGGCGCCGGTCGTCGCCATGGGTTTCACGCTTGATGAAGCCCCGTTCGAGCAGTCTGGCCACGGCGCGGCTGACCGCGACCTTGTCCATCGCGGTGCGATCGGACACCTCGCTGGCCGACGAGCCCGGGTACAGCGCCAAGACCGTGATCACCCGCCACTCGGGGATCGCCAGCCCATAACGGTCCCCATACAGCTTGGCGATGTTGCCGCTGACACGGTTGGACAGAACGCTCAGCCGGTACGGCAGGAACTGCTCCAGATCGAGCAGGGCGTGCGACGCGCGGATGCTGTGACTGCTGGGATCGGGCGGGCTCATGTTGCGGTGCACCTTGATGGTGGTTTCATGTGAAACTATAACCTACGTTCCGGACTCCGCATTCTCGCGGGTCTGCCTTCCTACCGCACCTGGTTTTTTCCGATGCGGACTGCTTTGGAGCCACAGCATGACCAGCCAAACGAGCACCGCGTCCTACGCACCCGATCCGGGCATGCAGGTCACCACCTTCGAAAACCCGATGGGCATCGATGGGTTCGAGTTCGTCGAGTTCGCCGCCCCGGCCGGCCGTGGCGCCGAACTGCACGACTATTTCCGCAAGATGGGCTTCACCGCCGTGCTGCGCCACAAGCAGCGTGCGATCACAGTCTATCGCCAGGGCGACGTGAACTTCCTGGTCAATGAAGAGCCGGACTCGTTCGCCTCGGATTTCGCCGAGAAGCACGGCCCGTGCGCCTGCGGTTTCGCGATCCGCTTCAAGAAGCCGGGCGACGAGGTCTACCAGATGGCCCTGGGCAACGGCGCCGAAGCGATCGACTTCAAGCCTGACACCCGCGCCGTCGCCGCCCCGATCATCAAGGGCATCGGCGACTGCATGCTGTACCTGGTCGACCGTTATGGCGCCAACGGCAGCATGTTCGATACCGAGTACGCGCCGATCGAGGGCGTGGACCCGCGCCCGAAGGGCTTCGGGCTGACCTTCATCGACCACCTGACCCACAACCTGTACTTCGGCAACATGCAGCAGTGGTCGGACTACTACGAGCGCCTGTTCAACTTCCGCGAGATCCGCTACTTCGACATCAAGGGCCTCAAGACCGGCCTGGTGTCCAAGGCGATGACCGCCCCGGATGGCATCGTGCGCATCCCGCTCAACGAATCCTCCGATCCGAAGAGCCAGATCAACGAATACCTCGACGCCTACAAGGGCGAGGGCATCCAGCACATCGCCTGCTTCACCGAGAACATCTACGAGACCGTGGAAGCGATGCGCGCCCAGGGCGTGGAGTTCCTGGACACGCCGGAGACGTATTTCGACGTGATCGACATGCGCGTGCCCAACCACGGTGAAGACGTGGCCCGGCTGGCGAAGAACAAGATCCTGATCGATGCCGATCCGGAGACCAAGCAGCGCAAGCTGCTGCAGATCTTCACCACCAACTGCATCGGCCCGATCTTCTTCGAGATCATCCAGCGCAAGGGCAACGAAGGGTTCGGCGAAGGCAACTTCACCGCGCTGTTCGAGAGCATCGAGCGCGACCAGATGAAGCGCGGCGTGCTGTAAGACGCGCGCTGTAACGCACCGGCAGCCGCCCGCGTTACGCTGCAACGATGGCATCGGCGTCCGCGCCGGTGCCATCGGCTGTACTCCCTTGCCATCCACGCCTCCGGCGGAGCAGGACCATGAACAACCCGATGTCATCGCGCGGCTACCAGACCGGTTTCGGCAACGAGTTCGCCACCGAGGCGGTGCCCGGTGCGCTGCCGGTGGGGCAGAACTCCCCGCAGCGTGTCGCCCATGGCCTGTATGCCGAACAGCTGTCCGGCACCGCATTCACCGCGCCGCGCGGCAGCAACCGCCGCAGCTGGGTGTACCGCATCCGCCCCGCGGTGACCCACGGTGAGTTCACCCCCTTCGCCCAGCCGCACCTGCACGGTGACTTCGCGCAGGGCGCGGTCTCGCCCAACCAGCTGCGCTGGGATCCGTTGCCGCTGCCGGGTACGCCCACGGATTTCGTCGAGGGGCTGTACACGATGGGCGGCAACGGCTCGCCCGACGCCCACCATGGCGTGGGCATCCACCTGTATGCGGCCAACCGCGACATGCAGGGCCGCTACTTCTACAACGCCGATGGCGAGCTGCTGATCGTTCCGCAGCTCGGCCGCCTGCGCCTGCTCACCGAAATGGGCGTGATCGAGATCGAACCGCAGCAGATCGCGGTGATCCCGCGTGGCGTGCGCTTCCGGGTCGAACTGCCCGATGGCGATGCACGCGGCTACGTCTGCGAGAACTTCGGCGCCCTGCTGAAGCTGCCCGACCTGGGCCCGATCGGGTCCAACGGCCTGGCCAATCCGCGCGACTTCGAGACGCCCCACGCCGCATTCGAGAACGTCGATGGCGCGTTCGAACTGATCGCCAAGTTCGAGGGCCAGCTATGGCGCGCGGACATCGATCATTCGCCGCTGGACGTGGTCGCCTGGCACGGCAACTACGCGCCGTACCGCTATGACCTGCGCCGCTTCAACACGATCGGCTCGATCAGCCACGACCACCCCGATCCGTCGATCTTCCTGGTGCTGCATTCGCCCAGTGATACAGCGGGCACCAGCAACATGGATTTCGCGATCTTCCCGCCGCGTTGGCTGGTCGCGCAGAACACGTTCCGCCCGCCGTGGTTCCACCGCAACATCGCCAGCGAGTTCATGGGCCTGATCCACGGTGCCTACGATGCCAAGGCCGAAGGCTTCGTGCCGGGCGGCGCGTCACTGCACAACTGCATGAGCGGCCACGGCCCGGATGCGGCGACCTTCGAGAAGGCCTCCGCCGCCGACCTGAGCAGACCGGACGTGATCAAGGACACCATGGCCTTCATGTTCGAAACCCGCGGCGTGATCCGCCCGACCGCCCAGGCGATGGCGGCAGCGCACCGCCAGCGCGGGTACCAGCACTGCTGGCAGGGCTTGAAGGCGAACTTCTCGGGGTAAGTGGGCGCTCAGCTGCCGTCCGACCTGCGGGTAGGCAACACGCGGTCAATGTAAACGTCGTTGCCGTTGCGTTGGTAGGCGATCAGGTACCGGCCATCGCGCGTTGCATACAGGAACGCCCCTTTGATGGCATCGAGGCGGTAGACCGCCGGGCCATCCAGGGCCTCTCCTTCGTTCTCGATCGCATCGTCTCGCGCTACGGCTGCGATGAACAGATGCGGGTCCGGCAGTGCCATGGCGCGCTCGAAGGCGGCAACAAGTTGCTGGGTTCTATCCTCAAGGGCCAGCCTGCCCCACGCAACCGTCATTTCGTGGACGGGCGGCGCTTCAATGCCGTTTGCAACTCGTCACCGAGTCGCGTTTTCAGCGCCGCCATGTGCAGGTGCGCATCGGTACCGGACAGTGCCGGCCGTGAATCCGCGCGCGCTTCAGCCACTGCCTCACGGATGCGTTCCAGATAGGCCGAGTCTTCATGCAGCTGCTTCAGCACCCGAGCCCGATCCGGTCGCGAGCGGCGCGGGGGCTCGGCGCCAGCCGTCGCCGAGGCGTCTACGCGATAGCGTGTGATCCCCAACCGGGCCAGGACACGTGCGGCCGCCGCGACGCCAGAGAAAATGCGCGGCGTCCCATCTTTGGTGGCCAACGCACGGTCGCTGTTCTCCAGGGCGAAGGTGACAACGTAGCCTCCCGCTTCCGCGGTCACCGTCGTTTCGCGCAGGCTTCCGGCGTCGGCGAGTTCCCGGGCAGTCGCCAGTTTGATCGTTTCGACCATGATCGACTCCCAATTAACCGTTATTTGGGAATCATACATTAGTAAAACCTCACTGGCGGGTAGGGCTCCTACCCTGCGCGCAGCTTCTTGCCGCGTCCAATTCAATGTCCTCATCGAAACCGGATCCGGTCACTACCAACTCAAACCGCCGCGATCTGGAACCGCTCGGCATGCGCCGTCGGCAGCACCTCCAGCAACCGCTGCCGCACCCGTTCGGCGTAGCCGGTCGAGGTCAGCCCGGGCAGCGCCTCCAGCGCGGCGTGCAGTGCGGCCATGACCGCGTCGTCGCTGCGGGCCTGCTGCAGGGTGTGGAACAGTGCCGCCGCCTGCGGATGGCGCTGCAGTTCCAGGATGTCGAGCAGGTAGATCCGCGCGGCGACCAGCGAGCGGCGGCGTTCCGTCACCGGCGGCAGCGCCGCGGTCTGCATCACGCTGGCTGCGGGCGCGGCGGGCGCGACAACGGCGACCTCCGCCGCCGCACTGGACACCAGATACCCGCTCTGGATCAGCTGGATCACCATCGCCGGGGTCTCCGGGCCCACCAGCTGGCCCAGCTGGCCCAGGTCACGCTGGCCGTCGCACAGGATCAACAGCCGGCGCTGGCGCATGTCCAGCAGAGCGCGGTGGGCCTGCAGCGCGGTGCGGGCAAGGTCGGTCTTCTGCGGTTGCATGGGGGCGGGGTCGATGCGGTGCAGGCCGAGCCTGAACGCGGCAGGTGAAACGCCGATGACAACGACAGCGTGCATGCCGCCCACACGGCGCACGCGCTAGGCTGCGCCCATTCACCGGGAGATGCAGGCATGAAACAGCTGGGAAGCGTGATGGCACTGGGGATGGTGCTCGCCTTGGCCGCGTGCGGACGCGCGCCGGAAACCCCGTCCAGCGATGCCGAGGCAGCGGTGCCTGCGCCGGCAGCGGACACCGCGCCCAGCGCGCCCGCCACGGCGACGTCGGGGACGCCAACGGCGGGGCCGGCACGCCTGGACGGCTACGGCCCCGTTGCGTTGGGCAGTACGCTGGAGGAGGTCCGCGCGGCCTGGAAAGAACCGCTGCAGGGCGAGGTCGCCGACGACTACTGCCATGCGCTGCGACCCGAAGGCGCACAGGCCGAGGACGTCATTTTCATGATCGAGGGCAAGCGCCTGGTCCGCTATGACGTGCGCAACGACCGCACCGTCGCCCCCGGTGGCGGCAAGGTCGGCATGTCGCTGGGCCAGCTGCAGACGCTGTACCCCGACCGCGGCGATCTGACCCCGCACAAGTACGACGCGCAGGGCCACAACCTGCGCGTGCGCCCGGCGGCCGAGGGCGGTGCGCTGATCAACTTCGAGATCAACGGCGATGGCAACGTGACCGCGTGGCGCGTTGGCAAGACACCGCAGGTCGACTACGTGGAAGGCTGTTCCTGAGCCACCGCTACCGCCTTGGCCCGGGTGCCGGGGCGGGCGTTCACCGTTCGGGCCGGGCGGGCCCTAGAATCGGCCCACATCCGTCACCGGGGAGCACCAGATGATCGCTGCCACTGTTTGGTTCGTGCTGGGCCTGGTGCTGTTGGCACTGGGCGGGGACAGCATCGTCCGTGCCGCCTCCGGGCTGGCCCAGCGCTTTGGCGCCTCACCGTTCGTGGCCGGGCTGCTGCTGGTGGCCTTCGGCACCTCGCTGCCGGAACTGGTGGTCAACGCCCGCGCCTTCGTGGTCGGGGCGGAAGAACTCGCGCTGGGCAACGCGGTGGGCAGCAACATCGTCAATGTCGGCCTGACCCTGGGGCTGGCGGCGCTGGCCGCACCGCTGCTGGTCCGTGCGCGCCTGCTCTCGCCGCTGCTGGTGTGCCTGGCGGCGGCAAGCCTGCTGCTGATCCTGTTCGGCCTGGATGGTGTCATCGCGCGCTGGGAAGGGGCGGTTCTGCTGCTCGCCTTCGTCGGGCTGCTGGTGTTCCTGCTGCGCCGTGCGCGGTTGGAATCCGAGCCGGTGCGCGAGGCCGTCGCCGGCTATGCCATGACCCGCACCGGGCTGTTCCTGAACCTCCTGCGGCTGCTGTTCGCGGCGCTCTGCCTGTATGTCGGCGCGCGCTGGATCGTGCAGGCCGCGCCGGTGTTCGGCGCCGGGCTGGGCTGGTCGCCGTTGCTGGTTGGCCTGTTGCCGGTGGCGATCGGCACCGCATTGCCCGAAGTGGCGGCCGCGATCGCGGCGGCGCGGCGTGGGCAGGGTGACATGGTGCTGGGCCATGTGATCGGCTCGAGCCTGTTCAACCTGCTGGTGGTGGTCGGCGGCATGGCCGCGCTGCGCCCGCTGGCGCTGCCCGCATCGTTCGTGAAACTGGAGCTGCCGGCGGCGATCGCCTTCGTGCTGGTGCTCTATCCCATGCTGCGCGGTGACCTCACCATCAGCCGCCGCGAAGGCGCGGTGCTGGTGGTGGCCTTCGTCGGCTGGATCGCGCTCGAGCTGGCGTTGATCGGCAGCGTGTGAGGTTGACGGCCAACCGTTGAAGCAGCCGGCCAGCGGCCGGCGCTACCGTTTCGCAGGCGTGTTGCAGCCGACCAACGGTCGGCTCTACTGGCTGTCCCGGGAAACGGGGGCCTTGGCATCGTCGGTCTCGTCTGCGCGGCGCGGTTCCGGCGGCGGCAGCTGTTCTTCCTTGGCGGTCTTGTGCCCCGGCAGCTCCGGCCGGGTTTCCATCAACAGCGACAGCGCCGCCTTGGCCATCATGTGCGCGCTGATCGGCGCGGTGATGAACAGGAACACGGTGATCAGCAGCTCGCGCGGCTGCGGATCTTCGCCGAGGAAGATGTGGTAACAGACCGAGCCGACCAGCACGCAGCCCACGCCCAGCGTGCTGGCCTTGGTCGGCGCATGCAGGCGTTTGAAGAACGTGGACAGCTTCACCAGGCCCAGCGCGCCGACCAGGATGAAGAAGCAGCCGAACAGCAGCAGGATCGACAGCACGATCTGGATGAAGGTGATCATTCGACGATGTCCCGGCGCAGCACGAACTTGCTCAGCACCACCGTGCTGCCGAAACCGAGCATGGCGATGATCAGCGCGGCTTCGAAATACACCGCCGAGTTGAGGTACATGCCGAACAGCATCAGCTCGGCGATCGCCGTCACCGACAGCGTGTCCAGGGCGAGGATGCGGTCGGGCACGGTCGGGCCGCGCAGCAGGCGCCAGGTGGCCAGCAGCATGGCCAGGCCGACCACGTGCATGCACACCACCATCGTGGTCTGGATGAACATATGTCCGGTCATGGGAAGATCTCCATCAGCGGGGCTTCGTAGCGGGATTTGATCTGCCGGATCAGCTCGTCCGGATCATCCAGGTGCAGCACATGCACCAGCAGATACCTGCGGTCATCGGACAACGCCGCCGAAACCGTGCCCGGGGTGAGCGTGATCATGCTGGTCAGCGCGGCGATGCCGTGGATGTTGGCGATATCCAGCGGCAGCCAGATGAAACCGGGATGGATGCGCCGCTCCGGCCCCAGCACCTGGATCGCCACCCGGATGTTGGACACCAGGATGTCCCACAGGGTCACGAACAGCAGCTTGGGCAGCGGGCGGAGCGAGCCGATGCGGGCGAACTCGCGATCCAGCCGCGCGGCGAACAGCGGCACCACCACGCCCAGGATCATGCCGAGCACGATCTGGCCGAGGGTGAAGCTGTCGGACATCAGCAGCCAGAACACCACGACCATCACGCTCAGCGAGGGCGAGGGCAGCACGCGTTTGTAGAGGGAAGGCTTGCGCGTCATGGCTGGCGGATCTCCGGCGTGGTGGCGCGCAGCTCACCCACGTAGTCCTGCGGCTGCAGCAGCTGGGTGGCCATCGCATCGGTGTGCTGCATCAGCGGGCCGGCGAACACGCTCATCGCGATGCCGTAGCTGAGCAGCAGCGCCGCGGCGAACAGCTCCACGGTGCGCGTGGGCGCCTTGCGCGGTTTGGGGGCGCCTTCTTCGACCACCGGCACCCGCCAGAACAGGCGGATGCCGCCGCGGGTCAGGCCGATGATCACCATCAGGCTGCTGCCCAGCACCGCGGCCCAGACCGCCCAGGTGTACTGCGCCGGCATGCCGGCCAGCAGTGCCGCCTTGGCCAGGAAGCCGGACAGCGGCGGCAGGCCGGCCACCGAGACGGCGCCGATCAGGAACAGCACCGCCGGCGTTTCCTTGCCCGGCATCGGCGCGATGATTTCCTTCCTGTCGCTGGCACCGCCGCGGCGGCGGCGGATCAGATCGGCAATGAGGAACAGCGCGGCAGCCACGAAGGTACTGTGCGGCAGGTAGTACAGGCCGGCCGAGAGCACTTCGGGTGTGCGCACCGAGAAGGCGATGAACAGCGTCGCTGCCGAGACCACCACCAGGTAGGAAATCAGCACGCGCAGGCGCGCCGCGGCCAGGACACCCAGGCCGCCCAGCACCAGCGTGGCCACACCGGCCCAGAGCAGCCACTGGCTGCCGTAGCCGGCCATCGGGCCGGCACCGTCGCCGAACCACAGGGTGCTGACCCGCAGCACCGCATAGAGGCCGACCTTGGTCATGATCGCGAACAGGGCGGCCACGGCAGCCGGCGCACGCGCGTAGGCTTCGGGCAGCCACAGGTACAGCGGCATCAGCGCGGCCTTGCTGCAGAACACCAGCAGCAACAGCCCCATGGTCGCCTTGACCAGGGTCAGGTGCGAGGCCGGCACTTCGGCGATGCGCTGGGACAGCTCGGCCATGTTGAGCGAGCCCAGCGAGGCGTACAGCAGGCCGAGTGCGATCAGGAACAGGGTCGAGGCGGTGACGTTGAACACCACGTAGTGCAGGCCGATGCGCATGCGCAGGCCGCGCCCGCCGCTGAGCAGCAGGCCGTAGGAGGCGATCAGCATCACCTCGAAGAACACGAACAGATTGAAGATGTCGCCGGTCAGGAACGCGCCGTTGAGGCCGACCAGCTGGAACTGGAACAGCGCATGGAAGTGCGGCGCGCGCCGGTCCCAGCCCGAGCAGGCGTGCAGCAGGCAGGGGATGGCCAGCAGCAGGGTGGTCACCAGCATCCATGCCGAGAGGCGGTCGGCCACCAGCGCGATGCCCAGCCGCGAGGGCCAGTCGCCCAGCAGGTACACCGCGATGCTGCCATCGGCGGTCTGCGCGAACAGCAGTGCGACCGCCGCGGCGAGCGCGGTCAGCGTGGTCCACGCCACCGTGCGCTGCACCTTCGGCCCGTAACGGCGGTGCTCGACGAACAGCGAGCAGGCCGCGCCGAACAGGGGAATCAGGATGGGCAGGATCACCGCATGGTTCATGCGCCGCCCTCCCGGCCCGGCGCGGTATCGGCAGGCAGCTCTTCTTCTTCGTGCGCGTCCACGTGGTCGCTGTGGTTGTCGCTGCGACTGCGCATGGCCAGCACGATGCTGACCGCGGTCATCGCAAACGCGATCACGATGGCGGTCAGCACCAGCGCCTGCGGCAGCGGATCGGTGTAGTTGCCCAGGTCGCTGTCGATGCCCTCACGCAGCACCGGCGCCTTGCCCTGCACCAGGCGTCCACCGGCGAAGATCAGCAGGTTGGTCGCATACGACAGGAAGGTCATGCCGAGGATCACATCGAAGCTGCGCGCGCGCAGCAACAGGTAGATGCCGATCGCGCTCAGTACGCCGATGGCGCTTGCCAGGGCCAGTTCCATCAGTGCATCTCCCCGGTTTTTGCCGAACGGCGGGTGGGATCGATCTCGCCTTTGCGGGCGTTGCGGGTGCGCGAGGGCTTGATCGTGCCCATCATCGAGAGCATCAGCATCACCCCGCCGAACACCACCAGGTACACGCCGGTATCAAAGCCGATCGCACTGGCCAGCGGCACCTCGCCGATCAGCGGAATGTGCAGGTCCAGGTGGCCGCTGGTCAGGAACGGCACGCCGAACAGCATCGAGGCGCAGCCACTGAGGATGGCGATCAGCAGACCGGCACCGATGCAGCGGATGTAATCGAAGCCGAAGCGCGATTCCACCGAAGTGGTGCCCTGGATGACGTACTGGATCAGCAGCGGCACGGCCAGCACCAGGCCGGCGATGAAGCCGCCGCCGGGCGCGTTGTGGCCGCGCAGGAACAGGAAGATCGAAACGGTCAGGGTCAGCGGGAACATGATCTGGGCAAGATCGGCCGGTACCGGCAGCTTGATCGGCGGGCCGGGCATGATCTGCTCCGGCGCCATCCGCGAGCGGCGCAGCATGGCGTGCACCACCAGCGCGGCGATGCCGAACACGGTGATCTCACCAAACGTATCGAAGCCACGGAAGTCGACCAGGATCACGTTGACCACGTTCTGCCCATAGGCCTCCGGCAGCGCACGTGCCAGCAGCTCGCCGGCCATGGTGTTGGGCGGCAGGGTCATGGCGGTGTAGGCCATCGCGGCCAGGCCACCACCGGCGACGATCGCGATCACCGCATCGCGCCGCTTGCGCCAGACCGACTTCTCCGGCGGCGACTGGATCGGCAGGTAGTTCATGCCCAGCAGCATCAGCACCAGGGTGACCATCTCCACCAGCAGCTGGGTCAGGGCCAGATCCGGTGCGGACAGGAACACGAAGGTCAGCGAGACCATCAGACCGACGCCACCGACCACCAGCACCGCCAGCAAACGCTGCCGGTAGACGAACAGCGCGCCCAGCGCGCAGGCCATCATCACCAGCCACAGGGCCCAGCCCAGCAGCGGGATCGGCTGCGGCGAGGGCCAGTTGGGCGACGTGGGATGGGCCACGAACGGGGCGGCGGCGACGATCACCGCCACCACCACCAGCGCCATCAGCATGCGCTGCAGGCTGCCGTTGGCCAGGCCCTGGGTGAGCCGGTGGGCGAAGCCGAACACCAGGTCCAGCTGCTTGTGGAAAATGTTGCGGCCGATGCTGCGGCTGACCACCGCGTGCAGGTCGATCAGGCGGCGCAGGCCGAAGTACAGCGCGATGCCCCCGACCACACCGGCTGCGCTCATCGCCAGCGGCATGTTGAACCCGTGCCAGACCGAGAGGCTGTAGGCCGGCATCGCCGGGCCGAGGATGGACGACGCCGCGGCGTGCAGTACCGGGGCGATGGTGATCGCCGGCGCAACGCCGACGGCTACGCAGACCACCACCAGGATCTCCACCGGCACCTTCATGAAGCGCGGCGGCTCATGCGGGACGCGGTCCAGATCGTGTGGCCCCTTGCCGAAGAAGGTGTCGTGCACGAAGCGCAGGCTGTAAGCCACACCGAACACGCCGGCCAGCAGCGCGGCAATCGTCATGGCGATGCGCATCGCCTCCGGCCCGGCGGTCAGGGCTTCGGCGAACAGCATTTCCTTGGACAGGAAGCCGTTGAGCAGCGGGATGCCCGCCATGGCCAGCGAGGCGATGATCGCCAGCGCGCTGGTGATGGGCATCAGCTTTCGCAGTCCCCCCAGCTTGCGCATGTCGCGGGTACCGGTTTCATGGTCGATGATGCCGGCGGCCATGAACAGCGAGGCTTTGAAGGTGGCGTGGTTGAGGATGTGGAACACACCGGCCACCACCGCCATCGGCGCGGACAGGCCGAACAGCATCGTGATCAGGCCCAGGTGGGAGATCGTCGAATAGGCGAGCAGGCCTTTGAGGTCATGCTGGAAGATCGCGTTCCAGGCACCGATCAACAGGGTGATCGCACCGATGCCGCTGACCGTATAGAAGAACAGGTCGGTGCCGGCCAGCGCCGGGTGCAGTCGGGCCAGCAGGAAGACGCCGGCTTTGACCATCGTGGCCGAGTGCAGGTAGGCCGAGACCGGCGTCGGCGCGGCCATCGCGTGCGGCAGCCAGAAGTGGAACGGGAACTGGGCGCTCTTGGTGAAGATGCCGGCCAGGACCAGGAACAGCGCATAGGGATACAGCGAACTGGCGCGGATCAGATCGCCGGCGGCGAGCACGGCATCCAGTTCGAAGCTGCCGACGATGCGGCCGATCAACAGCACGCCGCCGAGCAGGGCCAGGCCGCCGCCGCCGGTGACCACCAGGGCCATCCGGGCGCCCTCGCGGGCGTCCTGGCGGTGCGACCAGAAGCCGATCAGCAGGAACGAGCTGATGCTGGTCATTTCCCAGAACACCATCAGCAGCAACAGGTTGCCCGACAGCACCATGCCCAGCATGGCGCCCATGAACAGCAGCAGGTAGCAGTAGAAGCGGTGGGCGCTGTCGCGGGCACTGAGGTAGTAGTGGGCGTACATCACCACCAGTGCGCCGATCGCCAGCACCATCCCGGCGAACATCCAGGCCAGGCCATCCAGGCGCAGCGAGAAGGCCAGGCCGATCTGCGGTATCCACTCCCCGTAACTGCGGACGATGCCGCCGTCCATGATCGCCGGGGTCATCGTCGCCAACAGCGCCAGTCCCCCCAGCGGAGCGGCCGCGGCTACCCAGGCGGCCGTGGAGCGGGAGGTGCGGCGGAATGAAGCGACAGCCACTGCCATCAGGAAGGGCAGGGCGAGCAGCAGGAGCAGACTAGGATTCATGCAGGGAATGCGGGATTCACGAGCAGGCCGTTCAGTCTAACAGGCAGGCAATTGCTGCCGATACACCCGAATACGCCCTCAATTGCATGTAACGTGCACTGATTCATTTTTTCCGGGCAGCGCCCGGCCCCATTCGGGTCCGTCGGCGGCCGTATGGAAGCCCGCTGGTGACTTTGCCGACTGTGGCCTCCCGACGCCTGTGGAAACGGATCCGGAACCAGGCGTCGCAGGGGCTGCGGGGCCGAAACGGTGTGCACGAAGATGAACGGTGGCCGTCGCTCGAAAGGCCACTGGAGACGATGCTGGAGGGTGCGGCGTGGAGTGCCGGTGAGTGTCCGCGCTCGTTCAGGAAAAGCGGGTCAGTAGCGCCAGTCCATCCGGCGATAGAGCTTGGCCAATACCCACAGGGGGCCAATCAGCAGGTAGACCAGATCGGTCAGGAAGCTCGGCTTGCGGCCTTCGTGCTTGTGGCCGATGAACTGCGCCACCCACGCCACGGCAAAAAGCCCCAGCGCCAGCCAGAACAGGTTCACCAGGCCGATCTCGGCTTCCAGCAGCCGGCAGACGCAGCCGCTGACGAAGAAGAACGCGAGCATGCCGTAGCCCAGCGTGCGCGAAAGACGGTTGTAGAAGCACCAGGCGGCGAACATCGCCAGGCCGGCCCAGATCCCGTTCTGGAACCAGGTGATCAGCGGCGGCAGGCACCACAGCAGGGCGATGACCGACCACGCGATCGCCGGGACGGCCAGGACGTGGATGCGCTGGTTCAGCACATTGCGGTGGTCGTCGGAATAGCTGGCGAAGTAGCGGTCGATCGGGCGTGCGACGGTGGTGGCCATGGTCCCTCCCAGGATCTGCAGAGCATACCGCCCCGGGCGGGCGGAGCCGACCGTTGGTCGGCTTGCTCTCACCCAGACGATGCCCCTCGCGTTGCACGCGATAGGCCACCAACCTCCGCGGCAGTCGACCAACGGTCGACTCTACGGCCGGGACCCCCGGCCATCACGGCCGGGGGCGCAGGCGAATCAGTCGACCGAGATCCCGGCCAGGCGCTGCAGCGCCTCGGCGTACTTGGCGCGGGTACGTTCGATGATCTCGGCCGGGATGCTCGGGCCGGGCGCGGTCTTGCCCCAGTCCAGCGTCTCCAGGTAATCGCGGACGAACTGCTTGTCGTAGCTTGGCGGGCTGGTGCCCACCTCGTACTCGTCGGCCGGCCAGTAGCGCGAGGAATCCGGGGTCAGCATCTCGTCCATGATGTACAGACGGCCATCGGCATCGGTGCCGAACTCGAACTTGGTGTCGGCCAGGATGATGCCGCGCTCGCGCGCATAGTCGGCGGCGAAGGCGTAGATGCGCAGGGTCGCATCGCGTACGCGCTCGGCCAGGTCCGCACCGACCGCCTTCACCATCGCATCGAAATCGATGTTCTCGTCATGGTCGCCGACGGCGGCCTTGGTCGAGGGGGTGAAGATCGGTTCGGGCAGCTGCTCGGCCTGGCGCAGGCCGTCAGGCAGCTCGATGCCGCTGATCTTGCCGGTGCGCTGGTAGTCCTTCCAGCCACTGCCGATCAGGTAGCCGCGGGCGATGGCCTCGACCGGGACCGGCTTGAGCTTGCGGGTGACCACCGCGCGCTTGGCGTACAGCGCCGGATCGACACCCTCGGGCAGCACGCTGGCGACATCGATGCCGGTCAGGTGGTTGGGCATCAGGTGCGCGGTCTTGGCGAACCAGAAGTTCGAGACCTGGCAGAGCATTTCGCCCTTGCCGGGGATCGGGTCGGGGAGCACCACGTCGAAGGCTGACAGACGGTCGGTCGCGACCATCAGCAGGTAGTCCCCCGGCGGAGTGCCGGCGGGGAGCCGGTCGCGCGGAATGTCGAAAACATCACGCACCTTGCCGCGATGGCGCAAGGGCAGGCCGGGGAGATCGGATTGCAACAACGTGGTCGGCACGGGCACTCCTGAGGCTTCGTCATGACAGCTGTCCAGGGGACCCGGAGGGCCCGCACAGACAGCGGGCGGCCTAGTGTAAAGCGGGTTGGGCCCGCTGTGACGTAAAATGAGGATCCTTTGTCGCCTCGGCTGCCCAGACCACCATGCGCTGGTACGGAAAACTGCTCGGATTCATCGCTGGCGCCCTGTTGTTCAGGCCCAATCCGCTGTTCGGGGCCGCGTTCGGGCTGTTGCTGGGGCATGCCTTCGACGCCGACTGGTTCCGGCTGAACAGGGAAAATCCCTACCGTGAGCTGGGGCTGACCTCCGAGGCGACCGATGCCGAGATCGACCTGGCCTACCGCCGGCTGATGTCCCAGTACCACCCCGACAAGGTGGTCGGCGCCGCCCCGGAGCTGCGCCAGCAGGCCGAGCGCAAGTCGCGCCAGCTCAATGCCGCCTATGACCGCATCAAGACCCTGCGCAAGCGCTGATTCCGCGCGGCGCCCCCTTTCAACATCCTGAAGGTCCCGGCCATGTCCAACTGCATCATTGCTCCCTCCATCCTGTCCGCCGATTTCGCCCGCCTGGGCGAGGAAGTGGACAACGTGCTCGCGGCCGGCGCCGACTGGGTGCATTTCGATGTGATGGACAACCACTATGTGCCGAACCTGACGATCGGCCCGCTGGTCTGCCAGGCGCTGCGCAAGCATGGCGTGACCGCACCGATCGACGTGCACCTGATGGTCGAGCCGGTGGACCGCATCATTCCGGATTTCGCCGAGGCCGGCGCGACCTACATCAGCTTCCATCCGGAGGCGAGCCGCCACGTGCACCGCACCATCCAGCTGATCCGTTCGCTGGGCTGCAAGCCGGGCGTGGTGCTCAATCCAGCCACGCCGGTGGACATCCTGGACTGGGTGCTCGATGACCTGGACCTGGTGCTGGTGATGTCGGTCAACCCGGGCTTCGGCGGCCAGGCCTTCATTCCCTCGGCGCTGGACAAGGTGCGCGCGATCCGCAAGAAGATCGATGCCAGCGGCAAGGACATCCGCCTGGAGATCGACGGTGGCGTGAAGGCCGACAACATCGGTGCCATCGCGGCGGCCGGTGCGGATGCGTTCGTGGCCGGCTCGGCGATCTTCAATGCGAAGACCAGCTACCAGGACATCATCGCGCAGATGCGCGGCAACGTCGCCGCGGCGCGGGGCTGAGCCATGGGTTCGGTGGCTGCCGTGACCATCCGCGTGGCCACCGCCGAGGATGCGGGGCGGATCCTGCGCTTCATCCGCGAGCTGGCGATCTACGAAAGGGCCGAGTCGTCGGTGCAGACCGACGAAGCGGGCATCCGCGCGAGCCTGTTCGGGCCGGAAGCGAAAGCGCACGCGCTGATCTGCGAGGCCGACGGCGTGGCCATCGGGTATGCGGTGTATTTCTACAATTACTCGACCTGGCTGGGCCGCAACGGGATCTACCTGGAAGACCTGTACGTGAGCCGGGAACGGCGCGGCAGCGGGGCCGGCAAGGCACTGCTGCAGCACATCGCACGGATCGCGGTGGCCGAAGGCTGCGGCCGGTTCGAGTGGTCGGTGCTGGACTGGAATGAACCGGCGATCCAGTTCTACCAGGCCGCCGGTGCGAAGCCGCAAAGCGAGTGGACGGTGTACCGGATGGAAGGCGAGGCATTGCGGACCTTCGCCGAAGGCTGAGCACCCGGTAGAGCCGACCGTTGGTCGGCTGCCCTCCCGGCGGCAAGAAAAAAGACCGCACCCTTGCAGATGCGGCCCCGGGAACAGCGGGAGGCTGATCCTGCCTCCATCCATCTTCCCTGCTATGGCCTTCCATTCTCCCGGTGGCCGATGACAGGCAGATGACATGATGTCGTCAATGGCCCTGTGGAGAGCAGCGCATGCGCACTAGAATGCGTCGATGGAAAATGATGCCGATGTCGTTGCGCTGCTTGAATCATGGTTCCAGTTTGCGGCAGAAGATGCACTGGTCGTTGATCTGGACTCCATCAATACCGAGGCGCGTGGGAATCTCTGCGCTTTCTCTCCACCTCCAGAAATGAACCTGGAAGTTGAGCCGGTGGTTGCCTTCATCAACCGGGTTGCCACGCACCGGGCCTCGCAGGTCGCGGGTCACGCAATGACGTTCTACTGCTGGCACGACGCGATGGTGCGGCAGCTGCGCCTGAGTCTGGTGTCATTCGGGCACGGCCATCTGCCATTTGGCTGCCACTACGTTGAAACGACGGATATCCGCAGCGTTGTGCAAGCCATCGTGGTCGACGATTGGAACAACCCTCGATACATGTGCTTTGAAGAAGACGGTGCAGACGGCGGCATCGATGTCGATGTAAACGAGCCGATGTACACGGAAAAGCATCCCCTGAGGGTCGCGGTCATGGCGCTCGGCTGAACGGTTTCGCCGGCTTCACCGACGGCCACCCCGCGCGCTGCTAGCCTTCGCTTCCCCACTCCCTGGAAGTACCGCATGAGCCGTCCCCATTGGCGTTTGATCCTCAACGGCAAGGCCACCGGCAATGAGGATGTGCGCGAGGCGGTGGCAGCACTGCGCGAGCGCGGGGTGCAGCTGGAGGTGCGGGTGACCTGGGAGTCGGGCGATGCCGAGCGCTACGTGGCCGAGGCGATCGCACACGGGGTCGACACGATCATCGCGGCCGGCGGAGACGGCACGCTCAGCGAGGTGGCCGAGACGCTGGCCCATCGCGAGGAGCCGGCCGATGCACTGCCGTCGCTGGGCCTGTTGCCGCTGGGCACGGCCAATGACTTCGCCACGGCGGCCGAAATTCCCGACGAACCGCTGGCGGCGCTGGAGCTGATCAGGCACGCGCCGGCGCGGCCGGTCGATCTGCTGCGCATCGATGCCGACGGCAAGGTGTGGTGGTGCGCGAACGTAGCCAGTGGCGGTTTCGGCACCGAGGTGACGGTGGAGACCGATGAGGGCCTGAAGAAGGTGCTCGGCGGGCTGGCCTATCTGGTGACCGGGGTCTCGCGGCTGGGCCGGATCGATCCCATCCAGGCGCGGGTCCGGGCGCCGGGCTTCGAATGGGCCGGTGGCTTCATCGCGCTGGGCGTTGGCAACGGCCGCCAGGCCGGCGGCGGCCAGGTGCTGTGCCCGGAGGCCCTGATCGACGATGGTGTGCTCGATATCACCGTGATTCCCGAGCTGAGCGGGGAGGTGGCGTCCACCTTCGCTGCGCTGGTCAAGGGCGGCAAGCGCGGTGCGCTGGAACAGGTGGCCGAACGTGTCCAGGCGCCGTGGGTGGAGATCGAGGCCGAGGCGCCGCTGACCCTCAATCTGGATGGCGAGCCGGTCCAAGCCCGCCATTTCCGCATCGACTGCGTGCCGGGGCGGGTGAACCTGCATGTGGCGCTGGACAGCCCGCTGCTGTCCAGGGCCTGAGTCCCGGCGCGGCTGCGGGGCCGTCCTGCATACGGCTGGCGCGTGGTGGCGCCTGCCGTGCCCGGCTCACTTGAACAGGCGGTCCAACAACCTGCCGGCCGCGTTTTCAACCGTCTGATCCGCGCGCCCACCGATACCCGTGGCGACGCCGCCCGACGTGACTGAGCGATCCTTGAAGGAAACGGGGAATGTCTGCAGCCGTCGCAGTCGTCCCTGGCCCAGGTTTTCGTACTGGCCGAAGCTGGCACTGATATCGAAGCGGCTGCCCGGGGTCTGCGCCTCGTTCATGGCGCGCTGCACGAGGAAGGTGACCGTGCTGGATCGGCCTGGCAGCAGGGTGAAGGTCGGGTCGACCCGGTTCGTGGTGGCGATCGGGATGCCCTTGATCGTGTCTTTGTCCTGCCCGCCGAAGAAGCGGTAGGTATAGCCGTGGCTGTCGGTCGCGTTGAAGGTGTCGTATTCATAATTCAACACCATCGGCTGCGATGACACATTGCGCAGTGTCATCGTCACCGCGATCTCCACCGAGCCGCGCGTGCGCTGTCCTGCCCGGATCGAATCCAGTCACGCTTCGATATCGCCAAACCGCTCCAGTGCGCCGGTGTCGTCGGGGGCCGGCACGCCGCAGCGTTGGTTCAACGCGTCCAGCTGGGCACGCAGCTGTGCGTTCTCACGACGGAGCGCGTCGGCGGATTGTGCGTGGGCAGGCACGGCCTGACCGGCCAGCAATGCGGCCGCCGCAGCGGCCGACAGCAGCGACTGCTTCAAGGTGATTCCGTTCATGTGCAGATCCTCAATGCATGGACATGGCTGCGCCAAACAGGCCGAGCACGGTGAGATTGACCAGCACCCAGACGATGCCCGCAGCGAACAGGCTGGCCAGGGTGATCAACAACTGCTTGATGCCATCGGGGTTCCCCTTGCTTTGCGCATAGGCGAAACACAGGATCGTGCTGAGCAGGAACAGCACCACACCGACGATGCCGACGATCGGCACCAGCGCGCAGCCCCAGCCGATCCATCGCAGCGTCCTGGCCGTGCGCATCAGGCCGTCGGTTGCGCGCCGCCCGGCTTCCTCGCGCACGAGGCGCTGCTGCAGCGCGTTCTGGACGTCGCTTTCATTGAGTTGATTCATGGATGATTCCCCTGTGGATTCCGAAACGATCAGCTGCCCAACGCACGCCGTGCGCAGTCCTCCGGTGAAACGCACGGATCCTCTTCCGCTGGCTGCGCGGCCACCGCCGGATCGGGCGAGTAGGACGCCAGGACGCGTCCGCTGCGGTCCAGAAGCTGGACATGCGTGACATAGGCATTGATGCGACGCTGGTTCAGATCGGCAGACTGGACGAAGAAGTAGGTCCGCAGCCGGGGTTTGCTGTTCCATCGGCTGCGAAGCCCTTCGAGCTCGCGGGCAACCGTTTCGTCAGCGACCGGGGCAAGCTGGACCTGCGCGGGATTGGCCCAGGTGTAGCTGTACTCCGGAATGTCCATGAAGTAGCGGTACTTGCCGCCGTTGAATTCGCCGACCGGGAAGCCCTTCCGCTCGAAGTCATAGGCCTGCAGGTCGGCATCATCCAGTTCGCTCCAGTAATAGGGCGAGCGGCCAGCGTCTGCGATGCTCTGTTCGAGCTGCGGGCGAAGCGCCCCCATCAGGTCCTTGCGGCGGAAGGTATCGGCGGTGCCGCGGTATTCCTGCGAGGCAAGGCTGGCCATCGTGTCGAAATCCGTCGGAAGCTTGGACATGGCGGCATAAAGAAACATGACCTGCTGGCCGCTATCCAACTTGCGGTACTCGGCCAGCGGCTTGGCCAGGTCGGCTTGAGGAAGGGGGGTGGGCGCCGGTTTATCGGCGTTTGCCTCACCCTCGGCCGCAGCGGCGTTGCTGTCCTTATCGGTACTCGGGGAGGCTGCATCGCCTCTGCCGCCGCATCCGACGAGCAGCAGGGACAGGGTGAGCGCAGTAGAAACTGATCGCAGCGCAGAGAGGGCCATGGCGTCCTTGACGTGGTGATGGGATGGCGGCAAATCTGCGTCCAGATGCGCAGCGACGCAGGTCATGGACATGACTTGACGAACAACACAGGAGATGGTTGTGAAAGCGGAGCTTATGGAAGAGCTGTACGCGGGGGTCACCGACCCGGAGCGGATGCAGTCATTCGTTGAACGTCTCGGTCGCGCGGTCGGTTGCCACTCCGGCAGCGTGACCCTGCGCGACGTGCACGGGGGGCGACACAGGGCGCTGGTCGCGGCCGGCGCGATGGCCGACCCGCGTACGGTGGAGCGCTTCAACGAAGACACGCTCTACTCGGTGGACAACCTCTGGTTCAACCGGGCCGCGCCGACGATGCGTGCTGGCAGTGTCATCGTCAGCGATCGGGTGGCCACGCTCGATGAGATGCGTGGAACGCGGTACTACCTGGATTTCCTGCGCCAGATCGACACGCTGCGTTCGGTGGCATTGTGTGCCTCGCGCAAGCCGGACCAGGTCACCATGCTGACCTTCGTGGGAACCGAGCGGCGCGGCGATTTCGATGCCCGCGAGGTGGCACTGTGCGAAGCGTTGGCCCCTCACTTCGTCAATGCCTTCGAGCTGCGCCAGGCACTGCAGGACGCGTGGCGGCAGGCAGGAACGCTGGCCCTGCTGCTTCTCGATGAGAACCTGCGGCCAGTATCGGTCAATGCCGGGGGCGAGGAGATGCTGCTGGCGCGCGTCCTGCGTGTGCGCCGAAAGGCGGCATTGGAGCCGGTGCATCCCGCCTCGCGGGCGGGTTGGAATGCCCTGGTCCGGCGCCTGGCGCTGCGGGGCGGTCCGGCGCAGGACCCCGGAGAGGACATCGTCGCTCTGCACGATGCAGATGGACTCCTGGCAGGATTCGCATCGCTTCGGCCCTATGGAAAGTACATTCCCGGTACGGGCACCGCCCGTTTCGTCATGACGGTCAACACGCTGGTGCGCCGCTCTTCGGCGGGGCTGTCCGCCACCCTGCGCGAGCTTTTCGGCCTGACCCCGGGCGAAGCGACGCTGGCCGTAGCGCTGCATCACCAGGGCGAGCTGTCGGCCGCCGCAGCGACCTGCGGCATCGGTGTCGGGAGTGCGCGGACCCGCCTGCAGAGCATTTTCGAGAAGACCCGCCTGCATCGGCAGGTGGACCTGGTCAGGATGCTGGACACCCTGAACGGCATGCTGGCCAGTGAGCGCCCGCTGCCGCTGTACTGACGCCCGGGCAGTCGCTCCATGCCGGAGTGGGCCGCCACGTCGGCCTTGGAGCGGCCGCACGCAGGCCCGGGCGGGGTTCCCCCCCGCGCCGGGCTGAGGTACAGTCGCCGGGTGTCCATTCTGACGACCCCGCATACCCTTTCTTCCGCTCGCCGTTGGTGGCGATGGTGGCCTGTTGCCGTCGTCCGTCCCGCCACCGCCGTTTCCCGGAAGGAAAGTCGTCTTGATCACGCTCGAGCAGTTCCAGCAGCAGGCCGCTGAAGGCCACACCCGCATCCCCGTCGTCCGTGAAGTGCTGTCCGACCTGGACACGCCGCTCTCGGTCTATCTGAAGCTCGCCGACGGCCCGCATACCTATCTGTTTGAATCGGTCGAGGGCGGCGAACGCTTCGGGCGCTATTCCATCATCGGCCTGCCGGCGCGCCGGGTGTATGCCTTCCACGGCCATACCCTGACCATCAGCGAATCCGGCACCGTGGTGGAAACCCGCGAGGTCGCCGATCCGTTCACCGAGGTCGAGGCCCTGCGCAGCGCCCACTCGGTGCCGAAGCTGGCCGGTCTGCCCGGCTTCACCGGGGGCCTGGTCGGCTGGTTTGGCTTTGAGTGCATCGGCTACATCGAACCGCGCCTGGCGCCGCCGCGTGGCCGCGACGAGCTGGGCACGCCGGACATCCTGCTGCTGCATTCCGAAGAGCTGGCGGTGTTCGACAACCTCAAGGGCCGCCTGTACCTGATCGTGCATGCCGACCCGGGCCAGCCCGGTGCATGGGAGGAGGCCCAGGCCCGTCTGGATGCGCTGGTCGCCAAACTGCGTGCGTCCGGTGCCGGCTACCCCGCGCCGATCACCCGCGACGTGCTGGACGAGAACGATTTCGTCTCCGGCTTCACCCGCGAAGGCTTCATCGCTGCGGTCGACAAATCCAAGGAATACATCCGCGCCGGCGACATCTTCCAGGTGGTGCTGAGCCAGCGCCTGAGCGTGCCGTTCAAGGCGCGCCCGGTGGATGTGTACCGCGCGCTGCGTGCGCTCAATCCCTCGCCGTACATGTACTTCCTCGATACCGGCGATGTGCAGGTGGTCGGTTCCTCGCCGGAAATCCTGGTGCGCCTGCAGGACGGGGAAGTCACCGTGCGTCCGATCGCCGGCACCCGCCCGCGCGGCGCGACGGTCGAAGAAGACAACGCGCTGGAAGTGGAACTGCTGGCCGACCCCAAGGAGCGCGCCGAGCATCTGATGCTGATCGATCTCGGCCGCAACGATGCGGGCCGCGTGTCCCAGGCGGGCACGGTGGAAGTGGGCGAGCAGTTCGTGATCGAGCGCTACAGCCACGTCATGCACATCGTCAGCGAAGTCACCGGGCAGCTGCAGCCGGGCCTGAGCTATGCCGACGTGCTGCGTGCGACGTTCCCGGCCGGCACCGTCAGCGGTGCGCCGAAGATCCGCGCGCTGGAAGTGATCCGCGAGCTGGAACCGATCAAGCGCAACGTCTACGCCGGCAGCATCGGCTACATCGGCTGGCATGGCGATGCCGACACCGCGATCGCGATCCGCACCGCGGTGATCAAGGACGGCCGCCTGCACGTGCAGGCCGGTGCGGGCATCGTCTACGACTCCGATCCCGGCAAGGAATGGGACGAGACGATGAACAAGGGCCGCGCGCTGTTCCGTGCGGTCGCGCAGGCTGCCAAGGGCCTGTAACGGCGCACTGCCGAACGGCCTGACCCGTGCGCGGTTGCGCGCACGCCACTTCCCCATTCAAGACGGACCCTGACCATGTTGTTGATGCTCGACAACTACGACAGCTTCACCTACAACCTCGTGCAGTACCTGCAGACGCTCGGCGCCGAAGTGAAGGTGGTGCGCAACGACGCGTTGAGCGTCGATGAGATCGCCGCGCTGGCGCCCGAGCGCATCGTGATCTCGCCCGGCCCGTGCACGCCCAACGAAGCGGGCGTGTCGCTGGAGCTGATCCGCCGGCTCGGCCCGACCACACCGATCCTCGGCGTGTGCCTGGGCCACCAGAGCATCGGCCAGGTGTACGGCGGCGATGTCATCCGCGCCACCAACATCATGCACGGCAAGACCTCGCCGATCCGGCATGAGGGCAAGGGCGTGTTCGCCGGCCTGCCGGACCGCTACCAGGCCACGCGCTACCACTCGCTGGTGGTGGACAAGACCACGTTGCCGGCGTGCCTGGAAATGACCGCCTGGACCGAGAACGAGGACGGCTCGATCGAAGAGATCATGGGCCTTCGCCATCGCGAGTACCCGGTCGAGGGCGTGCAGTTCCACCCCGAGTCGATCCTCACCGAGCATGGCCACGCCCTGCTGAAGAATTTCCTGCAGCGCTGAGCGCGCTGCACCTGCATCACAAAGGACCCCCGCATGACCTTCTCCCCCCAGGAAGCCCTGCAGCGCACCATCGAACACCGCGAAATCTTCTTCGACGAAATGGTCGACCTGATGCGGCAGATCATGCGCGGTGAGGTCTCGCCGGTGATGACCGCCGCGATCCTGACCGGCCTGCGGGTCAAGAAGGAAACCATCGGCGAAATCGCCGGTGCCGCCACCGTGATGCGCGAGCTCGCGCTCGCCGTGCCGGTGGAGGAAAAGACGCACCTGGTGGACATCGTCGGTACCGGTGGCGACGGCTCGCATACCTTCAACATCTCCACCTGCGCGATGTTCGTGGTGTCCGCGGCGGGGGCCAAGGTGGCCAAGCATGGCAACCGCAGTGTCTCCTCCAAGTCCGGCAGTGCCGATGCGGTCGAGGCGCTGGGCGCGATCATCGACCTCACCCCCGACGAAGTCGCGCGCGCGATCACCGAAACCGGCATCGGCTTCATGTTCGCGCCGATGCACCACCCGGCGATGAAGGTCGTCGCGCCGGTGCGCCGCGAAATGGGCGTGCGCACGATCTTCAACATCCTCGGCCCGCTGACCAATCCGGTCGGTGCGACCAATGTGCTGATGGGCGTGTTCCACCCGGATCTGGTCGGCATCCAGGCACGCGTGCTGCGCGAACTCGGTGCCGAGCGCGCGCTGGTGGTGTGGGGTCGCGACAACATGGATGAGATCTCGCTCGGCGCCGGCACGCTGGTCGGCGAGCTGCGCGACGGCAAGGTGCGCGAGTACGAGATCCATCCGGAAGACTTCGGTATCGCGATGTCGGCCAGCCGCAACCTCAAGGTCGACAGTCCGGAGGAATCCATCGCCATGCTGCGCGGCGTGCTCGACAACCAGCCCGGCCCGGCGCTGGACATCGTCGCCCTCAACGCCGGCGCCGCCCTGTATGTGGCCGGTGTCGCCGACAGCATCGCCGATGGCCTGGCCCGCGCGCGTGCGGTGCTGGCCGATGGCAGTGCGCGCTCGCGGATGGAGCAGTACGTGGCCGCCACCCGCCGCATCCGCGGGGCCGTCTGAGCCCGCGTTTTCAGAATTCAGCGGGGCTGGCCGATAATGGCCGGCCTCCAGGACCCCAATGACATGAGCGACATCCTCGATACCATCCTGGCCCGCAAGGCCGAAGAAGTCGCCGCACGCCGTGCCCAGGTGCCGCTGGAGGCGCTGATCGCGCGCGTGGAGCAGGCCCCGCCGGTGCGGGGGTTCGCCGATGCGCTGCGCGCCTCGATCACCGCCGGCAACCCGGCCGTGATCGCCGAGATCAAGAAGGCCAGTCCGTCCAAGGGCGTGATCCGCCCTGACTTCCATCCGGCCGATATCGCGGTGAGCTACGAGTTCGGTGGCGCCAGCTGCCTGTCGGTGCTGACCGACGTGGATTTCTTCCAGGGCAGCGATGCCTATCTGCAGCAGGCCCGGGAGGCCTGCACGCTGCCGGTGCTGCGCAAGGACTTCGTGATCGATGCCTACCAGGTGTATGAAGCGCGCGTGCTCGGCGCGGACTGCATCCTGCTGATCGTGGCTGCTTTGGACGACCGCCAGCTGGCCGAGCTTTCCGACCTGGCCATGCAGCTGGGCATGGACGTGCTGGTGGAAGTGCACGACATCGACGAGCTGGAGCGTGCCATCCAGGTGCCGGTGCCGCTGATCGGCATCAACAACCGTAACCTGCGCACCTTCGAGGTCTCGCTGCAGACCACGCTGGACATGCGCCAGGCCGTACCGCGCGACCGCCTGCTGGTCACCGAAAGCGGCATCCTCGGCCCGGCCGATGTCTCGGTGATGCGTGAGGCCGGGGTCAATGCGTTCCTGGTCGGCGAGGCCTTCATGCGCGTGGAAGAGCCCGGCGAGGGCCTGCGTCAGCTATTCTTCAGCGCATGACAGCGATCTACCCAACGCCGCGCGACGACGCCCCGCTGGTGGTCTTCGATTTCGATCACACCCTGTATGACGGCGATTCCGGCAGCCATCTGTTCGCCTGGCTGATCAAGCGCAACCCGCTGCGGCTGCTGGCCGCCCTCATCGCCACGCCGCTGCTCGGCCCGCTGGTGGCGTTCCTGCCGACCCGGCGCCGCGGCATCTCCGGCTATGTCTGGATCGCCACGTTCGGCCTGCACCGGGCGCGCGAGTTCAACAAGGTGATCGACCGCTACGTGCTCAAGCACGAGGCCGACATCCGCCGCCGCCTGCTGCCGGTCGCGCTGGAGGTGTTTGCCCGCCACCGGGCCGCCGGAGACCGCGTGGTGGTCGCCACCGGTGCGCCGCCGGAACTGGCCCGCGCGATCCTGGCCTTCGTCGCCCACCAGGGCGTGCCGGTGATCGGCAGCGAGGTCGGCCCGTTCCTGGGCGCGGTCATCGCCACCCGGCACTGCCACAACGAAGAAAAGATGCGGATGCTGCGCGAGCGCGGGTATGGCGAGATCGACGTCGCCTACTCCGACAGCAGCGCCGACCTGCCGCTGCTGCTGGCCGCGGCCGCGCCGGTCGTGGTCAATCCCAAGGCCTCGCGGGTGGCGTACTTCCGCCAGGTGCTGCCCCCGGGTACCCCGGTGCTCAACTGGGGCTGCGTGGACCGGGCCGGCGACCCGGTCTGATCCGGCGCTGAAAACGCCCGGGAAGGGCTGAAAAGCGTGTCGCGTCCGGCTCAGCCTGCGCGCCACTGCACGATTGCGTGGCTGATCTGGAACAGGCTGATGCCCAGGACCAGCACGCCGACGGCGATCAATACCCAGCGTTCCTTGACGTTCTTGACCAGAATCGCGGCGATCGGCGCGGCCATCATGCCGCCGATCAGCAGGCCGGCGACGATGTTCAGGTACTGCACGCCCATGGTCAGCAGGAAGGTGATCGACACCGCGAGGGTCACCACGAACTCGGCGGCATTGACCGTGCCGATGGTGGTGCGGGCCTTTCCGCCGCGGGCGAGCAGGGTGGAGGTGGCCACCGGCCCCCAGCCACCGCCGCCGCTGGCATCCAGCAGGCCGGCCACGAAGCCCAGCAGCGGGACACGCTTCACTTCCTGCGCCGGCAGCATCCGGCCGGCCGCGCGTAGCAGGATGAAGATCGCCAGCACCAGCAGATACATATAGATGAAGGGGCGGATCACGTCACCGGGCAGCTGGGTCAGCACGTAGGCGCCCACCACACCACCGACCGCGCCGGGCAGGGCCAGGCGCAGGAACAGCCGGCGGTCCACATTGCCGGCGACCAGGTGCGACACCCCGGAGGCGCCGGTGGTGAAGACTTCAGCGGTGTGCACGCTGGCGCTCACGGCTGCCGGCGGCACGCCCATGCTCAGCATCACCGAGGAGGACACCAGCCCGAAGGCAATGCCCAATGCGCCATCGACCAGCTGTGCGCCCAGGCCGATCAGGATGAACCAATAGAATTCGCTGCCAAGTTCCATGCGAACAGCCTAGCGGCAAATGGGCAGGTAGTGCCGGCCGTTGGCCGGCCACCTCGTCCAGGTCGACGGGCATGGGGGATCTGCGTGGTTGCCGGCCAGCGGCCGGCACTACGCGGGCAGGATCAACGGGTGCCGTACAGAACGACGGTCTTGCCGCGGGCATGCAGCAGCCCGTCGGTCTGCAGCTTCTTGAGCACGCGGCCGGCCATTTCACGCGAGCAGCCGACCAGGCGCGCCAGCTCCTGGCGCGAGACGCGCAGCTGGGTGCCCTGCGGGTGGCTCATGGCCTCCGGCTCGCGGGACAGGTCGTGCAGGGTCCGCACGATGCGGTCGGTCACGTCCAGGAAGGCCAGGCGGCTGGCTTTCCTGCTGGTGTCGAGCAGGCGCTTGGAGAGCTGCTGGCCGATCGAGTAGAGCAGCCGCGGGGCATCGGCGGAGAGCGGGCCGAGGAACAGCTGATGCAGGCGTTCGTAGCTGATCTCGGCCAGTTCGCACGGGGTGCGGGTGCGCAGGATCACCTCGCGGCGGTCCGATTCCACGAACAGCCCCATCTCGCCGACGAACTCTCCCGAGCCGAAGTAGCCCAGCACCAGCTCACGATCGTCATCTTCCTCAGCCATTATTGAGACGGAGCCGCTGATGACGTAGTACAGGGTGCCTGCCGGATCCCCCGGACGGAACACGTCGGTACGGGCGGGATAACGGCGGCGGTGGCTGTGGGCCAGGAAGCGATCGATTGTTGCGATATCCAGGGCCAATGGACTTGTGGCAAGGCGCACAGTTGACACGTTGAGGCGCTCCGATTGCTCATGAAGAATTCACGGCTATGTGCCGGGAGCTTAACGATCCGAATTGTTAAGGGCAAACCGAGCACAGCTACTCGTTTCAATGCAAGTTTCGCCCCCGATCACTTTGCCCCATAATTACTTCTTTCCCACCACACACAGGATCGACCGCCGTGGTCAAGCCGTTGCCTCGCCTGAGGTTGCAGGGTTTCAACAACCTCACCAAGGCGCTGAGCTTCAACATCTATGACGTCTGTTACGCCCGCACCGAAGAGGAGCGTCAGCGTTACATCGAATATATTGATGAAGAGTACAACGCCGATAGGCTGACTCAGATCCTGACCGACGTTGCCGAGATCATCGGCGCGAACATCCTGAACGTGGCCCGCCAGGACTACGACCCCCAGGGTGCCTCGGTGACGATCCTGATCTCGGAAGAGCCGGTGATCGACAAGAAGCAGGCCGGCAAGGAGCTGATCTCCGATGCCGTGGTCGCCCATATGGACAAGAGCCACATCACTGTCCATACCTACCCGGAAACCCATCCGCAGGAGGGCATCGCCACGTTCCGCGCGGACATCGATGTGGCCACCTGTGGCGTGATTTCCCCGCTGAAAGCGCTGAACTACCTGATCGAGAGTCTGGAATCGGACATCGTGATCATGGACTACCGCGTGCGTGGCTTCACCCGTGACGTGAAGGGCAAGAAGCACTACATCGATCACAAGATCAACTCGATCCAGAACTTCCTGGCCAAGAACATCAAGTCGCGCTACGAGATGTTCGACGTCAATGTCTATCAGGAAAACATCTTCCACACGAAGATGCACCTGAAGGACTTCGACCTGGACCAGTACCTGTTCGAAGAGAAGGCCAAGAACCTGTCGTTCAAGGAACGCATGAAGATCGAGGCGCTGCTGCGTCGTGAGATCGAAGAGCTGTTCCACGGGCGCAACCTGGCCGAGTAAGGCACACCCTGCGATGTCGTCCGGGCCTGGCCCCGGCCGACCTCGTCCAGGCGGGACGGCCCGCCCTGTGGAACCGGTGTTTGCGCAAAATCGGGTTCCACGGCAGCTACCGACGACGGTCCGGTGTGAAAACACCGGGCCGTTTTGTTTTTGTTAACCCAAGGAATCCCCCATGCCCTGGATCTATCTTCTCGTGGCCGGTCTGTTCGAGATCGGCTTCGCCATCGGAATGAAGTACTCCGAAGGCTTCAGCAAGCCCCTTCCCACGCTGGCCACCGTCGCCGCCGCCCTGGTCAGCCTCTACCTGATGAGCCAGGCCATGAAATCCATTCCGGTCGGCACCGCCTATGCGATCTGGACCGGGATCGGCGCACTGGGCGTGGCGATGCTGGGCATCTTCCTGTTCGGCGACAGCGCTTCGCCGTCGCGGCTGGCCTGCATCGCGTTGATCGTGGCCGGTGTGATCGGGCTGAAGCTGGTCTCGGCCTGATCGTCGCCCGGCCAACGGTCGGACGCTACCGCTGGGCCTCCGCGCCACCGCGGCAGGTATCGACCGTTGGTCGATACGCCGTTACAACCGGTACGCGATGGTCTTCATGACCTTGGAGGCCAGCGCCATCACCGATGGGATCGGGGCGGGCAGCCTGCGCGCGCCGGCATGCTCGGCGTGGTCGGCGTGGCGGGCCTCGTCGATCTTCATCACCTTGATCACCTCGCGGCTGCGCAGGTCGGCCGGCGGCAGGGTGTCCAGGTGTTCGTCCAGATGGGCTTCCACCTGGCGCTCGGTTTCAACCACGAAACCCAGGTTCCAGCCGTCCCCGCGCAGGCCCGCCAGGGTGCCGATGGTGTAGCTGCCGGCATACCAGATCGGGTTGAACAGGCTGGGACGGCTGTCCAGTTCGCGCAGGCGCTGGGCGCACCAGGCCAGGTGGTCGGTCTCTTCCTGGGCCGCATCGAGCAGGTGGGCGCGGGTTTCCGGCTCGCGGGCGACCGCGGCCTGGCCGAAGTACAGGCCCTGGGCGCAGACCTCGCCGACGTGGTTGATGCGCATCAGGCCGGCGGCGTGGCGGCGCTCGGGTGCGGCCATCTGCACGTCCGGGGTGCCCTCGGCGGGGTAGGGGCGGCTGGCCGGCGGGTTGCCGAACACCGTATCCAGGGCCCGCTGGGCTTCGGTCAGCAGGTGGTCGAGCGGGGTGATCTGGCGGAGCGCGGTCATGGCAGGCGGTGTCGCGGCGGGGGACCGTCGATTCTCGCCCCATGGGGCCGGTGTGCCAAGCCGGGATCGGGGTCAACTTGCATGTGGTGGGGATGGCCAGTACAATCCCGCCTCTTCACAACGCGTGGCAGAGTTCCGGCCGTACTGCGCCGTAATGAGCCCGACCTACTTGAGTTCTTTCATGAGCACTTTCACTGCAAAGTCCGAGACCGTCCAGCGCGACTGGTATCTCGTCGACGCTTCCGGCAAGACGCTGGGCCGTCTGTCCACCGAGCTGGCCCGCCGTCTGCGCGGCAAGCACAAGCCGGTCTACACCCCCCACGTTGATACCGGTGATTACCTGGTTGTCATCAATGCAGAAAAGATTGCCGTCACCGGCAACAAGCTGCAGGACAAGCTGTACCACCGCTTCACTGGCTACATCGGCAACCTGAAGACCGAAACTCTGGCCCAGGCGCTTGAGCGCCACCCGGAGCGCGTCATCGAGACCGCCGTCAAGGGCATGCTGCCGAAGGGCCCGCTGGGCCGCGCCATGTACCGCAAGCTCAAGGTGTACTCGGGTTCCGAGCACCCGCACGCCGCTCAGCAGCCCCAGGTTCTGGATATCTAATCATGGCTATCACGCAAAACTACGGCACCGGCCGCCGCAAGTCCTCCACCGCCCGCGTGTTCCTGCGCAAGGGCGCCGGCAACATCACCGTCAATGGCCGTCCGCTGGACGAGTTCTTTGGCCGTGAGACTGCACGCATGATCGTGCGTCAGCCGCTGGAACTGACCAAGAACACCGAAACCTTCGACATCATGGTCACCGCTGCTGGCGGTGGTACCACCGGTCAGGCCGGTGCGATCCGTCTGGGCATCGCCCGCGCGCTGATCGAGTACGACGAAACCCTGAAGTCCGAGCTGCGCAAGGCTGGCTTCATGACCCGTGACGCCCGTGAAGTCGAGCGTAAGAAGGTCGGCCTGCACAAGGCACGTCGCGCCACCCAGTTCTCCAAGCGCTGATCCATCGCGCCTGGCGTGGGATCCTTCGGGATCCCCCTGGGAGGTACGCAAAAGCCCGGCTTCGGCCGGGCTTTTGTCGTTTCCGGGGGTGGGTGTCCCCGTCCGGGGGCGCGCGCCGCCAGGCGAGGGGATGTGGCAGGCAGGGCAGGGGAGGGCTGGCGCCCACACCTTGCTGCGCAAGGTGTGGGGTCCGGGCGCTTCGCGTCCCGACAAACGCCCAAACAAACAGAAAAGGCCGATCTTTCGATCGGCCTTTTCTGTTTGTTTGGCTGCCCCGGATGGATTCGAACCACCGAATGCCTGAGTCAGAGTCAGGTGCCTTACCGCTTGGCGACGGGGCAAAATGTGCGTGCAATTATTGCACTTTCTCCCTGAAAAACCAAGCGAACTTGGTGGCTATGGGTGGACTCGAACCACCGACCCCAGCATTATGAGTGCTGTGCTCTAACCGGCTGAGCTACATAGCCTCAGGGAGCCGGTAATTCTGGAGATGTATCTGGAATCTGTCAACACTTTTTCACCGCGCTTGTGAGTGGGCAGCGGGCGTGGCACAGTCCCGATCAGTAGATTTTTCTAGGAGTCCGCATCGTGATCGATCCGGACGGCTATCGACCGAACGTCGGTATTGTGCTGATGCGGCAGGATGGGCAGGTTTTCTGGGCACGACGCGTGCGCCGGGATGGCTGGCAGTTCCCGCAGGGCGGCATGAACACCGACGAGACGCCTGTCGAAGCCATGTATCGCGAGTTGCAGGAAGAGACCGGGCTGTTGCCGGAGCACGTTGAAGTGCTCGGGGCGACGCCGGGTTGGCTTCGCTATCGGCTGCCGGCCCGGGCCATCCGCCGCAATGAACGGCAGGTCTGCATCGGCCAGAAGCAGGTGTGGTTCCTGCTGCGGCTGGCCGGGGACGAATCCCACGTCACCCTGGACCATACCGACAGCCCCGAATTCGACCAGTGGCGTTGGGTCGACTTCTGGTACCCGGTGGAGCACGTGGTGATGTTCAAGCGGGGCGTCTACGCACGCGCCCTGCGCCATCTGGCGCCGCTGGCCCGGGGAGTGGCCGGGACGGGGGTGGAATCGATGCCGAAATCCGCCCAGGAAGCCTGGATGCCCGGCAATGCGGCCGGCCACGACCGGCCACGCAAGCGCACCACGCCCAAGCGGGGCGGCGGCTACTGGCCGCGCAAGACCAAGGGCGAGCCGGGCGCGGTCTGAGCGATCCCGGTGGCCGTGAACCGTATCGAGAATGATTCAGGTTCGAAATTGACAACCATTCTCGTTTCGATTGGAATAGCAGCAGGCCGATCCGGGCCTGCCTGCCGAGTCCGCACGTGTACGTCTGCATCTGCAACGGGGTTACCGACCATCAGATCCGTGAAGCCGCCCAGAGCGGTGTCGCGAGCGTGTCCGAGTTGACGATGCGCACCGGCTGCGGCGCCACCTGCGGGTCCTGCCTGGACATGGCGGCGGACCTGCTGGCCAAGTTCAGCGCCACCCACGATCTGCCCCTGCCGGTCCTGGGCCTCCAGGCCGCCTGACCGGGCGGTGCGCCCGCGAGTCGCCGGCCGCCCAGGGTGGGCTTGCCCTTCTGCCGGGTCGCAACTGAGCACGATTCGCGTTCCTTCATGCTTCCGCGCGACGCGCTACAGTGCCCGCGATTCCACGCAGCAGGAGCACGCTCATGAAGGGCGACGCGAAAGTCATCGAATTCCTCAACAAGGTCCTCTACAACGAGCTGACCGCCATCAACCAGTACTTCCTGCACGCCAAGATGCTGAAGAACTGGGGTCTGAAGGAGCTCGCCGATCACGAGTACAAGGAATCGATCGAAGAGATGAAGCATGCGGACATCCTGTCCGACCGCATCCTCTTCCTCGAAGGCCTGCCGAACTTCCAGGCACTGGGCAAGCTGCGCATCGGCGAGAACCCGGCCGAGATCCTGCAGTGCGACCTCAGCCTGGAACGCGATGGCGTGGTGACCCTGCGCGAAGCGGTGGCCTATGCCGATTCGATCGGTGACTACGTCAGCCGCCAGCTGTTCGTGAAGATCCTCGAGTCCGAGGAAGAGCATATCGACTGGCTGGAAACCCAGCTGGATCTGATCGAGCGCATCGGCGAACCGAACTACCTGCTGACCAAGATCGAAGACTGAGTCAGCCCTGCAACGGGGCGCGCAGGCGGGCGTGATAGCCGCCCAGCGCGATCCGTGCACGCGCGAACTCGGCGATCAACAGCGCCACCGCGACCGCGGGGCGCTCCAGCGTGCCGGCGCGGGCATCGTGCTCGATCCGCCAGGCCGCGGCCGACAAGGCCATCGCACCCACATTCGCACTGGCGGATTTGAGGCTGTGCGCCAACGCGCGCAGCTGGTCCAGATCCGCGGCAACCGAGGCGTCCTGCAGCTGCCGGATCAACGGTGGCGTGTCATCCAGGAACACGCCGATGATGCGCGCGGTGTCGGCGCCGACTACCTCCAGCAGTTCATCCAGCACCTCCTGATCGAGCACCGGGGCCGGTGACTCGTCGCGGGTCGGCGAAGCGGCGGGCGGAGCCGGCGCGTGCTGAGGCAGGGACGGTGGCTGCACTGCCGGGTCATCGGCCATCGCACTGCCCCAGCGCGCCAGTACGGCCTGCAGCGTTTCGCGGTTGATCGGCTTGGACAGGTAGTCATCCATGCCGGCCTGCAGGCAGCGCTCGCGGTCGCCGGCCATCGCGTTGGCGGTCATCGCCACGATCGGCAACCGTGCGGTGCCGCGCGGGGCCTCGTGCGCGCGCCAGCGGCGGGTGGTGTCGTAGCCATCCAGCACCGGCATCTGGCAATCCATCAACACCACATCGAATGGCCGCGCGTGCAGCGCCGCCAGCGCCTGCTCGCCCTGCGTGGCGGTCTCCACCTCGCAGCCCAATACCTGCAGCAGGCGCTGGGCGACCAGCAGGTTCACGCTGTTGTCCTCCACCAGCAGCACGCGCAATGGGAACTGCGGCAGGGCCATGGGCGAGCCGGCGTACTCCACCTCGGCCAGCAGCGCGGCCGGCCGGGCGCTGGCGACCACCGGCCTCAGCAGTGCATGCAGTTCGCTGTCTGCAACCTGCCGCGGCAGCGCCGGTCCCGGGCCGAGGGCCTCGGGCGCGGGTGCCTCCTCGCCGTACAGCCACAACAGCTGCGCTCCGGCATGCCGCTCGTTGCCGGCCAATGCCTTCTGCAGCGCCTGGGTGCCGTGACGCAGGCCGTCAGTGTCGCCGATGACCCAGGCCAGCACCGGGTCGATGCCGGGGCGCTGCGGCGCGCGCAGGGCGTCGATCGCTTCGGCGGCGGTCTCCACCGTGTGCAGGCGCAGGTCATGGTGCTGGGCCACGCGCTCGATGCGCTGGGCCAGCAACGCATCGCGCGTGATCAGCAGGGCGCGGCGCACGGTGCCGATGGCGGGCAGGTCGCCGATCACCTTGAGCAGCGGGATCTCGAACCAGAACGTGGCACCCTGCCCGGGCGTGGAATGCACGCCGATGCGGCCGTGCATGAGATCGATGATGCGCTTGCAGATCGCCAGCCCCAGGCCGGTGCCGCCATACAGGCGCGTGGTCGAGGCATCGGCCTGGCTGAAGGACTGGAACAGGCGCGCCTGCAGGGCGTCATCGATGCCGATGCCGCTGTCGGCGATCTCGAACCGCAGCTGGTGCTGTGCGTTGGTCTCGCCCTGGCGCTGCACGCGCAGCCGGATCTGGCCGCGCTCGGTGAACTTGATCGCGTTGACCAGCAGGTTGCTGAGCACCTGGCGCAGCCGCACCGGATCGCCGCGAACCGACAACCGCACCGCCGGGTCCAGCTCGAGCGACAGCTGCAGGCCCTTGGGATCGGCGGCACGCTGCATGAGCTGCACCAGTCCTTCCAGCAGCTCGCGCAGGTTGAACGTGGTGATCTCCAGGTTCAGGCCCCTGGCTTCGAGCCGCGAGTAATCGAGGATGTCATCGACGATGCGAAGCAGCTGCTGCGAGCTGGTCGCGGCGGTCTGCAGCATCTGCCGCTGGTCGCTGCCGAGCTGGCCGCGCGCGATCAGGTCCAGCATCGGCAGGATGCCGTTGAGCGGCGTGCGGATCTCATGGCTCATCGTGGCCAGGAACTCACCCTTGGCCAGCGCCGCGGCTTCGGCGGCCTGCTTGGCGCTGAGCAGTTCCTGTTCGAGCTGGTTCTGCTGCTGCCGGCGTTGTTGAAGGTGATCGCGCTCCAGCAGCAGCGACTCGCTGCGCAGCTGCAGGGTGTGGAACTGATCCTGCGTCTCCCGCCAGCGGCGCACCACCTGCAGCGCAGCCAGCAGCGCCAGCACGGCGGTGCCCGCGGCGATGTCGATCCAGGGGCCATTGGCGCCGATCCGTGCCATCACGCCGGCGGTCGCGCAGGCCGCGGCCGACCCGGCGGCGATCCACAGCGAGGCCGGGGTGGGCGAGGGGGCTGGCCGTCCGTGGCGTCCCATGCTCAGAGCACCGAGTTCTGGAAGTCGAAGTTCAGTTCGCTGCCGGCGGACTGGACCATGTTGCCCTGGATGAAATCGACGCCGCTGATCCACATCGCGGCCGCGGCCTGCGGATCTTCGATCTGCTGGCCGATGATGCGCAGCCCGGCGCGGTGCGCCCGGTCGATCGCCGCGCGCAGTTCGTCGCGGGTCTGCTGGTTGGCATGGCTGTTGGAGAAGCGCGCGGCCATGCGCACATACGCCAGCGGCAGCTGCGCCATCAAGGCGTTGGCCTCATCGCCCGGCTCGAACTGGCTCAGGCAGAAGCGCACGCCGGCCGCATGCATGCGCGTGCAGAACTGCTGCAGGGTGACGGTGTGGATCAGGGCATCAGGCAGGCGCACGTCGATGACCAGCGCGCTGCCGTCGATCTGGCGGCTGGCCAGCGACTCCAGCAGCCAATCGCCGAACGCATCGCGGGCCAGCGTGCGCAGCGACTGCGAGACGAACAAGTGCAGCGGTTGTGCGGCGTGGCGATACAGATCCAGCAGGCCCAGTGCGTGGTCGAGCACCTGCTGGTCAAGATCGGCGATGCGCCCGGCCGCTTCGGCCGCCGGAATCACCTGGCCGGCGGCCAGCACACTGCCATCGGCCTGGCGCAGCCGCAGCAGCACCTGGTACTGCGCGGTGTTGCCGCCGGCGACGGCGACGATGGGTTGATAGGCCAGTTCCAGTTGCCCTTCCAGCAACGCAAGATGTTCCTGTGCGGCCACATCTTCGCGACGCACATAGGCGGCCACGCCGGCGGTCAGCAGGCGCGCCTGCAGCGTCGTGCGTTCGACCGCTTCCAGCGCGCTGCCCGCATCGGAGAAGCCCGGCGAGAGCTGGGCATGGCCGACCACGCCGCGCAGGTGCACGGATTCGTCATCGCGGATCACGAACGCGCGCGTGGACAACTGTTCGCGCAGCGCGTGCGCCATCGTATCCAGCGTGTCCTCGTCGGCATCGCGGGCCAGGACCAGGAAGCTGTTGTCGTTCAAGCGCGCCAGCAGGTGCGGTTGCGCGGCATCGGCCAGGCGTTGGCCGGCCTGGGTCATCAGCCGTTCGAAGGCGGCATAGCCATAGCGTTCGCGCAGGCCGAGCGCACTGGCGATCTCGATGAAGAACAGGCCGCCGCGATCGCGGTGCGCGAGCGAGGTGCCCAGCTCCTGCATCACGTGATGGCGGGTGGGCAGGCCGGTCTCGGGATTGTTCATCGCCGGCGCACCCGCGTTGCCCGCCTGCGAGGCGGCCTGCGCACGGGCGCGGCGGATCCGGTTGGAGACGGCCGCGATCAGGTGGCGCGGGCGGATCGGCTTGCTGAGGAAATCATCGGCACCGCTGTCGAGTACCTCGAACTGGCGCTCCGGATCCGGGTCGCCACTGAGGAACACGATCGGCAGCAGCTGCTGGCCAGGCTGCTGGCGGATCAACGCGGTCAGGCGCATGCCGTCCAGGCCGGGCAGGTGCAGGTCCATCAGGATCAGGTCGGGGCGATGCTCGGCGATGGCCTGCTGCACGCCTTCGGCATCGCCGTGCACCAGCGCCTGCATGCCGGCGCCGTGCAGCACGCTCTGTGCGAACAGCGCCTGCGAGCGGTCGTCTTCGACGATCAGGACGCGGTACGGCGAATCGATGCCCGGCGGCACCAGGTCGCTGGCATCGGTGGTCATTGGCGGCAGCAACGGCGGCGGGCTGGCCGGCACGGGATTGAGCGCGACGACATTGCTGTGCGCCAACGCGGCGGGCGTGGCCTGGCGTTGCCAGCGCTGCCAGTGCTCGGCCGGCGGCGTTTCAGCGCGCACGGCGCGGGCGGGTGCAACAACGTTGTCGTGAACGGCCATCCGTACTCCCAGTCTGCGCCGCAATTATGCGATGAACGCCCGGAGGCAGGGCGCGCCTTACCGGGGCAGGGTGCCCGGTTTCACCTGCGTCTGCCCACTGTCGGCCTGGCGCATCAGCCAGCGCATCCCCTTCCACAGCGTCCGCCAGATCATCCACACGATCAACGCGCCGATCAGGCTGCACGCCACCACCAGGATCAGCGCCAGCCACGGGTGCGCCAGTGCGAGCGCCAGCCCGCCGACCACCACGGTGTCTTCGGCCGCCGAGGCGACCCAGTTGCTGGCCGGTTCGGGCGAGGTGTTGAGCAGGGCACGGGTGCCGGACTTCAGCCCGTGGCTGGCCAGCGCCACCCCGGCCCCGGCCACCAGGGCGGTACCGCTGAGTTCACCGCTGGGCGAGAGCGTGGCCGCGGCCAGGAACGCACCCGCCGGTACCCGGGCCAGGGTCTGGACCAGGTCCCAGACTGAATCGACCCCGGGGATCTTGTCGGCGAAGAACTCGGCGATGGCCAGCGCGGCCGAGGTGCCCAGCACCCACCACGATTCGGTGGCCTGCAGCGCGGGCGGCAGGTCGACCCAGCCGAGCAGGCCGGCCAGCCCCACGCCGAACACGGTCAGGTACACGCGGATACCGGCCAGCCAGGCCAGCAGGATGCCGATCACGAACAGGTGGGCTTCGGTCATGGCACGCGCTCCGGTGGCAGAATGTGCACAGGCGCACACTATCGTGGATGACGTCCATGAACGCTACTGCCCGGATCCCGAGCCTGCGCGGACAAGGCCTTTCCCCTGACTTACACTAGCCCGTCGTTCCAGACAGGGGCCGTTGCGACAGCGCCGGCAGGCGCGGTCGCCCAGGACTGCCATGAATAAGCCCACACCTTCCCGCATCCAGATCCGTCGGCCGGGCACGCCGCCCGTGCAGGACCGCAAGCGCCTGCTGGTGCTGGGCGGTGCCTGGCTGCTGTCGCTGATCCTGGCCGCGCTGCTCGGCGCCTGGCTGGGCTCGCCCGGCGGCGACGTCGGCACCCAGCTCAAGGCCGCCGAGACCCGCAACGAGCGCCTCCAGCAGCAGCTCATCGAACTGCAGCAGCGCCAGGCGACCCTGCAGGCCTCCGACCGCATCAGCCGTGCTGCCAATACCGAGGTCCAGGCCTCGCTGGGTGAGCGCGATGAAGAGATCGCCGGCCTGCGCGCCGACGTGGCCTTCTACGAGCGCCTGGTCGGGGCGACCAGCCAGCGCAAGGGCCTGAACACCCATTCGGTGGAGTTTTCGCCGGAAACCGGCGGCACCTGGCAGTACGCCGTGGTGCTGACCCAGAACCTGAACCGCGGGGCGATCAGCCAGGGGCAGATGCGCTTCACCGTGGAAGGCGTCAAGGACGGCAAGCTGACCTCGGTCAGCTGGGACGAGCTGCACCAGCGCACCAAGGTACCGGGCCAGGACTATTCCTTCCGGTACTTCCAGCAGCTCACCGGCAGCGTGATGCTGCCCCAAGGCTTCACCCCGCAACGTGTGCGGGTCACGCTGGGATCGGGCGCGGGGGGCGCCACCCAGGTATTCGATTGGAAACAGGCCGGGGCACCGGCGGCATCGGCAAAAGAAGGGGAGTAAGCCCATGTTTGGCAGCAACAAGTCCAACCGCGACGGACATCTGGTCGTGGACGCGCTGATCGGCGCGCAGGTGGTGATCCGCGGGGACGTGGAATTCAGCGGTGGCCTGTATGTGGAAGGCACCATCCTGGGCAAGGTGATCGCCCAGGACGGCGCCAGCAACGCCACCCTGACGGTGGCCGAGCACGGCGCCATCGAGGGCGAGATCCGCGCCCAGGTGGTGGTCATCAGCGGCCGCCTGGATGGGGATGTGCACGCCACCGAGCGGGTCGAACTGACCCCCAGCGCCCGGGTCACCGGCAATATCCACTACCAAGTGGTGGAAATGCACGCCGGTGCCCAGCTGACCGGCCGCCTGATCCACACCTCGGCGCAGATGGCCCTGCCGCCGCCGTCCGGGGATGCGGACGAGGGCAAGGGCAAGGACACCGCCGCCCGCAGGAAGCTGGCCGAGGCGATGGCCTGAATCGCGCCGGCGCCCCACCTTGAAACCGTGCTCATGCAGCCCCATGCTGGGGGCATGAGCACGCTTGTTTCCCTGCCCGGCGCACCCGCCGCCGCGCCGAACTACCAGTCCCTGGACCGTCCGCTGAACTTCACCGAGGCCGCTGCGGCCAAGGTCAAGGAGCTGATCCAGGATGAGGGCAACGCTGCCCTCGCCCTGCGCGTCTACATCGAAGGCGGTGGCTGTTCCGGCTTCCAGTACGGGTTCGAGTTCGATGAGAACCGGGCCGAGGACGATCTGGCGGTGGATACCGCGGGCGTCACCCTGCTGGTGGATCCGCTGAGCCTGCAGTACCTGATGGGCGCCGAGGTGGATTACACCGAGAGCCTGACCGGCGCGCAGTTCGTGATCCGCAATCCGAACGCGAAGACCACCTGCGGCTGCGGCAGCAGTTTCAGCATGTGATGCGCGCGCAACCGGCCTGCGGGTCGGTTGCCGCTTGCCAGTCCCGCCGAATGTGGGCAGGCTCTTGCGATGTCCAAATTCTCTTCGCAGCTTTCCGGTTTCGCCTTCGTCAGCGAGCCGTTGGAGCGCGCCGATACCCTGCGCGATGACGCTGATGCGTTGTTGCGGCTGTGGCCGGACGCGCGCGTATTGGTGCTCGACCAGGACGGCACCGCACTGGCGGGCAACGACGGCCAGCCCCTGCCACTGACCGGCGCCGAGCTGGGCGGTGGCCCGGGTACCGCGATCTTCCTCGGCCTGCGCGGCGAGCAGGCGTGGTTCTCGATGGAGGCCGCCGGCCTGTCGGTGACGGCCCCGCAGCGGGTCGACCTGCGGCAGTCCGCCGCGACCTGGTCGATCGCCGATTCCACCGCCTTCTGTTACGCACGCGGCATGTCCTACTGGCAGTCGCGCACCCGTTTCTGCGGCGTGTGTGGCGGCGCGGTGACCTTCAGCCGCGGCGGCTTCGTCGGCCGCTGCGGCCAGTGCGCAACCGAACATTACCCGCGGGTGGATCCGGCCGTGATCGTGGCCGTGGAAAACCAGGGTCGGCTGCTGCTGGGCCGCCAGGCCAACTGGGCCCCGCGTCGCTATTCGGTGCTGGCCGGCTTCGTCGAGCCCGGTGAATCGCTGGAGCAGACCGTGGTCCGTGAGGTGTTCGAGGAAAGCCGGGTGCGCGTGCGCGAGTGCCGCTACCTGGGGACCCAGCCATGGCCGTTCCCCGGCGCGCTGATGCTCGGCTTCGCCGCGACGGCCGAAGACGACGTGCCGACCGTGAACGGCGAGCTTGAGGATGCCCGCTGGTTCACCGCCCAGGAAGTGGGCGCTGCCCTGGCCCGGGATGTCGAGGACGACGGCGAAGGCATCCGCCTGTCCCCGCCGATCTCGATCTCGCGCAGCCTGATCGAGCACTGGTACCGCCAGCAGGTCGCCTGACCGTCGCCTGCCGTTGCCGCAGGCTGAACACGCGGCGCGTTACATTACCTACGGCCCGGGGAGTTGCCGGGCCGCAAGGCATAGTAGCGGCGCGTTCCACGTCCCGAGCCGGAGGCTTACATGTTCACCACCCTGGTCGCCGTGCTGGTTGCCTTGGCCCTGGGCCATGTCGCGCCGGGCGCGGCCGTTGCGCTGCGGCGGTTCGGCCTCTACCGGCGCTGGCTGCAGTGGCTGGACCGGCATGCCGCCGAAGACGGCGCCTGGCGCGGACGCAAGGGTGCCTGGCTGGCGGTGCTGCCGTTCGTCGTGGTGCTGGGCCTGATCCAGTGGCTCTTCGATGATCGGATGTACGGCCTGCCGTCACTGCTGCTGGGCGTGCTGGTGCTGGTGATGTGCTGGGGCCCGCGCGACCTGGACCGCGATGTCGAGGCGGTGATCGATGCCGATGACGCCCATGCGCGTCATCTGGCGATCGCGCAGCTGCAGTCCGCCGGTGGCAGCCTGCACGAAGACGTCCCCTCGCTCGTCGAAGCAACGGTGCTCAACGCGCTGCGGCGCTGGTTCGCGGTGCTGTTCTGGTTCCTGCTGCTGGGCCCGGTCGGCGCGCTGCTGTATCGCCTGCTGGCGTTGCTGGCGGTCGGCCCGATGCGCTCGCTGGCCAGCGTGGAAGCGGTCGCCGGTGCACGCGTGGTGCTGTCCTGGCTCGAATGGCCGGTGGCGCAGCTGATGTCGCTGTCGATGGCGCTGGTCGGCAACTTCGATACCGCATTCAAGGCGTGGCGCGAGGCGCATGGCAACCAGTGGGCCGCCTCCACGCACTTCCTTGGCGCGGTCGCGCGGGCGAGCGTCAGTGCCGAGCTGCGCGAGGATGCGCACGATTACAGCGATGCGGGCATGGTGCCGGTATGGCGTCGGCTGCCGGAACTGCGCGATGCAATGAGCCTGGTGTGGCGCATGCTGCTGTTGTGGATGGCAGTGCTGGCGTTGCTGGTGATCGCCGGCTGGGTCACCTAGCGGTTGGGATCAGCCCGGTGCCAACCAGGTAAACGGCACCCACGGCAGGTTGCGTGCGATCCAGTACGCGGGCAGCAGGATCAGCCAGAAGGCGGGCTTCATCAGCAGCGTGATCAGCGGCTGCAGCACGCGTGGGCGCCAGCCCAGCGCCCAGCCGATCACCAGCGGGGCGATGGCCAGCATCAGCATCGCCAGGGGATTCATCGAGAACGCGGCGACCACATCGCCGTGGGCCAGCGCGTGCAGTGCACGCGTCAGCCCGCAGCCGATGCAGTAGTACCCGGTAACGGCCAGGAAGCTGCACGGCGGGAACGGACTGCTGGCGCTGTTGGGGTCGTAGTGCCGCAGCACCCAGAACCCCGCGCCGGCGGCCAAGGCGGCCGGCGGCAGGGCCGCCAGCAACCAGCGCTTGCCGTGCAGCGCGATCATCAGCTGGCGCTTTCGATCTGCTGCTGGAACTGCTGCATCTGCTGCATGTAACCGTCAACGCCCATGAAGGCCAGCGAGATCACGAACAGCACGACGCCGGCGATCAGGAAACCGGTGGTGACCCACGCCCAGATCTTGGCGTTCTTGGAGGCACGACGCGCGCCTTCCAGGTCGCCCTGGTTGAGCAGGCCGTTGACCTTGCTGGCAAACACGATCGCGACCACGCCGGTGACGATGCCCGGGAAGCTCAGGCACGACAGGCAGCACACGAAGAACGCCAGGATGGTGACGACGATCGACCAGATCAGGTGGTTCGGAATGCTGCCCGGGGCGGGCGGCAGGGGGGCGGTGGCATTCATCAGCGAAGCTCCATTTGCTTGGGTGGGTGTGTACGGGATGGATCCGGGGCGAACAACACACGCGATGAGGCACGATCGGCAACAGGTGACACGACGGCAATGTCCGGCATCGAGCGTCCGCCCGCGCCGGCCAGCGCGGGCGAGGTGCCCCGGGCGGTAATCTAACCGATGTACCCGCGTCCATGTATACGGTTACATGCAGGCAGGGCGGGACTCACGCCTGGTCAGCCCGCAGCTGCCGCACCTGTGTCTCCAGCATCGGGGCCGTGGCGACCTCGCCGGCGATCGGTGCCGACGCAACCACCTCGACATGCGCGCGGAACCGACGTGGCACGCGCATCCGGCCCAGGCGCGTGTCGCGCCGGCTCCACATGCTCGACCACATGCCGCGCAGCGCCATCGGCACCACCGGCACCGGGCGGCGCTCGAGAATCTTCTCCACGCCCGACTTGAACGCGCCCATCTGGCCATCACGGGTCAATGCGCCCTCGGGGAAGATGCAGACCAGCTCGCCTTCGGCCAATGCCTTGTCCACCTCGTCGAACGCGGCCTGCATCAGCGCCGGATCCTCGCGTGCACCGGCGATCGGGATCGCCTTGGCGGTGCGGAAGATCCAGCGCATCACCGGGATGTTGAAGATCCTGTAGTACATGACGAAGCGCACCGGGCGCGGGATCGTGGCCGAGAGGATCAGCGCGTCCATGTAGCTCACATGGTTGCACACGATCAGCGCCGCGCCCTCGTCCGGCACGTTGGCCTCGATCCCGTGCGGGCGAAGGCGGTACAGCGCACGCACCATCACCCAGCTGAGGAAGCGCATCAGGAATTCGGGGACGATCGTGAAGATGTAGATCGACACCACGGCGTTGGCGATCGCCAGGGCCAGGAACAGCTGCGGAATGGTCCAGTCCAGCACGCGCTGGGTGAGCAGGCCCAGGCCTGCGGCCAGCACGATGAAACCGGAGTTCTGGATGTTGAGCGCGGCGAACACGCGCGACATCTCCGACTTGGCCGTGCGGCTCTGGATCAGTGCGAACAGCGGCACCACGAAGAAGCCGGTGAACAGGCCGATGCCGATCAGGTCGATGATGATGCGCACGCTGCCGGGCGCCTGTACGAACTGCCAGATCGACAGCCCGGCGGCGGCGGCTTCCCCGACACGTGCGAAGTACAGGTCGAGCATGAAGGCGGTCATGCCGAACGCGCCCAGCGGCACCAGGCCGATTTCCACGGTGCGCCCGGACAGCTTCTCGCACAGCAGCGACCCGGTGCCGGTGCCGAGCGAGAACAGCGCCAGCGCGAAGATGTACAGCGTGGAGCCACCGCCTAGATTGATTTCGGCGTAGGTGGGCAGCTGCGAGGTCAGCATGGTGCCGACGAACCAGAACCAGGACACGCCGAGGATCGCGTTGCGCACCGCCTTCTGCTTCTTGGCCATGCGCAGCACCGCCAGCGACTCGGGCAGCGGGTTCCAGTTGATCTTCAGGTCCGGTGCGCCGGCATCGACCTTCGGGATCATCCGCGCGGTGAGGTTGCCGGCCACGGCCAATACGATCACCGCGGTCGCGGCGACGATCGGGCCATGGCTGCCCGCCAGGGTGAAGATCAGACCGCCAGCGATCATGCCGGTCAGGATCGACAGCGAGGTGCCCATTTCGACCAGGCCGTTGCCGCCGGTCAGCTCCTCGGGCTTGAGGATGGAGGGCAACACCGAGTACTTCACCGGCCCGAACAGGGTGGACTGCATGCCGGTGCAGAACAGCGCGACCAGCAGCACCGGCATGCTCTCGGTCAGGAAGCCGACCGCGGCCAGCGACATGATCGCGATCTCCATGGTCGTGGTGATCACGATCAGCCGCGACTTCTCCAGCTTCTCCGCGATCTGCCCGGCCAGCGCCGAGAACAGGAAGTACGGCAGGATGAAGATTGCCGGTGTCAGGTTGGTGTACAGCGAGCGCTCTTCGATCGGCGTGCCGAGGAAGAACAGCAGCGCGATGATCGCCTGGCGGTAGACGTTGTCGTTGAACGCGCCCAGCGACTGGACGATGAAAAACGGCAGGAAACGGCGTTGCCTGAGCAGGGCGAACTGACTATGGCCGGACATGGAGACTCCTTGCGAACCGGCGCAGCCTAGCATTCTCCCTGTTGGCGCAGCATGGCAGCGCCGCGGTACGGTGCAGGCAGCCCCGTCCTGGGTAGCTCACGACCGTTGGTCGTGAGAACGTTCTATAGGCCGTGAGACGTTCAACATCCGTATCGACCACCGGTCGATACCTACCGCAGCGTGCGCGCGGCCTCGTTGGCGGCACCGCGCAGCTTGGGCAGCAGGCGCAGCATCAGGCCCATCTGGGTCCGGATCAGCTGCAGCTGGGGCGGCATGTCGTCCGGGATCTGCTCGAGCTGTTCGGCCAGGGCGCGGTCGCCGTCGTTGGCGTCCTCGGCCACCGGCTCGCGCTGCTGCAGCGCGCTGGCGATCTGCTGCATCGCCTGCTCCACGCGTTCCCCGCCGGACAGGGCGAGTGGGTCCTGGCCGTAGCTGTCCAGCTGGGTGCGGTGCGCACCCAGCGCGGAGAGATGGCCGAGCAGCGTGTTGGACAACGCCAGGAAGCGGAACCCCGCATCCAGGTTGCGGCGTACGTGGCCCGGCTCGCGCAGCATGTTCGACAGGGCCGTGGACAGCGCCGCATCGGCGTTGTGCATGTCGCGCCGTGCGATGCGGTAGGCCAGATCGTCCCGCATGCCACTGCCGTACTGGCCGAGCACGGCGTGCAGGTACCTGGCGCAGTTGTCGAGCACCCGCGCCATCACCAGGTTCAGGCGGCGGCCCTGCCAGTCGGGCAGGATCAGGAAGGCTGCCGCCGCGGCGATCGCACAGCCCAGCAGCGTATCCACCAGCCGCGGCCAGATCAGCAGGAAGCCATCGCCGATCAGGTTGAAGCAGGTCAGCGCCATCACCGTGATCGCCGCCGAGGCCACCAGGTATCGATCGCTGCGGGTGAAGAAGAACAGCAGCGCCGAGAGCAGGGCGATCAGCAGCTCGATGCGCAGGTCCTGGAACAACTGCATCAGCGCCCAGGTCAGCACCAGGCCGATCAGGGTGCCGGCGATCCGCTGCGCCAGCCGCTGGCGGGTGGCACCGAAGTGCGGGCGGCAGACGAACACGATGGTCAGCAGCACCCAGGAGCCGTTCTGGGCGTTGAACAGGCGGATCGCCGCGAAGCCGACGATCAGCGCCAGCGCCATGCGCAGGCCGTGCCGGAACAGCACCGAGCCTGGGGTGAGCTGCTGGCGGATACGCACGCCCATCTCGCGCAGGGTGTGCGGGTTGGTATCGCGCAGGCGGGTGTCCACGTTGTCCAGCGTGGACTCGGACTTCTCGGCTTCGGACAGGCGGCGTTCGATGCTCTGCAGGTTGTGGCCCAGCAGTTCCAGCGAGGCCAGCAGGCGCTGCCACTGGGGGTTGTGCTGGGCGCGCAGCCAGGCCAGCGAATCGGTCAGGTCGGCGGTGGCCTGCTTGGTGCGCTCGCCGTACTGGAAGGGCTGGCGCAGGCGGATCGCCTGGCCGAGATTGGCGCAGGCTTCGCCCTGCAGCGCGAGCAGGCGCTGGCAGCGGTACAGCACGTCGCTGTGGAAGAACGCTTCGGTCAGGGCGCCATAGGGGTAGTGCGAGGAGCTGGCGCGCTCGTGGAAGTCCTGGGCCATGTAGTACAGGCGCAGGTACAGGCCGGACTGCACGCCGGGCCGGCCGGAGCGGCCAAAGCGCGCCAGGATCGCGGTCTTGGCGATGTTGAGGGCTTCAACCACGCGCCGGTTCTGCTCGGCCAGGGCGAGCTGGCGCTTCTGCACGTCCGCATCGCGGACCGGTTCGAACAGATCGGCCTTGAGCTTGAGGTAGCGGCCCAGCTCCAGATACAGGCGGGCAACCCGCTCGCGCACCGGGCGGTTGGCGAACAGGGCGGTCCACAGGATCGAGAGCAACGCATACCAGACCGCACCGGCCAGCAGGTGGCTCACGGCGTTGACCGCCTGGGACAGATCGGCGGCACCGTGCTGTTCCAGCCCGATCATCGTGTAGATGGCCAGGGTTACCGTGGCCTGCGCGATCGAGGCATAGCGCTCGCCGAGCGCGCCGAGCAGGGTCAGCCCGAAGGTGGCCGCGGCCAAGGCGGTGATGAACCACCACGGATGCGGGAACAGCACCACCACCGCCGCGGCGGCCGCCACGAAGCACAGCAGCGACAGCGCCACCGATTTGATCCGGCCCCACCAGTTGTCGTCGGTCTCGGCGATCGCGCTGGCGATGATGCCCAGGAACACGCCGGGCAGGGCGGGCAGCTGGTCCAGGTACCAGCACAGCCCCATGGCCGCCGACAACGCGATGAATACCCGCAGGCCATAGCTGGCCTTTTCATGTGCCCAGAGGCGGCTGACGCGGGTTTCGAACGAGGGCATGGCGACTCGGCGGAAGAGAGGCCGCCATTATTGCCGGGGCGGAGTGAAGGGGACACCTCTACCGCCGACGGTAGTGCCGGCCGCTGGCCGGCTCCCGACAATGCCGAGGAGCCGGCCAGCGGCCGGCACTACGCGCTGTGTGGAGGAGCCGGCCAGCGGCCGGCACTACCTGTGTGCTTCCGGTTACATGTCCCAGCGCACGCTTACCGCGAAAGTGCGCGGCAGGCCGACGCCTGCGTTGGACCAGTACTTCTTGTTGGCCAGGTTCTCCACGCCGGCGCGCCAGGTGACGGGATGGCCGGCGGCCTGCATCCGGTAGCCGACACCGGCGTTGACCAGCGTGTAGTCGGGCAGCTTGAGCGTGTTGTCGGCGTCGTAATAGACGTCACCGTAGTAACGGGCCAGTGCATACACGCTCAGGCCCTCAACCTGCGGGACGCTGTAGTCGGCGTGCAGGACGCCCTGCCAGCGGGCGGCGCCGGCGGTGCGGTTGCCTTCCTGGGCGACGCTGTCGGGGGAGAGCTTGTCGTAGGTGGGGTCCAGCCAGGTCACGCCGCCACCGAGCGTGAAGGCATCGGTCAGGCGCACGTCGCCGCTGACTTCCACGCCTTCGTACAGCGTGATGCCGTCCTGCACCAGCAGCTTGCCGGCGGGCGTGAGCAGGTCGATGTTCGCGCCACGCTCCAGCCGGAAGGCGGCGGCATTGGCGCTCCAGCGCGGGTACTCGATCTTGGCGCCGATCTCGTACTGCTTGCTGATGGTCGGGTCGAGCACGTCACCGGCATTGATGTAATCGCTGCCCACGCGGCTGCCGGCTTCCAGCGATTCCACGTAGCTGGCATACAGCGTCACTGCATCGGCCGGCTTGTACATCAGGGCGTAGGTCGGGGTGACCGGATAGGTGTGGTACGCACCCTTGTTCTCGAAGTCGTTGTAGCGCGCGCCGGCCAGCAGCGACCAGCCATCGGCGAAGCTGACGGTATCGCTGACAAACGCAGCCTGCTGCACCGTTTCGCTGCCGCGGCTGAGCACGCGCGAGCCGACCGCATCATGACGCAGTGTCGGGCGCTGGTAGAGGTTGCCGCGGCCGATGGTGTTCCACTCGTAGGGACGGTCCCAGCCCAGCCCGGTCTGGTGGGAGACGCCGGCGACCACCTGGTGCGACAGCGGGCCGGTCTGGAAGCGGCCCTGCACGATCGCCTGGGCCAGCTTCCACTCGCTCTTGCCGCCGAGCTCGTAGGTGTTGACGTTGTAATCGCCGTTGACGTCATCGATATAGGCGAAGATCTTGTTGACGTCGTTCCATGAGGTGGTCACGCCATAGCTCAGGCTGGCCTTCCAGTCACTGTTGATCTGCCAGTTCAACGCCGTGGAGAGCAGGCTGGAACGGGTGTCGTAGTAGCTGCCATCGATGCTGTTGTCGATGTCGCCCGCGAGCGGGCGCGGCAGCTCGGTCAGGCCGATGAAGTAATACTGCGGCGACTCGTTGCTGAGATCGCGCGACTGGAACACGCCATCGAAGGTCCAGGTCAGCCGGTCGGTCAGGCGTGCATCCAGCGACAGGGCGCCGACCTTGCGGTTCACCTCCCCGCCGTTGAACGTTTCACCTTTCTCCTGGTACGCGTTGAAGCGGTAGCCGAACATGTCCTCGTTGCCGAAGCGTCCGCCCACATCGATCTGGCCGCTGACGATGCCTGCCTCGCGCCAGCCGAGCTGTGCCGACAGCGTGGTGACCTCGGTCGGCTTCCTGGTGACGTAGTTGACGATGCCGCCGGGCTGGCCGAAGCCGTACATGAAGCCGCCGGGACCTTTGAGCAGTTCCACCTGTTCCATCACTTCCAGCGGCCACTCGGTGCCCCACGAGGACACCTGCAGGCCGTTGACGCGGTAGCTGTCGTAGCTGAGATCGATGCCGCGGTTGCGGATCGGCGAACTCCAGCCGCTGGCGTAGGCGCTGACCTGGGTGACCACCGAAGGATCGGTCAGGAAGGCTTCGCCCAGCGAGACCACCTGGCGCTTTTCGATGTCCTCGCGGCCGACCACCGAGATCGCAAACGGGGTATCGCGCACGGCGCGGTCGCCCAGGGCGCCGGTATCGGTGTGGGTACGTTCGGCGGTGACCTTGATCGCATCCAGGTCGGTGGCCGAGCGCGCCCGCGCGGTGCCGTCCGGTACGGACTGGGCATGGGCGGCGCAGGCCAGCGACAGTGCGACGGCCAACGTGGCCAGGCGGGGCAGGGAGGACGACAGCATCGATGGGTTCCTTGGCGGACAGCACAATGCCGTCCGCGATCTACAGAGGGCGGGGGAGGGTCGATGGCTGGATCGCGCAGGCTGGCCGGGAACCGGCAGCGGGGGCATCGCAGAGGGCGATGCAGGACCGTGGCTGGATGAGAATTGTTGTCGTTTTGTTACGTGGCGTCAAACCGGTGCGCACCGGCCGGGGGTACCGACAGGGGCGTACCGACCAACGGTCGGTACCTACCGATGCAATGCCTACCGCGCGGCGGCGGCCCGCTTCAACGCGCGCTTCTCTCGGCGCCGCGCCCGGCGGGCCACCCAGCGCTCGCGCAGGCACGAGAAGATCACGTACAGCGCGGGCGTGCTGAGCAGGGTCAGGCTCTGCGAGAACAGCAGGCCGCCGATCATCGCGATGCCGAGCGGGCGGCGCAGTTCGGAGCCTTCGCCCAGGCCGATGGCCAGCGGTACCGCGGCCAGGATCGCCACCATGCTGGTCATCATGATCGGGCGGAAGCGCACGATGCTGGCTTCGCGGGCGGCCTCCAGCGGCGTCTTGCCATGCTCGCGCTGCGCGACCACCGCGAAGTCGATCATCATGATCGCGTTCTTCTTGACGATGCCGATCAGCAGCACCAGCGCGATCATCGAGATCACCGACAGCTCGGTGTTGGTGCCGTACAGCGCCAGCAGCGCGCCGACGCCTGCCGCCGGCAGCGTGGAGAGGATGGTGACCGGGTGGATCAGGCTCTCGTACAGCATGCCCAGCACCAGGTAGACGGTGATGATCGCCGCCATCACCAGGATCAGCATCGCCATCGGGTCCGAATCGAAGCCGAACCCGGCGTCGTCGGCCAGGCGGATGTCGCCGGGCATGCGCATGCCGTTGACGGTGCTGTCGATGATCGCCTTGGCCTCGCCCATGCTGGTGCCGGGGGCGAGGTTGTAGCTCAGGTCCATCGTGGTGTACTGGTTCTCGTGGGTGATCTGCGACGGTGCCAGACCCGGTACCTGCTCGGCCACCGCGGTGATCGGCACCATCTCGCCATTGCCGGCGCGCACGTAGATCTGGTCCAGCGCGCCCGGTGTCGCGGTCTGCTCCGGCAGGGCGTTGACCACCACGCTGTACTGGTTGATGTCCGAGTAGATCGTGGAGATCTGGCGCTGGCCGAAGGCGCCGTACAGCGCGCCGTCGATGGCACCGACCGACACGCCCAGGCGGGCGGCCTTGGCCCGGTCGATCACGATGTTCTGGCGCAGGCCGGCGGCGTCCACGTCGGTGCCGACATCGGCCAGCTTCGGGTTCTTCTTCAGCGCGGCCTGCAGCTTGGGCAGCCACTCCTGCAGCTGGGCCAGGTCGTTGCCCTGCAGCGAGACACGGTACTGCGCGCCCTGGCTGGCACCACCGCCGTCATTGCTGGGCAGATCCTGGATGGCGCGCAGGCGCAGCTGCAGGTCGGGGTAACGATCGGCCTTGGCGCTCAGGCGGGCCAGGGCCTGCGCGGTGGTCTCGCGGCGGCCGTCCTTGCGCGACTTCAGCTCAACATTGAACTGCGCGCTCGAGCCCTGGCGGCCACTGCCCAGGCGCACACCCACGGTCTTCACCGCCGGGTCGGCCATCAGCATGTCGGTGATGCGGCGCTGGCGGTTGACCATGTCTTCGAACGAGACCGTGGCGCTGGAATTCGCGCGGCCCCAGATCAGCCCGGTGTCCTGCGGCGGGAACGCGCCCTTCTTGACCGCACCGAACAGGAACACCGTCGCGCCGATCAGCAGCAGCGGCGTCAGCGACAGCAGCAGCGCGTGGCGCAGCGAGAAATCCAGCAGCTTCACGTAGATCCGCAGCATGCGGTCGTGGCCGGCATCGAGCAGGCGGCCGAAACGGCTCGGCGCACCGGCGTCGGCATGCGCGCTCAGGAAGCGGCTGCACAGCGCCGGGGTCAGCGTCAGCGAGATGATCATCGAGACCACGATGGCCGCCACCAGGGTGACGGTGAACTCGCGGAAGAACGCGCCCATCATGCCTTCGGCGAACAGCAGCGGAATGAACACCGCCACCAGTGAGGCGGTGATCGAGACGATGGTGAAGCCGATCTCGCGCGCGCCGGTGAGGGCGGCCTGCATGCGCGGCATGCCCTCGTCGAGGTGGCGCATGATGTTCTCGATCACCACGATCGCATCGTCGACCACGAAGCCGATCGCGATCACCAGCGCCAGCAGGCTCAGGTTGTTCAGGGTGAAGCCCAGCACGTACATCACCAGCGCCGCGCCGGCCAGTGAAAGCGGCACGGTCACCGCCGCGATCAGGGTCGGGGCCAGCCGGCGCAGGAACAGCGCCATGGTCAGCACCACCATGGCCAGCGCGATCAGCAGGGTGATCTGCACTTCATGCAGCGACGAGCGGATGGTCGGGGTGCGGTCGAAATACGGGGTGAGCGTGGTACCCGGTTCGAGGTAGTCGCGCAGGGTCGGGATCTGCGCCTTCACCCGGTCCACGGTTTCCACGATGTTGGCGCCGGCGCGGGTGAACACGTACATCACCACCGCCGGTTTGTGGTTGAACCACGCGGCCTGGTAAGCGTCCTGCTGCCCGTCGTAGACGTTGGCGATGTCCTGCAGGCGGATCACGCGGCCATCGTCGGCGGTCTTGATCACCAGCTGGGCGAAATCGGCGGCGCGCGCGACCGAATCGTTGGCGATGATCGCGGTGGTGGTGTTGCCATCGGTGAGGAAGCCGGTCGGCGAGGTCACGTTGGCTGCGCGTACCGCATTGCGCAGGTCATCGGCGGTCAGGCCGAGGGCATTCATCAGGCGCAGGTTGACGTCCACCCGCACCGCCGGCGTGGAGGCGCCGGCGATATCCACCGAGGAGACCCCGGTGATCTGGCGCAGGCGCTGGGCCAGCAGCGAGTCGGCCACGTTGTAGAGGTCGTCGGCGGACTGCGTTTCGGAGGTCAGGGCGATCGCGATGACCGGGTCGTCGTTCGGGTTCGCCTTCTGGAACATCGGCGTGCCCAGCCCGGCGGGCAGGTCGGACTGGGCCGAGTTGATCGCGGTCTGCACGTCCAGCGCGGCCGAGTCGATGTCGCGGTCGCTCTGGAAGATCATGAAGACCAGCGAGCTGCCTTCGGAGCTGGACGAGCGCATGCGGTCGATGCCGGGCAGCTGGCCGAGGTGGCGCTCCAGCGGCGCGGTCACCGTGGAGGCCATCGTCGTGGCGTCCGCGCCGGCCTGGTTGGCGTGCACGAAGATCACCGGGATCTGGATGTTCGGCAGTGCCGACACGCCCAGCTGCAGGTAGCAGATCACGCCCACCACGAACAGGCCGATGGCCAGCAGAGCGGTGCCGATCGGGCGGCGGATGAACGGGCCGGAGATGTTCATCGAACGCCTCCGCAGCGGTCTGCGGTGCTCATCATCACGCCTGCGGCTCCTGCACCGGGCCATGGCCGTGACGCAGCGCGCGCTGTTCGCGGCGCTGGCGCAGGCGCTCGGAGAAGCGCTCCATGTACAGGTAGATCACCGGCGTGGTGTACAGCGTGACCAGCTGCGACAGCAGCAGGCCGCCGACGATGGCGATGCCCAACGGGCGGCGCAGCTCCGAGCCGATGCCGGTGCCCAGCGCCAGCGGCAGCGCGCCGAGCATGGCCGCGGCGGTCGTCATCATGATCGGGCGGAAGCGCAGCAGGCAGGCGCGGCGGATCGCTTCATGCGCGTTGGCCCCGGTGCGGCGTGCCTCGATCGCGAAGTCGACCATCATGATGCCGTTCTTCTTGACGATGCCGATCAGCAGCACGATGCCGACGATGCCATCCACCGACAGCGGCAACCCGCACACCATCAGTGCCAGCAGTGCGCCGACACCGGCCGGCGGCAGGGTGGAGATGATGGTGAAGGGGTGGATGTAGCTTTCATACAGCACGCCCAGCACGATGTAGATCAGCACCAGCGAGGCCAGCAGCAGCCACACCACGTCGGTCTGGCTGCCGGTGAACTCGGCCGCCTTGCCGATGAACTGCGCATGCACCTGCGAGGGCATGTCCAGGCCGGCCTTGGTTTCCTCGATCGCCTTGACCGCATCGGACAGCGAGTAGCCCGGCGCGATGTTGAACGACACCGTGACCGCCGGCAGCTGTTGCTGGTGGCTGACCACCAGCGGGGTGCTGGTGACCTTGCCTTCGGCCAGCGCGGCCAGCGGAATGATGTTGCCCGCACCGACCGGGATACCGGTGTTCTGCGCGCCGATGCCGGTGGCCGTGGACGAGTTGGACGAGGTGACCTGGCCGAAGTTGGTGGCGTTGCTGCCGGTCAATGCACCGGCCCCGTTGGAGGCCACCGCCAGCTGGTTCATCAGCGCGGTGCTGGTGCGGAATTCCGGCGCCACTTCCAGCACCACGCGGTACTGGTTGAGCTCGGTGAAGATGGTGGAGATCTGGCGCTGGCCGAAGGCGTCGTACAGGGTGTCGTCGATGGTCTGCATCGGCACGCCGAGCACGCTGGCCTTGTCGCGGTCGATGGTCAGTTCCAGCGCGCGGCCCTGGTTGGACAGGTTGTTGTCCACGTCGGCCAGTTCCGGGCGCTGGCGCAGCGCTTCGGTCAGCCGGGTGGCCTGCAGCGCGACCTGCGCGCTGTCCACGTCCGACAGCGAGTACTGGTACTCGGTGGCCGCCACGCGGGTATCCAGGGTGACGTCCTGCACCGGCTTGAGATACAGCGCCACGCCGGGGATGCCGGCCACGGCCTTCTGCAGGCGCGGCAGGATCTCATCCAGGCCATCGCGGTCGCCGCGCTCCTTGAGCACGATCGACAACTGGCCCTGGTTGAGCGTGGGGTTCATGGTGCCGGCGCCGATGAAGGCGGACACGCCGGTCACCGCCGGATCGCTGCGCAGGGCTTCGGCCACGGCCTTGGTGCGCTGCTCCATCTGCGGGAAGGCGATGTTCTGGTCGGCCTGGACCACGCCGGTGATCAGGCCGGTGTCCTGTTCGGGCAGCAGACCCTTGGGGATCACGATGTACAGCACCACGGTCAGCACCAGCGCACCGGCGGCGACGGCCAGGGTCAGCGGCTGGTGATCGAGCACCCAGTCCAGGCTGCGCTCGTACAGGCCGACGGTGCGCGACCACACGGTGGTCTTGCCGGCCGCGGCGGCACGCTCGTGCGCGTCTTCGCCTTCGGGCAGCGCGTCCGGCTTGAGCAGGTAGGCGCACATCATCGGGGTGAGCGTCAGCGAGATCAGCATCGACAGCGTCACCGCGATGCTCAGCACCCAGGCGAACTCATGGAACAGGCGGCCGGTGACGCCGGGCATCAGCAGCAGCGGCAGGAACACCGCCACCAGCGAGATGGTCAGCGAGAGCACCGTGAAGCCGATCTGCTGCGCGCCGATCTCGGCTGCTTCGGGGCCGCTCTTGCCCTGTTCGATGTAACGCACGATGTTCTCGATCATCACGATCGCATCGTCGACCACGAAGCCGGTGGCCACCACCAGCGCCATCAGTGAGAGGTTGTCCAGCGACATGCCGGCGAACGCCATCACCCCGAAGGTGCCGGCCAGCGACAGCGGCACCGCCACCGAGGGAATGATGGTGGCCCACAGGCGGCGCAGGAACACGAAGATCACCGCCACCACCAGGCCGATGGTCAGGATCAGGGTGAACTGCACTTCATGCACCGAGGCGCGGATGGTCTCGGTCCGGTCGTTGAAGATCTCCAGGTGCACGTCGGCCGGCAGCACGTTCTGCAGCTGCGGCAGCAGCGTACGGATGCGCTCGACGGTCTGCACGATGTTGGCACCGGGCTGGCGGCGCACTTCCAGCAGCACCGCCGGCTTGCCATCGGCCCACGCGGCCAGCTGGTCGTTCTCCACGCCATCGACCACGTTGGCGACATCGGACAGGCGCACCGGGCGGCCGTTCTTGTAGCTGATGATGGTGTCGCGGTACTCGGCGGCGCTGGTCAGCTGGTCATTGGTGCCGATCGAGTAGGACTGGGTCTTGCCGTTGAGCGAGCCCTTGGGCGCGTTGACGTTGGCCTGGGTCAGCGCGCTGCGCAGGTCTTCCAGGGTCAGGCCCATGTTGGACAGCTGCGCCGGGTTGACCTGGATGCGCACGGCCGGGCGCACGTTGCCGGCGATGGAGACCAGGCCCACGCCCTGCACCTGCGACAGGCGCTGGGCGAGGATGGAGTCGGCGTAGTTGTTGACGTCGCGCAGCGGGCGCGTGTCGGAGGTGAGCTTGAGGGTGACGATCGCCGCATCGGCCGGGTTCACCCGGTTGTAGACCGGCTGGTAAGGCAGCGAAGAGGGCAGGGTGGCCTGGCGGATCGCGGCCTGTACATCCTGCGCGGCGATGTCGATGTCGCGGTCCATCGAGAACTGCAGGATGATCGTGGACAGCCCCGCCGACGAATCGGAGGTCATGATCTCCAGCCCGGAGATCTGTCCGAACTGGCGCTCCAGCGGCGTGGTCACCAGCGAGGCCATGGTGACCGCGTTGGCGCCCGGGTATTGGGTGGTCACCACCAGGCTAGGCGCATCGATCTCGGGCAGCGCCGACACCGGCAGCTGGCGGTAACCGAGGATGCCGAGCAGCAGCAGGCCTGCCATCAGCAGCGAGGTGGCGATCGGGCGGCGGATGAAAATCGTCGAAAAGCCCACGGGCGGGTCCTTGCTGGTGCGTCGTGCTGCGTTGGATCAGGCGAACGCCGGCGCTTGGGCCGGCGTCAGGAACGTGGGGCGGGCGCGATCAGCGCGGACCGCCACCGCGGCGTCCACCGCCACCCTGCTGCTGGGCGGCCTTGAGCTCGGCTTCGGTCGGTGCGGCCGGGGTCTCGCCCGGCTTGAGCGCGGTGACCTTGGCGCCCGGCTTGAGCCGGAACTGGCCTTCGCTCACGACCCGCTCGCCGCCCTTGAGGCCCTCGGTGATCTGCACCTGGCTGTCGCCGACTTCCACGCCGCTCTTGACCGTCTGCATGGCCACGGTGCTGTCCGGCTTGACGATATAGACGTACTCGCCGTCCGGGCCACGCATCACGGCCTGGGTCGGAATGACGACGCCGCCGGCGATGGTGCGCAGCTGCATGCGGACGTTGACGAACTGGCCCGGCCACAGCGAATTGTCTTCGTTGTCGAACAGGGCGCGCGCGCGGAAGGTGCCGCTGTCGCTGCTGATCTGGTTGTCGACCACGTCCAGCTTGCCGCCATCGGTCAGTACGTGCGCATCGTTGCGGTCCAGCGCGGCGATGGCCACCGCGCCGGCGGCCTGGGCCTGGCGGACGGCGGGCAGCTGACGCTCGGGCAGATTGAACACGACGTGGATCGGGTGGATCTGGGTCAGGGTCACCAGCGCGGTGCCGGCGCTGACGATGTTGCCGGCATCAACCGCACGGATACCGGCGATGCCCGAGATCGGCGCCGTCACGCGGGTGTACTGCAGCTGCACCTGGGCGGCGCGCATGCTGGCTTCGTTGGCCGCCACGGCACTTTCGAACTGGGCCACCTGGTTGCGCTGGGTATCCAGGTCGGTCTTGGCCACGTACTGGCGGTACTCGGCCGAGTTCGAGCGCTGGTAGTTGGAGCGGGCGGTGGCGAGCTGGGCCTGGTTCTGGCGCTTGGCCGCCGCGGCCTCGTCGTAACTGGCCTGCAGGGTGCGCGGATCGATCTGGGCGAGCAGGTCGCCCTTCTTCACTTCCTGGCCTTCCTTGAAGTTCAGGCTGATCAGCTGGCCGCCGACCTGCGGGCTCACGGTGACGGTGTTCATCGCCGCGACCGTGCCCAGTGCGCTTGCATAGACCGGCACGTCCTGGCGCGCCGCCTCGATCACCGTGACCGGCACCGGGCCTGCGTTGGCCGGATCACCGCCCTGGCGCCCTTCGGCTGCCGGACCTGCCGCGTCTCCCTTCTTGCCGCCCATCAGGCGCACACCCACGACGGCAACCACCAGCACTGCGACCACCAGCAGCACGATCTTCCAGAAACGCGACATTCAATAACTCCTGAGGGGGCTGGCGGAGGGCGGGGGGCCCCGGTTGGCTAGGCGCAAAGCATACTCGTCGCCCGTGGCCTTTCATGCATGACGGATGGGACGGGCGATCAGACCGGATGTGACGGGTGAGGTTCCCCCATGAACGTTCGCCGGGGCAGAAAGTTACACCGCGGCGGTTCCGGATGCCCTACATTCAGGTTCGACCGTTGCCCTGCCCCGTGGAGACCTGCAATGCCCCGTCTGTCGCTGCTGATGTCCGCCCTGCTGCTGGCCACCCCCGGCCTGGCCGCCGCCGCCCCCGCCGAACGCCCCGAAGTGGCGGCCGCCGCGACCCGCCTCAAGGCCCAGGTGATCGACTGGCGCCGCGATTTCCACCAGCACCCGGAGCTGTCCAACCGCGAGGAACGCACCTCGGCCAAGGTCGCCGAGCGCCTGCGCGCGATGGGCCTGAAGCCGCAGACCGGTATCGCCCACCATGGCGTGGTGGCCATCATCAAGGGCGGCAAGCCCGGCCCGCGGATCGCCCTGCGCGCGGACATGGACGCCCTGCCGGTGACCGAACAGACCGGCCTGCCGTTCGCCTCCAAGGCCACCAGCACCTACCGCGGCGAGACCGTCGGGGTGATGCACGCCTGCGGCCACGATGCCCACACCGCCACCCTGCTGGGCGTGGCCGATGCGCTGGTGAAGATGCGCGCGAACCTGCCGGGCGAAGTGATGCTGATCTTCCAGCCCGCCGAAGAAGGCGCGCCGCCGCCGGAAGAGGGCGGTGCGGCGCTGATGCTCAAGGAAGGCCTGTTCAAGGACTTCAAGCCGGAAGCCGTGTTCGGCCTGCATGTGTTCTCCAGCGTGCCGGCGGGCCAGATCGCGGTGCGTGGCGGCCCGCTGATGGCGGCCTCGGACCGGTTCGGGATCAAGGTGATCGGGCGCCAGACCCATGGCTCGGCCCCGTGGAACGGGGTGGACCCGATCGTGGCCACCGCCGACCTGGTCGGCACCGCACAGACCATCGTCAGCCGCCGTGCCAACCTGTCCAAGCAGCCGGCAGTGGTGACCTTCGGCGCGATCAAGGGCGGCATCCGCTACAACATCATTCCCGATGAAGTGGAGATGGTCGGCACCATCCGCACCTTCGACGAGGGCATGCGCCAGCAGATCTTCGCCGACCTGCGCAACGTGGCCGAGCACACCGCGGCCGCGCACGGAGCCAAGGCAGAGACCGAAATCTATGAGTCCGAGGGCAACCCGGCCACGGTCAATGATCCGGCCCTGACGGCGCGGATGCTGCCGAGCCTGCAGGCCGTGGTGGGCGAGGGCAATGTCTACGAGCCGCCGCTGCAGATGGGCGCCGAGGATTTCTCGCTGTATGCCCAGCAGGTGCCGGGCATGTTCTTCTTCGTCGGCTCTACCGGCGAGGGGATCGATCCGGCCACGGCCCCGGCCAATCACTCGCCGAAGTTCCTGCTCGATGAGAAGGCGCTGGACGTAGGCCTGCGCGCGCTGCTGCAGGTGAGCCTGGATTATCTCAACGGGACGGCGGCGGCGCCTGGCGCAGGCTGACGTCAGCCGACGGCGGGCGGACGGCAGGTCCCGGCCGGTGGCCGGGGCCACAACCGGCGCCGGCGGGAGGGTTCGGATCCTTCCGCCGGCCGGGGAGGCCGTCACCCGGTCGCCGTGGCCTTTCGTTTCGCCGCCGGACGCCGCCTGCGTACCGGCGTAAAATGGCGGCATGAATACCCCCCAGGACTCCAGCCTCGGTCGCGAGGTGGCTTACCCGTCGCAGTACGATCCCGGTCTGCTTTTCCCCATCCCGCGCCGCGGCGCCCGCGAAGAGATCGGCCTGGACGAGGCGGCGCTGCCGTTCGTCGGCCATGACCGCTGGCAGGCCTATGAGCTGAGCTGGCTGGACGGGCGCGGCAAGCCGCGCGTGGCGGTGGCCACGGTCAGCGTGCCGTGCACCTCGCCGAACCTGATCGAATCCAAGTCATTCAAGCTGTACCTCAATTCGCTCAACAGCACGCGCTTCGACGATGACGCGGCTGCGCGCCTGTGCATCACGCGCGATCTGTCGGCCTGTGCGGGGGCGGTGGTGACGGTCGTGTTCGGGGTGCCACCGCTGGTGGAAGACGCCGAGGGCGAATCGCTGGACGAGCGCGACGTGGCCATCGAGCGCTACGGCCCACCGGCGCCGGAATTCCTGTTCGCCTATGCCGATGACGTGGTCACCGAGACATTGAGTTCGGCGCTGCTCAAGTCCAACTGCCCGGTCACCGGCCAGCCGGACTGGGCCAGTGTCAGCGTGCGCTACCGCGGCCCGAAGATCGACCGCGACGGCCTGCTGAAGTACCTGATCAGCTACCGCGAACACGCCGAGTTCCATGAGCAGTGCGTGGAGCGGATCTTCAGCGAGATCACCCAGCGCTGCCAGCCACAGTGGCTGGAAGTGGAAGCGCGCTACACCCGGCGCGGCGGGCTGGACATCAACCCGTGGCGGGCCAGCCCGGGCATCGCTGCCCCGGCGCGGACGGTCCGCGACCTGCGCCAGTAGGCGTTCCGCACGTCTTCACATCCACGCCATGCCCCATTAACAAGGGCTGTGACACCGTGCCTCCCATGTCGTCAATCAAGACGGGAGTGTATGGATGAGTACCGATAAGAAAGTCGACTTTTCCGGTGTCAGCGCCAGCGTTGACACCACCGCGCAGAAAGTCGATCAGGTCGATTTCTCGGGTGTGACCGCCTCGGTGGATACCACCGCGGAGAAGGTCGGAGGCACCTACACGGTGCAGAAGGGCGATTCGCTCTCGAAGATCGCCAAGCAGGAACTGGGCGATGCCAATGCGTGGAAGCGCATCTTCGAGGCCAACCGCGACGTGCTGGACGACCCGGACAAGATCCAGCCCGGCCAGACCCTGAAACTGCCGCCCAAAGCCTGATCCACTTTACTGCCCACCATCACACAGGGAGCAACCTCCATGAAGAAGTCGTCCATCAGTACTGCCGTTCTCGCTGCGCTTCTGGCCACCGTGGCCCTGGCGGGCTGCAAGAAGAAAGAAGACACCGCCGATAACAACGCACAGCCGGCGGCGACCGCGCCTGCCGCGCCGGCTCCGATGACCGAAGCCGCGCCGCAGCCGATGACCGCTGCCACCGGCGTGACCGTTTCGACCGTCACCGTGGGCAAGACCGCTGCGGCGGACAAGACCGTCAGCTCGGCCGCATTGTTCGCGCCGAAGGACGACATCATCGTCTCGATCCGCACGGACGGCAGCGCCAACAACGCCAACGTCGCGGCCAAGCTGACCTTCCAGAACGGGCAGGTCGCCGGCGAGCAGAACCAGGTGGTCAATACCACCGGTGCCGAGACCACCAACATCTCCTTCAAGAATGCCAATGGCTGGCCGGCGGGCAAGTACCGCGCGGAAGTCACGGTAGATGGTAAGGCGGCTGGATCGCCGCAGGAGTTTGAGGTCAAGTAAGCCTAGACGCCGACTCTCTCCCGGCAACAGGCTCACGATGGACGCAGCCGCGAGGCTGCGTCTTTTTTATGGGCGTCTTCCGGACCACAGCGTTCCAGTACGTTTGCGTATGGGACGGCTTTGCTCCGGGGGGCTGAAAACGCGACAATGCGGGGGTTTCCCGCCGTGCGCGCCGTTGGTTGGCGCGGTCCCCGGGGAAAGTGCGGGCCCGCTGTGCCAGGCCCTGCACGCGACACGGTTGCACGCGGCCCGGCATTGCCGTCGGCCATCATTCACGAGATCTGCAAGAGAGCCCTGATCCCCCATGTCGAACACGCCCAAGATTCTCTACACGCTCACCGATGAAGCCCCGTTCCTGGCCACGCAGTCGCTGCTGCCGATCGTCGAGGCCTACACCGCCACCGCCGGCATCGCCGTGGAAACCCGCGACATCTCGCTGTCCGGCCGCATCCTGGCCCTGTTCCCGGATTACCTGAAGGACGACCAGAAAGAGGCCGACCACCTGGCCGAACTGGGCCAGCTGGCGACCACCCCGGACGCGAACATCATCAAGCTGCCCAACATCAGCGCCTCGGTCCCGCAGCTCAAGGCCGCGATCAAGGAACTGCAGGACCAGGGCTTCGCGCTGCCGAACTACCCGGACGTGCCGACCGACGACGTCTCGCGCGACATCAAGGCGCGCTACGACAAGGTCAAGGGCAGTGCGGTGAACCCGGTGCTGCGCGAAGGCAACTCCGATCGCCGCGCGCCGCTGTCGGTCAAGAACTACGCGCGCAAGCACCCGCACCGCATGGGCAAGTGGTCCAAGGACTCCAAGTCGCATGTCGCGCACATGGATGGCGGTGATTTCTACGGCAGCGAGAAGTCGGCCACGCTGGCCAACGCCGGCAGCCTGAAGATCGAACTGTTCAAGGCCGACGGCAGCAGCGTCGTGCTCAAGGAAAAGACCGCGGTCAAGGCCGGTGAAATCGTCGATGCCGCCGTGATGAGCCGCAATGCGCTGGCCTCGTTCGTGCAGGCGCAGATCGCCGATGCCAAGGCCAAGGGCGTGCTGTTCTCGCTGCACCTGAAGGCCACCATGATGAAGGTCTCCGACCCGATCATGTTCGGCGTGGTTGTCGAAGAGTTCTACAAGGACGTGCTGGCCAAGCACGCCGACGTGCTCAAGCAGGCCGGCTTCGATCCGAACAACGGCATCGGCGATCTGTTCGCGCGCCTGCCGCAGCTGCCCGACGCCACCCAGGAAGCGATCAAGGCCGACCTGGCGGCCGAGTACGGCAAGCGCCCGGGCCTGGCCATGGTCAATTCGGACAAGGGCATCACCAACCTGCACGTGCCCAGCGACGTGATCGTCGACGCCTCGATGCCGGCGATGATCCGCGACTCCGGTGGCATGTGGAATGCCGACGGCAAGCTGCAGGACACCAAGGCCGTCATTCCGGACCGTTGCTACGCCGGCGTATACCAGGCGGTAATCGACGATTGCCGCACCCACGGTGCCTTCGACCCGGCCACCATGGGCTCGGTGCCCAACGTGGGCCTGATGGCGCAGAAGGCCGAGGAATACGGCTCGCACGACAAGACCTTCCAGATCCCGGCCGACGGCACCGTGCGCGTCACCGACGAGGCCGGCAAGGTGGTGTTCGAGCACGCCGTGCAGACCGGTGACATCTGGCGCATGTGCCAGACCAAGGATGCGCCGATCCAGGACTGGGTGAAGCTGGCCGTCAACCGCGCCCGCCTGAGCAGCACCCCCGCGGTGTTCTGGCTGGATGCCAACCGCGCGCACGACGCACAGGTGATCGCCAAGGTCGAGACCTATCTGAAGGACCACGACACCAACGGCCTGGACATCCGCATCCTGGCGCCGGTGGAGGCGACCGCCTTCTCGCTGGACCGCATCCGCAAGGGTGAGGACACCATCTCGGTGACCGGCAACGTGCTGCGCGATTACCTGACTGACCTGTTCCCGATCATGGAGCTGGGCACCAGCGCCAAGATGCTCTCCATCGTGCCGTTGATGGCCGGTGGTGGCCTGTTCGAGACCGGTGCCGGTGGTTCGGCCCCCAAGCACGTGCAGCAGTTCGTGGAAGAGGATTACCTGCGCTGGGATTCGCTCGGTGAGTTCCTCGCCCTGGCCGCTTCGCTGGAACACCTGGGCAACCGTTACGACAACGCCGGTGCCACCGTGCTGGCCAAGACCCTGGACCAGGCCAACGGCCAGTTCCTGGACAACGACAAGTCGCCGTCGCGCAAGCTCGGTGGCATCGACAACCGCGGCAGTCACTTCTACATCGCGCTGTACTGGGCCCAGGCCCTGGCCGCGCAGGACGACGATGCCGCGCTGAAGGCCCGTTTCGCGCCGCTGGCCAAGGCACTGGCCGAGAACGAGCAGGCCATCGTCGGTGAGCTGGCCGCGGTGCAGGGCAAGGCGGTCGATATCGGTGGCTACTACCGCCCGGACGTGGCCAAGGCCAGCGCCGCGATGCGCCCCAGCAGCACCTTCAACAGCGCGCTGGCTGCGCTGTAAGGCAGCGGTCCCGCCATTGCGGTGATCGATGAAGAACCCGCGCTCCGGCGCGGGTTTTTTCATGCTGGGCAAGCGCCCCGTCGCTGCCGTATGGTGGCAACAGGTTCCCTGGAAGTGGCTGCATGCGCGCTCGCTGTTCCTGCCGGTTATCTCACTGCGCTGTACGGGGTGCCGCATGAACATGGCAGCCGATGCGCTGGCGCGGCTGATCCGCGATGGCTTCGAGGACTACCATGCGCGCTTCGCGGCGATCAGCCGGCGCGCGCGCCAGCGTTTCGAACAGAGGGACTGGGCCGGGGCCCGGCAGGACGCCGTGGAGCGCATCGGGCTGTACGACCTGTGCATCGCCGGGACCGTCGATGCCCTGCGCCGCGCAGCGGGCGCGGACATCGGTGAGCGCGCGCTGTGGCTGCGCATACGCCCCGCCTACGCTGCACTGCTGGCCGGCTTGATCGACGCCGAGCTCTACAAGACCTTCTACAACACACTGGCGCGGCGGTTGTTCGCCACCCGCGGTGTGGACGGCGCGATCGAGTTCATGGCGATGGACGTGGAGCCCTCCGATGCCATTACCCATCCGGTCGCGCGACACAGCTACACGCTCTCTCACACGCGCCCGGCGGACGCGTTCATGCGCGTGCTCGGCGACTATCGGTTCGATGTGCCGTATGCACACCAGCTGCGCTGCGCCGCGGCGGTGGCCGTGCGCCTGCAGGACGATCTGGCACATTGGGGCGATTACCCGGTGCGCAGCATCGAACTGCTCGATACGGTGTTCTATCGTGAGCGCCGCGCCTATCTGGTGGGGCGCGTCTTCGGCGAGCATCGCTTCTCGCCCTGCGTGATCGCACTGGTCCATGACGAGCGCGGCCTGCGCGTCGATGCGGTGCTGAGCCGGCGCCGCGATCTCGCGCATCTGTTCGGTGTCTCGCGCAGCTACTTCCAGGCCGATCTGGCGACCGTTGGCGACGCGGTGGTGTTCCTGCGCAGCCTGCTGCCGGGCAAGCCGGTCGATGAGATCTACACCGTGCTCGGGCGCGCCAAGCAGGGCAAGACCGAGCGCTATCGCACGTTCTTCCGTCACTTCCAGGACCAGCCCGGCGAGCAGCTGGTGCACGCCGATGGCACGCCCGGCATGGTCATGGCGGTGTTCACCCTGCCCAGCTATCCGCTGGTGTTCAAGCTGATCCGCGACCGTTTCGCCTGGCCCAAGACCATGACCCGGCACCAGGTCGAAGAGAAGTATGCGCTGGTATTCAACCTGGACCGTGTCGGCCGGCTGCTCGACGCGCAGCCCTATCGGCACCTGCGCTTCCCGCGGTCGCGTTTCTCCGCGGCGCTGCGCGAGGAACTGCTGACCCAGTGCGCCGGCAGCGTGCATGAGGAGGGCGAGGAACTGGTGATCGCGCTGTGCTACGTGCAGCGGCGCTTCCGTCCGCTCAATCTGTATCTGCGCGAGCAGACCGCCGAGGCGCGTCGCATTGCCGCGCTCGACTACGCGCAGGCGATCACCGACATGGCGCGCAACAACATCTTTCCCGGCGACATGCTGCCGAAGAACTTCGGCGTGTCGCGGCATGGGCGTGCCGTGTTCTACGACTACGATGAGCTGTGCCTGGTCACCGAGTGTGCCTTCCGTGCCTGGCCGGCGCCGCGCAACGAAGAGGAAGCGCTGGCCGACGAGCCATGGTTCCAGATCGGCCCCCAGGATGTGTTTCCCGAGCGCTTCTGGATGTTCATGGGGCTGCCGGCGCCCGAGCTGGCCGCGGTGCGCGAGCACTTCGGGCATCTGTTCGATCCGGCCTGGTGGCAGCGGCTGCAGGCCGGTTTCGCGGCCGGTGATTTTCCGGATACCCCGCCGTACGCCGGGGCGCTGCGGCTGGCCTGATTGTCCACCCGATTCCCACTGCGCTACGCTGTCAGGCATCCACAAGGAGAGAGTGCGATGCGTTGTTCCCCTATTCTTGCCCTGGCATTGGCCTTCAGCGGCGTGGGCATGGTCGCGGTCCCTGATGCGGACGCACAGACCAAGCGCGAGGTGCGCGAGCAGGCCGAAGCCAGCATGGTGCTTACCGGCGAGATCGATATCGGCACCGAAGGGCAGGTCGAAGCGTTCCGTCTGGACAAGCGCGCGCAGGTCGACGAGACCATCGTCACCTTCGTCGAAAATGCCGTGAAGACGTGGCGTTTCGCCCCGGTGCTTGTGAATGGCCAGGCCGTCAAGGCACGTACCCCGGCCACCATCCGCCTGGGTGCGAAGAACAACCCCGATGGCACCGGCCTGATCACGCTGCTGGCAGCGAATTTCGAAACGTACGACGAAACCTCGACCGACAACGTCACCAAGGTGAAGATGACGCCGCCGGTGTATCCCGAGGATGTCTTCAACGCGCGCGGGCGCGGCGATGTACTGCTGCTGATACAGGTCGGGCGCGACGGGAAGGTGCTGGATGTGGCCACCGAGCAGGTCAATCTTCGTGTGATCGCCAACGAGGCGAACATGCGGAAAATGCGCGACAAGCTGGCCCGCATGTCGATGGGCGCCGCACGTAAGTGGACCTTCAAGGTGCCCTCTACCGGAGATCAGAAGGACGAGGCGAGCTGGACCATCCGGGTGCCGGTGCGATTTTCGTTCAGCGATGAGGTGGAGCGCTACGGCCGCTGGGATGCCTACATTCCCGGCCCGCACCAGCAGGCCCCGTGGCGCAGCGACAAGGCACTGAGCGCCGATGCCAATGCCGACCTGCTGCCCGCCGGCGGCGTGTTCATGGCCGACGCCGCCAGCAAGGCGCCGAAGCTGCTGACGCCGCTCGGCGGCTGAGGCTGACAGGAGCGCGGGCGTCGCGCCCGCGGTCCCTCAACTAACGCCCGGACTGCCGGGCTGCGGGTACACCACCGTGCGATTGCGGCCCTGTTCCTTGGCCATGTACAGCGCCTTGTCGGCCAGCCGCAGCGCCTGCTGCGGATCGTCGTGGTAGGTCGGGTAGTGGGCCACTCCCAGCGACACGGTGACCGTGCCGACCTGTTCGAAGACTTCGGCGGCGACCTGCACGCGCAGGCGCTCGGCGACCTGGGCAGCGTTGGCGGCATCGATGCCCGGCAGCAGGATCAGGAATTCCTCGCCACCGTTGCGGCAGAGCAGGTCGGTATCGCGCGCGTCGTCGCGCATCAGCTGCGCGATGCGCAGGATCACCGCATCGCCGACAGCGTGCCCGAAGCGGTCGTTGATGGTTTTGAAGCGGTCGATATCCAGCGCGATGATCCCGAACGGCTGGCCGCGCGCCTGCCAGTCTTCCAGGCCCTGCTGCAGGCCACGCCGGTTCTGCAGGCCGGTGAGCGGGTCGGTCATGCTGGCACGGTTGAGCTTGCCGATGCGGTCCTGCAGCAGGTTGAAGCTGTACAGCAGGGCGGTCTTGAGCTGGGCGACCTCGTAGTACCAGGCACGGATGCCGGTGACGTGGCGGATCGCGATGCCGGTGTCGCGGTTCTGCACGTTGCGCGCCAGCTGCCACAGGGGCAGCGAGATGCGCCGCGCAAACCACCAGGTGATCAGCAGCGACAGGATGCCCAGCGGGATCGCATTCCAGATCACCGAGGACATCAGCTGCGACAAGGATGCCAGGGTGGCCGTGGTCGGGCGCTGGGCCACCACGCCCCAGCCGACACTCGGTACCGGGGCGTAGCCGGCCAGCATCTGCACGCCATGGGTATTGCGCACCTGCTGGGCGCCCGAGTGGCCCTGGGTGACTGCCTGCACGGCCGGGTTCTGCAGCGCGAACTGGCCGACCCGGTCCTGCTCGATGTGGTACAGGATGCGGCCATTGCGGTCGACCACGTACAGGTAGGAACCATCGCGGTAGTAGTGCTTGCCCAGCAACGACTGCAGGATGCTGCGCTGGCGCAGGTAGATGGTGCCGCTGACGTAGCCCTGGTACTGGCCCTGCGCGGAGAAGATCGGGTGCGAGATCGCCACCAGCAGCCGGCCGGTGGCCGACTGGTACGGATCGCTGATGAACGGCGCACGCCGGGCGAGGGCGTCGCGGTTGCCGGCACTGTTGAGCAGCACGCCCTGCAGGGCAAGACTCTGCGGTGAGGTGGCCAGCACGGTGCCCCCGGCATCGACGATCAACACCGAGTTGAAGCTGTTGGTCTGCAGCTGCAGGCGGGCGGCCTCGGCCTCCAGCGCCTGGCGATCATGCCGGCGCTGGCCGAGCAGGGTGGCGCTGTAGGCCACCTGCTGCTGAGCGGAGAGCACGAAGTTCTGGGTCGATTCGGCGAGCTTGCTGGCGTACACGCGGTTGGCTTCCAGCGTGTTGCCGATCAACTGTTCGCGCTGCACGCGGTAGCTGGCATGCAGGGTGTTGGCCAGGGCGATGATCGCGCTGAGCAGGGCCAGGGCAAGGATCAACGTGCCGAGGTTGAGGCGGGCGGACAACGGGCGCATGCGGTTCACGGGCAGCAGGGTGCAGCACCAACCGGAACACGCGGATGGAACGGCAGCAGCGAAGCAGTCAGGAGCGCACGACACAGTGCCGAACCGGTGCGCGTGCCGCGCCCGCCTTTCGACGACCCCGCCCCCGGGCGGTCAACAACTCTTTGGGCGGCGATTATTGCGGATTACACCCCCACGTGGGTGAAGTGGGCACCGCGGTGGCGGCCTTCAGCGTTCCAGGCGCCTGCGCAGTACGCCGCGCAGGTGATCGGCGCCGGCCTGGTCCAGTGGTCCGAGCACACCGCGTACGGCCTCGGGGATGTGCGCGGCGGTGTGCTCATCGGCCTGGAAGACGTAATGCTGGAACATGGCCTGCCAGTGCGCGCGCTGCGCCGGCGGTAGGTCGCGGAGCGCCAGCAGCGAGAGCATCAATGCGTTCATCGGGGCATCCATCCACGCCGGCACCGGCCGCCACCAGTAATTGACCAGCACGTTGAACGCCTCCAGCCCTTCCATGTGGTGCCACCACAGCGATGGAATGAACACGGCATCGCCCGGCCCCAGCTCGGCCACCTGTGCGTGCGCCAGCGCCGCGCTGAAGCGCGGGAACCGCACCAGGTCCGGTGCGGCGAAATCGACCAGGCTGACCGCCTGCCCGGCCGGCGTGAAATCCAGTGGCCCGATATACAGATTGCCCACCTGCGATGGGGGGAACAGGGTGACGCGGCGGCGGCCGGCGGCTACGCAGGCGAGGTTGTCCGGCACGTCCTGGTGGGCGGCGATGCGCGAGCGGTTGCCGATCCAGATGCTGGCCAGCGGATCGTCCACCCCCAGTTCCAGCGCATTGGTCTGGCGGAAGCCAGGCAGGAAGCTGTCCAGCGTGGTCGATGCCACATAGATCGACGGCGGTGCCGGTGCCGGCGCGTACTTGAGCAGGGTATCGAGCACGACCTTCAACGGGATCTGCTCGCGGCGGAAATTGAAGCCACTCATGTCCGCGTTGTAGAACACCCGTCCCCGGGCCTCCGGTGGCGCCGTGGTGGCAGTGACCGGCAGCGCGCCGTGATCGAACTGCTTGAGATGGTCAACCGCCGCCTGCGCGGACCGGGTCGCTGCGGCGACCAGCGGCCACCCGGCCACCAGCCCGCGGATTACCTTCGGCGTGGTCCAACCGGGCAACTGCGCGTGCAGCTGCGCCGGATCCAGATCATGCAGTTCCTCGATCGGGCCGGGCATGGCGGACATCGGCATCCTGATGGCAGGGGCGGGTGGCGCCCACGGTAGCGCGCAGGTGAGGGAAGCGGAAGGCCGCGGGATGAGCGCGGCCTTCCGGTGCTGGAGCTCGGCAGTACCGACTCAGAACTTGTAACGGACGCCGAACATGTAACGCGGGCCGGTCTGGGTGGCGTAGCGCAGCATGTTGGTGTGGCGCGAGTAGGTGCGCATGGTCTCGTCGGTCAGGTTGATCGCTTCCAGGCTCAGGGTCAGCTGCTCGCTGACCGCGTAGCTGATGTTGAGATCAAGCTGGCCGTAGGCTTCGGTGTAGTTCGGGTTGGGGCCCTGGCCGCCGATGCCGTTGAGGAACTTGTCGCGCCAGTTGTAGGCCGCACGCACCTGCCAGGCGTTCTTGTCGTAGAACAGCACCGCGTTGGCAGAATCGCTGAGGCCGATCATCGGATACTGGTCGCCCAGGCTGAGGTTGTCGAAGGTCAGGCCGGACTTCACCTTGGTGTAGTTCGCCGCGACGCCAAAGCCGGACTGGCCGAACAGATGCTGCACGGCCACTTCCCAACCCTGGAGGTGGTCCGAACGCTGGTTGGCCGGCAGGGTGACGTCAAACCCGGCAATCGGATCACCCGGCTGGCCGACGATGCTGCCGGTCTGCTGCCCTGCGGAATTGACGCCGGTGGAGGTCACGCCCGGGTCGCCGGCATGGTTGGTGAAGATGTAGTTGCGGATGCACACCGTATCGGTGGCCACGCAGCCCGATGCCAGTGCCTCGTTCCAGTAGGCGCCGCCCACGGGGGTGTGCAGGCTGCCTGCATCCTCACGCGCGATCGTATTGCTGATGAAGTTCTTGATGTTCTTGCGGAAGAAGCCGACCGAGGCGTAGCTGGCCTCTCCGTAGTACCACTCCAGCGAGAGATCGAAGTTGTCCGAGAGCAACGGCTCCAGTGCCGGGTTGCCACGCGAGCCGGTGCCGCCCTGGGTGCGCACGATGTTGTCCAGACGCTGCCCGCTTTCAATCTGCGTCCAGCCTGGACGGCCGAGACTGCGGCTGTAGCTGCCGCGCAGCGCCAACGATTCGCTCAGGTCCAGCTTCAGGTCGAGATTGGGCAGGATGTAGTCGTACTTGCCCTTGCCACCCACGAAGGCGCCTTCGTCGGCGTAGGTGATGTTGAACTCGTTGAGCGAATTCCAGCTGATGGAGGTCGGGACGCGCACCAGCGCCTGCGATTCCACCTCGGTTTCTTCGTAGCGCACACCCGCGGCGATATGCAGCGGCATGTTCCAGTCAAAGGTAGTGCGGTATTGCAGGTAGGCGCTCTTGGACGTTTCCGTGGTGCGGATGTCCTCGGAGTATTCCGTCGGGGCGACATAGCAGGTGGGGCAGGCCGGCTCCACGCCATTGGCCACCTGGGCGGCACGATCGCGCAGGCGGTCGAAATCGAACACCAGGAACTGGCCCGTCAGGCGCGGATCGTTGTGGCCGGAGAACGCCTTGAAGTACTTGGCCATGTCATCGGCGTACCAGATGCTGTCATCGTAGTCCGCAGGCGTACCGACGCCGCCCCAGCTGTCTCGCTGCATGATGGCCGCCGCCGAGCGGTTGTCCACCTTGGTGTGGCCCACGCCGAAATCCAGCGCGGAGTAGTCGGCAAAGCGGAACACGCCCTTGGCCTGCAGCTGCTCCACTTCAGACTTGTTGTAGCTGTTCTGGAAGACCGAGCCGGTCACCAGGGCATCCGATGCCTGGATGCCGCCAGGAGGCAGTGCGATGTTGATGATGGGGAGGTCGCCGCTGTAATCGACCGTGGTCTTGCCACGCACGTAAGCGGCGACGCCCAGCACGCCCGCCGAGCCGTAGGGGCCATCGGGCTGCGATTCGGCACTGGCGCGGTTGTAGTCGAAGGTCATGTCCAGCGCGTCGTTGACCTCCCACTCGACGTTGAAGCCCACCGCTTCCATGTTGTTCTTGGTCGCCAGCTTCATGCCGCCCATGGCCACGTCGCCGTTGACCACGTCTTCGCTGTAGACGATCGGCGCGGCAACCGGGCCGTTGGTCCAGGTGCTGTCGCCGGGGCCGTAGTTGAACCACACCGACAGTTCGCTGCGCTGCTGCTGGACCTTGTTTTCGACATAGGTGTAGTCCAGCGTGGTGGTCACGTTGTCCAGCGGCTTCCACTGGAACGTGGCCTGTCCGTTGGTGCGCTGGCGCTGTACCGCATTGACGTTGTAGGCCGAGTTCTGCGGGCGGCCATAGATATCATCGGGGCCCGGGCGGTTGGTGATCCGGTCGGCATAGCCCGTGCCGGGTTGTGGCAATGCCCGCCAGTCGGTGGTGTCGCTGCCACGAAGCGTCGCCCAGCCTTCGGCCACGGTCGCCTGGTTGAAGCCCGAGTCGCGTTCCTGGTGGCTGGCACTGAGTGCAACGCCGAAGCGTCCGTCGGCGTAGGTCTGGCTGAAGATGCCCGACAGCTCGCCGGTGATGTTGGACCCTTGCAGCGTGCGCGGCACATTGTCGTTGGAGGTGTCGTGCACCGCCTTCAGGCCCAGGCTGACGACCGGCGCCGCCTCCAGTGGACGCAGCGTCTTGATGTTGATGGTGGCGCCGATGCCGCCGGTCGGATTGTCGGCGCGGGTGGTCTTGTAGACCTCCACAGCCGAAATCGATTCGGAGGCGATGTTCGCAAAGTCGAACGATCGCGAGCCGTTCAGGCCGGCACCGCCGTTGCCGAGGTTGGACGCCGGCATCTGCCGGCCGTTCAGGAGCACCAGGTTGTAGTCCGGGCCGATGCCGCGGACGGTCACCTTGGAGCCCTCGCCGCTGGAGGTACGGTCGATCGACACGCCGCTGATGCGCTGCAGCGATTCGGCCAGGTTGGTATCCGGGAACTTGCCGATGTCCTCGGCAACGATGCCGTCGACCACGCCCTGGCTGTCGCGCTTGAGGTTCATCGACGAGGTGAGGCTGCCACGGATGCCGGTGACCTGCACCGCATCCAGCGTGGTGGGGTCGACGCCATTCGGGGCTGTCGTGGAGGTTTCCCGGCCCGCGGAATCCTGCGCCCAGGCCGGGCCGGCCAGGACAGCGAGAAGTGCGGAGGTGAGCATCGCCTTGCGGGGTACGGCCTTGTACGTCTTCATGATGATCCCTCCCCAGGGAATTCGATCGTGGCGGTTCTGCGTTGTGTCGGCGCGGGTTCCAGTGCGCACGGCCCGGATTGGAGCCATGGTTGACAGCGTTGTCAACAAACGACGTCCGCGCTGCGCTTTGCCTGGCCATCGTCACGCGTTCCACGTTGCCTGCACATCGGGCACCTGCGCGGCGGAAGCACTGCAACGCAGGCGTTGTGGCCCGATTTCACCGGGACGTCGGCCGCCGGAAGGAGGATGCACATGCGTTGTGCAGTGCAGAACGAAACTGCGCGAAGTGATTTGCGTGAGCGCACCGCAGCATCGCGGGCCACGGGCAGCGGATGGCTGACAGCGCTGGACAATCGCGGTCCAAGCAGGTTCCATGTCTGGCCGCCGACTGGCCGGCTCTCCCAATCTGGAAGGACATGCAATGGACACTCCTGCTGCCGTCCGCGGACAACATGTGCAAAGCAATGGCGTTGCACTGGCCGTGGTCACCGCCATCTTTTTCATGTGGGGTTTCCTCACCTGCCTCAACGACATCCTGATTCCGCACCTGAAGGCGGCGTTCGCGCTCACCTGGGTGCAGGCGATGCTGGTCCAGTTCACCTTCTTCGGCGCGTACTTCCTGATGTCCCTGCCCGCCGGGCGCCTGGTCGCGGCGGTGGGCTACAAGCGCGGCATCGTTGCCGGCCTGGCCATCGCCGGTGTGGGCGCGCTGTTGTTCTGGCCGGCGGCACAGGCGCATGTGTATGGCCTGTTCCTCGGCGCGCTGTTCGTGCTGGCCACCGGCATCACCGTGCTGCAGGTCGCTGCCAATCCCTATGTTGCGCTGCTCGGTCCGGAGCAGACCAGCTCCAGCCGGCTGACCCTGGCGCAGTCGATGAACGCGCTGGGCACCACGATCGCGCCGTTGTTCGGCGGCCTGCTGATTCTCTCGGCCGCGCCGCGCACCGCCGATGAACTGGCCCTGCTGCCGCAGGCCGAGGCACTGGCTTACCGCGCCGCCGAGGCGCAATCGGTGCAGCTGCCGTACTTCGGCCTGGCCGTCGCACTGTTCGTGCTGGCGGTGGCGATCTGGATGTTCCGCCTGCCGGCCATTCCCGGCGTGGAAGGCGCGGCCGCCACCGGCAGTGGCCGCCTGCGCGATGCGCTGCGCCATCGCCACCTGCGCTATGGCGTGCTGGCCATCTTCTTCTACGTGGGCGCGGAGGTCTCGATCGGCAGCGTGCTGGTCAATTTCCTTTCGATGCCCGGTATCGGTGAGGGGCTGACCGAGCAGGAAGCCACGCGCTACGTGTCGCTGTATTGGGGGGGGGCGCTGGTCGGCCGTCTGCTGGGTGCGGCATTGCTGACCCGGCTGGACCCGCGCCGCATGCTGGGGGTCTTCGCGTTGATCGTGATCGCCCTGCTGACGGTGACGATGCTCGGCAGCGGCAACCTGGCCAAGTGGAGCGTGGTCAGCATCGGCCTGTTCAACTCGATCATGTTCCCGACCATCTTCGCGCTGGCCATCGCCCGCCTGGGCACGTTGACTGGGCAGGCCTCCAGCCTGCTGGTGATGGCGATCGTGGGCGGCGCGGTGATCCCGCTGGCGATGGGCTGGCTGGCCGACCATCACGGGCTGCAGGTGTCCTTCCTGCTCCCGATGCTGTGCTACCTGTTCATTGCCTTCTACGCCTGGCGCGGTTCGCGCCACAGCCACTGAGGCAGTCGCTCAGCGGCGACGCGGGGGGTGCGTGGATTCGCGCACCAGCACCGCATGGTCGACGGTGACCATGACCCCGGCCTCCGGGGAGCGGATGCGGTCGATCAACTGCTCGGTGGCCAGCCTGCCCATGGAGGCGGTCGGCTGGCGCACGGTGGTCAGCGCCGGGTAGATGTGCCCGGCGATCGGCGTGTCATCGAAGCCGCAGACCGACAGGTCGCGGGGAATGCGCAGGCCGCGCTGCCCGGCGACGCGGAACACCGCGGCGGCCATGTCATCGTTGGCGGCGAAGATCGCGCTCGGCGGCTCCGGCAGGTCCAGCAGTGCATTGGCGGCCTCGATGCCGGATTCGAACGAGAACTGCCCGTTGACCACCAGCGCCGGATCGTAGGCGATGCCGTACTGGCGCAACGCCTGGCGGTAGCCGGCCAGGCGCCACTGGCAGGCCCCGTGCGCGCGCGGGCCCTTGATATGGCCGATGCGGCGATGCCCCTGCGCGACCAGATGACCGATCAGTTCAACCACTGCGGTGGTCTCATCCATGCGCACGCCGATGCAGCCGTCCGGATGCCGCGGTGCGATGGACGCATACGGAATCTCATGCTCTTCCAGGTAGGCCAGCACCACCGCGTCATCGGTCAGCGGCGGGATCAGCACCACCCCGTCCGGGCGCGAATTCTCGAACAGCGCAGCCAGGTCGGGAAGGGTGCGGCGCGCCGTGCCGACCGGGCCCAGGATCAGGTTGTAGTGGTGCGCATGGCACGCCTCCAGCATCCCGTTCTGGATCTCCATCAGGTAGTTGCGCGAGGGATTGTTGTAGACCAGCGCCAGTGCATACGAGCGCTGCCCGGCCAGGCTGCGCGCGGAGAGGTTGGGCTTGTAGCCCAGGCGCGTCACGGCGGCCAGCACCCGCTCCCGGGTTTCCGCGCGCACGTTGGGCTCGTTGTTGAGCACGCGGGAGACCGTCTTGATCGATACACCCGCAACGGCGGCGACATCCTCGATACGACTACGCATGGTGCGGGGGTTCCTCTCGGAGGGGCGGGCGGCCAGGTGCCGATGGTAGTGCGCGTGTGTCACATCGATGTTGCCGATGCAGGCGGATGTTGCCATGCCGCCGACGTGCGTGGCGGGTTCGGGTTTTCCATGCCGCGATGCAGCAGTTCAAGCACGGCCTGGACATCATCTCCGGTGGTGATCCCCGCTGCAGCGGGACGCCGGTCGCAAGCGGGGCCGCGGGCGGTTGACAGCGTTGCCATGGGCTTATATGACAGCGCTGTCAGAGAGGGGCGCTGACCGCTGCCCGGCTGCGGTCCCGCCCGTTCCGTTCGCGCGTATTTCATCAGAGGAAGATGTCCAGTGACCAGCTCCAACAAGACGATTCTCGCCACCTGCCTGCTGGCTGCGCTGGCCTCGACGGCCGGTGCCGCACCGGCCACCGGTGAACGCCTGAAGGACTGGCCCCGTGTGACCAGCGCGATCGGGCCGGATGCTGCGCTGGAGGCGCGGGTGCAGCAGATCGTGGCGCAGATGACGCTGGCGCAGAAGGTGGGCCAGATGACCCAGCCCGAGATCAAGATGATCACGCCCGACCAGGTCCGCCAGTACTACATCGGCTCGGTCCTCAATGGCGGCGGCTCCTGGCCGGGCATGGACAAGCACGCCACGGTCGCGCAGTGGCTGCAGTTGGCCGATGCGTATCGGGCGGCCTCGCTGGCCACCGATGCGCGCACGCCGATCCCGGTGATCTGGGGCACCGATGCGGTGCACGGCCACAACAACGTCTACGGTGCCACGCTGTTCCCGCACAACATCGGGCTGGGCGCGGCCGGCGACGCCGCGCTGATCGAGCGGATCGGCCGGGCCACCGCACACGCGGTGCGCGCCACCGGCATCGACTGGGTGTTCGCGCCGACGCTGGCAGTGGCGCACGATCCACGTTGGGGGCGCACCTACGAAAGCTATTCCTCCGACCCGCACGTGGTACGCGAATTCGCCCAGGCCTACGTCAGGGGTGCGCAGGGGCGCTTCGGCGACGACGGCAATGTCGTTGCCACCGCCAAGCACTACATCGGCGATGGCGCGACCGACAGCGGCCGCGACCAGGGCGAAGCGCTGGTCGACAAGGCCACCATGATCAACGTGCATGGGCAGGGCTACTACGGTGCGCTTGGCGAAGGCGTGCAGACGGTGATGGCCTCGTTCAACAGCTGGAACGACCGCAGTGGTGGTATCGACTACGGCAAGATGCACGGCAACAAAGCGCTGCTGACCGGCGCGCTGAAGGAGAAGATGGGCTTCGACGGTTTCGTCGTCTCCGACTGGAACGGGATCGCCCAGGTGCCGGGCTGCCGCAACGACAGCTGTGCGCAGGCGATCAACGCCGGCATCGACATGGTGATGGTGCCCGATGACTGGAAGGCCTTCATCGCCAACACCATCGCCCAGGTGGAGAGCGGGGAGATCCCGATGGCGCGCATCGATGATGCGGTCACCCGCATCCTGCGCGTGAAGCTGCGCGCGGGCCTGTTCGATCACAAGCCGTCCGACAGCCGTCATGCCGGTGACGTCGCCGCCGTGCAGCACCGTGAGCTGGCGCGCCAGGCCGTGCGTGAGTCGCTGGTGCTGCTCAAGAACGAGGCGAAGGTGTTGCCACTGCGCCGCGATGCGCGGGTGATGGTGGTCGGCAAGAGCGCCGACAACCTGTCCGATCAGTCCGGCGGCTGGTCGCTGACCTGGCAGGGCACCGAGAACCGCAATGCCGATTTCCCCACTGCCGATTCGGTGCTGGGTGCGCTGCGTGCCGAACTTGGCGCACAGAAGGTTGCCTACAGCGCCGATGCGACGGCGCTGGATCCCGCGCAGTTCGACGTCGTGGTGGCCGTGATCGGCGAGACGCCGTATGCCGAAACCAACGGCGACATCCTCGCGTCCGATCCGGTCAGCCACAGCCGTGCCTATCCGCAGGATCTGGCCGTGCTGCGCGCGGCCCAGGCCAGTGGCAAGCCGGTGGTGACCGTGTACTTCTCCGGGCGCCCGATGTACACCAACGACCTGCTCAACCACTCCCAGGCCTTCGTGGCGGCGTGGCTGCCGGGTACCGAAGGCAAGGGCATCACCGACGTGCTGGTGGCTGGCAAGGACGGCAAGCCCGCGCATGATTTCCGCGGGCGCCTGAGCTTCCCGTGGCCGGGCGTGCCGTGCCCGGCGCCGATCGACCGTCCGGATCCGAAGCAGCCGCCGCTGTTCGCGCTTGGCCATGGCCTGAGTTACCGCACCCCGGGCAAGGTCGACCGCCTGCCCGAAGCCAACCCGGACAACTGCGGCGAGGTCACCACGCTGCCGATCTTCAACCGGGCCGACACGCCGCCGTTCGCGCTGCATGTGGCGGCCGCTGGTGCCACCCAGCCGCTGGGCAACGACCTCAACGCCACGTTGCGCTGGCCGGCCGCCGCGCCGGTAGTGCAGGTACGCACCGTGCAGATCAATACCCAGCAGGATGCCAAGGAAGTGACCTGGCTGGCGCCGGCGCAGTTGATCGCACGCAGTTCCTCGCGGCGCAACCTGGGCGCGCTGGCACGCAACCACGGCGCGCTGCAGTTCGATGTGCAGCTGGTGCAGCGCCCGGTGTCGCCGGTGAAGGTGAGCATGCAGTGCGGTACCGGCTGCGAGGGCGGCGTGGATATCGCGCCGGTCCTGGCCACCCTGTCGCCGGGGCAGAAGCAGACCGTGACCGTACCGCTGGCGTGCTTTGCCAAGCAGGGCGTGGACCTGGGTGCGGTGGAAGCACCGTTCGTGGTGAGCGCCGACAAGCCGTTCGCGGCGGCGTTCACCCAGGTGCGTGTATCGGTGGATGCAGACAACGCGGCGGGCGGGGTGCGCTGCCCGTAACGCGCCACCGTCGGATGCTGGCCAGCGCCGCGTAGCTCTGCGGCGCTGCGCCGGGTCCCGATGTTGGTGGGGTGGTGCATTTGCAACTTTTTGCATGGCCAGCACGGGATGTCGCCGCTCAAAATCGTGGGTTTCGAAGAGACCCACCGTTCATGCGACGCCTACTGAAAACGCTGCGGGTCATGCCCTATGCGGTGCACCGCCCGCATTTCATCGAGCCGCATCTTGCACGGACGCAGCAGCTCCTGCAGGACGGCGACTTCGCTTCTGCCGATGCCGTGCTGGCGAGCCTGCCGGCCGAGACGTACGAGTCTCTGGTGTGGCGCATATGCCGGGATCGCCGCGCCCCTCACTGGCTGACGACGTGGTCTGCGCAGCAGCCATCCTCCACTCATCCCCCGCTGATAGAGGCGTACATGGATGTTTGGGGCGCGTGGGTGGTGCGGGGCGAGACCTATGCGAATGCCATTTCTTTCCTGCGCCGAAGACGCTATCCGAAGATCATGGCACAGGCCTACGAGAAGTTTGTCCGGATCGTTGAACACGATCCGGACAACGCCATGGCGTTGGCGGGTTTGATTCATTGTGACGTCGTCATAGGCATCGGTGAAGGACAGCGCGATGCCTGGCTTAACCGGCTGCTTGAGGCAGGGCACTTTCACGGTCCCGCCATTCATCAGTATGCCCGGGGAACCCTTCCCAGGTGGGGTGGATCGCATGACGAGCATGTGCAGTTCGCCGGTTGGATCGTGGAGCACGCACCTGCCGGGAGCTGCTCGCATGTCGTGGCGGCGCAGGCCATACTGGATGACGCGTTCACTACATCCGAAGAGATCACCGATATCCGGAAGATCGCCGGACACCTTGCCGACGATGCGGTCGCGGCGTGGTTGCGCCGCGCCCTCCTGAAATGGGCCGACGCTACTCCGGTTACATTGGCTGCCCGCATCGGGGAAATCGGCACCCGCAGTGACGATGCCTATGATGGGGTATGCCTTGAAACATTCGCGCTTGCTGCGTACTTCGCCGGTGCGAACGAGGAATCACGACTGCTGTTCAAGGCGCTGCGCGGACGGTTGCAGATCGATGACTGGGAGAACTTCATTCCGCCCATGCCGATGTGGTTGTACGCCATCACGTCGAAGCGACGCGGTGCGAGACGGGTTCATGATCGCGTGTGCCGCGCCTTGGGGCTGGACCCGCGCGATGTATGCATGTAATGCAAAAAAGGCCCCGCGATGCGGGGCCTTTGTCTGTTCGCCTGAAGCGCCTATCAGCGCTTCATCGAACCGAAGAACTCGTCGTTGGACTTGGTGTTCTTCATCTTGTCGAGCAGGAATTCCATCGCGGCCATTTCATCCATCGGATGCAGCAGCTTGCGCAGGATCCAGATCTTCTGCAGCAGTTCGGGTTCGATCAGCAGGTCTTCGCGGCGGGTGCCCGAGCGGTTGATGTCGATCGCCGGGAACACGCGCTTTTCCGAGATGCGGCGGCTCAGGTGCACTTCGCTGTTGCCGGTGCCCTTGAACTCTTCGTAGATCACCTCGTCCATCTTGCTGCCGGTATCGACCAGCGCGGTGGCGATGATGGTCAGGCTGCCGCCTTCCTCCACGTTGCGCGCGGCGCCGAAGAAGCGCTTCGGACGGTGCAGGGCGTTGGCGTCCACACCACCGGTGAGCACCTTGCCGGAGCTGGGCACCACGTTGTTGTAGGCACGCGCCAGGCGGGTGATCGAGTCGAGCAGGATCACCACGTCCTTCTTGTGCTCGACCAGGCGCTTGGCCCGCTCGATCACCATTTCGGCGACCTGCACGTGGCGGGCGGCCGGCTCGTCGAAGGTGGAGCTGATGACTTCGCCGCGCACGGTGCGCTGCATTTCCGTCACTTCTTCCGGGCGCTCATCGATCAGCAGCACGATCAGGTGCACGTCCGGATGATTGGTGGTGATCGCCGTGGCCACCTGCTGCATCATCATCGTCTTGCCGGCCTTGGGCTGGGAGACGATCAGCGAACGCTGACCCTTGCCCTGCGGTGCCATCAGATCGAGGATGCGGCCGGTGATGTCTTCGGACGAACCGTTGCCGCGTTCCAGGGTGAAGCGCTTGCGCGGGAACAGCGGGGTGAGGTTCTCGAACAGCACCTTGTTCTTGGACGCTTCCAGTGGCTCACCGTTGATGGTGTCCACGATCGACAGCGCGAAGTAGCGTTCGCCGTCCTTCGGGAAGCGGATGCGGCCGGACAGGTGGTCGCCGGTGCGCAGGTTGAAGCGGCGGATCTGGCTGGGCGAAATGTAGGTATCGTCCGGGCCAGCCAGGTAGCTGGCTTCGGCCGCACGCAGGAAGCCGAAGCCGTCGGGCAGGATTTCCAGCACGCCGTCGGCGGCGACGCCGTCACCATGACGGGTCAGCACCTTGAGCAGGGCGAAGATCACGTCCTGCTTGCGGGCACGGGCCACGCCTTCGGAGATCTGCAGCTGCTCGGCGATTTCCAGCAGCTTTTGTGCCGGCATGCGCTTGAGGTCGCTCAGCGAATAGACCGGGAAGCCCTCGGGCACATTGGCCTGCTGGCTGCGCACGAACGGCTGCTGTTCGCCGTTGTCCTGCGGCATGCCGTCATCGTTGTAGCGATCGCCACCGCGGTTGCGGTCACGGCGATTGCGGAAACGGTCGCGGCGGTTGCCTTGGCCCTGACCCTGGCCTTGGCCTTGGTTCTGGCCCTGACCCTGCTGGTACGGGTTCTGCCCGCCCTGCTGGTTCTGGTTCTGGTGCCGACCATTCTGGTTGCGCTGGCCACCGTCGCCGGTGTCCTGCTGACCACCGCCCTGCGAGGGCGATGCGTCGCCACCGGCAGGAGCTGCCGGCGCCGATGCCTGCGGGGCTGCCGAAGGAGCAGCAGCCGGCGCCGGCGCGTCAGACGCGGCAGCCAGAGGCAGAGCGGGTTGTGAGGGGGGGGAACCTGCTTCGGCAGCGGTGTTGGCGGCGGCCTTGGCGACGCGCGGCTTGCGCACGCGCTTCTCGGCGGGCGCGTCGGCGCTCCCGGGTTCGGAAGTAGTGATATCGGACAAGTGCTGGATTCCTCGCTAGAAGGTGCGAGCGCCCGGCAGGGCGGCGAACGTTGGGAAAGGATCTGGAAGGAAACTGCGTCCAGAAGATGCGGCGCGCGAATGCGGCCGGATATGCCGACACTAACACCGGCTCGCGGCAGCGCGCAAGCCGGGTGGGGCAGGGTCATTCATGCGGGCGATGGGCCCGCGTGGCAGCCGGACGGGACCGGCTGCCTGCAGCGATCAGGCCAGGGCCTTGTCGAGCATGCCGGCCAGCTGGGCCTTGCCGACGGCACCGATCTGCTGGGCCTGGACTTCGCCGTCCTTGAACACCAGCAGCATCGGGATCGAGCGCACGTGGTACTTGGCGGCCAGGGCACGGTTCTGGTCCACGTTGACCTTGGCGATCTTGGCGCGGCCGTTGTAGGCGTCGGCCAGTTCGTCCAGGGCCGGGGCGATCATCTTGCAGGGACCACACCATTCGGCCCAGAAATCGACCAGCACCGGTTCCTTGGAATTCAGCACTGCGCTATCAAAGTCGGCGTCGCCGACATGTACAACCTTGTCGCTCATCTTGGTTTCTCGTCTGGTAATGCACCCGGCAGGGCCGGAGGAAGTTGAATTTGGGCAACGCCAACCGGGCGTCACCCTCGTCTGGTGCCTCGTGGCCGCGGGCGGCCAGCGGTGCGTTCGGCGGATGCCTGGACGCTCACGGGGCGCAGTGTACCGCTATCGCCGTGACCGGACAGACGCTGGTTGGAAAGAAGCGTCCCGTGATCGCCCACCTGCGTTATCGCGACGATCCTGGTTGATATGCGGGGGCCGGCACGACGCTTCCAGCCCCTTGCGCCGCCCCGTTCAACCGGCGGCAGGGCCGGTGAATGCGAGGTGGAGAGCCTTCCAGGGCCTGAAACCTGCCGCAAAAAGCACGCCGGGCGGGCATTCTCATGGCGCTGCGCGACGGGTGATCCCGGTTTGACGCCGACATTGCGCTAAACTGGGGCATTGTGCGGCGCCCTGGACCTGGAGTCCGGCCCTGCCAATCCCGGCGCAGGGGCCGTTTGCGACGGTGCCCCCCAAGATTGCAAGCCACCCCGCACCTCTGCCGGGATGGCCTTACCAAGACGGACTCATGAGCGACAAACCGCTGACCGATTTGACCTTCTCCTCCTTCGAGCTGCATCCGGCCCTGCAGGCCGGCCTTGAAGGAGCCGGATTCACCCGTTGCACGCCCATCCAGGCGCTGACCCTGCCGGTCGCGCTGCCCGGCGGCGACGTCGCCGGCCAGGCCCAGACCGGTACCGGCAAGACCCTGGCCTTCCTGGTCGCCGTGGTGAACCGCCTGCTGACCCGCCCGGCGCTGGCCGACCGCAAGCCGGAAGACCCGCGCGCGCTGATCCTGGCGCCGACCCGCGAGCTGGCCATCCAGATCCACAAGGACGCCGTGAAGTTCGGCTCCGACCTCGGCCTGCGCTTCGCGCTGGTCTACGGTGGCGTGGATTACGACAAGCAGCGCGAGATCCTGCAGCAGGGCGTGGACGTGATCATCGCCACCCCCGGCCGCCTGATCGACTACGTCAAGCAGCACAAGGTGGTCTCGCTGCATGCCTGCGAGATCTGCGTGCTCGACGAAGCCGACCGCATGTTCGACCTGGGCTTCATCAAGGACATCCGCTTCCTGCTGCGCCGCATGCCCGAGCGCACCACGCGCCAGACGCTGCTGTTCAGCGCCACGCTCAGCCACCGCGTGCTGGAGCTGGCCTATGAGCACATGAACGAGCCGCAGAAGCTGGTGGTGGAGAGCGAATCGATCACCGCCGCCCGCGTGCGCCAGCGCATCTACTTCCCGGCCGACGAAGAGAAGATCCCGCTGCTGCTGGGCCTGCTGTCGCGCAGCGAAGGCGCCCGCACCATGGTGTTCGTCAATACCAAGGTGTTCGTCGAGCGCGTCGCGCGTTCGCTGGAGAAGGCCGGCTACCGCGTCGGCGTGCTGTCCGGCGATGTGCCGCAGAAGAAGCGCGAAAGCCTGCTCAACCGCTTCCAGAAGGGTCAGCTGGAAATCCTGGTGGCCACCGATGTGGCCGCCCGCGGCCTGCACATCGATGGCATCAAGTACGTCTACAACTACGACCTGCCGTTCGATGCGGAAGACTACGTGCACCGCATCGGCCGCACCGCGCGTCTGGGCGAAGAGGGTGATGCGATCAGCTTCGCCTGCGAGCGCTACGCGATGGGCCTGCCGGACATCGAGGCCTACATCGACCAGAAGATTCCGGTCGAGCCGGTCACCAGCGAGATCCTGACCCCGATTCCGCGCGCGCCGCGTGCACCGTCGCCGGAAGGCGAGGGTGATGCCGAGGGCGACGAAAACGAGAGCGTCGGGCAGATCTTCCGTGAAGCGCGCGAAGCGCGTGCGGCGGAAGAGCAGCGTCGTGGCGGTGGCAGCAGCCGCGGCGGCAAGCCGTCCGGCGGTCGTGGCGAGCGCCGCGCCCCGGGTGAGCGCAGTGCCGATGGCAAGCCACGCCGTGAGCGCAAGCCGCGCGTGGAAGGCGAGCAGCCGGTGGCTGCCGCCGCCGATGCCGCCGCCAAGCCGCAGCTGGCCCCGAGCGCCGCGCCGTCTGCCGAAGGCAGCCCGGCCGTGGAAGGCGAGCGCGCCCCGCGCAAGCGTCGTCGCCGTCGCCATGGCCGTCCGGTCGAAGGTGCCGAAGGCGCGGCAGCCACCGGCCCGGTGACCCCGGTGCAGGTGACCGCCAAGCCGATGCGCGGCACGCCGGCCGCCGATCCGGGCGCCTCGTTCCTGACCCGCCTGGGCCGCAAGATCCGCCGGATGCTCTCCGGTTCGTAAGACCGGACGGCTGAGGTAGTGCCGGCCGCTGGCCGGCGCTACCGATCAGCCCCCATCAGGTTGCCGTTACCTACGCACCACCCTCGTCCTGCATAATCAGGGGATGAGCGTCCTGCGTTTTGACAATGTCAGCAAACAATATGCCGGCGGCCACCAGGCACTGGTGGACGTCAGCTTCGATGTCGCCCCCGGGGAGATGCTGTTCGTTACCGGTCATTCCGGTGCGGGCAAGAGCACCCTGCTCAAGTTGATCCATCTCGACGAGCGGCCCAGCCGCGGCGCGGTGATCTTCGATGAGCGCAACCTGCTGAAGGTGCGCGGCGGCAGTATTCCGCGGCATCGGCGCGAGGTCGGTGCGGTCTACCAGGACCACCGCCTGCTGATGGACCGCAGCATCGCCGAGAATGTCGCCCTGCCGCTGATCCTGCGTGGCACCCGTCGCAACGAGATCGGCAAGCGCGTGCGCTCGGTGCTCGAACGGATGGGCCTGGGCCATCGCGAAAAAGCGCTGCCCTCGCAGTTGTCGGCCGGCGAGCAGCAGCGCGTCGGCATCGCCCGTGCGATTGTCGGCGAGCCCAAGCTGCTGGTCGCCGATGAACCAACCGGCAATCTCGATCCGACCCTGGCGGCAGAAATCATGGCGTTGTTCGCCGAACTGCCCGACCGCGGCACCAGCGTGCTGGTGGTCAGCCACGATCTGGCCCTGCTGCGGCGCATGCGCAAGCGCGTGCTGATCCTGGACCACGGCCGCCTGGTCGATGACATCTCGCCGCAGGACCTGGCCGAATGAACACTCCGGTGACCAAAGAAACCGCCGCGCCTTCGCGTCTGGGCGTGTGGCTGCACCATCATGGCCACAGCGTGGTCTTCAGCCTCGGCCGCGCCTGGCGCAAGCCGTGGGCGACCCTGCTCACGGTGATGGTCATGGCGCTGGCGCTGGCCCTGCCGCTGGGCCTGTCGATCGCGCTGGACAACCTCAAGCACTTCGCCGGCAGCGTGCAGCAGTCGCGCGACATCAACCTGTTCCTCAAGACCGATGCCGGGGCCGATGCGGCCGGCCAGGTCGCCCAGACCCTGCGCGCCCGCGCCGACGTGGCCAAGGTGACCGTGCAGACGCCGGAGCAGGGGCTGCAGGAGCTGCGCGAAAGTGCCGGGCTCGGCGAAGCGATCGATGCGCTGCACGACAACCCGCTGCCGACGCTGCTGATCGTGACCCCGGCCGAGGGCGCCGATGACGCGCGCCTGGCGCAGTCGCTGGAAGGCCTGCCGCAGGCCGACCTGGTCCAGCACGATGCACTGTGGCGCAAGCGGCTGGATGGCTGGCTGGGCTTCGGCACGCGCCTGGTGCAGGTGTTGTCGGTGCTGCTCGGCCTCGGTGCCGCGCTGGTGGTCGGCAACACGGTGCGCCTGGATATCCAGGCCCGCCGCGATGAGATCGGCGTGCTGCAGCTGCTCGGTGCCAGCGATGGCTTCATCCGTCGCCCGTTCCTGTACCTGGGCGCGTGGTACGGCCTGGGCGCCGGCGCGGTGGCGCTGGCCCTGATCGGTGTCGCCGGGCTGGCGCTGCGCCCGCCGCTGGCCGCGCTCTCGCACAGCTATGGCAGCCCGTTCGTGCTGCATGGTCTGGACCTGCTGCATTCCTCGTTCGTGCTGCTCGGCACCGTGGTGCTGGGCTGGCTGGGCGCCTGGCTGGTGACGGGGCATTTCCTGCGCCAGACCCGTCCCACCGAAACCTGAGCCCCGCATGCGCCCGCAAGCCCTCAAGCACCTCGTCGACGACGCACCGCGCGTGATGGTCGTCGACGGCTCCCGGCTGGTCCGCAAGTTGATCGCCGATGTGCTGCAACGCGAACTGCCGGCGGTGGAGGTGGTGGGCTGTGCGAGCATCGCCGAGGCGCGGGCGGCGCTGGATGCCGGCCCGGTCAGCCTGGTCACCACCTCGCTCACGCTGAGCGATGGCGACGGGCTCGACCTGGCGCGCATCGTGCGCGACGCCGCGGGGCAGGCCTACGTACCGGTGATCGTGGTCTCCGGCGATGCGCAGCAGCATCTGGAGCAGCGTCGCTTCACCGAGTACGTCACCGATTATTTCGACAAGGCGCTCGGTCACGAAGCGCTGGCCACCTTCATCCGCGGCTATGTGCAGCCGGAGACGATTCCCGGCGCGACGATCCTGTACGTTGAAGACAGCCGCGTCGTCGCCGAGGCGACCAAGCGCATGCTCGAACGGCAGGGCCTGAACGTGCTGCACGTGCTGACCGCCGAAGATGCGTTCGCGCTGCTCACCGCCGAGTCGCTTGGCCGCAGCAGCCATCGCATCGACCTGGTGCTGACCGATGTCACGCTCAAGGGCGAGCTCAGTGGTCGCGACGTGGTGCAGCGCGTGCGCGTGGATTTCGGCTACGGCAAACGCCGCCTGCCGGTGCTGGTGATGACCGGCGACGGCAATCCGCACAATCAATCCGGTCTGCTCCAGGCCGGTGCCAACGATCTGGTGCAGAAGCCGATCGAAGAGCGGCTGCTCATCACCAAGGTGCTGTTCCAGCTGCGTCTGTCCCGCCTCAACGACAAGCCTGCAGTGCGATGAATGACGATGTAGTACCCAGCATCCAGCTCGAACCGAGCTGGAAGACGCGTATCGGTGATTACCTGCTGCGCCCGGACATGCGGGAGTTGTCCGCTTTTCTGCGCCAGCGCAAAGCGGCCGGAGCCCAGGTGTTCCCACCGGGTCCGCAGATCTTTGCCGCCTTCGATGCCACGCCCTTCGACCAGGTCAAGGTGGTCATCCTCGGCCAGGATCCGTATCACGGGTACGGCCAGGCGCACGGCCTGAGTTTCTCGGTGATGCCGGGCGTGCCGGTACCGCCGTCGCTGCTCAACATCTACAAAGAGATCGAGGCCGATCTGGGCATCCCGCGCCCGGACCACGGCTGCCTGCTGCCGTGGGCGCACCGCGGGGTGCTGCTGCTCAATGCGGTGCTGACGGTGGAGGCGGGCAACGCCGGCTCTCACCGGCGGCGTGGCTGGGAGGGCTTCACCGACCATGTGGTGGATACGCTCAACCGCGAGCGCGAGGGCCTGGTGTTCCTGTTGTGGGGCAGCTACGCCCAGCAGAAGGGCAAGGTCATCGATACCGGCCGGCACCGCGTGCTCAAGGCACCGCACCCTTCGCCGCTGTCGGCGCATCGCGGCTTCCTGGGCTGCCGCCATTTTTCGATGGCCAATGAGTACCTGCAGCGCCGCGGCAACGCGCGCATCGACTGGTCGCTGCCGCCGCGTGCCGCGCTGGAACTGCCGGCCTGAGCGCCCGGCCGTGGCCTACACGGCCAGCATCTCGATGATCGACTGCGCCACCTGCCGCTTGCGCGGTGGCAACCGCCGCAGCAGCGACAGGATGTTGCCCTCCAGGTCATCGCGCACGTAGTCCTGTGCGGGCGCGGTCAACATCAGTTCCTCCCCGCTGGCCTTGCACACGCCGCGACCGGTGGCCAACCACTCGAATCGCACCCGCGTACTGACGGCGATGTGCACCAGGTGCGACACACTCGGATGCGTTCCTCCCCGGCGCTCCCATTGCGCGACGGCACTGCGCTTGACCCCGGTTTCCACTGCCAACTGCGTCTGTGACATCCCTGCGCTGGTGCGTGCTGCGCGAATTCGATCCGACATCGCCAACATGGCCTTCCCCTTTCTCGTTCCTTGAACAGTGGATGGTTATCGATACTTACCGGGCAGCGATTCTTTTTTCGGTCTGTACAGAACTGCTTGCCGCCCTTGCCGTTGCAATCGCTCCGCCGATGAATCCACGAGCGACAGTGAAACTTCCCCCTGCACGCGACACGGCCGGTTTGACGGTTTACCTGCGTGCACGTAGTTAATCCCTCAAGCCGGCCATGACGCGCCGGGACATCCAAAACATCGGAAGCAGGCCGATGCCTGTCGATCATGGTCGGTATCCACCGGCCCGTGAAAGACCGCTTCGGCCAGGACGCAGGGGATGGCCGATGGATAAAGTTTCTGTTGTGAAGTTGGCGTTACGGCGATTCAGTTTGAGAGCGGTTTCGCTGTTATTTGTGATGCTGTTCGCATTAAGTGCCGGTATTTCATCGGCCGCCGCGCAATCGGCCTGCACGGCTGGCGCCTGCGTGAGTGCAGGCCCGCGCCTGGCCTCGATCGATTCCACCCAGAGCCCGGTGCTCAATCTGCTGTTCGGTGCGTTGCTGCCGGGCACCGCGGTCAATCTCAGCGTGGCCGACTGGAACAACCTGGCCGGGGCGAACATCAATCTCAACGCGCTGCTGACCCAGCTCAACGGCGGCGTGGTGGTCAGCGATCCCAGCCAGGTGCTCAACGCCAGCATCACCCTCGGCCAGTTGCGTGCGGCGATGGTGCAGGTCCTGCAGGCGGACGGGCAGACCGCGGCCGCCAATGTCCTCAATGCGTTGCCGCTCGGCGCGGCGGGCGTAGGCGGCAGCATCCGCCTGGCCGACATCCTGCAGATCGCACTGCCCACCGGCTCGCTGGCGACCGTGCGCCTGAACGTGCTGGACCTGCTCACCGGCGGTGTGCAGCTTTACAACTTCCGCAACGTACTCACCACACCCACGCCGATCACGGTCAACACCGCGGCACTTGGCCTCAACGGCGTGGCCAACGTGCGCCTGTGGCTGCAGGTGGTCGAGCCGCCGGTGTACACCTGCGGCGCGGCCGGCGCGGCGTTCCACAGCGCGGCGATCCGCATCAAGCTCGATCTGGACCTGGTGCAGGGTTTGAACACGGGCACGCTCTCGGCGGCGCTCAGTGGCCTGAACCTGCTGGGCGTCACCCTCTCCAACACCAGCATCACCGCCGATGTCCTGCATCTGCAGGTCTACGCCGATGTCGCACGCGCCGAAGGAGCGATCTCGGCGATCAACCTGGTCGGCAACGCGGTCACGCTGCAGGCGCGTCCGGGGCTGGTGAACCTGTATGTCGGCCAGATCAGCGATGCGACCTTCTTCAACCGCACGACGGTGCTCACCGATACCGCGCTGAGCGCGGCGACGCTGACCTCGCTCAGCGTGCGGGTGCGGGTGTCGGCCAATGTGCTCGGCCTGCTCACGCCGATCGCCGACATCACCATCCCGCTGACGGTCAGCATCCGCAGTTTCGCCACTGCCACGCCCGGCCTGCAGAGCGCGAGCTTCACCGGTCCGTATCCACAGACCCGCACGCTGAGCGCCGGCACGGTCAGTGCGGCGACGATGGTCTCGACCCTGGTCAACTCGCTCAGTATCCAGGTGACCAGTGGCAACCCCACGGTCACGCTGCTGGGCGGCATCGCACTGCCGCTGCCGGTGGCGGACCTGGTCAACGGCATCGTCAACACGTTGCTGACGCCGATCCGCACCCAGGTCAACGCTGTGGTCACGCCGGTGCTGACCGCATTGCTGGGCGGGCTGGTGGACAACCTGCTGGCCCTGCTCGGCATCCGCATCGGACAGGCGGTCTTCACCGTCGAAGGCATCACCCAGGCCTGCGCGGCGACACTGCAGCTGGTCAAGGACCTGCAGCCCACCAGCGATACCGGGCGCTTCAATCTGTCCATCACCTACAACGGCAGCACGGTCGGCTCGGCCAGCAATGTCGGCAACAACGGCGCGACGGCCACGGTGATCACGGTGCCCGGCGGCAGCTACGCGCTGGCCGAAGCGGCCGCGGCCGGTACCACGCTCAGCCGCTATGCCAGCACCTGGCAGTGCACCGACCAGAACAACACCGTGGTCTCTTCCGGCAGCGGCGGCAGCTTCACCCTGCGGGCGCCGGCGATGACGGCCACGGCCGTGACGCTGGTGTGCCGGATCACCAATCGAACGCGCCAGGCGGATCTGTCGATCACCAAGACCGACGGCAGCGGCACCTACACCCCGGGCGGCACCGCGACCTACACGCTGCTGGTCCGCAACGACGGCCCGGATGCCGTCACCAATGCCGTGGTCACCGACAGCCTGCCGAGCGGCACCACGCTGCGCGGCGCATGGACCTGCAGTGCCACCAGCGGCAGTACCTGCGCGGCGGCCAGCGGCGGCGCGGTGGGCGGCAATGCGGTGAATGCCGGGGTGAATCTGATCAACGGCGGGCAGGCCACGATCAGCGTCCCGGTCAGTTTCAGCAACAACCCGGGCGCGTATTAGCGGCCGGTGCAGTGCAGTGCGTGCAGGGGACGCCCCCTGCGGATGAATGACAGGACCACCGATGCCGCGTGCCTGCAACAGGCCAGGGCAAGCTTTCGAGGATGAACGCATGGCAGCAACGGGCAGGCAGCGCAGGGCAGGCAGGGCTTCGGCCGGCATCGCGCAGGCCATGGCCGTGCTGGCATTGCTGCTGCCACCGCCGCTGCTGGCACAGAGCTACCCGAACCCGCTCAACAACACCGCCACCGTCACCGCGCCCACCGATGTGGCCGACCCCACGCCCGGCAACAACAGCGCCACCGATACCAATGCCCTGGCGGTGCAGGCGCAGCTGAGCGTCAGCAAGGCCCTGGTCAGCGCGACCCCGGTGGCCGCCGGTGGCGCGGTGCAGTACCGCATCCAGGTCAACAACGCCGGGCCGTCCGCGGCCAGCGGCGTGGGCGTGGTCGATACGGTGTCTTCGCTGCTGACCAACGTCACCTGGAGCTGCCAGCCGACCACCGCCGCGTCGTCGTGCGCCCAGCCCAGCGGCAGCGGCAATGCCGTGAACGTGCTGGTCAACGTCGGCGTGGGTGACAGCGTGGTGCTGCTGGTGAATGGCACCGCACCTGCCGCCACCCCGGCCACGGTACCGGCCAACACCGTGTCGCTGGTACTGCCCACGGGCACCACCGACCCGACCCCCGGCGACAACACTGCCAGCACGCCAGCGGTGCCGGTGCAGGCCAATGCGCTGGTGGCGGTCAACGACAGCTTCGCCACGCCCCTTTCTTCCACCACCGGTGGCAGCACGCCCACGGTGTTGGGCAACGACATCTTGAACGGCTCCCCGGTGGTGGGCGGCAACCTCATCATTTCACTGCAGAACGCGCCGGCCGGCTTCACCATCAACAGCGCAGGCGTCATCGCGGTGCCGGCCGGTGCCGCTGCGGGCGCAACGTCGATCGGCTACCAGATCTGCGAAAACGCATCGCCGACCAACTGCGCCACCGCCAGCGCCAGCCTGATCATCACGCCCACCGCCGTCGACGACAGCTTCAATGCCCTGGCCGGGGCGGCCACGCTCAGCGGCAACCTGGCCAGCAATGACAACGCACCGGCCGGTGCCACCTACAGCACCTCCGGCACGCCGGTGCCCGGGGCGACCATCAGCAGCACCGGCACCCTGACCTACGCGCCCACCGGGGGCATCACCCAGCCGGCATCGATTCCCTACCAGGTGTGCCTGCCCGCGCCGAATGGCAGTGTCTGTTCCACCGCCACGGCATCGGTGCTGGTCGACGCCAATGTGCTGGTCGCTGTCGATGACACCTTCAGTGCGCCCTTGCTCCCTGGTGCCGGCGGGACGACGCCCACGGTGTTGGGCAACGACACCTACGATGGCAACGCGGTGCCGCAGGCGCAGGTGACGCTCAGCCTGGTGGGTGCGCCCACGGGGTTCTCGATCAACCCCAACGGCACCCTCGTCGTGCCGCCGACCGCTGCCGCCGGCCCGCTGTCGTTGACGTACCGGTTCTGCGACAACGCGGCGCCGGCCAACTGCGCCACTGCCACCGCCACCCTGGTGATCAGCCCGGATGCCGTGGACGACACGGTCAGCACGCCGGGTGGCGGGCGGCCGCTGACCGCCAACCTGGCCGGGAACGACAACTTCCCGAGTGGCTCGGCCTTCAGCCTGGCGACCCAGGCCGCCCGCGGCACTGCCGTGGTCAACGCCGATGGCACCTTCACCTATACCCCCGCCGACGCCAACACCGGGCCGGACAGCTTTACCTACCAGCTCTGCCTGCCGGCCCCCAACGCGACCGTCTGCGACACGGCCACGGTGAACGTGAGCGTGGCCGCCAACCAGCTGGCCGCCGCCGATGATCTGTTCGCCACGCCGCTGCAGCCGGGCACCACCCCCACCAGCCTGCTCGGCAATGACACCCTGAACGGCACGGCGGTGACGCCGGCAGGCGTCAGCCTGACACTGAGCGGTGCACCGGGCAGCATCACCACCAACACCGCCGGCCAGCTGCAGGTAGCGGCAGGCGCTGCAGCGGGGGCCTATGCCTTCACTTACCAGATCTGCGAACTGCCGGGCGGCACCAACTGCGCGACGGCCAATGTGCAGCTGGTGATCGCCCCGGAAGCGGTGGACGACAGCTTCGCCGCGACCGCCGGCGTGGGGTTGGCCGAGACCGTGGCCGGCAACGACAACGTGCCGACCGGCGCAGTGTTCAGCCTGCTGGCGGGCGCGGCCCACGGCACGGTCAGCGTCACGGCCGATGGCAGCTTCAGCTATACCGCGCAGGGCACGTATTCCGGGCCGGACAGCTTCCGCTACCAGGTCTGCCTGCCGGCCCCCAACGGTGGCATCTGCGATGCCGCGACCGTGACCCTGAACGTGGCCGTTGCCGCCGTGGTCGCCGGCAATGACGACTTCACCGCCACGCCCGTGCAGGGCGACGGGGGCGCCACGGCCAGCGTGCTGGCCAACGACACCCTCAATGGCGCGCCGATCACCGCGGCGCAGGCGACGCTGTCGCTGATCAATGCGCCGCCGGCCGGCTTCACCCTCGCGCCCACCGGCGAACTGCAGGTGCCTGCCGGAACGCCGGCCGGCCCGGTGAACCTGACCTACCAGCTGTGCCAGGCGGGTACCGGCAACTGCACCACGGCCAGCATCGCGGTGGTGATCGCGCCGCAGGCGGTGGCCGACAGCTTCACCACGCAGGTCGGGCGTCCGGTCAGCGGCAACGTCGGCGTGAACGATCGCGTCGCCGCCGGCACTACCTATGCGGTCACCGGCACCGCGCCGCAGGGGCTGGTGTTCAATGCCGATGGCAGCTTCACCTACACGCCGCCGGCGCAGTACACCGGCACCACCCCCTTCAGCTACCAGGCCTGCCTGGCTGCCCCGTACAACACCGTCTGCAGTACCGCCACGGCAACCCTCAACGTCAACGCGGGCACCCTGGTCGCCAACGATGATGATTTCCGCGACAGCCTGCTGAACCCGGCCACCGGTGGCACCACCCTCAGCGTGCTGGCCAACGACACCATCAACGGCGCGATTCCGCCTGCGCCGGCCGAGGTGATCCTGAGCCTGCTGGGTGCACCGGCCGGCTACGTACTCAACACCAACGGCACCGTCTCGGTGCCCGGTGGTGCGGCCGCTGGCGCGGTCAGCTTCGGCTACCGCCTGTGCGAGGCGGCGCTGCCGACCAACTGCGATGACGGTGCGGTGCAGCTGCTGCTGGCCCCGGTGGCGGTGAACGACACTGTCAGCACGGCCGTGGGCGTACCGGTCAGTGGCAATGTCGACAGCAACGACAACGTCCCCGCTGGTGCCACCTTCAGCGTGACCGGCACCGTGCCGGCGGGCCTGGTGCTGGCCGCCGGCGGCGGCTTCACCTACACGCCGCCGGCCGGCAGCCAGGGTCCGGTCACCTTCGCTTACCAGGCGTGCCTGCCGGCCCCCAATGCCACCGTGTGCGCGGGGGCGACGGTGACCATCAACGTCAACGCCGGCACCCTGGCCGCGGGCGATGACGATTTCCGCGCGACGCCGATCGGCGCCGGTGGCGGCAGCACCGTGTCGGTGCTGCTCAATGACAGCCTCAACGGGACCCAGCCGCCGGCCTCGGCCGATGTGCTGCTGAGCCTGGTCGGCGCGCCGTCGGGCTTCACGCTGGATGCCAATGGGGTGTTGAACGTCGATGCGGGCGTGCCGTCCGGCGCGCTCACGCTGACCTACCAGCTGTGCGAGACCGCGTTGCCGAGCAACTGCGATTCGGCACAGATCCGCCTGGTGGTCTCGCCGACCGCTGCGGCCGACGTGTTTTCCACACCGGCCGGGCAGCTGCTCTCGGGCAGCGTGGCCAGCAATGACAATGCCCCGGTGGGCGCGGTGTTCACCGTGTCGGGCGCCGCACCGGACGGCCTGCAGCTCGGCCGCGATGGCAATTTCCAGTACACGCCGCCGGCCGGGTTCACCGGGCCGGTGAGCTTCAGCTACCAGGTGTGCCTGCCGGCGCCGGACGGCACGCTGTGCAGCACGGCCGGGGCAACCATCAACGTCAACGCCGGCACCCTGATGGCGATGGACGATGACTTCAGCGGCACGCCGCTGGCACCGGGTGCGAGCACCAGCACCAGCGTGCTGCTCAACGACAGCCTCAATGGCAGCGTGCCGCCGCCGGCCGGCAGCGTGACCCTGACCCTGGTGGGCGCGCCGTCGGGTTATGCGCTCACCGCCGCGGGCCTGTTGCAGGTGCCCGCCAGCGCCGCCGCCGGTGCCACGGTGCTGAACTACCAGGTCTGCGAAACCGCCGCGCCCAGCAACTGCGCCAGTGCCAGCATCCGCCTGGTGGTGACGCCGTCGGCGCAGAACGACAGCTACTCCACTGCCGCCGGCCAGCCGTTGAACGGCAGTGTCGGCGACAACGACAACGTGCCGGCCGGTGCCGTGTTCGCCATCGTCGGCAGCACACCGCCGGGGCTGAGCTTCGGCGGTGGCGGCAGCTTCACCTACGTGCCGCCGGTTGGCGCGGCCAGCCCGGTGACGTTCACCTACCAGGTCTGCCTGCCGGCGCCGAACAGCGCGCTGTGCGCCACGGCCACGGCCGACATCAACATCACCGTGGGCAGCCTGGCGGCCAACGACGATGACTTCAGCAGCGCGCCGGTCAATCCGGTCACCGGTGGCAGCACGCCCTCGGTGCTGCTCAACGATGCGTTGAACGGCAGCACGCCGCCGTCGGCCGCCGATGTGCTGTTGAGCCTGACCGGCGCACCGGCCGGCATCACCCTGAATCCGGATGGCACGGTGAGTGTCGCCGCGGGCGTACCGGCCGGTGGGCGAACGCTGGCCTACCAGCTGTGCGAAGCAGCGGCGCCGGGCAACTGCGCCAACGCAGATCTGCGCCTGGTGGTGGCACCGTCGGCCATTGACGATGCGCTCTCCACGCCAGCCGGCGTGGTCCTGAACAGTTCGGTGGCGGGCAACGACAACGTCGGCAGCGGTGCGCAGTTCAGCGTGGTCGGCGCCCCGCCGGCCGGGCTGGTGTTCAATGCCGATGGCAGCTTCGCCTACACCCCGGCAGCGGGCTTCAGCGGCGCGGTCACCTTCACTTACCAGGCCTGCCTGCCTGCGCCCGACAGCGCCCTCTGCGCCACGGCCACGGCCACGCTCAACGTCAACAGCGGCACCCTGGTCGCGGTGGACGACAGCATCGCCGCGCCGGTCGCCGGCGGCACCGCCACGCCCAGCGTGCTGGGCAACGACACGCTCAACGGTGCGACGCCGCTGGCAGATGAGGTGGTGCTGAGCCTGGTCGGCGCGCCGTCCGGTTTCTCGATCGCCGCCGATGGCACGATCGCGGTCGCCACCGGCACCGCATCGGGCGCGGTCTCGCTGACCTACCAGGTCTGCGAAGCGGCGGCGACCACCAACTGCGCCACCGCCAACGTGGCCCTGGTGGTCGCGCCCGCGCCGGCCAACGATGCCTTCGCCGTGCAGGCGGGGCTGACCGTCACCGCCACTGTCGCCAGCAACGACGGCATGCCGGTGGGTTCGACCTTCGCCGTGCAGGGCACGCCGCCGGCCGGGGTGACCTTCAACGCCGATGGCAGCTTCACCTATGCACCGCCGGCCGGCACCACCAGCCCGGCCAGCTTCGTCTACCAGGCCTGCCTGCCCGCACCGAACACCGCGGTGTGCGCGACGGCCACGGTCACGTTGAACATCAACAACGGCGCCCTGCTGGCCAACGACGACAGTTTCGGTGCGATCGCGCCGGGCGGCACCACGGCCAGCGTGCTGGCCAACGACACCCTCAATGGCCTCAGTCCGCCGGCACCGGCCAACGTGGCGCTGTCGCTGGTGGGCGCGCCGGCGGGTTTCAGCATCTCCCCCACCGGCGCGGTGTCCGTGCCGGCCGATGCCGCCAGTGGCGCCACCACGCTGACCTACCAGGTCTGCGAAACGGCGGCCGCCAACAACTGCGCCACCGCCAGCATCGCGCTGGTGGTGCGGCCAACGCCGGTGAACGACACGATCAGCGTGCAGGCCGGCCAGGCCAACACCGGCAATGTCGCCGGCAATGACGCCATGCCAGCCGGTTCCAGCTGGAGCGTGCCATCGCCGCCGCAGGGCCTGGTGTTCAACGCCAACGGCAGCTTCACCTACACCCCGCCGGCCGGCACCCTGGGCGCCGTCACCTTCAGCTACCAGGCCTGCCTGCCCGCGCCGGATGCCGCGGTGTGCGGCACCGCCACGGCAACCCTCGACATCGCCGTGAATGCCATCGTCGCCAACGATGATGCCTTCGCCGCGCCGCTGATCGCAGGCTCGGTCACCCCCAGCGTGCTGGCCAACGACGTCCTCAACGGTGTCACTCCGCCGCCATCGGCCGCCGTGCAGTTGCTGCTGGTGGCCGCGCCGGCCGGGTTCGTCATCAACAACGACGGCAGCGTGCAGATTCCAGCCAGCGCTGCTGCCGGCGCGACCTCGCTCACCTACCAGCTGTGCGAAACCGCTTCGCCCACCAACTGCGCCACCGCGGCCATCACCTTCGTGGTGACACCAGCGCCGCAGGCCGATGCGTTCGCCGTGCAGGCCGGTGCCAGCCTGACCGGTGCCAGCGTGGCGACCAACGACGCGATGCCGGCAGGCGCCAGCTGGGCGGTGCAGGGCACCCCGCCGGCCGGCCTGGCGTTCAACGCCGATGGCAGCTTCAGCTACACGCCGCCGGTGGGTACCACCGGTGCGGTCACCTTCAGCTACCAGGCCTGCCTGCCCGCGCCGAACGCCACGGTGTGCGGTACCGCTACGGCCACCATCAACGTCAACACCGGTACCTTGGTGGCTGCCAACGACAGCTACAGCGGCATCGCCGAAGGCGGCACCACGCCCAGCGTGCTGGCCAACGACAGCCTCAACGGCACGACACCGCCGGCGCCCGCCAGCGTGCAGCTCAGCCTGGTCGGTGCACCGGCCGGTTTCGTCATCAATCCGGACGGCAGCATCGCCGTGCCGACGGGGGTGCGGTCCGGCGCGACCACGCTCACCTACCAGATCTGCGAAACCGCCGTGCCGGGCAACTGCGATACCGCTACCGTGGCCCTGGTCATCGCACCGTCGCCGCAGGCCGATGCGTATTCGCTGCAGGCCGCTGGCACGATCAGCAATGGCAACGTTGCCGCCAACGACAACCTGCCGGCCGGCGCGCAGTTCACCGTGCAGGGTCCCGCGCCTGCCGGCCTGGTCTTCAACGCCGATGGCACCTTCACCTATACCGCGCCGGCCAATACCCCCAGCCCGGTGACCTTCACCTACCAGGCTTGCCTGCCCGCGCCGGATGCTGCCCTGTGCGGCTCCGCCACGGTGACGCTCAACATCAACGATGGCACCCTGCTGGCCCTCGATGACAGCTTCACGGTTGCGCCGGGTGGCAGCGCCGGTACCAGCGTGCTGGCCAACGACTCGCTCAATGGCGTTTCGCCGCCGGCCGCCGGGACTGTCCTGGTCAGCCTGGTGGGCGCACCGGCCGGCGTCGTGCTCGGCACGGATGGCGTGCTTACCGTGCCCACCGGCATCGTCTCCGGCCCGCTGACGCTGACCTACCAGGCCTGCGAAGCGGCAGCGGCCGGCAACTGCGACACCGCCAGCATCGCGCTGGTGATCCTGCCCGCACCGCAGAACGATGCCTTCAACGTGCAGGCCGGGCAGGTGCTGTCGGCCAACGTGGCCGGCAACGATACGATGCCGGCCGGTTCCAGCTGGGCGCTGCAGGGGACTGCACCGGCCGGCCTGCAGTTCAATGCCGATGGCAGCTTCAGCTATACCCCGCCCAGCGGTACCACCGGCCCGGTCACCTTCAGCTACCAGGCGTGCCTGGCCGCGCCGAACGGCGCGCTGTGCGGCACCGCCCAGGTGACGCTGAACGTGGCCAACGGCACCCTGCTGGCCGGTGACGACACGCTGGCCGGCATCGCCCCGGGCGGTACCTCGGCGGCCAGCGTGCTGGCCAACGATTCGCTCAATGGCGTCAGCCCGCCCGCGCCGGGCGACGTGGTGCTGAGCCTGGTCGGTGCCCCGGCCGCGTTCACCCTCAACCCGAACGGCACCATCAGCGCCGGCAGCGGTGCGATGTCCGGCCCGACCACGCTGACCTACCAGATCTGCGAAGCCGTGGCGCCCGCCAACTGCGCCAATGCCAGCGTCACCGTGGTGGTCAACCCGGCGCCGCAGGACGATGCCGCCGCCGTGCAGGTGGGGCAGAGCCTCAATGCCAGCGTGGCCGGCAACGACAACATGCCGGTCGGTTCCAGCTGGAGCCTGCCGGGTACGCCGCCGGCCGGCTTCAGCTTCAACGCCGACGGCAGCTACACCTATGCGCCGCCCGCCGGCACCCGTGGTCCGGTGGTGGTGGCCTACCAGGTCTGCCTGCCGGCACCCAACGCCAACCTGTGCGGCGCCGCCACGCTGACCCTCAACATCAACGACGGGGCGCTGGTGGCTGTGGACGACACCCTGGCCGGCATCGCCCCGGGCACCACCTCCGGGGCCAGTGTGCTGGCCAATGATTCGCTCAACGGCACCACGCCGCCGGCACCGGCCTTGGTGGTGCTGAGCCTGGTGGGCGCCCCGGCCGGTTACGCGATCACCGCCGATGGCACCCTCAGCGTGCCATCCACCGCGGTGGCCGGTCCGCTCACGCTGACCTACCAGATCTGCGAAGCCGCCGCCGCCAACAACTGCGACACCGCCAGCGTCACCGTGGTGGTCAGTCCGGTGCCACAGCCGGATGCGTTCGCCGTGCAGGTCGGGCAGACTCTGTCGGCCAGCGTGGCCGGCAACGACAACGTGCCGCCCGGCGCGCAGTACAGCGTGCAGGGCACCGCACCGGACGGCCTGGTGCTGACCGCCACCGGCGCCTTCACCTATACGCCGCCGCCGGGCCGGCTGGGCCTGGTCACCTTCAATTACCAGGCCTGCCTGCCGGCACCGAATGCCGCGGTGTGTGGCGTCACCACCGCCAGCATCAGCGTCAACAACGGCACCCTGGTGGCCGGCGATGACACCTTCAGCAACATCGCGCCGGGCAGCACGGTGGGGACCAGCGTGCTGGCCAATGATTCGCTCAACAGCGTGTCGCCGCCGCCGGCGACGTCGGTGACGTTGTCGCTGGTGGGTGCCCCGTCGGGCTTCTCGATCAGTGCCGATGGCCTGCTCACGGTCGGGACCGGCGTGCTGTCCGGGCCGACCACGCTGACCTACCAGATCTGCGAAGCGGCCTCGCCGGCCAACTGCGACACCGCCAGCGTGCTGGTGGTGGTCAGCCCGGCGCCGCAGGCCGATGCGTTCGCCGTGCAGGCCGGGCAGACGCTGGCCAACAGCGTGGCCGGCAACGACAACATGCCGGTCGGTTCGACCTACAGCGTGCAGGGCACGGCCCCGGCCGGGTTCGTCTTCAACGCCGATGGCAGCTTCACCTATGCACCGCCGGCCGGCACCGCCGGGCCGATCACGGTGGCCTACCAGGCCTGCCTGCCCGCACCGAACGCGGCGCTGTGCGGCACCGCCACGCTCACCCTGAACATCAACAACGGTGACCTGGTCGCCGGCGATGATGTGATCACCAATGTGGTGGCCGGCGGCACATCGGTGGCCAGCGTACTGGCCAACGACCGCCTCAACGGCGCCAGCCCGGCCCCGGCGGCCGATGTGCGGCTGTCGCTGGTGGGGGCTCCGGTCGGCTTCATCCTGAATCCGGATGGCACGATCAGCATCGGCACCGGCGTGCCGGCCGGCGCCACCGCGCTGACCTACCAGCTCTGCGAAGCGGCGGCCGCCAACAACTGCGATACCGCCAGCGTCACCGTCGTGGTCGGCCCGTCGCCGCAGGCCGATGCGTTCTCGGTGCAGGCCGGGCAGCAGCTGGCCAGCACCGTGTCCGGCAACGACAACATGCCGGCCGGTTCGACCTGGACCGTGCAGGGCACCGCCCCGGCCGGGCTGCGCTTCAACGCCGATGGCAGCTTCACCTACACGCCGCCGGCCGGCACCCTCGGTGCGGTCTCCTTCACCTACCAGACCTGCCTGCCGGCACCGAACGGCAGCGTCTGCGGCAACGCCACGGTCACGCTCAACGTCAACACCGGCACCCTGGTGGCCGGCGATGACAGCTTCAGCAACATCGCCCCGGGCACGGCCACGCCCAGCGTGCTGGGTAACGACTCGCTCAATGGGGTGTCGCCGCCGCCGGCCGCATCGGTGGCGCTGAGCCTGGTGGGGGCGCCCACCGGTTTCGGCATCAATCCCGATGGCACTGTGAGCGTCGGCGCCGGCGTTGTGTCGGGCAGCACCACGCTGACCTACCAGATCTGTGAAGTGGCGGCGTCCAGCAACTGCGCCACCGCCAGCATCACCGTGGTCGTCAGTCCGGTACCGCAGGCCGATGCCTTCAGCGTGCAGGCCGGGCAGTCGGTGAACAACACCGTGGCCGGCAACGACAACCTGCCGGCCGGTTCGAGCTTCAGCGTGCAGGGCGTGACGCCGGCAGGCCTGGTGTTCAACACCGATGGCAGCTTCAGCTACGCACCGCCATCGGGCACCACCGGTGCGGTCAGCTTCACCTACCAGGCCTGCCTGCCGGCGCCGAACGCGGCGCTGTGTGGCACCGCGACGGTCACCTTGAACGTCAACAGCGGCACCCTGCTGGCCGGCAACGACAGCTTCACCGGCATCGCCCCGGGCACGTCCACGCCCAGCGTGCTGGCCAATGATTCGCTCAATGGCGTGTCGCCGCCGGCCGCCGGCAGCATCACCGTAAGCCTGGTCGGTGCTCCGGCCGGCTTCGGCATCGCTGCCGACGGCACGATCAGTGTCGGCACCGGCGTCACCTCCGGCACCACCACGCTGACCTACCAGGTCTGCGAGGCGGCGGCCGCGGGCAATTGCGCCATCGCCACGGTGAACGTGGTGGTCAGCCCGGCACCGCAGGCCGATGCCTTCAGCGTGCAGGCCGGGCAGGTGCTGTCCAACACGGTGGCAGGCAATGACAGCCTGCCGGCCGGTTCGAGCTTCAGCGTGCAGGGTGCCACGCCGCCCGGCCTGGTGTTCAACACCGATGGCAGCTTCACCTACACGCCGCCGGCCGGCACCACCGGCGTCGTCGGCGTCACCTACCAGGCCTGTCTGCCGGCACCGAATGCAGCGCTGTGCGCGACGGCCACGGTCACCTTCAACATCGCCACCGGTACCCTGCTGGCGGCCAATGACAGCTTCGGCGGCATCGCCCCGGGCGGCACCACGCCCAGCGTGCTGGCCAACGATTCACTCAATGGCGTGTCGCCGCCGGCTGCCGGTACGGTGACTCTGGGCCTGGTCGGTGCACCGGCCGGTTTCGCGATCAATGCCGACGGCACGATAAGCATCGGCGGCGGCGTTACCGCCGGTGCCACCACACTGACCTATCGCGTGTGCGAAGCGGCGGCGCCGAGCAACTGCGCCACCGCCACGGTGGCCGTGGTGGTCAGCCCCGTGCCGCAGGCGGACGCCTTCTCGGTGCAGGCCGGGCAGACGCTGTCCAACAGCGTGGCAGGCAATGACGGCATGCCGGCCGGCTCGAGCTGGAGCGTGCAGGGCACTGCGCCCACCGGCCTGGTGTTCAACCCCGATGGCAGCTTCACCTACACGCCACCGGTGGGCACCACCGGTGCGGTCACCTTCACCTACCAGACCTGCCTGCCGGCACCGGATGCGGCGCTGTGTGGCACCGCGTCGGTGACCCTCAACGTCAACACCGGCACACTGCTGGCCGGCGATGACAGCTTCACCGGCATTGCTCCGGGCGGCAGCACGCCCAGCGTGCTGGCCAACGATTCGCTCAACGGTGTCAGCCCGCCGCCGGCGAACGCGGTGACGCTCAGCCTGATCGGTGCGCCGGCCGGCATCGGCATCAATCCGGACGGCACGCTCAGCGTCGGCAGCGGCGTGCCCTCGGGCCCGACCAGCATCACGTATCAGGTCTGCGAGGCAGCCGCGCCCACCAACTGCGCCAATGCCACGGTGAACCTGGTGGTCAGCCCGGCACCGCAGCCGGATGCCTTCAGCGTCCGCGCCGGCCAGGTGCTGGCCAATTCCGTGGCGGGCAACGACAGCATGCCGGCCGGTTCGAGCTGGAGCGTACAGGGCGCAACGCCGCCGGGCCTGGTGTTCAACGCCGACGGCAGCTTCACCTATACGCCGCCGGCCGGCACCCTGGGCGCGGTCACCTTCACCTACCAGGTGTGCCTGCCCGCGCCGAACGCGGCGCTGTGCGGCACGGCCGCGGTCACCCTCAACGTCAACACCGGCACGCTGGTGGCCGGCGATGACAGCTTCAGCGGCATCGCCCCGGGCGGCACCACGCCCAGCGTGCTGGCCAACGATTCGCTCAACGGCGTCTCGCCACCCGCCGCTGGCACCGTCAGCCTCACCCTGGTCGGCGCACCGGCAGGCCTGAGCATCAATCCCGATGGCACGATCAGCATCGGGACCGGGGTGACCTCCGGACCGGCCACGGTCACCTACCAGGTCTGCGAAGTGGCCGCGCCGGGCAACTGTGCCACCGCCAGCGTGACCGTGGTGGTCAGTCCTGCCCCGCAGCCGGATACCTTCAGCGCGCAGGCCGGGCAGACCCTGGCCAACAGCGTGGCCGGCAACGACAACATGCCTGCCGGTTCGGTGTGGAGCGTGCAGGGGGCCACGCCGCCAGGCCTGCTGTTCAACGCTGATGGCAGTTTCACCTACACCCCGCCGGTGGGTACCAGCGGGCCGGTGAGCTTCACTTACCAGGTCTGCCTGCCGGCACCGAACGCAACGCTGTGCAGCACGGCCATGGTGACCTTCAACGTAGGCGGCGCGGCCAACGTGGTGCTGGCGGTGAATGACGACTTCAGCAGTACGCCGGTCGATCCCTCGGTGGGCGGCACCATCGTCCGCTCGGTGCTGGACAATGACAGCTTCAACAACGTGTCGCCGCCGCCGGTGGGCAGCGTGGTCGCCAGCCTGACCGGCAGCACGCCGGGCTACACGATGAACAACCAGGGCCAGATCATGGTGGCCCCGGGTGTGCAGGCCGGGCAGGTGCAGCTGGCCTACCAGCTGTGCGAGAACGGGGTGCCGACCAACTGCACCACCGCCATCGCCACCGTGCTGGTGCAGGGCCCGGTGGGCGCGCTGCTGGCGGTGGATGACACGGGAGGCCCGGTCGGGCCGGACGGCCGTACCCGCCTGCTCAACGTCTTCAGCAACGACACGTTCAACACCGCGCCGCTGGATCCGGCCCAGGTGAGCATCGCGCCGGTCGCCACCAACGCATTGAGCATCAGCAGCGATGGCTGGGTGGATGTTGCCGCCGGCCTGGCGCCTGGCAGCTACAACACCACCTACACGATCTGCCTGCTCAACCAGCCCACCGTGTGCGATACCGGCACCGTGACGGTTGCGGTCACCGCCGGCGAGCCCGGCGTGGATGCCGAAGATGATCGGGTGGAGATGCCGCAGGACGGCGTGATCGAGATCGACGTGCTGGGCAACGACCGCGTCAACGGTACGCCGATCGATCCGGACACCGTGACCGTCAGCATCACCGCGCCGCCCCCGTATGGCACGGCCACGGTACTGCCGCGTGCCCGCATCCGCTTCGCCGCGCTGGCCAACTTCTCCGGCGAGCAGCGCTTCGATTACCAGGTCTGCGACATCGCCGACCCGGCCATGTGCGCCAGCGCCACGGTGACGGTGGTGGTCGATCCGAACGTGCTGACCCTGACCGACGATGCCGTCACCGCGGAGACCTCCGCGCCGCTGGTGATCAACGTGCTGGCCAACGACAGCGCCCGCACGGCGCCGCTGGATCCGGGCTCGCTGCAGATCGCGGTGGCGCCCACGCACGGCAGCGTGGCGTGTGCCAACGGCAGCTGCACGTACACGCCGGCGGCGAATTTCGCTGGCACCGACAGCTTCCGCTACCGCGTCTGTGATGTGTCGATCCCCACCCCGCTGTGTGCCGAGGCCAACGTCGCGGTCACCGTGGCCGGCCAGCAGGCGGTGCTGCGCCTGACCAAGGTAGCCGGCAAGCGCAGTGCGCAGATCGGTGACCTGGTGCGTTACACCGTGACGATCGACAACGTGGGCGAGGTGGATGCCAACGGCGCCACCCTGCTCGATACGCTGCCGCCGGGCTTCACCTTCGTGCGCGGCGGGTTCGCGGTGATCGACGCCGACAACGACGCACGCACCAGCGGGGTGCAGCCCTTGCGCATCGATGGCATCGACGTGGCTGCCGGTGGGCGGGCGACGGTGGTGTACTACCTGCGCGTCGGCGCGGGCACCGGCACCGGTGTGCACACCAACCGGATCACCGCCATCGACGGCGAGAACCGCACGATCGGCAACACGGCCTCGGCCGAGGTGGACATCAGCACCGATCCCTTGCTCGATGAAAGCCTGATCGTGGGCAGCGTCTTCGACGATCGCAACGGCAATGGCATCCAGGATGACGGTGAGCGTGGCATTCCCGGCGTGCGCATCGCAGCGGTGGAAGGCCTGCTGATGGAAACCGATGCCTTCGGCCGCTATCACCTGGTCGGCATTCCGGGCGGCGAGGCGCGCGGGCGCAACTTCATCCTCAAGGTGGATCCCTCAACGCTGCCGGCCGGGGTACGCTTCACCACGCCCAACCCGCTGGTGCGCCGTATCACTCCGGGGCTACCGGTGCGCTTCGATTTCGGTGTGCGCATGCCTGACGGTGCATTGAGCACGACTGCCTCGGCCCCGGCTGCGCCCGCAACGGCATCGCGACCGGCGCGGATTGAACTCGGCGACGCCTTGTTTGCCACGGGCAGTGCGCAGCTGGGAGCAGACCGTGCGCCGGTGATCGACACCGCTGCCCGGGCGTTGTCGACGCGCGGAGGCGGGCGCCTGCAGCTCAGCGTGGGCGCCGGCGCCGGGCAGGAGGCACTTGCCCTGCAACGTGCGCAGGCGCTGCGCCAGGCACTGCGAGCGCAGCTGTCCGGGCCAATCGCCGCGGCAACCACGATCGAGGTGCTGGGCGCCGACGGACGCGTGCTGCACCGCCTGCGCCTGGACGATCCCCCCGAGCCTGCCAGTCCCGGCCGCGCGGCCGGGGAGGGGCGCTGACATGGACATGACCCTGAGCCCGATCTCCCGCCGCCTTTCCCTCGGCCTGGCCAGCGCATTGCTGCTGGCCGCACTGCCGGCCGCCGCCCAGCAGGCCGGGACGGCACCGTCACCCGCACCGATCCGCTGTGAGGCCGACAGCTGCCGCAACGATGACGGCCTGCTGCTGCGCATCCGCGATGACGGCGCCGATGCGCTTGCGCTGCCGGGCCGCGCCGGGCCGGTGGTGACCGACGTCGTGCCGGTGTCGCCGGCCGTCACGCCGGATGTCGCTGCGCGCGGTGGCCAGTTCATGGCCGAGCTGCCCAACGGTGGCATGGTGTGGGCCACCGAAGACCCGACCATGGTGCCGCCCAGCCTGAGCGTGCAGGCCGCGGCCACCGTGCCGTTCGAAAATGGCCGGGTCATCCGCCCGCTGCGGTTCCACAGTTACAACAACTACGCCTCGTTCATCCAGAAACTGGAGGTAACGCTGTATCGCGGTACCGATACCGATCTGGTCACGCCGCTGGCGCGCATCGAGCTGCCGGCCGACTACGTTGGCGACGCCGAATGGAGCGGTGAACTGCCAGCGCAGATCAAGCTGCGCACCGGCGATGAGCTGATCTACGTCGCACGTGCGTACGGCGCCGGCGGCGCCTTCGATGAAACCCGCCTGCAGCGCATCCAGCTGGTCACCCCGGCCGATTTCGACCGTGGCCTGCAGGTCACCCGCGAGAACGTGCAGAAGACGCTGGGCCAGGCACTCGATGGCGACAGTGCGCAGGACCTGCAGCTGAGCAACAGCATCTACGGGCAGAGCATGCTGCGCCTGCAGAACATTCCCATCCACGGCTCGCGCGTGCGTCTGTACGGCCGCAACCTGGAGCCCAACAGCCGCGTGCGCATCAACGGCCAGGACTTCCCGGTCGATCTGGAGCAGAAGTTCGCGGCCGAGTTCCTCGAGCCGGTCGGCGAGCATCGGTACGACGTCAGTGTCGAATCCCGTGATGCGCCCTCCGCACAGCGGCAGCTGGACGTGGATGTCACCGGTCGCTACCTGTTCCTGGTTGCCATTGCCGATGTCACCGTCTCCAGGAACAGCGCCAGCGGCAATCTGCAGCCGCTCGCCGCCGATGATCGTGACGACGACAGCTTCCTCAGCGAGGGCCGGCTGGCGTTCTATCTGAAGGGCAAGCTGCGCGGCAAATACCTGGTGACTGCACAGGCCGACACCCAGGACCGTGAGCTGAAGTATCTGTTCCGCGATTTCACCCAGGCCGACGCACAGGATGTGTTCCGTCGTCTCGACCCGGATCTGTACTACCCGGTGTATGGCGATGACTCCACCACCTACCGCGACGTGGATACGCAGGGGCGCTTGTACCTGCGCGTGGACTGGGACCAGAGCCAGGCCGTGTGGGGCAACTACGCCACCGGCATCACCGGCACCGAGTACGGCCAGTACATCCGCTCGCTGTACGGCGGTGCATTGAACTGGCGCTCGCTGGAGGCCACGCCGCTGGGCGAGGCGCGCTCGCAGGTGAAGGTATTCGGCTCGGAGGCGCAGTCCGCGCCGGGCCACAGTGAATTCCTCGGCACCGGCGGCAGCCTGTACTACCTGCGCCACACCGATGTGCTGCCCGGCTCGGAGCAGGTCGTGCTGGAAGTACGCGATCGCACCACCGGCCGCACCGAAACGCGCGCCACCCTGCAGGAAGGCGTGGACTACGAGATCGACAATCTTCAGGGGCGCCTGATCCTGACCCGTCCGCTGGCCCAGCTCACCCGCGAGAACGTGCGCAGCATCACCCGCGACATGCCGCTCGATGGCTACGACCAGTTGCTGCTGGTGGACTACGAATACGTGCCGCTTGGCTTCAGCAGCGACGACGTGACCTACGGTGCGCGTGGCCGCCAGTGGCTCGGCGACCACGTGGCGATCGGCGGTACCTGGATCGACGAGAACCGCAGTGGCGAGAACTACAGCCTCAAAGGCGCCGACCTCACCCTGCAGGCCGGGCGCGGCACCTACCTGAAGATGGAACAGACCCGCACTGAAGCCACCGCCGCCCCGGTGTTCTATTCGGACAACGGCGGCCTGAGCTTCATCCGCCGCAACCCGTACGAAGGCCGGCGCTCGGGCACCGCCAGCGCGGTGGAAGCGCGGGCCAACCTGCGCGAGCTGGGCTGGACCACGCAGGACTGGAGCCTGGGTGCCTGGTGGCGCGATGTGGATGCCGGGTTCTCGGTCGCGCGCCAGGACACCGGCCTGCCGATGCAGGAATACGGTGCCGAGTTCCTTGGCTACCTCACCGATGATTTCAGTCTGTACGGCCGCCACACCCGCACCGAGCAGGGCGACCTGGCGTTGGAGCAGAGCCAGCTGACCGCCGAGTGGCGGCTGGGCAACGACGGCCAGCTGACCGGCGAACTACGCCGCGTGCGCGAAGAACAGGAACTGCAGAGCGTGGATGCACTGCTGGCCGCGATCGGGTACCGCCAGCGCTTCGGATCGTCATGGGAGCTGTACGGCACCGGCCAGGTGACCCTGGATGACGATGGCGGCGCGTACGAGAAGAACGACCTGCTCACCCTCGGCGCGCGGTATCTGTTCGGCGACCGCAGCAGTGTCGGTGCGGAAGTCAGCGGTGGCAGCCGTGGCCATGGTGCCAAGGTGGATGGCGAGTACCGCATGGCGCCCGACCACAGCCTGTACGGCAGTTACAGCTACAGCACCGACCGCACCGGCACAGATCCGTTGTTCGATACCGGCCTGCAGAGCGGCTGGACGCTGGGCCAGCGCTGGCGGTTGAGCAACCAGGTCAACGTCTACAACGAGAGCCAGTATCTGAAGGACCGTCGCCAGGACAGCGCCGGCATCGTGCATACCTTCGGTATGGATTTCTATCCCGGACAGGGCTGGAACCTGGGCTTCACGATCATGGACGGGGAGCTGGAGTCCACCGTGGGTCGCGTTGATCGCCGTGCCTACAGCGTGAGCGGCGGGCGCACCGATGCGGTGGCGCAGTGGAACAGCAAGCTGGAGTACCGCCGTGACAGCGGCGCCGAGCAGCGCGAGCAGTGGGTGACCACCAACCGCCTGCTGTACAAGCTCAACGAAGACTGGCGCTTCGCGCTGCGCGCCAACTATGCCGATACCGAAGACCGGATCGACCGCCTGGCCGACGCCAAACTGGTGGAGACCAACATGGGCTTTGCCTGGCGCCCACACGACAACACGCGCTGGGCCGGCTTCGGCAAGTTCACCTATCTCTACGATGTCGCCTCGCTCGGGCAGGAGGGTGGCAACCTGTACGACCAGCGTTCGCAGATCCTCTCACTGGAAGGCATCCGCCAGCTGGGCGCACGCTGGGAAGTGGCCGGCAAGCTGGCCTCGCGCTGGGGCGACTACCGCACCGGCCGTGGGCACGGGGCCTGGCTGGACAGCCGTGCCGACTTCGCCGCGCTGCAGCTGCGTTATCGCCTGTTCGCCCAGTGGGAAGGCCTGGCCGAGCACCGCTGGCTGAAGGTGCGCGACGGCGGCGTGCGCAAGGGCTGGCTGGTGGGCGTGGACCGCCGGGTCGGGGAGAACTTCAAGGTCGGGGTGGGCTACAACTTCACCGAGTTCAGCGATGACATGACCGAGCTGAAGTACGACCAGAAGGGGTTCTTCCTGAACATGGCCGGGTATTACTAGCTTTGGTCAGGCCTGCCACGCAACGCGCGTGGATTACGGCTTCGGTGGGCTCGGGCCTGCCACGCATGGCGTGGAATGGGCTCCGGTGAGTTCGGGCTGCCACGCATGGCGTGGCACTACCGGGGATTGCGGTGTTGGCGGTTGGCTTTGGTGGGTGGAGGGGCGCCGGGGGTAGAGCCAGGCCATGCCTGGCTGAACTGCCGACAACCTTTCTGGGCTGAATGGCCGCTGCCGGCAGCCTGTTCAGCCAGAAAACACGCGCCAGCACCCCATTCATCCCTCTATCCTGTTGATTTCATGGGAGTTGATGGTTTGTTTCCGGCCTCTCGCCACTGTCATCATTTCGCGGTACGTTAGATGTGCAATCTGTACCAGCATCCCATGAACAGAACGCTGGAACTTCTTTCCCCTTTAGCAGTCCAATTCCGGGACTGCTAAGATGAGTGCTATGAGCCAGAACACCTCTACTGCCCTTGTGGCAAACAATCTCCCGATTCCCAGTGCGCTCGGTTCGCTGGACGCCTACATCGGTGCCGTGCACCAGATCCCGGTGCTGTCGGTCGATGACGAGCAGGACCTGGCCCGCCGCTTCCGCGACGAGCTGGATCTGGACGCCGCGCGCGAGCTGGTCCATTCCCACCTGCGCTTCGTGGTGCACGTCGCCCGTGGCTACAACGGCTACGGCCTGGCGCTGGGCGACCTGATCCAGGAAGGCAACATCGGCCTGATGAAGGCCGTGAAGCGCTTCGACCCGGACATGGGCGTTCGCCTGGTGTCGTTCGCGGTGCACTGGATCCGTGCGGAAATGCACGAGTTCATCCTCAAGAACTGGCGCATCGTCAAGGTCGCCACGACCAAGGCGCAGCGCAAGCTGTTCTTCAACCTGCGCAAGTCCAAGACCCGCCTGGGCTGGATGAACGCGGCCGAGGTCAGCGCGGTGGCCAAGGACCTGAACGTGTCCGAGCGCGAAGTGCTCGAGATGGAGTCGCGCCTGTCGGGTCGCGATATCGGTTTCGATCTCTCCAGCGATGACGATGACGATCATGCACCGCCGTCGCCGGCTGCCTATCTGCGCGCCAACGAAGAAGATCCTTCGATGGCGTATGAGCGGATGGACAGTGAAGACAATCAGCTGCAGCTGCTGCGCGAAGGCATGGCCGAGCTGGATGCGCGTTCGCGCGACATCATCCGCCGTCGCTGGCTGGACGCGGACAGCAAGGTGACGCTGCAGGAGCTGGCCGATGAGTACGGCGTGTCCGCCGAACGCATCCGCCAGGTCGAAGCGAATGCCCTGAAGAAGATGAAGGCGCTGTTTACTGCGTAATGCAGTGACTGGCGTGGTCACGCGAAAAGGCCCGGCGTGATGCCGGGCCTTTTCTGTTCTGGCAGCACTGCACCCGTGTTTGCCCACTGATCTTTCCGAGCGGCCCCGGTGGGCACCAGTTGGTTCTTCCTGTTTGGCTATGAGAAGAACGAGCGCGCGACAATCAGCGCTACGGAACGGGATGCGCTCCAGTTGTATGCCTCGGAATTTCTGGGAATGAGCTCGACACAGTTGGATCGCGCTGTGAAATGCGGCGACCTGCAGGAGATATGTCATGACAAAGACCTCTGAACGCGGGCGCGCGAAGAGCCGACTTCTGGAGGCCGTGCACGATGCTGCCGTGCACCTGCACGCGCATGGGGTCATCGATAGGCGTCGATTGAGCTGCTACGACGCCTTGTGCCTGGAGCCGGTGCCCGCGTACAGCAGCGCCCAGATTCGTGCACTTCGCACGTCGCTTGCGCTCAGCCAGCCGGTATTCGCAGGCGTTCTCAACACCAGCGTTTCAACGGTGCGCAGTTGGGAGCAGGGCGACAAGAAGCCCAGTGGGCCATCGCTGAAACTGTTGAACCTGATCGACCGGAAAGGCCTCGACGCCGTCCTCTAGAACAACGGCCCGGCAATGCCGGGCCGTTGCGCTGTACGGCAGCCCTCGCTGCCCTTGACCCGCCTCAGCCCCGCTCGCGCGCGATCGCCCGCCAGCCGATATCACCGCGGTGGAACTCATGCGCCCAGTGGATGGCACCGACGCCGGTGTAGGCGTTGCGCTGTGCCTCGCCCACCGTGCCGCCCAGTGCAGCCACGCACAGCACACGGCCGCCGGCGCTGAGCACCTGGCCCTGCGCGTCCAGCGTGGTGCCGGCATGGAACACCTTGGCCGTCGCGGCGACAGCGTCCAGGCCGTGGATCACGTCACCGGTGATCGGCGTCTCCGGATACGGCGAGGCCGCCATCACCACGCCCAGCGACGGGCGCGGGTCCCACTGCGCCTCCACGGTATCCAGGCGCTCGTCGATCGCCGCTTCGACCAGGTCCACCAGATCCGACTGCAGGCGCAGCATCACCGGCTGGGTTTCCGGGTCGCCAAAGCGCACGTTGAACTCGATCACCTTCGGCGCGCCATTGGCATCGATCATCAGGCCGGCATAGAGGAAGCCGGTGAACGGAATGCCGTCGGCGATCATGCCCTGCACGGTCGGGTTGACCACCTCGCGCATCACGCGCGCATGTACTTCATCGGTCACCACCGGGGCTGGCGAGTAGGCGCCCATGCCGCCGGTGTTGGGGCCGGTGTCGCCGTCGCCGACGCGCTTGTGGTCCTGCGAGGTCGCCATCGGCAGCGCGGTCCTGCCGTCCACCATCGAGATGAAGCTGGCTTCTTCGCCGTCCAGGAACTCTTCGATCACCACGCGGGCGCCGGCATCACCGAACGCATTGCCGGAGAGCATGTCGCGCACCGCGTCCTCGGCCTCGGCCAGCGTCATCGCCACGATCACGCCCTTGCCGGCGGCCAGGCCATCGGCCTTGACCACGATCGGGGCGCCCTTCTCGCGCAGGTAGGCCAGCGCCGGCTCGACCTCGGTGTGCACGGCGTAGAACGCGGTCGGGATCTTGTGGCGGGCCAGGAAGTCCTTCGCATACGCCTTGCTGCCTTCCAGCTGCGCGGCGGCGGCGGTGGGCCCGAAGATGCGGTGGCCGGCGGCGCGGAAGCGATCGACCACACCGGCCACCAGCGGCACTTCCGGGCCGACCACGGTCAGGCCGATGCCTTCGGTGCCGACCAGTGCCAGCAGGCCGTCCAGGTCGGTGACCTTGACGGCCACGTTGCGGCACTTGGGTTCGGTCGCGGTGCCTGCATTGCCGGGGGCGACGATGACCTCGCGGACCTTCGCGGACTGGGCCAGCTTCCAGGCCAGGGCGTGTTCACGGCCGCCAGCGCCGATGACCAGGATCTTCAATGCAGTTCTCGCGTAAGAGGGCAGGAACGTGATTTTACGCGGTGCGGGCGGCGGGCGCATTCGGGCGGTCGGCTGCCGTGGCAACCCACGGCCTCAGCTGTCGCCGCAGCCGTCGCGCTGCAGGTCGTCCGGTACCGGATACGCGCGCTGCCGCGCATCGAAGATGAGATGGTAGAACCCGGTCGCAGGTCCCGTGCAGTCGTGGCCGCTGGCACGCACCGTCAGCGGCCAGTAGCCCTCCACGGCGTTGCTGTCGCCCACGGTCGTGTTGAAGTCGACCGCGAACACGCCCTTGCCGCAGTCGGCCGGATTGCGGTCACAGCCGTGCAGGGCAAGGTTGTCGAGGTGATCGCGGTACCGGGCGACATCGCGCAGGCGATGGTTGTGTTCGGCGATGTAGCTGCGCCAGACGCGCCGATGGCCGCGCCGGTGTTCCTCATGGGTGATCTGGAACGCGCGGCGCTGCGGGCCGAGCTGCGCGATCTGGACCGTGCCGGGTGAACCGTGGCGCCCGTACTGCCCCTGCAGGCGCTGGGCCATGACCAGCAGCGGATCATCGGCGGGCAGCTGCGCGAAGAAGCCGCCCCGGTTGGTTTTTTCCTCGTCCGTACCCACGCGCAGCACGTACAGATCGACCCGGCCCGGCTCGACCGTGGCGGCATCGTCCAGAGTCTGGCACACCGCCAGCAGGGTCTGTTCCTGACCGTCGGCCGTGGCCGTGTCACGCGCGCACACACGGCGGGTGACCGGGCGAAGTGCCTCCACCTCGGTGTCCTCCCACGCATCCTTCCACGGTGCATCCAGTGCGGCCTTGTCGCCATAGCGCAGGCGCAGGAAGGCCTGCAGGCGCTGGGTATGATCGCCCCTGACGCGGATCGTGTCTTCTGGCTGCGCCGTGGTGTCGAGCACACGGTGCGGTTTGGCGGGCTCGGAAGACGCCCCCGGTTCACTGGCAGGCGTGCAGCCCAGCAGCCCCGCAGCAACGGCCATGACCACCGCTGCGAGGCGATTGCGGAGCGAGGACGACATCCGTGTCGATGCCACCATCAGTGACGGAAGTGACGGACGCCGGTGAACACCATCGCCAGGCCATGCTCGTCGGCGGCGGCGATCACTTCGTTGTCGCGCATCGAGCCACCCGGCTGGATCACCGCCTTGATGCCGGCGGCAGCGGCGGCATCGATGCCATCGCGGAACGGGAAGAACGCATCGGAGGCCATCACCGAGCCTTCCACCACCAGATTCGCATCGGCGGCCTTGATGCCGGCGATGCGCGCCGAGTACACGCGGCTCATCTGGCCGGCGCCGACACCGATGGTGCGGTTGTCCTTGGCGTAGACGATCGCGTTGGACTTGACGAACTTGGCGACCTTCCAGGCGAACAGCAGATCGGCGAACTGCTTCTCGGTCGGCGCCAGCTTGCTCACCACGGTCAGTTCGTCGCGGCTCATGCCGCGGTTGTCGGCACTCTGCATCAGCAGGCCGGAACCAATCCGCTTGGTGTCGTAGTTGTTGAGGCCTTCGCCATGCGGAATGCGCAGCACGCGCACGTTGGCCTTTTTGGTCGCGTATTCCAGCGCGGCCGGCTCGTAATCCGGAGCGATCAGCACTTCAACGAACTGGCGGTCCAGGATCACCTTGGCGGTGGCCGCGTCCAGCGGCTGGTTGAAGGCGATGATGCCGCCGAAGGCACTGGTCGGGTCGGTCGCATAGGCCAGCTCGTAGGCATCGCCGTTGCCGGCGCCCACGGCCACGCCGCACGGGTTGGCGTGCTTGACGATCACGCAGGCCGGCACGTCGAACTGACGCACGCATTCCCACGCGGCATCGGCGTCGGCCAGGTTGTTGTAGCTCAGTTCCTTGCCCTGCAGCTGCTGGAAGGTGGCCAGCGTGCCCGGCACCGGGTACAGGTCGCGATAGAACGCGCCGCTCTGGTGCGGGTTCTCGCCGTAGCGCAGATCCATCACCTTCACGAAGTTCGAATTCATCTGGGCCGGAAACTCCGCGCGCACCGGCACGGCGGTGTCGGTGGTTGTCACGGCCGAGAGGTAATTGCTGATCGCCGCGTCGTACTGGGCCACGCGGTTGAACGCGGCGACCGAGAAGGCGAAGCGCTTGGCCGCCGACAGCTTGCCGTCGTTGGCGTCCAGTTCGGCCAGCAGTTCGTCGTACTGCGACGGATCGGTCGCCACCGCCACGCGGGCGAAATTCTTTGCGGCCGAACGCAGCATCGCCGGGCCACCGATGTCGATGTTCTCCACGGCGTCTTCGAGGGTGCAGTCCGCCTTGGCGGTGACCGATTCGAACGGATACAGGTTCAGCACCAGCAGATCGATCGCGCCGATGCCGTGTTCGGCCATGACGGCGTCATCCAGCCCGGCGCGGCCGAGCAGGCCGCCGTGCACCATCGGGTGCAGGGTCTTGACCCGGCCATCCATCATTTCCGGGAAGCCGGTGACGTCGGCGACATCTTTCACTGCCAGGCCGGCCTCGCGGATCGCCTTGGCGGTCCCGCCGGTGGAGAGCAGCTCCACGTTGCGCGCAGCGAGGGCGCGGGCCAGGTCGATCAGACCGGTTTTGTCGGAAACGGACAGCAGGGCCCGGCGCACGGGCAGCAGATCGGAACTCATGGGGGCAGGAGATCGAAGCGGAGCGGGGCCATATTGTAGGCCAGTGGCGCTGGCATGGCCGCGTTGGCGGTCACCACGACGGCCGGCGGGCCCTGAAACGACGAAGGCCGGTACCGAGGCGTGCTCGATCCGGCCTTCTTTTCCTCGGGCACGACGCGCGCGCCCGGCCCGGCATCAGGTGGTGATGCCGTATTCCTTCAGCTTCTTGCGCAGGGTGGCGCGGTGGATGCCGAGCATTGAAGCAGCGCGGCTCTGGTTGCCTTCGCAATGGTTGAGCACTTCCACGAACAGCGGGATTTCCATCTCGCGCAGCACGATCTCGTAGACATCGTCCGCATCGCAGCCATCCAGGTCCCGCAGGTAGCGCCTGACCGACTGGGCCACGTGTTCGCGCAGGGGTGGCTTGGGCGCGCCACGACTGTTGTCAGGACGAGAAAGGACAGCGTTCAAGGAGTTTCCCGGTGCAAGAGCCGGGGCGGACAACAGCCCACGGCGGAATGATGATGGGGTCAGTCTAGCGCGTGCGTGGGCCGCCTGCCACGCTCTGGCAGCCCGGCGGTGCCTCAGAGGAACTCAAAGGTGAATGCGACCGTAGACGCCGCAGGCTCCCGCACGCGGAAGGCGATCTGTGCGCTCTGGCCCGGTTCCAGCGTAGCGGCCGGGTCCGTCGCGCGATCCAGATAGTCGGCCGGCGCGAACACATTGGTGCCGATCACGCGGCCATCGGCATCGGACAGGGACAACCGCAGCGACGGCCAGGCCTGGGCCCAGCGTGCATCGTTGCGGATGCTCGCCTGCACCTGCAGCGCGCCGGCCACGCCGGCAACGGGGCGTACATCGCGGCTGAGCATGCTGAAGGCGGTCGGCTCGCGCCAGGCCGGCAAGGCGCAGCGCAGCACGCTGCACAGCCCGGCAACCCAGGGCCGCGTGCCGGCATCGGCAGCCAGCCGGGCGCGGTCGGCCACCGCGATCTGCACCAGCAGCAGCGCGGCCAGCCCGGCAACCATGCCCCACTGCCAGCGTGGCGTGCGCAGGCGCGCACCGGGCAGGCGCAGGAAACTCGGCGTGGTGATCGCGTCGGCTGACGGCAGGGCAGCCGTGGCCGGGGTGGGTGCGTCCCCGCCCAGGGCGCGCCCGTCATCCGGCAGCGCTGTCGAAGGCGATGGCGATGGCGCTGGCGCTGGCGCCTGCCCGACCGGCGCGGCTGCGGGCGCCGCGTCGGCGATGAACCGGCGTGCGGCATCAGCGTCGGAGTCGACCCCGATGCCAGGTGCCGGCGCGGACGGCTGCGGCGCATGCAGCGGCTGTGCATCGATCACCTGTTCCACCGCCAGCGGCGCGATGCGATCGCCCACGGACGTCATCGACGGCGCAGGCGGCGTGTCATCGGGTGCGGCCGGACGATCCGCCGGTTCGGCCGGGGCCGGCGCAGACGGACGCAGGAACGTGGCGAGCGGGCGTCGCGGCGGCATCGGAGGCTCGGACATGGGCACGGGACCGGGCAGGGGACGGGCTATTCAAGCACGGCGGACGCCGGTGATGCGCATCCAGTCGCCATCCTGTGCCACGGCCAGCTGCTCGAAGGCCGGGGCATAGCGCTCCAGCAGTTCACCTTCCTGCCCGTGCAGGATGCCCGACAGCGCGATGCGACCGCCCGGGGCGACGCGCGCGGCCAGCACTTCGGCCAGTGCATCCAGGGCCGAGGCGAGGATGTTCGCCACCACCACCGGGTACGTGGCCTGCGGTTCGTCCTCCGGCAGATAGACCTGCACCCGGTCCTGAAGACCATTGCGCTCGGCGTTGTCACCGGTGGCGATCACCGCCTGCGGGTCGTTGTCCACGCCCACCGCGCGGGCAGCCCCCAGCTTCAGCGCCGCCAGGGCGAGGATGCCCGAGCCGCAGCCGAAATCGAGCACGGTGTTGCCGGCCAGCGCGCCTTCGGTGGCCAGCCCGTCCAGCCAACGCAGGCACAGCGCGGTGGTGGGGTGGGTGCCCGAACCGAACGCCAGGCCCGGGTCCAGGCGGACCACGGCGGCATCCTCGGCCTGCGCGGCCTCCGGCAGGTCGTGGTTCCACGGCACGATCCAGGTGCGGTCGCCGAAGGCCATCGGCTGGAACTGGTCGATCCAGGCGCGTTCCCAGTCTTCGTCGGCCACGGCGCGGAAGCTGGCATTGGCCCAGTCCAGGCCCGGATCGAAGGCGTCCAGCGCGGCCAGCAGGGCCAGCGCATTGGTGTCGCCCGGGAACAGCGCGGTCAGCACCAGGTCGTTCCACAGTGGCGTCTCGCCCACACCCGGCTCCAGGATCGCGCGCTCGTTGCTGGTGTCGGCATCGGCATCGAGCAGGGTCACCGCCAGCGCGCCCACGTCGTCCAGCGCATTCTCATAGCGCGGCTGGGTGGCTTCGGTGCAGTGCAGGGTGAGTTCCAGGAAGGGCATGGGGGCAGGGACCGGCGGAAAACCGTGCATGTTAGACCAGTGCGGGCCGATGGTCCCGGCGGCCAGGCGGCGCGGGCGTCTCGCCGGCCGGTAAGATTGGCCTGACAGCCGGTTCAGACAGCCTCGCGGCTGCTTGCTAAACTTGGCGTTCTGCTGTCAACCGCTGACAGCCTGTGACGTCCTGCCCATGGCGCTCGTGCCGACCCTGAAAACCTGGTTGCTGGTCGTACCGGCCCTGGCGTTGCTGGGGGTGGTGGGCTATCGCGCGGGCGATCGGGTGCTGCACGCCGAACCGGCCACCTCGCAGGTGGATGGGCCGCAGGCCGGCGAGGCCACCAGCGCGGTTCCGGCCGAAGCGCGGCAGCTGGCCCGGCGTCTGCTCGGCAGCGAGCGCGGCACCGCGGTGGCCTCGGGCCTTCCGCTGGACCTGCGCGCGGATATCGAAGGCGACACCGACCTGTTCGCCTACGCGCAGCGGCTGCAGTTCCAGGCCGCCAATGGCAACGCCGAGGCCGGGTGGATGGTGAGCCGGGTGTACGACTACTGCGCCATGTACGCGATGGACCCGGGCGGTTACCAGCTCGACAACACCCTGCTCACCGGCATGGGCATGAGCGCCTCGGCACCGATGGTCGCCGCGCGCGAGCGCGTGTCGCGCCGCTGCGCGGGCTTCGTCAGCAGCGATAATCTCGGCCGCCCGTTGATCCTGACCCAGCGTCTGGAGGCGGCCAAGGCCGGCAACCTGGCTGCGGAGGCGTCGCTGTTCGCCGAAGGTCATCCGCTGGAAACCGCCCCGGCCTATCGTCGCGGCCTGGTCGAGCGCGTGATGGATTCGCGCGATCCGGAAGCCTTCATGGCGCTCGCGCCAGGCATGGGTCAGCGCGCCAGCGGGGACAGCGCGATGAGCGGCCTGGTGGCCGGCGATCAGTTCAGCGAACTGGCCTGGCGGCTGGCGGCCTGCGAACTGGGTATGGCCTGCGGCCCGGACAGTGTGCTGATGAACAATTTCTGCGCGAACGGAGGGATCTGTTCGCAGAACGGTGGGCAGGACTTTGCCACTTTTGTGTATGACGCCGCGGTATCGCGGCAAGGTGCGGGGAAAATGAACGTGTTGGTCGAAGAGCTGGTCAAGCAGAGGAATGGGCGATGAATTACCGTCGAATCCTGCACGGTGCGAAATTCTGGTTCTGGGTGGCGTTGTTCGTCGCGTACTCGGCCGGAGCAGTGGGCCTGGTGATGATCGATACCTACGATGATCGTTACCGAAGCCTGTCCAAGGTGCAGTTGACCTCGGTCAAGGCCGATGCCGAAGTGCGTCGTGCCGGTGCCAGTCAGGTCGCTGCGGTGTATCGCGCGCAGAGTGGCATGCCGTTCGCTTCGTTGCCGACCGGCAGCACCTTCCAGGTGGTGTGGCCGGATGGTTCCACCGAGACGATGGTGATCGTCGATCCGACCTCGTCGCTGGGCGTGGAGCCGGTGAAGAATTCGCAGGTCACCGCGGCCGATACCACCAAGCGGTAAGCACGCGCGGCATGCCCCGCCCTGCGGGGCCGCGGCGTGCCTTCGCCATGGCTCGGGTCAACCAACCCCGGGTTGGCGCCACCGGCATCGCGGGCCATGGCAGCTCGGTTCGCGCAAACAAAAAGGCGGGGAAATCCCCGCCTTTCTGCTGTCCAGCGTCCCGCGCAAGCGATCAGGTCAACGCGATCGACTTGTTCTTGCGTTCGGCCAGGCGCTTTTCCAGGTAGTGGATGTTCTGTCCACCGGCCTGGAAGCCCTTGTCGCGCATGATGCGCTGCTGCAGCGCGACGTTGGTCTTGATGCCGTCCACGACCAGTTCGCTCAGCGCCACGCGCATGCGCGCGATCGCGGTCTCGCGATCCGGGCCGTGCACGATCAGCTTGCCGATCATCGAGTCGTAGTTCGGCGGCACGCGGTAACCACTGTAGATGTGGGTATCCACGCGCACACCGGGGCCACCCGGCGGATGGAACGCGGTGATCTGGCCCGGGCTCGGCACGAAGGTTTCGGCATCTTCGGCGTTGATGCGGCATTCGATCGCGTGGCCGGTCAGCACCACGTCGCTCTGCTTGATGCTCAGCTTCTGGCCGGCGGCGATGCGCAGCTGCTCGCAGACCAGGTCGATGCCGGTCACCATCTCCGTCACCGGATGTTCCACCTGCACGCGGGTGTTCATTTCGATGAAGTAGAAGCGACCGTCTTCGAACAGGAACTCGAAGGTACCCGCGCCGCGGTAGCCGATGCGGATGCAGGCTTCCACGCAGACCTTGCCGATCTCGTCGCGCAGCTCGGCGGTGATGCCCGGTGCCGGCGCTTCTTCCACCACTTTCTGGTGGCGGCGCTGCATGGAGCAGTCGCGTTCACCGAGGTGGATGGCGTTGCCCTGGCCGTCGGCAAGCACCTGGATCTCCACGTGGCGCGGATTCTCCAGGAACTTCTCCATGTAGACCTGATCGTTGCTGAAAGCGGCCTTGGCTTCGGACTTGGTGGTCTCGATCGCCGCCTTCAGCGAGGCCTCGGCATGCACCACGCGCATGCCACGGCCGCCACCGCCACCGGAGGCCTTGATGATGACCGGGTAGCCGATCTCACGGGCGATCTTGGTGTTGGCCACGATGTCGTCGGTCAGCGGGCCGCCCGAGCCGGGCACGCACGGCACGCCGGCCGCCTTCATCGCGCGGATCGCTTCCACCTTGTCGCCCATCAGGCGGATGGTGTCGGCCTTGGGACCGATGAAGATGAAACCGGACTCTTCCACGCGCTCGGCGAAGTCGGCGTTCTCCGACAGGAAGCCGTAGCCCGGGTGGATGGCCTGGGCGTCGGTGACTTCCGCCGCGGCAATCAGCGCCGGGATGTTGAGGTAGCTCTCCGAGGACGGTGCCGGACCAATGCAGACCGACTCGTCGGCCATGGCCACGTGCTTGAGGTTGCGGTCGACCGTGGAATGCACGGCCACCGTGCGGATGCCCAGGGTGTGGCACGCGCGCAGGATGCGCAGCGCGATTTCCCCTCGGTTGGCAATAACGACTTTGTCGAGCATGGACGAGTCCTTAGCCGATCACGAACAGCGGCTGGTCGAATTCGACCGGCTGGCCGTTTTCGCCCAGGATGGCGACGATGGTGCCGGAAACATCGGCTTCGATCGGGTTGAACATTTTCATCGCTTCGATGATCGCCAGCGTTTCACCGGCCTTGACGGCCTGGCCGACCGACACGAAGGCCGGCTTGTCCGGCGAGGACGAGGCGTAGAACGTGCCGACCATCGGCGCGCGCAGCACGTGGCCGTCCGGCAGGGCGTTGCCGGCCTTGGCGGTGCCACCGGTGGAGGCTTCGGTCGGCGACTGCATCGGCATCGCCGGGGCAGCGGCCTGGGCCGGTGCCGGGGCCATCATCATCTGCGGCTGGGCCTGGACCATGCCGTAGCCGGAGACGGGCGCGCGCGACAGACGCACGGACTCTTCGCCTTCCTTGATTTCGATTTCGGCGAGGTTCGACTCTTCCAGCAGGTCGATCAGCTTCTTGATTTTGCGGAGATCCATAGGGGCCTCTGTGGTCTTGATGTCAGTGGAGAGGGGAAAGCGCGGTGCGCTCGGGTCAAAGCAGTTCGTAGAAATCGCGCAGCTGCCGCGTACGGTCGCGCGCGAGGGTGGTCAGGCAATGCATCTGCGCGCCATTGCGCGAGGTGCCATCGGCGTTGAAGGCGTAGACCGCCTCGCAATCGTGGTCGCGCAGCTGCATCCACGCGCGCTGGGCCAGGACCAGCTGCTTCTCGGCATCGGCGCAGTGTGTGCAGGCGCCTTCGGCAGCCTGGCTGCGCAACTGCTGGCGCGCCTGGGCATACACCGTGTTCAATTCGGTATCGGCCTCGCTGGCCACATCCGAGGCGCACAGGTCTGATTCCATGGTGCCGCTCGGCTGCGCGCAGTCGATGCCTTCCGCGCTGCGATCAGCGGCGATGGCGGCGCCACACAGGCAGCCCCACAGCGCGACGCTGGCCAGGACACGCGGCAGCGTCATCACGCGGAGGTGGCCGCCAGCCGGGTCAGCGCTGCATCCATCGCGTAGCGATAGCTGTCCGCACCGAACCCACAGATCACCCCGACCGCCTTGTCGCTGAAATAGCTGTGCTGGCGGAAGGGCTCGCGTGCATGCGGGTTGGACAGATGGATCTCGATGAAGGGCAGGTCCACCGCGGCCAGCGCATCGCGCAGGGCCACCGAGGTGTGGGTGAACGCCGCCGGGTTGATCAGGATGAAGGCGGTGCCGTCGTCCCGGGCGGCCTGCACGCGGTCCACCAGCACGTGCTCGGCGTTGGACTGCAGGTTCTCCAGGGCATGGCCGGCGGCCTGCGCCTGGGCCAGCAGGGCCTGGTCGATCTGCGCCAGCGTGGTGTGCCCATAGACCCCCGGCTCGCGCGTGCCGAGCAGGTTGAGGTTGGGGCCATGCAGGACCAGCAGTTTCGCCATGGGTGCCGAACAACAGGAAAGGGCGGAGTCTGGCGGAACTGGTGGATCGTGTCCAGTTCGGCGAAGTTACGCGTGTTTCAAACGGTTGTTTGAAATTCGCGTGCGATCCCTGTCCCAGCACGGCATGCCGGCGTCGGGATCACCGCACCTCTGCCAGCACCGCGCGCACCCGCAGCGCCAGATCTTCCAGCGTGAAGGGCTTGCCGATCACGTGGACTGCGGGGTCCAGCACCCCATCGTGTTCCAGCGCATTGCGGCTGTAGCCGGTGGTGAACAGCACTTTCAGGTCGGGCCGCCGTTTGAGGGCTTCGTCGGCCAGTTGCCGGCCGTTGACCTCCGGCATCACCACATCGGTGAACAGCAGCGCGATGTCCGGATGCTGCTCGAGCAGCGCCAGCGCGCCGGCCGCACCGTCGGCGGCAAGGACCGGGTAGCCCAGTTCGCTCAGCGCCTCGATGGAAAACTGTCGCACGCCCGGTTCGTCTTCCACGACCAGGACCAGCTCGCGGCCACCGCTCAGCGGGCGACTGTCCGCGGGTGCTGTCGAAGGACCCGCGTCGATCTCCCCCTCCCGGCGCGGGAGATACAGCGCCACCGTCGTTCCCTTGCCGAGCGAGGAATGGATCTTCACGTGCCCGGCCGATTGGCGGACGAAGCCGTACACCTGTGACAGGCCCAGCCCGGTGCCCTGGCCGACCTTCTTGGTGGTGAAGAACGGATCGAAGGCCTTGGCGATCACCTCCGGTGGCATGCCGCCCCCGTTGTCGGCCACGGTGATCAGCACGTACTCACCGGGGGGCACGTCGGCACGCATGGCGTCTGCGGCAGAGGCGATCCGGCAGTTGGCCGTTTCCAGCACCAGCCGCCCGCCGCCCGGCAGCGCGTCGCGCGCGTTGACGGCCAGGTTGAGGATCACGTTCTCCAGCTGATTGGCATCGGCGAAGGTGCACCACACCTGCGCGGCCAGCACGGTCTCCAGGCGGATGTTGCTGCCCAGCGAATGCACCAGCAGGTCCGACATCCCGGCGATCAACCGGTTCACGTCCAAGGGCACCGGCTGCAGGGGCTGTTGCCGGGAAAACGCCAGCAGGCGCTGGGTCAGCTGCGCGGCCCGGGTCGCGCCGTCGATGGCCATGTCGATGTAGCGCTTGGCGCGCGGATCGCTGTCGCCCATGCGCATCGCAAGCAGGTCCAGCGGGCCGATCACGGTGGCGAGCATGTTGTTGAAGTCGTGCGCGATGCCGCCGGTCAACTGGCCCACCGCCTCCATCTTCTGGCTTTGGCGCAGGGCATCTTCCACGCGCGTGCGCTCGGCGACCTCTTCGAGCACGCGGCTCTCGAGGTGTTCGTTCAATTCCTGCAGGCGTGCGTCGGCGAGCTTGCGCGCCGTGATCTCGATCGCCACGCCGACCACCCGCACGCAGCGGTCGCCTTCGAAATGGCCACGCCCCTTTGCCGCCACCCAGCGCACGACACCGTCTTCCTTGCCGACGGTGCGGTACTCCACGTCGTAGAGCGCGCGCCGGGCCGGGTCGGCCGCGGCGGCGAAGGCCGCGAACGTTGCCTCGCTGTCATCGGGATGGATGCCGTCGTAGAAGTCGCGCAACGTCACTGCCACCCCGGGCGAGATGCCGAACATCGCCTTGGTCCGTGCCGGCCAGATCAGTTCATCGCGGACCAGGTCGACATCCCAGAAGCCCATGTCACCGGCCTCGGTGGCAAAGCGCAGGCGTTCCTCGCTCTTGGCCAGCGCAGCTTCGGCGGTATTGCGGACGGTCAGGTCGAGCATCGCGCCGATCATCCGCAGCGGCTCACCCACGCCGCCACGCAATACGGTGCCGCGGTCGAGCACCGGCGCAAAGCTGCCATCGGCGCGCCGGAACCGGTATTCGCTGTTCCAGCTCGTCTCGCCGCCTTCGATCACCGCATGGATGTCGGCATCGACGCGCGCACGGTCATCGGGATGGATGTGGTCCAGCCACCACTGCGCCGTGGTCTCGGCCAGGGGATGGCCGAACAGGGTGGTGAGCGCCTCGTTCCAGATCACATGGCCATCGGAGATCCGCCAGTCCCAGATCGCATCGTTGGTAGCCTGGGCGGCCAGCCGATAGCGCTCCTCCACTTCCAGGTGGCGGGCCTCGGCGGCCTTGCGGTCGGTGATGTCCAGCGAGGTGCCGACCAGGCCGACCACGGTGCCGTCGGCGTCACGCAACGGTGACTTGGTCGACAGCCAGTAGGCGCGCCGGCCGTCGGGAAAGCTCACTTCCTCTTCAAGCTGCTCGGTCTGCCCGCTGGCCATGACCCGCTCGTCGGTGGCCATGACCGTCGCGGCCTGGGCTGGGTCGTTCAGCAGTTCGGCATCGGTGCGGCCCACGTACACCTCCGGCGGCAGGCCGATGAGGTCGGTGGTGCCGCGGTTGCCGATCAGGATCCGGCCCTGGCGGTCCTTGGCATACACCACGCCGGGCGCTGCCTCGACGAAGGAGCGCAGCAGGGTCTGTGCCTGGTCCCGCTCGGCTTCGATCCGGCGGCGTTCGTCGATATCGATGAGCACGCCGGGGAAGCCGATGGCCTCTCCCTGCGCATCGAGATCCACCCGGCCGATCGCTTCGATCCAGCGGTACGCGCCGTCCGGGCCGCGGGTACGGTACTGGTGCGCATAGCGACCGCCCCGGCGGACCGCCTCGGCGATCGCATCGGCCAGGCCGGCGCGGTCGTCGGGGTGAACGGCGGCGACCACCTGTTCCAGCCGCAGTTCCGTGCGCGCCAGGGCAGGGTCCAGGCCATGGGCCAGGGCGAGGGCATCATCCACCGTGAGGTTGTCCCGGGCCACGTCCCAGAACCAGGTGCCGATGATCGCGCCGGCGGCCAGCGCCATCTTGACGCGCTCGGAATCCCGCTCGCGGTGGGAGCCGGGGGAAGGTGAAGAACTCAAGCGGTACCTGCGATCGGCGGGGGGCGGGTCCGGAACCCGGTGGCCCGTACTGCAGGCGACACGGGGCGGCAACGATAGGGTATCGCTGCCGGGCGCCGCTTTGGAACACCCCCCGTTCGCCCCCGCTGCCCGGGCTGGATCCCGTCGGTCGCCGTGGCTCCGGCTCGATCAGGGGATCAGGCGCGCCGCCCGCAGGCGGGCGAACAGGTCGAAGAACGCATCGTCGCTGGGCTGGTAATCCAGGAAGCCCATCCGGCGGCTTTTGGACATGTCCGTGATCACCTCCAGCGGGCGCCCGAGATCGGCATCGGTGTGCCAGGGCGAGATCAGCCGATGGATATCCGGCTCTGCCAGACCGTGCGTGGCGGCCAGTGCGGACCAGGGCGCGGCATCGTCGGCCATCTGAGCCGCCAGCGGCCGCACGTGGCCACTGAAGGGCACGGCCTCGATATCGAACCACGCCGCGATCCGGCCCCACATCCAGCGCCACCGGAACACATCGCCGTTGACCACGTTGAACGCCTGGTTGGCGGCGGCCGGTGTCTGCGTGGCCCACAGCAGGTGCCGCGCCAGCAGCCCGGCGTCGGTCATGTCGGTCAGCCCCTCCCATTGGGCGAGCGAACCGGGGAACTGGAACGGGCGCCCGGTGTGCCTGCACAGGCTCGCGTGCACGGCCAGGGTCGTGCCCATGTTCATGGCATTGCCCACCGCCGCGCCGATCACCGTATGCGGGCGATGCACGCTCCAGTGGAAGCCATCGCGGGCGGCGGCGGCAAACACCTCGTCTTCCTGTGCGTAGTAGAAGTTGTCCACGGGCAGGCGCGGTTGTTCTTCACGGAAGGGCGTCTGCGGCAGGTTGCCCTGCGCGTACGCCTCGAACGGGCCGAGGTAGTGTTTCAGGCCCGTCACCAGCGCTACGTGCTGCACCGTGCCTGCGGGCTGAAGCGCGCCAAGCAGGTGACGCACCATCGCGCCGTTCACCCGGATGTTCTCGGCCTCGTTGGCCTGCCGGGACCAGGTGGTGATGAACACGTGCGTGGGTGCCAGTCCGGACAGCGCGGCGCGCGTGGCCTGCGCATCGTGCAGGTCGGCGCAGATGCCGTGGGCGCCGGCGGGCAGCGAATCGGGCCGACGGGCCAGGCCGTGAACTTCCCAGCCCTCCTGCAGCAGCCGTTGTATCAGTGCACTGCCCACGATGCCCGTTGCACCGACCACCAACGCTTTCTGCCTCACGATGTCGCCTCGTTCATTGCTTTACATGCGCACACCTTAGGATATCCAGGTACGCCTCGAAAGAAGGCACCAAACGGTAACCACCCATGAAAACGGATACTCCCGAAGAGCACTGGCGAGAGGATTGCGCCCCCCGGCGGGTGCTGGAGCTGTTCAGCACCAAGTGGACCTCGATGGTGCTGCACACCCTGGCCGTGCGGCATGACGGTACCGCCCGCAGCAACGCGCTGCACCGCAGCCTGCCGGCCGTCTCCAAGAAGATGCTGATCCAGACGCTGCGTGACATGGAGCATGCGGGGATCGTGCTGCGCACCGAGTACCCCACCGTGCCGCCCTCGGTGGACTACACGCTGACCCCGCTGGGGCGCCAACTGGTCGAACCGATCGAACTGATCTACGACTGGGCGCGCCGCAATGCTGGCGCCCTGGACGCGTTGCAGCCGCGCGCGACCTCACGTCGACGCTGAGCGGGACGTGCCTGCCGGATCGGGTAGGGTACGGCTCCCCTCCAGCGGATCGGTCACCAGGACCACGCCGCCCGGCTGCTGGTCCTTGAAGAAGGCGTCAGCTTCGCGGGCCAGCGCCTCGGTTCGGGCCGGGGCAGCGTTCGTTGCCGCAGCGGAGCCGGTCATCACCAGCGCCGATGCCATCAGCACAACACCCGGAATCTTCATGCGTCCTCTCCTTCAGTAGATGGGAGAAGCGTAGGGGTGGCCCTGCGATGACATGGAGCGATATATGACCTGCGGTCAGGGACTGGATCCAATGGCGGCCTGACCGGATGAGCGGTCAGTGCTGCGGGGTGACCCGCAGCCCACGCAGCAGCAGGTCGAGCGCCGCCACGCTCTGTGCCAGCCGCGCATCGCCATCATCGCCATCGGCGATCCAGAACGCGGCCTCGGCCAGGCTGCCGTACACCAGGGAGGCGAGGGCCTGCGGGTTGGCCTCGGCGACCATGCCCTGATCGATCAGGGCGGCGAGCAGGCGCTGCATGGAATCGATGCAGTGGCGTTGGGATTCCGGCGAGGCACCGCCGAGTACCGCGCGGGCATCGCGCAGGACGACGCGTTGGATGGTCGGCTCCAGCGCCATCTCCAGATACCCGGTGCAGCGCAGGCGAAACCCCTCCCAGGGATCGGCTGCAGCATCGGAGATCGCGTTCAGACGCTCGTCCATCTCGGCGTCGATCTGCTCCACCACCGCCGCGAGCAGGCCCTGCTTGTCGCCGAAGTGGTGATACAGCGCGCCACGGGTCAAGCCGGCCTGCGCGGTGAGGTCATCCATGGAGGTGTCGGCGTAGCCGCGCGCGCTGAAGAACGCGCGGGCGGTGGCCAGCAGCGTGGTGCGGGTCTGCTCCATCTCGGCGCGGGTGCGGCGAACCATCGTCATCTCCTTGCATACGGGGCGGATGATTGTTTACATCCGGTGCGTATGTATATAGGATTTTAAACATACGATGTGTATGTAAATGGGTGAGCATGCCCATGGAGACGAGGTTGAACCGCCCCTATCGCGATCTGTTCGCTGCGCCCGGCACGGCCGGCTTCACCCTGGCCGGCCTGCTGGCGCGGCTGCCCCTGCCGATGACCGGGATCGGCATCATCGCGCTGCTGTCCCAGGTGCGCGGCAGCTATGCGCTGGCCGGCGCGGTCGCGGCGACCTTCGTGCTCACCTATGCACTGGTGTCTCCGCAGGTCTCGCGCCTGGTGGACCGGCAGGGGCAGCGCCGGGTACTGCCGATGGCGACCGGCATCAGCGTGATCGGCCTTCTGCTCCTGCTCGGCGGCTCGTGGTACCACGCCCCGGTCGCGCTGCTGTTCGTCGGTGCACTGCTCGCCGGTGCCATGCCCAGCCTGTCGGCGATGGTGCGCGCACGCTGGACGGCGCTCTACCGCGGTCAGCCGCGCCTGCAGACGGCGTACTCGCTGGAAACGGTGTTCGATGAAGTGACCTTCATTGCCGGGCCGCCGCTCTCCGTCGGTCTGGCGGTCTCGCTGTTTCCGCAGGCCGGCGTGCTTGCCGCGGCCATGCTGTTGCCGATCGGCGTATTCGCCCTGGTCGCCCAGCGCAGGACCGAGCCGCCCATCGAGGCCGTGCCATCGACCGGCGAGCACTCAGGGTCCGTGATCGGCCTGGCAAGCGTGCGCTGGCTGGCGCTGCTGATGGTGGCGATGGGGGTGATCGTGGGCACCATCGATATCGTCAGCGTCGCCTACGCGGCGCAGTCGGGCCAGCCGGCCGCGGCGAGCCTGGTGCTCTCTGCGTATGCGGCCGGGTCCTGTCTGTCCGGGGTACTGTTCGGCGCACTCAAGCTGAAGGCGCCACTGCACCGCCTGGTGCTGCTGGGTGGAATGGCGACTGCCCTGACGACCGTGCCGCTGCTGCTGGTCGGCAGCATCGGCTCACTTGTGTCGACGGTGCTCGTGGCCGGCGCCTTCTTCGCACCGACGATGATCGTGGCGATGTCGCTGATCGAGCAGCAGGTACCGGCGCGCCAGCTCACCGAGGGCATGACCTGGCTGCTGGCGGCACTGAACGTGGGCGTGGCGCTGGGCGCGGCGATGTCAGGCTACGGAGTGGATGCGTACGGCGCGCGCGCTGGATTCCTGCTGGCGGTCACTGCCGGCGGTGCGGTGCTGCTGGCGGCCGTGGTCGCGTATCGACAGTTGCGGCCGCGCGACGACCGCGACCTGGGGGAAGGCTGATGCGCACGCACGTGGAATCGGCATCGCCGCACGCGTGGTGGGCGGTCACCGCCGCCAGTCTGGCCACCTTCTCGGTCGTCACCACGGAGATGTTGCCGGTGGGGCTGCTGACGTCGATCGCCGACGCATTGGGAACGAGCACCGGCACCGCGGGCGTGATGGTCTCGCTGCCCGCACTGCTGGCAGCGCTGTTCGCACCGCTGGTGGTGATCAGCGCCGGCAGCGTGGATCGCCGCACGCTGCTGTGCGCGCTGCTGGGGATGCTGGTCATCGCCAACCTGGTCTCCGCGCTCGCACCGACCCTGGCCTGGATGCTGGCAGCGCGCGTGCTGGTCGGGCTCTGCATGGGCGGCATCTGGGCCATTGCCGGCGGCCTGGCGGTGCGGCTGGTGGCCGCCCGATCGGTTGGCCTGGCAACATCGCTCATCTTCGGCGGCGTGGCGGCGGCGTCGGTACTGGGCGTTCCACTGGGTGCGCTGATCGGTGAACTGCTGGGATGGCGCTGGGCGTTCGGCAGCATGGCGCTGTTGGGAGGTGTCGTACTCGTCCTGCATATGGCCGTCATGCCCCGGCTGCCTTCGTCAGGTGCGACCCCCCTGCGTCAATTCGGGCACGCGCTGGGCAACCGCGGGCTGCAGCTCGGGTTGATGCTGACCTTCCTGCTGGTGGCCGGACACTTCATCGCCTTTACCTTCGTGCGGCCGCTGCTGCTGTCGGTGTCGGGCTTCGACGCGCGCTGGGTCGGGCTGTTGTTGTTCGGCTACGGCGCCGCCGGGATGGCCGGCAACTTCATCGCCGGCATCGTGGCAGCACGACGTACCCCGCTGACGGTGTCGCTGATCGCGGCGGGCCTGGTGCTGGCGCCGTTGCTGTTCCTGTCCATCGGCGATTCCCGCCTGGGCGGCGCCATGGCGCTGCTGGCGTGGGGGCTGGCCTACGGCGGGGTATCGGTGGGCCTGATGACGTGGATGATGAAGGCCGCACCAGGGGCGGTGGAGGTCGCCTCCTCGCTCTACGTCGGCGCCTTCAACATCGGTATCGCATCCGGGGCATGGATGGGGGGCCAGGCACTGGACCGGTATGGCCTGACCGCCAATCTCTGGCTCGCCGGAGGCTTCGCGGTCGCGGCGGTGGTGGTGTGCATTGCCGGCCGCCGGATGCAACCGGCGCAACGGGATACCGGCAATCCCTCAGGCGCACTGTGACAGTGCGGACCGACCCTGCCAGGCCTCACTTTTGTCCTGTCGTCTCCAGCGCCGCCTTTTCAGCCACGGTCAACGCGCGATGGCCGTAGCTCAGCACCCGGGTCATCTGCCATTGCCCGTCCTTTTGCTGCCAGACCATCACGAACTTGGCGCTGCCTTCGCACTTGCCGGTGGCCACCTCGCAGAAGCGGTGCTCGCCCTCCTCGATCGCGCCGAAGTTCTTGATCGGGTAGACCTTGAGCGTCCCGGGAACCCGTTCGCGGCGGACCTTGTGGCAAATGTACTTGCGCGTGTTGGAGACCACTGTGTCGCGATCGAACGTGGCCCCGCCGCTGTCGTGATAGAACTCGACGGTAGGCGAAAAGTAGCGGGTAAAGGTCTCCAGGTCGCAGCGGTTGTAAGCGTCGAAGACCTGGTCATCCAATCCGGTGATGGTGCGCGTGAGGGCAGCGGCGTCTTCGGCCTCCTCGCCAGCAGATGCCGCCAGGGGCGCGAGCATGCCGGCGGTTACGAGCACGGCGGCGACAACAGCGGGGAAGCGTTTCATCGGCAGTGCCTGCTTCAATCGGACCAGAGCGGGCGTCACTTTTCGCACGGGCCGCGACGCCCTTCAAGTGTCATTCGGATGGATGACCTCCGGCGCACGGAATCACGGGCGAGGGCAGTGGCCCCTTACAGCGTGCTGGAGTCCACCACTTGGCGGCCGGCCTGGGTCAGGTCGATGTCGCCATCTTCCGCCTGCGCGGCATAGCCGGCTTGGACGGCCCAGTTGGCCGCCTCGTCGCTGACCGGCCGCGTAGCGTTGATGTCGCGCAGGATCTGCCGCTGTTCTTCAGTGAGGGGCGCCCGGGTGCTTTCGCTTCCGCTCATGGCGCGCGGACCTCGACGCTGATCGCGCCCTGGGCCAGCCGTGCGCGCTTGGCCCGCCGATGGTTCACCCACCACACCAGCCCCGGCAGGCCGTACAGCAGTGCACCGGCGAGCAGAAAGATCTTGAAGGCGGCATTCATGGCGGTCTCTCTCCGTGCGGTATGGCATTGGTGCGTCGTGATCGGCCCAAGGTGCGGTGACGCGCACCGGCGCCTGCAGCGGCCCCGGCCGCGACCCCAGCGCTAGTTCAGCGCAATCGCCGTGAAGGCGCTGTCCCTGCGAGGGATACCCCGAGCCGCAGGGCGCTCGTCGCCGGACCGTCATCACTTCGTCGTCTGGCTCGCTTACAACGGGAGCCGCTGGCGACGCCATGGCCGCTGGTTGAGATGGGCCCTAAAGTTCCTCCCCAACCCGCCGATACCGATGCGTCCTTCCGCCTGGAGTACGTGATGTCGGCCGTCCCCCGCCGCCTGTCGTTGTTCGTCGCCCGCCTGGGCGACCGGTTCCGCTTCCGTCTGGCCCCGCCGTCCCGGTTGGCCGGGCTCGGTCGTCTCAGCGTGGCACAGAAACTCAGGGCCAGCCTGCTGATCTGCGGCCTCGGCCTGTTCGCGGTGGCCGTGGTCTACGGCTGGACGCGGCATGATACCGAGCGGGCGGCCGAGACCTTCGCCGCCCACCAGCAGGAGGCCGCGCTGGCGGCCACGCTGGCGACCGAGGTGGCCGAGGCGCGACGGCTGCAGACACGGTATGCCAGCACCTTCGATGATGTCGACCGCGACGCCCTGCAGGCGGCGCAACAGCGCTTGCAGGCCACGCTGGCCCAGCTGCAGCGCGATCCGCACGATGCCGGCAGTGCCGGTGCGCTGCGTGAGTTGGCGACGCGGGCAGCCGACTTTGCCGAGGGCATCACCGCATTGAACGCCCGCGTGGACGAGATGGGACGCGGCGATGCCGGCCTGCGTGCACAGCTGGAGGCAGCGGCTGCCACGCTGGAGGCCAGCGTCGAGGCCAGCGCGCGGCCGGCGCTGATGGCCCAGCTGCAGAAGATGCGCCGCGAGGAGAGCCTGCTGCTGCTCACCGGCGATTCGGCACACACTGATCGCGCCAGCGAACAGAAGCTGCCCTTCGATCTCGCACTGGGCCAGACGCGCCTGGGGCCGGAGATGCAGGAGGCACTGCGGACGCAGATGGACAACTACCAGGGCGCGCTGTTGGCCTACACCGCTGCCCGCATCGGGCTGGACGTGGAAGCGCAGTCACTGGCCGAGACCGCGGCCCAGATCGGCCCCGGGCTGCAGGCGCTGCAACAGGCGCAGACGCTGGCCTTGGCGGCGGCACGCGAGCGACAGGCCGCGCGGGCCAGCACCATGGGGATCGTATTCGCGCTCACGCTGCTGCTGGTCGCGGTGGTGCTGATCGCCACGCTGCTGCTGGTGCTGCGCGCGGTGCGCCACCCGATCACCGATACGTTGCGCTTTGCCGAGGACATCGCCGAGGATCGGCTCGACACCGTCCTGCCCCTGCATAATCCGCACGATGAAATCGGCCAGCTGGCCGCGCGCCTGCGCCACATGCAGCACCGCCTGCGTGAGCGGATCGACGCCGAGCGCGCGGTCGCGCGCGACAACACCCGTGCCCGCCAGGCGCTGGACTGCGCACAGACCGGGGTGATGGTGCTCGACGGTGAGGGGCAGATCGGTTTCCTCAACCAGGCGCTGCTGGCCGAACTGCAGCTCACGCACGCGGACTGGAGCGGCCAACCGGCTGCCGCCCTGCATCCGGCCTTCGCCACCCTGGTGCCGACGCTGCAGGCCGGCCAGCGCGCCAGCCGCGAGATCGAGCACGCGGGCATCCGCTACCAGCTGGTGATCACCCCTATCGTGGACCACGGCCAGCTGCTGGGCGCAGCGGTGGAGTGGCGCAGCCGCGCGCTGGAAACCACGGTGGAAAACGAAGTCGCCGCACTGGTGGACGCCGCCGCACGGGGGGAACTGCACGGGCGCATCACGGTGGACGACAAGCAGGGCTTCGTCAAAACCCTGGCCCTGAGCATCAACCACCTGCTCGATACCTTCCAGAGCAATCTGTCCGGGCTGCAGGGGCTGCTCTCGGCGCTGTCGCAGGGCGATCTGCGCGTCCGCATGCACGGTGACTTCCACGGCGTGTTCGCCCGCCTGCGCGACGATGCCAATGCCACGGTGATGCAGCTGACCGACATCGTCGCGCGCATCCAGCACGCGTCGCTGGCGATCAACCATGCCGCCGGGGAGATCGTCGCCGGCAACCACGACCTCTCCGATCGCACCGAGCGCCAGGCGGCGCACCTGGAAGAGACGGCGTCGTCGATGGAGGCGCTCTCGGCCACCGTGCGGCAGAACGCGGATTCAGCGCAGCAGGCCAACCAACTGGCGATACGCGCGGCCGAAGTTGCGGCCCGCGGCGGCGAATCGGTGGCGCAGGTGGTCACCACCATGGCCGATATCGCCCTGTCCTCGCGGCGGATCGGGGAGATCACCGGGGTGATCGACGGGATCGCGTTCCAGACCAACATCCTGGCCCTGAACGCCGCCGTGGAAGCGGCGCGGGCCGGCGAGCAGGGGCGCAGCTTCGCGGTGGTGGCCAGCGAAGTGCGCCTGTTGGCACAGCGCAGTGCCGACGCTGCGCGCCAGATCAAGCAGCTGATCGAAGCCTCGGTGGAGAAGGTCGATGCCGGCACGCGCCAGGTCGATGACGCGGGTGCGACCATGGGTGAGATCGTCGGCAGCGTACAGCGGGTGACATCGATCATGGCCAGCATTTCAGCCGCGTCGCAGCAGCAGACGGCGGGCATCGAGCAGGTGAGCCAGACGTTGCTGCAGATGGATGGCAGCACGCAGCAGAATGCGGCGCTGGTGGAAGAGGCTTCGGCCTCGGCGCGCGCCCTGGACCGCCAGGCCTCGCTGCTGGGCGAAGCGGTGGATGCCTTCGTCGTGACGCCACCGCCGCCGGCGCGTGTGCGGGCGACGGCCTGAGGCTGCGTCAAGGCCGCGCTCACCGTTCTTCACCGGCGGTGAGCCGGCGCTGTGGTTCGCTATTGTCCACCTATGAAGAAATCCACGCGCCGGCCGTCGCCTCCCACTGCCCCGGATGCCTTCGTGCGCGTCCGGGGTGCACGCGAACACAACCTGAAGAATGTGGATGTCGAGATCCCGCGCGATGCGCTGGTGGTCTTCTCCGGCATCTCCGGCTCGGGGAAATCCTCGCTCGCGTTTGGCACGCTCTACGCCGAGGCACAGCGGCGCTACCTGGAATCGCTGTCGCCCTACGCACGTCGCCTGATCGATCAGGTCGGCGTGCCGGACGTGGACGCGATCGAAGGGCTGCCACCGGCGGTGGCGCTGCAGCAGCAGCGTGGTACTGCCAGCGTGCGCTCCAGCGTCGGCAGCGTCACCACGCTGTCGAGCCTGCTGCGGATGCTGTACTCGCGCGCCGGTACCTATCCGGCCAGGCAGCCGATGCTGTATGCCGAGGATTTCTCGCCGAATACACCGCAGGGCGCCTGCCCGAACTGCCACGGGCTGGGCTACGTGTATGAAGTGACCGAACAATCGATGGTGCCCGATCCCTCGTTGAGCATCCGCGAGCGCGCCATCGCCGCGTGGCCACCTGCGTGGCACGGCCAGAACCAGCGCGACATCCTGGTCACGCTGGGCTACGACGTGGACATTCCCTGGCGCGATCTGCCCAAGAAACAGCGTGACTGGATCCTGTTCACCGAGGAACAACCGGTGGTGCCGGTCTACGCCGGCTTTACCCCGGCCGAAACCCGCGCCGCGCTGCGGCGCAAGGAAGAACCCAGCTACATGGGCACCTTCAGCGGTGCGCGCCGCTATGTGCTGCACACCTTTGCGACCACGCAGAGCGCGATGATGAAAAAGCGCGTGGCCCGCTACATGATCGGCGCCCAGTGCCCGGTCTGTGATGGCCGCCGGTTGAAGCGCGAAGCGCTGTCGGTGACATTCGCCGGCATGGACATCGGCACGCTGTCGCAGCTGACGGTCAGTGCGATGGCGCAGGCGCTGCGTCCTGCGGCCGAAGGCCACTTCGATGCGCCGGCAGCTACGGCCACACGCAGCCGCAGCGCAGGCCGGCAGGCCACCGCCAAGCGCGTCGCCGCCGGTGGCAATGCGCATGCCGGCGGCAGTGACGTACGCCGCACGCCGGATCTGTCCGAAGAGAAACGCATCGCGGCACAGCGCATCGCGCACGATCTGGTCGAGCGGATCGGCACGCTGCAGTCGCTGGGCCTGGGTTATCTGTCGATGGACCGCGCGACCCCGACGCTGTCGCCGGGCGAACTGCAGCGCCTGCGCCTGGCGACGCAGATTCGTTCCAGCCTGTTCGGCGTGGTGTACGTGCTGGATGAACCCACCGCCGGCCTGCATCCGGCCGATGGCGAGGCCCTGTACGACGCGCTGGCCCAGCTCAAGGCCGGCGGCAATACCTTGTTCGTGGTCGAGCATGATCTGGAGATGTTGCGCCGCGCGGACTGGCTGGTGGATGTCGGCCCCGGCGCAGGGCAGCATGGCGGCCAGGTGCTCTACAGCGGGCCGCCGGACGGCCTGCGCACGGTCAAAGCCTCGGTCACTGCGCCGTATCTGTTCCAGGACGCCACCGGCACGCGCCGCACGCCGCGCGCGCCGTCCGGCTGGCTGGGCCTGCAGGGCGTCCACCGCAACAATCTGCACGGCGTGGAGGCGCGCTTTCCGCTTGGGGCGTTCACGGCGGTGACTGGTGTCTCCGGCTCGGGCAAGTCCAGTCTGGTCAGCCAGGCACTGGTGGAGCTGGTGGGCGAACACCTGGGGCAGGAGCCGGTGATCGAGGAAACCGACAGCGAGTTGCCGCAGCCCAGCCGCATGGAACGCACGCGGGGCCGCTTGAACGGGGCCAAGGCGATCAAACGCCTGGTCAATGTGGATCAGAAGCCGATCGGGCGCACGCCGCGCTCGAATCTGGCGACCTATACCGGCCTGTTCGATCATGTTCGCCGGCTGTTCGCCGGTACACGCTCGGCCAAGGCGCGGCGCTACAGCGTCGGCCGCTTCTCCTTCAACGTCGCCGCCGGCCGCTGCGAGACCTGCGAAGGCGAGGGCTTCGTCCACGTCGAACTGCTGTTCATGCCCAGCGTCTATGCGCCGTGCCCTACCTGCCACGGGCAGCGTTACAACGCCAAGACGCTGGAGGTGCAGTGGAACGGGCGCAACATCGCGCAGGTGCTGGCGATGACGGTGGAGGAGGCGTTGGCGTTCTTCGCCGACGAGCCACCGGTGCAGCGGCCGCTGCAGCTGCTGCGGGATATCGGGCTGGGCTATCTGCGCCTGGGCCAGCCCGCCACGGAGCTGTCCGGCGGCGAAGCGCAGCGGATCAAGCTGGCCACCGAGCTGCAGCGCAGCCAGCACGGCAGCAGCCTGTACGTGCTGGACGAGCCGACCACCGGCCTGCATCCGGCCGACGTGGACAAGCTGATGGCGCAGCTGCACGGTCTGGTGGATGCCGGCAACACGGTGGTGGTCGTCGAGCACGACCTGCGCGTGGTGGCCGATGCGGACTGGGTGATCGATGTGGGGCCGGGGGCTGGCGAAGACGGCGGGCGGATCGTGGCCGAGGGCACGCCGGCACAGGTCAGCCGGGCCACGCAGGGGGCGACGGCGCGCTATCTGCGCCGCTGGTTCCCCTGAGCGGCCGGGCGTTGCTCAGTACACATCGCGACGGTAGCGTCCGTCGTTGAGCAGGGCATCGACCGGATCGTTGCCCAGTACCTCGCGCAGCACCGCATCGACGCCTTCGGCCATGCCGTGCAGCGAGCCGCACACATAGATGCTGCCACCCAGATCCACCCATGCGCGCAGTGCCTCCGGTGCGGCGCGCAGACGATCCTGCACATAGCCGCCACCCTCGGCATCGCGCGAGAACGCCAGGTCCACGCGGCTCAGATGGCCCTTCGCCTGCCAGGCCTCGATCTCCTCGCGATAGAGGAAATCGTGCGCGCGGGTGCGCTCGCCGAACACCAGCCAGTGCCCGCGGTCGCCCTGTGCGTCCGCTTCGCGCAGCAGGCTGCGCAGGCCGGCGATACCGGTGCCGTTGCCGATCAGCAGCATCGGGGCATGCTCGGGATGGCGATGGAAGCCGGTGTTGCGACGTACCCGGGCCGCGATGCTCTCCGCCTCGGTGGCATGCACGCACAGCCAGCCAGAGCCCAGCCCATGGCGGCCGTCGGGCAGCGCGGTCAGGCGGATCACCAGCTGCACGGCCCCATCGGCCGGTACCGAGGCGATCGAGTACTCGCGATGGGGCAGCGCCGGCAGCCGCGCCAGCCAGCGCGCGGCATCGGCTGCGGCGGCAGGATCACGTGGCTCCACAGCCTCCGGCAGCACGCGCGCGGCAGCCGCTTCGAGCAGCGTCGTGATCCGTCCATCGACCGTCACCGGTGCCTGCGGATCCAGGCCGTTGCGGGCCAGTGCCGCCAGCACGTGGGCACGCGCGTGGCGGGGCGCCATCTCCAGGATGTCACCGGCCTGCCAGTGCGCGTGGGCCGGCGGGTGCAGTGCCACCTGCCAGATCGCCCCGGCGGCGCTGCCCGGATTGAGTACGGTGCGCGCACCGAGTGCCCACGGCTGCAGCGCCACCGGCGCCGGCAGCGGGGTGTGGTCCTCAACGCCGGTCAGCAGGGCCAGCTGCTGCTGCCACTGCGCCAGTGGCACCGCATCGGTGCGATCCACCTCGATGCTGGCGAACAGCCGCTGCGCGCCCTGCGCCGCCAGCCAGCCATCCACCTGGCGCGAGAAACCACAGAAGCGGCCGTACTCGCGATCACCGAGCCCAAGCACGGCATACCTCATTCCCTGCAGCGCAGCGGCGTGCGCCAGTACGCGTCGCTCGAAGGCACGCGCGGCGTCCGGTGCTTCGCCATCGCCGAAGGTGCTGATGACGAACAACGCAGTGTCCGTGTCTGCCAGCACTGCGGCATCCACCTGCGCCAGCGGGCGGACGTGTACCGGCAGGCCGGCCGCCTGCAGCTGTGCAGCCGTGCGCCAGGCCAGCTGTTCGGCAAAGCCACTCTGGCTGGCGAATGCCACCAGCCACGGCTGCCCGGTGCCGATGGCCGTCGCCAGCGGCAGGCGCGAGGCGCGCACGTCGCGCTTCTTGCGGCGGCGGTCCAGGTACAGCATCCAGCCGGTGATGAAGAACACCAGCATGCCCAGGCTGGAGAGCATCACGATGATCCGCCCCGGCAGCCCGAAGAAGCTGCCCGAGTGCAGCGCGAACACACTGACGATGATCTTGCCGCCAACGTTCTTGCTGCGGTAAGGCTCGTAGGAGAGCAGGGCACCCGTGGACGGATCGAGCTGGAGGATGTCCTGCGCGCGGTCGTGCGCGGTGTTGCTTCCCTGCACGCGGCTGGTGAGCGCACGGCCTGGCCTGGCCGGGAAACGAAGGTCGATGTACCCGCGCCGCACGCCTTCCAAGGCGTACAGCGTGGTCTGCACCTTGTGCAGGTCCAGTGGGCCGCCACGGGTGCGCGGCGCGGTCTGCTCGGCGGTTGGGCCGCCAAGCAATGCGGTTGCGCCCTTGCGGTACCAGTCGAACGACCACCACAGCCCGGTCAGCGCGATCATCAGGTAGACCAGCAGCACCCAGGTGCCGACCACCGAGTGCAGGCTCCACAGGAAACTGCGCCCGCTGCGCGCCCACTCCACCGCCAGCCAGGTGCGCCAGTGCCACCAGCGCCGCGGCCAGCGCAGATACAGGCCGGACAGGCAGAAGAACACCAGCGCGATCGCGCAGCTGCCGGTGATCAGGCTGCCGCGCTCACCGCTGACCAGGTGGCGATGCAGATCCTCGACGAAGGCGAAGAAGCCCAGCCCCTTCAGCCCGGTGAGCACGGTGCCGGTGTACGGATCGAAATAGCGCCAATTCGCCTGGCCGCCTTCGAAACGCGCCACCGACAGGCGCTGCCCGGTGGCGTCCACGCGCAGCCGCTGCAGCGGCTGTGGCATGTCCTGCTGCAGCCGTGGCAGCAGCTCTGTCAGGGCCAGTGGCTGCTCGCCCGCCGCGTGCCGCTGCACCACCTGCGCCAGGGCCGGGTTGGCCGCGCGCATGATCTCGTCTTCAAAGGCCAGCGTGGCCCCGCTCAGGCCCATCACCGCCAACACGGTGCCGGCGGTAATGCCCAGCAGCCAGTGCAGCTGGAAAATGATGGTCTTCAACATGGGGGCGGTCCGGCGGCAAGGCGAAGCGCGCCCGGCGGTGGATGAGAATGGATCTCGTCATTGTTGGGTGCAGGCCGGAGGCGGTCAATAGCCCAGGTCGGGCCCGTACGGCCCCCCGATCAAACAGCCACTTCGCCCAAGCGCGTCAGGGCGTTGCCCAGGCCTCGATTTCGCCAGCCGCAAACGGCCCCAGCTTCTGTTTCACGATGCGCCCCTGCGCGTCGATCAGCACGGAGTACGGCAGCAGCCCCTGCGCATTGCCCAGGCGCACGCTCGCATCGGCCGGCCCGGGGGTATCGAGCACGATCGGATAGGCGACCGGGACGCGGGTCAGGAAATCGCGCACGCCCTCGGGCGTATCCAGCGCCAGCCCGAGCACCTGCACGCCCGTAGCGCCCTGGGCATCGGCAAAGGCGGTCAGCGCGGGCATTTCCTCCACGCAGGGGCCGCACCAGCTGGCCCAGACATTGATCAGCAGCGGACGCCCGTGGAAGCTGGCCAGGTCCTGCGGTTTCCCTTGGAGGTCCGGCAGGGTGATCGCCGGCATCGGATCCCCCGGTTGGGCCGCGACCACCGCCGGCCGTGGCGGTGGCGGGGCAGTGGCCGGGCGCTCGTCATGCCCGGCGAACCAGACGCCGGCGCCGATGCCGAGCACGGCCGCGATCACGACCACCACGACCGTCCGCCGTGGTGGCCGCAGGCTCATCGCGCGGTCCGCAGCAGCGCTTCTTCGACCAGCGCCTGGGTCAGCACGGTCGGCAGCACGGTCGGCGGGGCGCCCGGGCCGTAGACCACGTACAGCGGCACGCCGACGGCCTTGTGCTCATCCAGGAAGGCGGTGATCTGCGGGTCGACATTGGTGTAGTCGCCGCGCATGTAGACCGCGTTGGTCCGCCGCAACGTATCGCGGAAGGCGTCGGTGCCCAGCACCGCGCGCTCGTTGGCCTTGCAGGTCACGCACCAGTCGGCGGTCATGTTGACGAACACCACGCGGTTGTCCTGGCGCAGGCGGTCCAGCATCTGCGGCGAGTACTCCACCACGTTGTCGCTGGCCGACTGTGCGGCCTTGGTCGGCGGGTCCAGGCGGGTCACGCCCCAGATCGGATACAGCGCGCCGAGCACCAACAGCAGGGCCAGCAGGCCGCCCACGCGCTGGCTGCGCCAGCGGCTGCGCTCGAACCACCACAGGGCCAGCGACAGGATCACCAGGCCGCCCAGCACCAGCGCCATGGCGTCCACGCCGCGCTGCTTGCCCAGCACCCACAGCAGCCAGATCGCGGTGCCGTACATCGGGAAGGCCAGCACCAGCTTGAGGGTTTCCATCCACGCACCGGGGCGCGGCAGGCGGCGCGCCAGCGAGGGCACGAAGCCGATCAGCAGGAATGGCAGCGCCAGGCCCAGGCCGAGCGCCAGGAACACCAGCATCGCCTGCAGGCCGGGTGCAGCGAAGGCGTAGGCCAGGGCCGGCCCCATGAACGGAGCCACGCACGGGCTGGCCACCACGCAGGCGAGCACGCCGGTGAAGAAATCGCCGACCGGACCGCTGCGCGAGGCCAGCGACTGGCCCATGCCACCCAGGCTGCCGCCGAGGGTGAACACGCCCGACAGGCTCAGGCCCACGGCGAACATCAGGTACACCAGCGCGGCGATGAACCACGGGTGCTGCAACTGGAAGCCCCATCCCGCGGCCTGGCCGGCCGCACGCAGCGCGATCACCAGGGCGCCGATGGCAGCGAACGCCACCAGCACGCCGGCGGTGTACCAGAGCGCATGGCTGCGCGCGCGCTGGCGGCTCTCGCCACTCTGCGCCACGCCCAGCACCTTCAGCGACAGGATCGGCAGCACGCACGGCATCAGGTTGAGGATCAGGCCACCGGCGACGGCGAACAGCAGCAGCACCAGCAGGTTGCCGGGTGCGGCGGCCGGTGCCACCGGCGGCGGGGTGCGCTGCGCGTTGTCTGCACTGGCATCGGGCGGGGTGGCGGTATCGCCGGGCACGGCCAGCGCCGGTTCGTTCGGGCGGATCAGCATCGGCTGGCTGCCGGCGTCGCTGCGGGCCTGGTCGCGCTTGTCGCGATTGGGCAGGGGGGCGATGACCTCGGTCTTCTGCGCGACCTCATCGGCCTTGGCGTTGATCGTGCCTGCCGGCAGCGCCAGCTTCACCCGGCGCGTCATCGGCGGGTAGCAGATGCCATCGGTCTGGCAACCCTGGAAGGTGATCACCAGCGTGGCGTCGGTCGCACCGGCGGTGCTGCGGCGCAGGGGCAGCGGCACATCGATCTGGTCGAAATACACGGCGACATCGCCGAAGTGTTCATCGCGGTGCGATTTGGCAGCCGGCCACTTGGGCTTGTCCGCGCGGATGCCCGGGGCGCCTTCGAGCGCCAGCGAGGTGCGGTCGCGATACAGGTAGTAGCCCGGCGCCGGGGTGAAACGCAGCAGCACGGTATTGCCATCGCCGACGATCGCATCGAAGCCGAACGCGCGCTCGGAGGGCAGCGGCAGCGCCTGGGTGGTGCTGGTGCCGGGCAGGCGCAGGCCGGTGCCGCTGTTGCCGGCCAGCGGGTTGTTGAACGGGGAGGCGGCAGCGCTGGCGGCAGCCGGGGCGGTGCTGGCCGCGCCGCTGCCACCGCCCGGCAGTTTCACCTGCAGCGTGCGCTTCTGCGGCGGGTAGCACACGCCAGCATCGGCGCAGCCCTGGTAGCGCACTTCCAGCGTGACGGTGTCGGCGCCGTCGGCGGCCTTGCCGGGCAGGACACCGGTCAGGCGCTCGCGGTAGGTTTCCACCTCGCCGAAGAAGTCATCGTGGTGCTTCTTGCCGGCCGGCAGCTGCAGCGCCTCGGCATCGAAGCCGGCCTCGGCCTTGACCGTGGTGCGGTGGCGGTACAGGTAATAGCCCGGGGCGATCTTCCAGCTGATCTCCACGCGATCGCGGTCACGCGCCTGCGCAGTAAGCCCGAAGGCCTCATCGACCGGGAGCAGGTCTTTTTCACTGACGGCCCAGGCCGGCAGGGAGACCGCGAGCAACGCGCACAGCGCGGCAACACGACGAAACAGCGTCATCAATCACTTTCCTCACGGGTCTGCGCCCGAATCCAATCCAGGTACGCCGGCAGGCCGGCGCGGGTTTCGACCGCGATGCACTCGGGGAGTTCATACGGATGCAGGGCCTGCACGCGCGCGATCGCGGCATCCAGGCGGCTGCCGGTGGTCTTGATCAACACTTGGACCTCGTGGTCCTCGGTGACCTCGCCCTGCCAACGGTAGGTCGAGTGCGCCCCGTCCAGGCGCGTCACGCACGCGGCCAGGCGTTCGTCCACCAGCGCATGTGCCAGCCGCGTGGCGCAGGCCACGTCGGGGCAGGTGGTGAACAGCAGGAAGACGGGATCGGCAATCGACATGACCGCCGAGTATAGGACCGCTGGAGGCCAATGGTCCGACCGGCGCCACGAGGGGGCGCCGGTCGGCCGGGCTCAGTTGGCCAGCTGGCAGGTGGCCGGCCTGGCCGAGGTGAACAGCGCCGGGGTGGCCCATTCGGGGTGGTCGATGAACGGATTGCGGTTGCCCTGGAAACTGAAGATCACCTCGTTGCGAGCGCGTTCTGCCGCGTCCGGCGGGTCGGCAAGGTGCCAGTCGATCAGGGTTGAGAGCAGGCCCATGTAGGCCGGGGACGCCGAGGTTTTGACGATTCTGCTGCGGTCGTCGGTCAGCTCCAGATCGGGCTCGGACTGGCCGGTTTTCGCATCTTTACCGCCTTCATAACGGATCGCCATGTACATCACCGCACGCGCCATATCTCCCTTGCGGTGGCCCCACACTTCGAACGAGCCGCCATTGCCATCGGGCGTGCGCACCCAGTTGGAGGTGCCCGGGTAGCCGCCGCTGCCGCCGCCGGACCCGTTGTTGGATTCGGTCGCACGCTCACCGCAGTTGCTGTCGCATTTGGCATAGGGCTTGTTGCCGCGGTCCGCATTCCACTGCGCATCGGTCAGGTACAGCATGTGGGTGTCGGTATACGGCGCGTAGGGCAGGCCCTTGTCGCCGGTGGTGCTGGCAAAGCCCAGCGAGTTGGGCCAGGTGTGCTCGCGGTTGTAGGTCAGCCCACTGCCGGTGCCGGCCCGCCCGCTGACCTTGGTGTAGCTGCGGTTGCGGTAGGCATCGAGGATGTTGCCGCTGTTGTTGGGATCTTCGTCGGCGATCTCCAGGATCGTCCAGGTGCTGGTGCCCGAGCCGCTGTACGGATACGCGGTGTGCCCCTTGATGGTCTCGTGCAGCGAGCAGCGCAGCTGGCTGGGGCTGGAGGTGTTCACCTTCGCGTAGTACTCGCCGGGGTTGCCCGGATTGCCCGGGTCGGGCGTGGTGGCGGTGGCCACGGTGAACGCGATGCGGGTATCGGCGGCCGGGCGCGCGCCCTGGGCATCCTTCACGCGGGTGGCGCGGATATCGAAGCGGCAGGCTTCCCCCGCCACCAGCGCGGTGTTGGTGGCCAGCGTGAAGCGGGTACCGGTGGTCGGATGGCTCAGCGCGACCGTGCCGGACTGGCCGCAGCTCAGCGCGAACGCGCCGCTGGAGAGGGTGACCGGCTCACTGAAGGTGACGCTCAGGTCGGCCGCGGCCGGGAACGTGCTGGCGCCCTGTTCGGGGGTGGTGGCCGTGACCGAGGGCGCGGTATTCGGGCCGGTCGGGCCGCCGCCGCTGAAGGTCTGGCCGTGGTTGCAGGCGCCGAAGGTCTGCCCGGCCGATTCGGCCCAGGTGAAATGCGCGTACTGGCTGCCGGTGCCGGTCAGCTGCAGGGAGGTGCCCGGGGCGGTGCTGTTGGTCTCGCTGACCGGGATGTTCTGGCTGGTCAGGCCCGCAGCGGGTCCCCCGGCCGCGGTGATGGTGCCCTCGTAGCTGAGGAACTGGACCACCTTGCCGCTGGCATCGACCAGGGCGATGCCATCGTTGGGACCGTTCTGGAGGCCGTTGGTCGGGTAGCTGACCGTGGCCAGCCGCGCGCTGCCGCAGCTGGCGGTGCCGGCCGGGACCGCGTTGTCGGCGTAGACCGTGGCGGCCGAGGGAGTGCTGCCGTTGTAGAGGTAGAGCCGGTAGCCGGACAGGTCCTCACCGGCGGTGGCGACCACCTCGATCGCCTCGCCGACATCCCCGGCCGGGGTGCTGTCGTCGTAATGCAGTTCATTGATGAATACATCGGCCCGGGCCGGGCTGGTGGCCAGTACCAGCAGGCAGGCCAAGGACAGCGGCGTCAGCAACCTCATCTACGGCTCCTTGTGATTGGTCAGTGCCGCTCGAATCTACGCAATCCAGATGACACATCCGCCACCCTGTCGTATTCGACCTTTCGCACTGAGAACTGCGTCAAACATTCACGTCCGACGACCGGCCGGCAAAAAAATCCCATCGGCTGCCCTTGAAAGGGCAGGGGCCAGCACCATCTCTGCTCTGTCCCGCACCGTCGGGTTTTTTCGTGAGCGTGGCTGGCAGTCGCCCTGTGCGAGTGCTAACATCGCCAGACTTTCCTAGACCAATCAACAACTTAAAAGGGTCTCACATGAGCATCAAGCCGCTTCATGACCGCGTCGTAGTCAAGCCGATCGAAGCCGACGAAATCTCGTCCGGCGGCATCGTGATTCCGGATTCCGCCAAGGAAAAGTCGACCAAGGGTGAAGTCGTGGCCGTCGGCCCGGGCAAGCCCCTGGACAACGGCAGCGTGCGCGCGCCGTCGCTGAAGGTCGGTGACAAGGTCATCTACGGCCAGTACGCCGGCAGCAGCTACAAGTCCGAAGGCGTCGAGTTCAAGGTTCTGCGCGAAGACGACATCCTCGCCATCGTCGGCTGAGTGATGCGGCCGGCCCCGTGCCGGCGCTTCCGCACTTCCTCCCGTTCAAGCAGCCGGGCATGGCCCGGCTCTACATAAAAAGGTAATCGCAATGGCTGCCAAAGATATTCGTTTCGGTGAAGACGCCCGCGCCCGCATGGTTCGCGGCGTCAACGTTCTCGCCAATGCCGTCAAGGCCACCCTGGGCCCGAAGGGCCGCAACGTCGTGCTTGAGAAGAGCTTCGGCGCGCCGACCATCACCAAGGACGGCGTCTCCGTCGCCAAGGAAATCGAACTGGCTGACAAGTTCGAGAACATGGGCGCGCAGATGGTGAAGGAAGTCGCGTCGCGCACCAACGATGACGCCGGCGACGGCACCACCACCGCCACCGTGCTGGCCCAGGCCCTGATCCGCGAAGGCGCCAAGGCCGTCGCTGCCGGCATGAACCCGATGGACCTCAAGCGCGGTATCGACAAGGCCGTGATCGCCGCCGTCGCCGAGCTGAAGAACATCTCCAAGCCGACCGCTGACGACAAGGCCATTGCCCAGGTCGGCACGATCTCGGCCAACTCGGACGAGTCGATCGGCAACATCATCGCCGAAGCGATGCGCCGCGTGACCAAGGAAGGCGTCATCACCGTTGAAGAAGGCTCGGGCCTGGACAACGAGCTGGACGTCGTCGAAGGCATGCAGTTCGATCGTGGCTACCTGTCCCCGTACTTCATCAACAACCAGCAGTCGCAGACCGCTGACCTGGACGATCCGTACGTGCTGCTGCACGACAAGAAGATCTCCAACGTGCGCGACCTGCTGCCCGTGCTGGAAGGCGTCGCCAAGGCCGGCAAGCCGCTGCTGATCATCGCTGAAGACATCGAAGGCGAAGCGCTGGCGACCCTGGTGGTCAACACCATCCGCGGCATCGTGAAGGTCGTGGCCGTCAAGGCACCGGGCTTCGGCGACCGTCGCAAGGCGATGCTGGAAGACATGGCCGTGCTGACCGGCGGCACCGTGATCTCCGAGGAAATCGGTCTGTCGCTGGAAAAGGCGACGATCAAGGACCTGGGCCGCGCCAAGAAGGTGCAGGTCTCCAAGGAAAACACCACGATCATTGATGGCGCCGGCGAGAAGGCCAACATCGAAGCGCGTGTCACCCAGATCAAGACCCAGATCGAAGACACCTCGTCGGATTACGATCGCGAGAAGCTGCAGGAACGCGTGGCCAAGCTGGCCGGCGGCGTTGCCGTGATCAAGGTCGGCGCTTCGACCGAAATCGAAATGAAGGAAAAGAAGGATCGCGTCGACGACGCCCTGCACGCGACCCGTGCAGCCGTTGAAGAAGGCGTGGTCCCGGGCGGCGGCGTTGCCCTGGTCCGTGCGGTCACCGCGCTGAGCGGCCTGAAGGGTGCCAACGAAGACCAGAACCACGGCATCCAGATCGCCCTGCGCGCGATGGAAGCCCCGCTGCGCGAAATCGTGGCCAACGCTGGCGAAGAGCCGTCCGTGATCGTCAACAAGGTCAAGGAAGGCACCGGCAGCTTCGGCTACAACGCCGCCACCGGCGAGTTCGGCGACATGCTGGAATTCGGCATCCTGGACCCGACCAAGGTGACCCGTTCGGCACTGCAGAACGCGGCCTCGATCGCTGGCCTGATGATCACCACCGAAGCCATGGTTGCCGAAGCCCCGAAGAAGGATGACGGCGCTGGCGCAGCTGGCGGCGGCATGGGCGGTATGGGTGGCATGGGCGGCATGGACTTCTGATGTAGAGGCCGGCCATCGGTCGGCACCTGCCATCCGCCACCGCAGTACGAAAAACCCCGCCGGAAGGCGGGGTTTTTTTGTGCGCGTAGTACCGACTCACAGCGCGCTGGTGGGGGCCGCGACCTCGTCCTGCAACCAACCCAGGAAGGCTGCGATGGCCGGTGTCTCCTCGGCGCCGGGCAGGGTGACGGCGTAGTACGCAAACCGCGTCGGCCAGGGCTGATCCAGCACCACCGCCAGCCGACCGCTGGCCACTTCGGCGTCCACATACAGATCGCGCACCAGCGCGATGCCCTGGCCCGCTTCCGCCGCGCGGATCAGCAGCACGTCATCATCGAAGGCCGGGCCACGCTCGATGCGCGGATCGGCGGGCAGGCCAAGCGCGCGGAACCATAGCGACCAGTCACTGCGATCGGAATCCTGCAGCAGCGGGTACTGCAGGCAGTCCGCGGCGGAGTGGATCGGCGGCCCCTCGGCGAGCAGCGTCGGGCAGGCCACCGGCAACAGCACCGGTGCCGCCAGCGGACGCGAGACCAGCCCGGGATACTCGCCGAGACCGTGGCGGATCGCGATGTCGATGCGATCGCGGCGCAGATCCGCCAAGGCCGACGAGGCTTCCACGCGCACCTCGATCTCCGGATGCCGCGCGGTGAAGCGGCCCAGCCGCGGCACCAGCCAGGCGGCGGCAAAGCTGGGCACGGTGCTGATCGTCAGCGTCTGCCGCGCATGGATGGCGTCCAGCGTCGCCATGCCGTCCTGGATCTGATCGAACGCACGCAGCAGCGCAGGGTGCACCTGCGCGCCGGCGGCGGTGAGGGCGACGCCGTGCCGCGTGCGGGTGAAGAGCTCCACGCCGGTGCGCGCCTGCAACAGCTTGAGCTGCTGGCTGATCGCACCCGGGGTGACGCCCATGACCGCGGCGGCCGCCTTGAGGCTGCCATGTCGTCCGGTTTCGACGAAGGCGCGCAGCGCGAGGAGGGGAAGGACAGCGCCCATGACGTTAGATTTTCTCTCTTGAGCAAGCACGATAAATCGTTCTACAGCAGGCCATGGCCTGCGTAGCATCGTGATCATGTTGATTCACGGCGGTTTAGTCCAACTGCATTGCATGAACTCCACCAATGCGCCCGCAGCCGGCATGCGCTGCCTTCGCGGCGTGGCGTCGTGACGTGACGTGACGTGACCTCCCTCCGCCATCCATCCCCTGCCAAGGAGACCCGCATGTCCCCAGCGTCGCTGCACCTGTACACCGACAGCTCGCCCAACGGCTTCAAGATCACCATCGCGCTGGAAGAGCTCGGCATCCCTTACGTGCTGCATCACGTGCGCATCGACGCCGGTGAGCACCGCCATCCCGATTTCCTTCGGCTGCATCCACACGGCCGCATTCCGGTGCTGGTCGACGAGGCAACCGGTATCACGGTGTTCGAATCCGCCGCCATCCTGCTCTACCTGGCCGAGCAGAGCGGAAGCCTATTGCCGCAGGCGCCACGCGCGCGCTGGGAGGCAATCACCTGGCTGATGTTCCATGCCGCCAGCGTCGGCCCGATCCTGGGCCAGCGTGTGCATGTCGAGATGTTCGCCGACGCGCCCCATGCGCCCGCGATCGAACGCTATCGGCGCTTGAGCGAGGCATTCTTCGCCACGCTGGACCAGCGCCTCACAGACCGCCCATGGCTGGCCGGCGAGGCGTACTCGATCGCCGACATCGCCGGCTACGGCTGGAGCCACATCGCGCAGCTGATCGGCTTCGATTTCAGCGCGTACCCCCACTTGAGTGCATGGCACCTGCGCATGTCACAGCGGCCTGCGGTGCAGCGCGGCGTGCAGCTCCCCGAACCGGCCACCGGCCCCTGATCCAGGACGACCACGATGACGCTGTTGACCGCTATCACCGCTGCACAGGGGCCGCTGACCGGCGCCTCCGCCCCCGCGTTCGCCCGGCATGCCGGTTACCAGCGGATGTTCCGCGAGGGAGCACTCACGCTGGGCGTGTTCCTGCCGCTGCGCTTCTACCAGGGGGACATGCAGGTGCTGGCCGGCCAGGCCGACCTGGTGCGCCAGCTGGACCGCGACGGTTTCGCCGCGACCTGGGTGCGGGATGTGCCGTTGTTCGATCCGCTGTTCGGCGACGCCGGGCAGGTGTTCGATCCGTTTACCTACCTGGCCTTCCTGGCGGCGCGCACCGAACGGCTGGCGCTGGCCACCGGCAGCGCGATCTTCTCGCTGCGCCATCCGATCGACCTGGCCAAGTCGGCGGCCACCATCGACCAGCTGTCCGGTGGGCGCCTGGTGCTGGGCATCGCTTCGGGTGATCGCCCGGTCGAGTTCCCGGCGTATGGCCTGCAGCATGCAGACCGTGGCGAGCGCTTCGCCGCCTCGGTGGCCTACGTGCGTCAGTTGATGCAGCATGGTCCCCTGCATATCGAGTCGCCACTGGGCGCGCTGCAGGGCGTCGAGCTGATGCCCAAGCCGGTCGCCGGGGCGATTCCGCTGCTGGTGACCGGCACCTCGCAGCAGACACTGGACTGGGTCGGGCAGCATGCCGATGGTTGGCTGACCTATCCCGAGGCAACCCATCACGCCGCCGGGCCGCAGCGCCTGGCTGGCAAGATCCAGGCCTGGCGCCGCCTCATTCCCGATGGGGGTTTCCGCCCGCATGTCACTAACGAATGGCTGGATCTGGTCGAGGACCCGAACCATCCACGCACCCCGCTCAATGGCGGCTACACGTTGAGGACCGGTCGCCACGGATTGATCGATCTGCTCGGCGAGTGGCAGCGCGCCGGCGTGAACCATGCTGCGCTGGGCATCCAGTTCTCGCAGCGCCCCGCAGCCGAGGTGCTGCAGGAGCTGGCCGAGTACGTGCTGCCGTTGTTTCCCTCGCATGACGGGCCAGTGCCGGCACAGGTGCGCTGGTAAGCCGCTACGTGGCCTGCGTCATTCGACGAACGTCTTGCCCCCGTACTCCCACGACCACGGCGCGCCGGTTTCGCCCAGAACGAACCGCACCAGGGCCGGGAACGCCGCTTCGGCGCGCACGTCGTTGCCCAGCACCACCACGCAGCGTTGGCGTCGCGCCACGCACACCAGCGTGTTGCCCACCGCATCGTCGTGGCCGCCCTTGTAGAACCCGCGCCCCTGCGGTCCCTGGAACACCACCACGCCCAGCCCGGCGGCGAGGTCACGGCGCCGTTGCGCAGGCGCCAGCTCGTCCTGCAGGGTCGGAAACTGGCTGGCCGTGGTGATCGGCCACTGCGCGTGGACCAGCTCGGCACGCCCCTTTGCCGACAGCCCCTCGCCGCGCATGCAGCCGGCAGCGAAACGCGCGATGTCGGTAATGGTGGTATCCATTGAACCGGCAGCTCGCACGCGGCTGCGCTCATCGTGCGGCTCGCTTGTGCCGTCCTGGGTCCAGCCATCGGCCAGGTTGCCGGCAAAGTCGGGGCGCCACAGCATGCTGGTGCGGGTCATGCCGAAGCGGTCGAACACCCGCCGTTGCATCTCCGCGCCCACCTTCAGGCCCAATCCTCGCTCCAGCACGAACTGCAGCAGGATCAGGCCTTCGCCGGAGTAGGCATAGCGCGTGCCGGGATCGAAGTGCAGGCGCAGCTTTCCATCCGGCTCCAGGAACGCGAAATTGGCAAACCCGCTGCGATGGCTGAGCAGCATCCGCGCGGTCAGGCGACGCCAGCGCGGGTCGTCCCTGAGGTCCGGCCAGGGCGCGTACTGCTTCTCTGCCGGGTAGTCCGGCAAGGGGCGCTGCAGGTACTCGCCGATCGGCCGGTCCAGGTCCAGCACCCCCTCGTCCACCAACTGCATCACCATGTAGGCAAAGGCCATCTTGGTCAGCGACGCGCCGTACATCACCGTGTCGGTCGTCAGTGGGTCACCGGCGGCGTTGCGCTTGCCGGCCGCATGCACCTGAACGACCTTCCCATGATCGATCACGGCCAGTGCCAAGCCCTGCGCATGCGTCTTGGCCATCATCCGCGCCATCTCGGCATCGACCGCGGCAGGGTCTGGAAGCGTTGTGGGCGGCGTGGCGAGCGCAATGGGCGCCGCCGTCAGCAGCACGAGCATCAAGGCGAACGGGCGCATGGCACGGCACTCCTCCAGGACTCGGCCGCATCCTACCGCGGCGCGGCCCCGCGTACAGCGCCGAAGGTCATCGTGACCTATGGCGTCGATGGCAGGGCTCTGCCGGGGTCAGCCGGTCAGGCCGGCGCGCGCGCCACGCGCCGACGCTCGCGCCAGGCGAGGCCGAGGTGCGCAAGCAGGAAGAACAGCGCGCCACCCACCAGCATTCCCTGCGAGTTCGCCATGGGCAGCCGTATCGCTGCCGCCGTCCCCAGCGCCATGCCGAACATGCCGACGCCGACGGCAACGCGTTGTCGCGCCAGGAACTGCGCCTGCGCGCGCTGACGTTGTTGGACAGCCTCGCGCTTGGTGTCCGGCCGCAGGATGGCCTGGGCAATGGCGTCAGCCTGGGAAGGGGTCATCTACACATCCTCATGGGCGATCCTGTGGCGATCTTCGCTTGTTACCTGCACGGCGTAAAGGACGGCGGCGCTTCCAGGCAGGTCGCGACAGCGATATAGTTAGCCGCCATATCATCCTGGGTCTCCGTGCATGCTGGAAACCAAACACCTCGCGTTCCTGACCGAGCTGGAGCGCCGTGGCCAGCCCGATTCGGGCGAGCTGGCGTTGTGCTTCCAGGTGCTGTCGCTGGCCAGCGCGATCGACCAGGACTGTGCCAGCCGGCTGGCGCCGCTGGGCCTGAGCGAAGGGCGCTTCGTGCTGCTGTTCCTGCTGCGCGGTGCGGAAACGGCACTCTCGCCTCACCAGTTGGCCGAGCGCGCCGGGGTGACCCGCGCCACCATCACCGGCCTGCTCGATGGGCTGGAGCGCGAGCACCTGGTCAGCCGCCACAGTGATCCGGATGACATGCGCCGCATCCACGTGCGCTTGACCAGGGCGGGTCAGGCGCTGGCCGCGCGCCTGTTCGACCAGCAGACCGCGTGGATCGCCTCGCTGTTCGCCGATATCAGCCCGCGGGAACGGCGCACGCTCGGCACGCTGCTGCAGCGCGTGTGGTCGCGCACTGATGCGGGCCGCGCGGCATGAAACAGCCCATCACCCGCGAACGCCGCGGGCAGCTGGATCGCGGTGAAACCGAAGCCACGCATCTGGCCGAAGTGCTGGCCGTCGACTTCGCAAAGCTGATGGCCCATGTCGCCCCCGGCTTGCCTGCCGCCGCGATCACGCCGATGCGCAATGCGGCCAAGCGCGGCATCACGCTGCGCATGCAGGGCGCCGCGACGCTGTTGCGCGTGCATGGCCACGGCGATCATGCACGGTGGTCGCGGCACGCCAGCGACACCGTGCGTGGCTGGGCCTGCTATCTGATCGGCAGCGACCCGGCCTTGTCGCTCGAACACAGGCTCGATGTGCTGCGCACGCTGGCCGACGATGCGCATTTCGGCGTCCGCGAGTGGGCATGGCTGGCCGTGCGTCCGCATGTTGTCGCCGAACCCCTGCGTGTACTCGCGCACCTGCACGGCTGGACCACCGACGTCTCACCCAACGTGCGTCGCTTCGCCTGTGAAGCGCTGCGCCCGCGGGGCGTGTGGGCTGCGCACATCACCTTGTTCAAGCAGGAGCCGCAACACGCGCTGCCGCTGCTGCAGGCGCTGTGCTGCGACGACGCGCGCTATGTGCAGGATTCAGTCGGCAACTGGCTCAACGACGCCGGTAAAAGCCAGCCCGACTGGGTCCGCGCGCTGTGCAGCGAATGGCAGCAGCACCACGCCGATGATCCGGCCAATACCTATATCCGCAAGCGCGCACTGCGCTCGCTCTGACCTCAAGGAACGCCATGTCGCACATGTTGATCGAGCTCTACACCGCCACCCCCGCCTGGACCGCGCTGGACCCGGTGTCGCGCGGGGCGTTCTTCGCCCGCATCGGCGCCGGCATGCAGCACGTGGATCCGGCCCGCATCACGCCGCTGGCGATGGGCCGCATCGAACAAGACGTTCCGCACACCGCGGCCGAGCAGTTCTATGCGGTGTGGCAGTGCGCCGAACGGCTCGATGCCGATGCCTTGCTGGCCGCGATCGGCGCTACCGGGTGGCACGAGTACTTCACCACCACGCACGCGGTGGGGGCAGCAGGCACGCTGCAGCAGCACCTGGCCGAGCTGGCGGCGTTGCCGCGGGGGTGAGCGCACCGCTCGCGGGGAGGGGCCTGAACCGATGCCGCAGTTGCGAATGAAACAGTTGGCACCTCCAAACCCCTGTGTTATCAATACTCCCCAATGAACGCACGCCCCGCCAATTCCTACTTTTGGTATTACTTTCCGAAGCCACCGGCGGAGGAAGGCATGCGCTCACCCTGAAGAAACCTTCAGACGCATTCCCGAAAGCCGCCAGCGCACCTGGCGGCTTTTTTGTTGCCGCCGCGCTGGGGACCCCCACTTCCAAGGAGTTACCCCATGCCCCCCCATACCGACGACCTGCGCATCCGCAAGATCGAACCGTTGACCCCGCCGGCACAGCTGCTGGCGATGCTGCCCTGCGACGACGAAGCCTCCGATACGGTCAGCGCCTCGCGCGCGGCCCTGCACGAGATCCTGCATGGCCGCGACGATCGCCTCGCGGTAGTGATCGGCCCGTGTTCGATCCATGACCCGGTGGCCGCCATCGAGTACGCCCAGCGCCTCAAGCCGCTGCGCGATGCCTACGCCGATGAGCTGGAAATCGTCATGCGCGTGTACTTCGAAAAGCCGCGCACCACGGTGGGCTGGAAGGGCCTGATCAACGATCCGGACCTGGATGGCAGCTTCAACATCAACAAAGGCCTGCGTGTGGCGCGCGGCCTGCTGCGCGACATCAACAAGCTGGGCCTGCCGGCCGGCGTTGAATTCCTCGATGTGATCTCGCCGCAGTACATCGCCGACCTGGTCGCTTGGGGCGCCATCGGCGCACGCACCACCGAAAGCCAGGTGCATCGTGAGTTGGCATCGGGATTGTCGTGCCCGGTCGGGTTCAAGAATGGCACCGACGGCAACATCAAGATCGCCGCCGATGCGATCGGCGCGGCCTCCAACCCGCATCACTTCCTGTCGGTGACCAAGGAGGGCGGCACCGCCATCGTGGCCACCGCCGGCAATCCGGACTGTCACGTGATCCTGCGCGGCGGCAAGACGCCGAACTACGATGCCGACCACGTGGAAGCGACCAGCCAGACGCTGGCCAAGTCGCACCTGGCCGCACGCATCATGATCGATGCCAGCCACGCCAACAGCAGCAAGAATCCGGAGAACCAGCCCAAGGTCATCGCCGACATCAACGCGCAGCTGGCCAACGGCGAAGAGCGCATCGTCGGCGTCATGGTGGAGAGTCATCTGGTGGCCGGCCGGCAGGACCTGGTGGACGGCCAGCCGCTGACCTACGGCCAGAGCATCACCGATGGCTGCATCGGCTGGGACAGCTCGCTGGCGGTGCTGGAGAGCCTTGCCGAAGCAGTGCGGGCGCGGCGGGCGGCGCGGATCAACAAGGCGGCATAAGCGTGGGTTGATCCGGGGTAGAGCCACCCCACGGGTGGCTGCGTACAGCGCCGCAGCGCTTCATGCAGTTCATGCAGAAGCAGCCACGCATGGCATGGCTCTACCCTTGGGCTGTCGCGCGTTGATGATCACGCGGCGCGCCTCAGCTTCGCCAACGCCAGATAGATCGCCGGCGTGGTGTACAGGGTCAGCCACTGGCTGACCAGCAGGCCACCGACAATGGCAATGCCCAACGGCTGGCGCATCTCCCAGCCTTCGCCGGTGGCCAGCATCAGCGGCAGCGTGCCCAGCAACGCGGCCACGCTGGTCATCAGGATCGGCCGGAACCGCAGCCGTGCCGCCTCGCAGATCGCCTCGTAGGACGACAGGCCGCGCTCGCGTTCGGCCGACAGCGCGAAGTCGATGATCAGGATGGTGTTCTTCATCACCACGCCCACCAGCAGGAACAGGCCGAGCAGCGAGATCAGGTTCAGCTCGTTGCCGAAGGCCATCAGCGCCAGCAACGCGCCTACGCCGGCCGAGGGCAGGGTGGAGAGGATCGCCAGCGGCTGCACGAAACTTTCGTACAGCACGCCCAGCACCAGATACACCGCCAGCATCGCGCCGAGGATCAGCCACAGCTGGCGCTCGCGCAGTTTCTCGAAGCCACCGGCCTCGCCGCTGAGCCGCGCCTGCACATGGGTGGGCAGCATGATCCTGGCCATGGCCTGGTCCACCGCTTTCACCGCCTGGTCCAGGGTGACGCCGGGCGCCAGCGCGAACTCGATCCAGACCGAGGCGAACTGCTGGCTGTGATAGATCCGGTCCGGCGCCATGCCGTACTCCCACCGCGCGATGGACGACAACGGCAGGCGCTGGCCGTCCTTGCCGATCACATGGATCTGCTCCAGCGTGGAGGGATCCTGGGTGTAGCGCGGGTCCAGCTCCATCACCACGCGGTACTGGTTGAGCGTGTCGTACAGCGTGGCAACCTGGCGTTGGCTGAAGGCATTGTTGAGCACCGAGGCGACCATGCGCATGTCCACGCCCAGCCGGGCCGCCGCATCGCGGTCGATGTCGAGAACGACCTGGCGCATGCCTTCATCGCCCTTGGATTCCACATCGACCAGTTCGGGCAGGGCGCGCAGCGCATCGGCTACCCTGGGCGTCCACTGCCGCAGCGGTTCCAGCTCGCCGGAGAGCAGCTGGAACTCGTACTGGCCGCTGTCGCCGCTGCCTTCCAGCTTGATGTCCTGGTCCACCCACAGGAACATGCCGCCGCCCGGAATCTTCGGCATGTTGGCGCGCAGGCGGTCGATCACCTGCTGGCTGGAGACCTTGCGCTCGGCCAGCGGCTTCATCTTGATCATGATGAAGGCGTTGTTGACCCCGCTGCGGCCGCCGATGTACCCGATGATGTCGCTGATCGCCGGGTCGGCCAGCAGCAGCTTGCGGTAGGCCTCGATCTTGGGCTGCATCACCTGGAACGAGAGGCCATCGTCGCCGCGCGCGAAGCCACGCAGCTGCGCGGTGTCCTGCTTGGGCACGATGCCCTTGGGCACCTGCTGGAACAGCCACACGTTCAGCGCGATCACACCTGCGAACAGCAGCAGGGGCAGCGCGAGCCAGCGCAGCATTGTCTGCAGGCTGCCCACATAGGCGCCGCGCAGACGCTCGAACAGCGCGGTGCCGGCGCGCTGCAGGCCATTGCCGGGGCCGGGCCGTGCCTGCCCGAGCAGGCGCGCGCACAGCATCGGGGTCAGGCTCAGCGAAACCAGCAGCGAGACACCCATCGCCGCCACCAGGGTCAGCGAGAACTCGCGGAACAGCTTCTCGACGAAGTCATCCAGGAACAGGATCGAGATGAACACCACGGCCAGCGCGATGTTCATCGACAGCAGCGTGGCACCGACTTCCCCCGCGCCCCGCAGCGCGGCGGTCATCGGTGAGGCGCCTTCTTCGCGATGGCGGGCGATGTTCTCCAGCACCACGATGGCATCGTCCACCACCAGCACCGCGGCCACGATCAGCGCCATCAGAGAGAGCGTGTTGAGCGAGAACCCGAGCAGGGCGATGATCGCCAGCGCGCCCAGCAGCGAGACCGGGATGGCGACGGTCGGCACCAGCGCCGCGCGCCAATGGCCGAGGAAGGCCAGCACCACCAGCACCACCAGGGCGATCGCCAGCAGCAACGTCAGCTCGGCCTCGCGCAGGGTGGCGCGGATCACCGGCGAACGGTCCATCACCACCTGCATGTCGATGTTGGCCGGCAGCAGCGCCTGCAGCGTGTCCATCTGTGCCTGGATGGCGTCGACGGTCTCGATGATGTTGGCCTCCGGCTGGCGGCTGACGATCAGCAGCACCGCCGGGCGCTCGTTGTGGAAGCCGCTGGCGTAGCGGTCTTCAACCCCTTCGCTGATCCCGGCCACGTCCTCCAGGTACACCGGGCGGCCATCGCGCATCGCCACGATCAGGCGGCGGTACTCGGCGGCGGTGCGCAGCTGCAGCGTCGCTTCCAGCTGCCACTGCTGGGCCTGGCTGGCGACGGTGCCCAGTGGCTTGAGTGCGTTGGCGTTGCGGATCGCCGCGGCGATGTCGTCCAGCGCGATGCGGTGATGGTTGAGTGCATTGGGATCCAGCGAGACGCGCACCGCCGGCAGCGAACTGCCGCCCACCTGCACCTCGCCGACGCCGGGAATCTGCGCCAGCTTCTGCGCGATCACCGTGGAGGCCACGTCGTAGATCTGCCCCGGCGAGAGGCTGTCCGAACTCAGCGCCAGCGCCATGATCGGTGCCTGCGAGGGATTCACCTTGCGGTACTGCGGCATGCCCGGCATGCCACTGGGCAGCTGCGCGCGCGCGGCATTGATCGCGGCCTGCACGTCGCGCGCGGCATCGTCCACGTCGCGGCCGAGCGCGAACTTCAGCTCGACCTGGGTCGAGCCCTGGGTGCTGGCCGAGTCGATCCCGGTCAGCCCGGGGAGGGTGCCCAGGGCACGCTCCAGCGGCGTGGCGACGTTGGCGGCCATCGATTCCGGGCTCGCGCCGGGCAGGCTGGCGCTGACGTTGATGGCCGGGTAGTCGACCTGCGGCAACGGCGCGACCGGCAGCAGGCGCAGCCCGAGCAGGCCGGCCAGCACCACCGCGACCGCGAGCAGCACGGTGGCGACCGGATGCTGCACGAACCAGCCGATCGCCCGCGACAGCGGACTCACGCCAGCGCCCCGTCAGCCTCGTCGGTCACCGGCGCGGGGCGCTGGCGGAAGCGGTCGAAGAACAGGTAGATCACCGGCGTGGTGAACAGGGTCAGCACCTGGCTGACGATCAGCCCGCCCACCATCACCAGGCCCAGCGGCTGGCGCAGCTCGGCGCCCGAGCCACTGGCGAACATCAGCGGAATCGCGCCGAACAACGCGGCCAGCGTGGTCATCAGGATCGGGCGGAAGCGCAGCAGCGCGGCCTGGTGGATCGCCTGGCGCGGCGCCATGCCATGCTCGCGCTCGGCCTCCAGCGCGAAGTCGATCATCATGATCGCGTTCTTCTTGACCAGCCCGATCAGCAGCACGATGCCGATCACCGCGATCAGGTCCAGGCTGCGCCCGCTGACCAGCAACGCCAGCAGCGCACCCACCGTGGCCGAGGGCAGGGTGGAAAGGATGGTGATCGGGTGGATGAAACTCTCATAGAGCACGCCCAGCACCAGGTACATCACCACCACCGCCGCCAGCACCAGCCACAAGGTGCTCGACAGCGACGCGCGGAACGCATCGGCCGCGCCCTGCAGGCGCAGTTCGACGCTGGCCGGCAGCCCGATCGCGGCGCGTGCACCTTCGATCGCCTCCACCGCTTCGCCCAGCGACGCATCCGGGGCGAGATTGAACGAGAACGTCACCGCCGGGAACTGGCCGACATGGTTGATCAGCAGCTGCGCCGGGCGCTGTTCGATCCGCGCGATGCCGCCCAGCGGCACCTGCCGCCCGTCCGGCCCGGTGACGTGCAGGCGCGCGATCGCATCCGGGCCGAAGGCCACGTCCGGGCGCGCTTCCAGCACCACGCGGTACTGGTTGGCCTGGGTGAAGATGGTCGAGATCTGGCGCTGCCCGAAGGCGTCGTACAGCGCGTCGGCGATGGCCTCCACGCTGATCCCCAGCCGCGCGGCGGCGACCCGGTCGATCACCACATGCGCCTGCAGGCCCTGGTTCTGCAGATCACTGGCGACGTCGGCCAGCGCCGGCGACTGCTGCAGGTGCGCGAGCAGGCGCGGTGTCCATGTTTCCAGCTGCGCGAGGTCCGGGCTGGTCAGGGTGAACTGGTACTGGGTCCGGCTGATCCGGTCTTCGATGCCCAGTTCCTGCACCGGCTGCAGGTACAGCTTGATGCCCGGCACATGCGCCACGCGCTGCTGCAGCCGCGCGATGATCGCCTGTGCATCGGCAGCGCGCTGTGCATGCGGCTTCAGCTCGATCAGCAGGCGGCCGCTGTTGAGCGTGGCGTTGTTGCCGTCCACGCCGATGAACGAAGACAGGCTGGCCACGTCCTCATCCTCCAGCAACGCCGCGGACAACGCCTGCTGGCGCTGCGCCATCGTCTGGAAGGAAATCGACTGCGGCGCCTCGCTGATGCCCTGGATCAGCCCGGCATCCTGCACCGGGAAGAAGCCCTTGGGCACCCACACGTACAGCACGGCCGTCAGTACCAGCGTGGCGACGGTGGCGGCCAGCATCAGCGGCTGGCGCTGCAGCACCCAGTGCAGCTGGCGATCGTAGAGCGCCACCACGCGGTCGAACGGGTCACCCTGCTGCGACGATTCCTGCCCATCGGCATCGCGACGGGTCGCGTGGCCGGCCTTGAGCAGGCGCGCGCACATCATTGGCGTCAGCGTCAGCGAGACCAGCAGCGAAATGCCGATCGCCACCGCGAGCGTGATCGCGAACTCATGGAACAACTTGCCGACCACGTCGGCCATGAACAGCAGCGGGATCAGCACCGCGATCAGCGACAGCGTCAGCGAGATCAGGGTGAAGCCGATCTGCCTGGCGCCTTTCAGCGCCGCCTGCATCGGCGTCGCGCCGCGCTCCAGGTGACGGGCGATGTTCTCCAGCATGACGATCGCATCGTCCACCACGAAGCCGGTGGCGATGGTCAGCGCCATCAGGGTGAGGTTGTTGAGCGAGAAGCCGGCCAGCAGCATCACCCCGAAGGTGCCCACCAGCGACAGCGGTACCGCGATGCTGGGAATGATCGTGGCCGGGATGTTGCGCAGGAACACGAAGGTGACCATCACCACCAGCGCGATCGCGATGAGCAGCTCGTGCTGCACGCCGCGGATCGAGGCGCGGATCGATTCGGTGCGATCGCTCAGGATGGCCACATCCACACCGGCCGGCAGCGAGGCCTGCAGCTGCGGCAGCAGCGCCCGCACCTGGTCGACCACGGCGATCACGTTCGCACCCGGCTGGCGCTGGATGTTGATCAGTACGGCCGGGGTGGTGCCCGACCACGCGGCCAGCTGGCGGTTCTCGGCGCCATCCTCGATGGTGGCCACGTCGCCCAGGCGCAGCGGCGCGCCGTCTTTCCAGGCCAGGATCAGCGCGCGGTACTCGGCCACCGAGCGCATCTGGTCGTTGGCATCGAGCATGATCGCGCGGGTCGGGCCGTCGAAGCTGCCCTTGGGCATGTTGACGTTGGCCGTGCCGATCGCGGTGCGGATGCTGGCCATGCTCAGGCCGTTGGCGGCCAGCGCCGAAGGATTGACCTGGATGCGCACCGCCGGGCGCTGCCCACCGGCCAGGCTGACCAGGCCGACGCCGGGCAGCTGCGAGAGGCGCTGGGCCATGCGCGTATCGACCAGATCGTGCACCTGCGGCAGCGACAGCCCCTGCGAGGTCACCGCCAGGGTCAGGATCGGGGTATCGGCCGGGTTGACCTTGCGGTACACCGGCGGCACCGGCAGGTCATCGGGCAGGAAGCTGTCGGCGGCGTTGATCGCGGCCTGCACTTCCTGCTCGGCCACCCCGAGCGCGACCTCCAGCGAGAACTGCAGCGTGATGACCGAAGCGCCGCCCGAACTGGTCGAGGACATCTGCTTCAGGCCGGGGATCTGCCCCAGCTGCCGTTCCAGCGGTGCAGTGACCGCGCTTGTGGTGACATCCGGGCTGGCACCGGGATACAGCGTGGTGATCTGGATGATCGGGTAATCGACCTGCGGCAGTGCCGCGACCGGCAGCAGGCGGTAGGCCATCACGCCGGACAGCAGCAGCGCCACCATCAGCAGCGTGGTCGCGACCGGGCGCTCGATGAAGGGGCGCGAGAGGTTCATGCGCCGGTCCGCGTCGGGTCCTGCTCCACCACCTCGACCTTGGCGCCTTCGCGCAGGCCGTCGATGCCTTCCACCACCACGCGCTCGCCGGGCTTGAGCCCTTCGCGCACCGAAACCCGTTCGCCATCGGCCGGGCCGAGCACCACGTTGCGCAGGTGCGAGGTGGCATCGGCCGTGATCACGTAGACGTAGCTGCCTTTGCTGCCGAACTGCACGGCGGCATTGGGGATCACCACCGAATCGCTGCTGCTGACCTGCAGGCGCACGTTGACGAACTGGTTGGGGAACAACGACTCATCGGCGTTGGCGAACTGCGCGCGCAGCTTGAGCGTGCCGGTGGCGGTATCGATGCGGTTGTCCAGGCTGGAGAGCACGCCGTCGCCCAGCGCGGTGCGCTCCTCGCGGTCCCAGGCTTCCACGGTGAGCTGCGGATTGGCACGGGCGGCGGCGACCACCGCCGGCAGGTCCGGCTCGGGCACGGTGAACAGCACGCTGATCGGCGTGGTCTGGGTGATCGTGGCCAGCGGTTCGGTATCGCCACTGCGCACCAGGTTGCCGACATCCACATTGCGCAGGCCCATGCGTCCGGCCACCGGCGCGGTAATGCGGGTGTACTGCAGCTGCAGGCGCGCTTCATCCACGGCCGCCTGGTCGGTCTGGCGACGGCCCTGCAGCTGGCGCACCTTGCTCTGCTGATCACTCAGGTCCTGCGCGGAGACGAAGTGCTTGGTCTGCAGTTCGGTGAAGCGCCTGAGCTGGCTCTCGGCGTTGTCCAGCTCGGCCAGGTTCTGCTGCTGGGTGCCCAGCGCACGCGACAGCTGTACCTGGAACGGGCGCGGATCGATCTCGGCCAGCAGCTCGCCGGCGGTGACGTGCTGGCCTTCGGAGAATGCCAGCCGCAGCAGTTCGCCATCCACGCGGCTGCGGAGGCTCACTGTATGCAGCGGGGTCACCGTGCCGAGCGCCTTCAGGCGCACCACCAGGTCTTCCTGCGTCGCAGTGGCCACGCGCACCGGGGTCGGCTGCGGGCCACCGGCGGGGCTGGCGGCAGGCGCGGGCGAGAGCAGCTTCCATGCGGCGATCGCGACCAGCCCGACGGCGGCAGCGATCAACAGCGGTTTGGCGAAACGACGGCGAGACGAGGCGGGCGTTGAAGCGGACATACGCATCCTGCGCACCCTCCACCGGAGCAGTGCGTCCATGGGGACCGGCCGAGTGCGGCAGGTCAACGGGGGAGAGGGTGTCTGGCGGGGCAGCGGGTGGAACACCGCCGCGTGGCTGGATGCCGTTCGTTTGGAACGGGAGCGCCATGATACAGGGCCAGGCCGCTCAAGCTCCCGTGACCTTGGTCATGCCTGCGCGTGCGTCAATGCACCTCGTCGCGGTACACGAACTTCGGCATTTCCCATTTGAAGTGGATCGCCAGCAGGCGGAACAGGAAGCCGCCGCCCAGGCACCACAGCGTGGCCGCGTTGAGCGACACGCCGAGTTCCAGCAGGGTCAGGTAGGCCGCGCCGGTGAGCAGGGTGATCACGGCATACAGTTCTTTCTGGAAGATCAGCGGCACCTCGTTGCACAGCACGTCGCGCAGCACGCCACCGAACGCACCGGTCAGCATGCCGGCGATCAGGATGATCGGCACGGTGTGCCCGCCCTCGCGTGCGACCGCGCAGCCGATCAGGGTGAACGCGATCAGGCCCAGGCCATCGAGCACCAGGAAGGTACGCCGGAAGTGGTGCATCCAGCGCGCCACCCAGGTCGCGATCAGCGCCGCGCAGATGGTGAAGCCCAGGTACTCCGGGTGCTTCACCCAGCCCAGCGGGTAATGCCCGAGCACGATGTCGCGCAGTGAGCCGCCGCCGAGCGCGGTGACGCAGGCGATGATGACCACGCCGAACAGGTCCATGCGGCGGCGGCCGGCCGACAGCGCGCCGGTCATGGCTTCGGCCGAGATGGCGATGAGGTAGATCAGGGAGAGCAGCATGGGGGTGGCTCCGGAAAACACGTCAGGCGGGGACGGAAACGCACACGCATCACGCCAGCGCCGCTGCACTGTCGTGGGGTGGGATTCCGTTGCCGCTCCCGCTGTCCTTTTGCCTGAGAGTTCGGTGGCCAAGGCCACGTGCCCCTTCGGCGGGTCATTGAAGACCTCTCTCCAGATCGGCGTGTCGGATGCATGGTTGGTGGCGTATCGAGCCACCGGCCTGAGCGATTATGGGAGCCTGCGCCTTCGGCGGGCGCCAGCGCGGCGCCTCTCTCCTGCATCCGGGGCGGATTCTAGCAGCCGCCGGGCCCGCGCCGGGGGATAATCCCGGTATGCCCGCTGAACCCGCCCTCTGGTACCTGTACCTGCTTGAATGCCGCAACGGCAGCTATTACGCCGGCATCAGCAACGACGTGGAGGCGCGCTTCCAGGCCCACCTCGCCGGCAAAGGGGCCAAATACACCCGGGCCCACCCACCGGTGAGGGTGCTGGCGATGCGCGCCTACCCGGACCGGGCCGCGGCGTCGAAGGCCGAGTGGCAGCTCAAGCGACAGCCCCGGGAGCGCAAACTGGCGTGGCTGCAGCTGCCCGAACCCGGGTAACGTTGCGCGCGGCTTGTTCGGGCCTTCGCCGGCGGCATACCATCGATCTCCGTTCGTTGATCCGCTTGCCCAAGCCCTGGAGTGCCATGTCCCGCGATCTGTCGTTGTACCCGGAAGATGAGAATGGCGATGTGCTCTGGAACATGTTGCAGGATGGCGACGACCTGTCGATTCCGCGCGAGGTGGATTTCGCGCTGATCTTCCCGACCCAGGACGTGGCGATCGCCTTCGCCGTGCACCTGCTCAAGAACGAGCAGAAGGTGTCCTTGGCCGCGTACGAGGGCAACGAGGAATACCCGTGGCAGGTAGTGGTGCATCCGCTGATGCTGCCGACCCACCAGAACATCTCGGGCTTCGAAGGTCTGCTCGCCAGCGAGGCAGTCTCCTACAGCGGCCAGGTCGACGGCTGGGGCTGTCTGTCGCAGGGCTGAGCGGCCCATCCGTGTGGCAGCCCGGCATGGCTGGCTGCCACCGTTGCCGCTCGACCGCTCAGGGCGTCGGCGGCCGCTTCGGCCGCCGATCATCCTGCGCATCGCCGAAGATGATCCGCGCGCTGCGCTGGTAGCTCCAGTACGCCACTGCCCAGTTCAGCAGCACCACCACGCGGTTGCGGAAGCCGATCAGGAAGAACACGTGCGCGGCCAGCCAGAACCACCACGCCAGCACGCCGGAGAGCTGCAGGCGGCCGAGGTGGACGATCGCGGCCATGCGGCCGATGGTCGCCAGATTGCCGAAGTCCTGGTACTTGAACGGGCCTGGCGCAGGCTTGCCGGCCAGGCGCGCCTGGATCGTGGTCGCCACGTGCTTGCCCATCTGCTTGGCTGCCGGGGCGACGCCGGGTACCGGCCTGCCATCGGCCTGGGTCAACGCGGCCAGATCCCCGGCCACGAAGATCTCCGGGTGACCGTCCAAGGTGAGATCGGGCTGCACCGGCACGCGGCCGGCGCGATCCAGCGGAACCTCCAGCGTGCGCGCCAGCGGCGAGGCGGCGACACCGGCGGCCCAGACCACGGTGCGCGCTTCGACGAAGCGCTCGCCCAGCTGGAAGCCCTCGGCGTTGATGTCGCTCACCGGCGTACCGGTGAGCACTTCCACGCCCAGTTTCTCCAGCTGGCGGCGCGCCTTGAGCGAGAGCACCTCGGGGAAGGTGGACAGCACGCGCGGGCCGGCCTCGACCAGGCGGACCCTGGCCGAGGCAGGATCGATATGGCGGAATTCGTTGCGCAGCGTATGCCGGGCGATCTCGGCCAGGGTGCCGGCCAGTTCCACCCCGGTTGGGCCGCCGCCGACCACGGCGAAACTGAGCCAGGCGGCCTTGCGCGCGGGATCCGGTTCGGCCTCGGCGCGCTCGAAGGCGAGCAGCAGCTTGCGGCGCAGGGCGATGGCATCGTCCAGCGTTTTCAGGCCCGGCGCATCGGCGGCCCATTCGTCGTGACCGAAGTAGGCGTGGGTGGCGCCGGTGCACAGCATCAGCGTGTCGTAGGCGATCTGCGTGCCATCGGCCAGCGTCGCAGTGCGTGCGGCCTTGTCGATGTCAGTGACTTCACCCAGGCGCACTTCAACGTTGCGCTGATGGCCCAGGATGTGGCGCAGCGGGGCGGCGATATCGGGTGCCGAGAGGCCGGCGGTGGCCACCTGGTAAAGCAGCGGCTGGAACAGATGGTGGTTGCGACGGTCCACCAGGGTGATGCGCACGTGCGCCGAGGCAAGGGCACGGGTGGCCCAGAGGCCGGCAAAACCACCACCGATGATGAGCAGGTGGGGCGTGGGATCGCGGGTCATGCTTCACTCCTTGGCGGGCGCCGGAGGGGGGCGGCGCAGGTCGTCTCGTGATGCGGCCCATGGTCGCACGTGAAGCGCGATGTTCACGTCGATGGCCGATACTGGGTTCAGGGGCCATCGCGCCTGCCCGATGGCCGATCCGATCCCGCCCTGGAGACCGAGATGTCCGAACCGGAAAAGCGCATCGCCCTGCTGATCGATGCCGACAACGCACCCGCCTCCAAGATCGATGCGGTGCTGGCCGAAGTCGCCCGCTACGGCGTGGCCAATGTCCGCCGTGCCTACGGCAACTGGAAGAGCCCGCGCTTGAAAGGGTGGGAATCGGTGCTGCACGAATACGCGATCCGCCCGATCCAGCAGTTCGCCTACAGCCGCGGCAAGAATGCCTCGGACATGGCGATGGTGATCGATGCGATGGACATGCTGTACGCGCGCAATCTGGACGGCTTTGCAATCGTCTCCAGCGATGCCGACTTCACGCCGCTGGTGATGCGCCTGCTGACCGACGGGGTCAAGGTGTACGGCTTCGGTGAGAAGAAAACGCCCGAGCCGTTCGTCAACGCGTGCTCGAAGTTCACCTACATCGAAGCGCTGGGCCAGCCCCATGCGGCCGATCAGGAGGTGGAACAGGACAACGAAGAAACGCGCCCGCGCAAGAGCGGGCCCGAACTGCGCAACGACACCCGGCTGGTGCAGATGCTGCGCCGTGCAGTTACGTCGGCCGAAGCCGAGGATGGCTGGTCGCACCTGGGGCCGGTCGGCAGCCAGATCGGCAACCAGGCCTCGTTCGATTCGCGCAATTACGGGTACAGCAAACTCAGCGATCTGCTGGCCGCGACCGGCCTGTTCGAGATGAAGAAGGACGGCAAATCGACCTATGTGCGCGCGCTGCCCAAGAAGAGCACGGCCAAGGCGGCAAAGTAAGCCCCCGCCGATCGGCGTATCGTATCCGCACCGCGCGACCCGTGCCGCGCATCGCCCGATATGAGAATCCGATCATGCTGAAAATCTGGGGCCGTCGCAATTCCAGCAACGTGCGCAAAGTGCTGTGGTGTGCCGAGGAGATCGGCGCGCCGTACGAGTCGATCGAGGTCGGCGGTGCCTTCGGTGGCACGCAGTCGCCGGAATACCGTGCGATGAACCCGAACGGGCTGGTGCCGGTGATCGAGGACCAGGGCCTACCGCTGTGGGAATCCAACACGATCGTGCGCTACCTCTCCGCGCGCTACGCGCTGGGCACGCTGTATCCGGAAGACGTGGTGGCGCGCGCGCAGTCGGAGAAGTGGATGGACTGGACCACCTCGACCTTCGCCGGCGTGTTCCGCGATCTGTTCTGGGGCACGCTGCGGACCGCGCCGGCGGATCGGGACGAGGCGCGCATCGCTGCCGCGCTGGTGCGCTCCGGCGAGTTGCTGGCGATGGCCGATGAAGCCCTGTCGCGGCAGCCGTATCTGTCCGGTGAGCAGTTCGCGATGGGCGATATTCCGCTGGGCGCCTTCATCTATGCGTGGTTCGAGATGCCGATCCAGCGCCCGGACCTGCCGCATCTGGCGGCCTGGTACGAACGGCTGAAACAGCGGCCGGCATATCAGCGTGGGGTCATGACCGCGCTCACCTGAGCGACCGTGCCGCGCTAATACAGATCCATCGGATCCACATCCAGCGACCAGCGCACCTTGCGTGCCTGGGGCAGCGCGGCAATCTGCGGCGTCACCTGGTCCAGCACGCCATGCAACGGGCGCCGCGCCGGTGAGGACAGCAGCAACTGAGTGCGCTGGTAGCCCGCGCGGCGCGGCATCGGCGCGGGCATCGGGCCATAGCGTTCCACCGCCGCATCGTCGGGAATCAAGGCGCGCACGGCACTGAGCATCGCGTTGGCATGCTCCACCTGCTGCGCTTCGGCACGCAGCAGTGCCAGATGCGCGAAGGGCGGAAAACCGGCCGCCTCGCGCTGCTGCAGTTCCGCATGGGCAAAGGCGTGATACCCGCCGTTGACCAGTGTCTCCAGCAACGGATGCCCCGGGTGATGGGTCTGCAGCCAGACCTCCCCCGCATCCACCGCGCGCCCGGCGCGGCCGGCGACCTGGATCAGCTGCTGCGCGAGTTTCTCACTGGCGCGGAAGTCGGCCGAGAACAGGCCTTCGTCGATGCCGACCACGACCACCAGGGTCAGCTTCGGCAGGTCGTGCCCCTTGGCCAGGATCTGCGTGCCGACCAGGATCCCCGCGCGATCGCCGAGCGAGGCCAACTGGGTCTCCAGCGCGTCGCGCTTGCCGGTGGTGCCGCGGTCGATGCGGATCACCGGAAAATCCGGGAATGCTTCGACCAGATGTTCTTCCAGCCGTTCGGTACCGATGCCCTGCGGCTGCAGCGCCAGGCTGCCGCAGTCCGGGCAGGCCAGCGGCGCGGACTGGCGTGCGCCACAGTGATGGCACTGCAGGCGGCGGCCGCCGGCGTGCACGGTCATCGGCGCATCGCAGCGCTGGCACGGGGCGGTCCAACCGCAGTCATGGCAGAGCAGCACGGGTGCATAGCCGCGGCGGTTCTTGAACACCAGCACCTGGTGCCCGGCCTGCAGATGCTGGCTGATGCCGGCCAGTACCTCCGGCGACAGCCCATCGCGCAGCGGCCGTTTGCGCACGTCGAGCACGCGCACCACGGGGGGCCGCGCCGCGCCCGCGCGCTGCTTCAGGCGCAGGTGGGTGTAGCGGCCGGCCTGCGCGTTGTGCAGCGATTCCAGCGACGGCGTGGCACTGCCGAGCACCACCGCCACGTCCAGTGCCTTGGCGCGCACCAGCGCGAAATCCCGCGCGTGGTAGCGGATGCCGTCCTGTTGCTTGTAGCTGCCGTCGTGCTCTTCGTCGATCACGATCAGGCCCGCATTCGGCAGCGGGGTGAACACCGCCGAGCGCGTGCCGACGATGACCTGCGCTTCACCCCGCGCGGCAGCCGCCCACACGCGGGCACGCTCGTTGTCGTTCAGGCCCGAGTGCAGCACATGCACCGGAATGCCCAGGCGGTTGCGGAAGCGCGACAGCGTCTGTGGGGTCAGCCCGATCTCCGGCACCAGCACCAGCGCCTGCTTGCCACGCGCAAGGCACGCCACGATCGCCTGCAGGTAGACCTCGGTCTTGCCACTGCCGGTGACGCCATCCAGCAGGTAGGCGGCAAAGCCGTCGGCGGCGGTGATCGCGGCGATCGCGTCGGCCTGTTCGGCGTTGGGCGCGGGGCCGCCTGCGGGCGAGGCCACGGCCGGCGAATGGGCCAGCGCGATCCGTTCAACCAGCCCGCGCTTGGCCAGCGAGCGGGCGGCGCTGCGCCAGTCGTCCATCAACGTATCCAGGCGGTCTTCGTTCACCACACCCTCGGCCAGGCACTCGGCCAATCGCTGCGGGCGGGTGCCGTTGCGCAACTTCGGCTGCGGGTCGTGCCCGGCGTCGGTCAACTGCCAGCCCCACTGATGGGTGTCCGGCACTGCTTCACCGCGCCGCAGCGGGCCGGGCAGGCCCGTACTGATCACCTCGCCCAGCGGCGCATGGGTGTAGCGCGCCAGCCACTGCAGCGAGCGCCACAGCTCGCCGGTCAGCAGCGGCGTGGTGTCGATCCACTCGATCGCCGCGCGCAGGCTGCCGGGATCCTCCACCTGGCCGATCCCGGCCACCACCCCCACCAGCTCGCGGGAGCCGAACGGCACCCGTACCCGTTGCCCGGTCATTCCCGGGTCCGGGACCGGCCCGGGCGGCGGGGCGTAGTCGAACAGTTGCGGCAGCGGCACCGGCAGGGCGACGCGCAGGGTCGAAGACGAGGAGGTCATCGGGCCAGTGTAGCGGGGCAGGTGGACCCGGATCACGCCCATTCACCGTCTCAACCAGGTGCGCGCCGAATCATAAATCCCACCTAAATATCCGACTTGATTGGAGATTCAGGCTTATCCACATCTTCTGTGGATAAGTCTGTGTGCCATTGCGTATGTGACCGCCTTGCGTCAGGAACTTCCGATGTTCTCCTCAGGTTGGTCAAAAAATAGCCAAGAAACAATGATCAATAAAAACAACAAGATAGCTGTGAAACAAAGTTGAAACAGACTTGACGTGGGCCTCACCTGCGGTTCTACCCCGGTTTTTCGTGGTGCTGTGCACAACCTTTTCCACTGGAACGCTTTGCAGACTGTGGCCGCTCACAGGAAATGAACATCCGCGCGCCGCAGCAGTGACGCAATCGCTATCATTTCCACACAATGATGGAGTTGCTATGACGGCTGCGCCCGCCCCCGTTTCCTCTACCGCAGCCGGCGCGCTGTCGGCATTTCTTCGTGGCGTTGAACGCCGGGCCCTGGTCGTGGCCGAGCTGCAGTGCGGCGACCCGACCGTGGCCGAGCAGGCCCTGGTCGCGGTCATGCGCGCCTTTGCCGGGATCGCCAGCGACCTGCCCATGGCCCAGTGGCCAGAGCGGTTCTGGTCGCTGCTGGTGCACCGCGCACCGTTGCGGGACCCGGCCGCAGGCCAGTGGCCGGTGCCGCTGGCGCATCTTGCCGGGCTGGCCCCGCCGGCACGGCTGGCGTTCGTGCTGCGGATCGGCGGTGGGCTGGATGAAGCCGCTGCCGCACAGGTCCTGGATCTGCCGATGGCCGACTACCAGCACGCCCTGGCCGATGCCTGCCCGCGCGATGCCCATGGCAATCCCGATGCCGCTGGCTGGCGCGCCCTGGCCGAGCAGGTCCAGCTGCGCATCCGGGATCTGCCCGCCAGCCGTCTGCAGCGGCTGCAGCAACCCGTGGCCGCCCCGGTCAGCCAGCCATCGGACGCAGCGTCCTGGCGCACCCCGGCCAAGTCCGATGCCCCCGCCCAGCGCCGCCCGGTCAGGCGCCAACGCGGCCGCCGTTTCCCATGGAAGGGCGTGCTGATCGTGGCCGCGACCGTCGGCGTGCTGCTGGGCGGTGCCACCTGGTGGAAACACGCCCGCCAGGCCGGCGACCCCGTGATGGATACCCCCGAAGGCGCGGTCGCCGATGCGGGCCCGGTCAAGGTCGAAGCGCTCCCGGCTGACGATCTGCCGAGCGTGGCCCCGGCTGCCTCGCCGTACGCTGCCAGCGATGCGGCGATGCTGGCCGACCCGGACCTGCCGACCGCCCGTGATGCCGATCTGTACGCCTGGTTCGCCGCCGGTGGCCCGGTCCCGGTCGACGAATCGCAGGCCCAGCCGAGCCGACCCGAACCCGCCACCGCCGGCCTGGAGACGGCTGCCGCCGATGAGTAAGCCTGCCTTCCTGCTGATCGCCCTCGGGCTCTCCAGTGCGGCCATCGCCGCCCCCAACCGGGTCGAGGTGCCGCTGGCGGTGCCCGCGCCTGCCAGTGCCACCGCCCCGGCGATCCCGGCCACGCCTGCGGCGCTGGACCCGGCCCAGCTGCGTGAACTGCGCAGCCGCTATGCCGCCTGGCAGGCCATGAGCGAGGGCGAGCGTGCCCGCGTGCGTGCCGCCGCGGCGCGCGTGGCGGCGCTGCCTCCGGCCCAACAGCAGGCGCTTCGCCAGCGCTTCGCCGAGCAGGACCAGCGCTTCCGCGACGGCTGGCTGCTTGGCCCGCAGCTCGGCCACGAGTTCACCAAACTGCAGGGCCTGTTCGGCTATCTGCCGGCCGAGCAGCGTCCCACGGCGTTGGCCGTGCTGCGCCAGCTCACGCCCTCCCAGCTGACCCAGCTCACGCTGGTGGCCCAGCGCACCCCGCCGCAGGACCGCGACCGCGTGCGCGCCGAGTTCCTGGGGGTTGCCCCCACCGCACGCGACACCTGGCTGCGCGAGCACGTGGGGCACTGACGGGTTCGTCTCCGTTTACCTGAAAGCGCGGCTTTTCCCCCGCCGCGCGCGTAAGATGGCGGGCCGCAACCCGGTGCCTGTGCCCTCCGCGCGCGACCGTAGTTGCCGTCTGTGACTCCCATGTCTACCGCTTCCTCCACGCCGCGCCTCTCCCGGGAAGTGCGCGCCACCGGCCTGCTCGCGCTGCCGCTGGTTCTGGGCCACGTCTCCACCGGCCTGATTTCCTTCGTCGACAACGTGATCGCCGGTCACCACGGCACCCACACGCTCGCCGCCGTCACCATCGGTACGGCGCTGCTGTGGCTGCCGATGCTGATCCCGATCGGCACGCTGATTTCGCTGACCGCCTCGGTGTCGCAGCTGCATGGCGCCGGCCGCGAGCGCGAGATCGGCCCGCTGTTCCGCCAGGCCCTGTGGCTGGCGCTCGGCCTGGGCCTGATCATGTTCACCTTCCTCACGGTGGTGCCGCCGCTGCTTCCCGCGTTCGGCATCGCGCCGGACATCGTGCCGGGCGCAACCGCGTTCCTGCACGCGGTGCGCTGGGGCGGGCCGGCGCTGACCCTGTACTTCTGCATGCGCTACCTCAGCGAAGGCATGCACTGGACGCTGCCGACGATGCTGCTCGGCTTCGGCGGCCTGCTGGTGCTCGCGCCGCTGGGCTATGTGCTGTGTTACGGCAAGCTCGGCTTCCCCGAGCTGGGCGCCGAAGGCCTGGGCATGGCCTCGGCGATCATGATGTGGCTGCAGGCGCTGTGCTTTGCCGGTTATCTGTGGAAGACCAAGCGGTTCGCCCACCTGCAGCTGTTTTCGCATCTCGAAGCGCCGCGCTGGTCGGCGATCTGGGACCTGCTGCGGACCGGCCTGCCGATCGGCATCACCGTGCTGATGGAAGGTGGGTTGTTCATCGTCACCGCGCTGCTGATCGGTCGCCTCGGCGCCACCGAAGCCGCCTCCCACCAGATCGCCATCAACGTCGCGCAGCTGTGCTTCATGATCCCGATGGGCGTGGCCGAGGCCACCACGGTACGGGTCGGCCATGCGGTCGGCAGCGGCAACGGGCTGGGCGTGCGTCGCGCGGCGATCGCCGGGCTGGTGATCATCCTCGGCACGCAGACGCTCTCGGCGCTGGTGCTGCTGTTTGGCCATGACGCCATCGTCGGCGTCTACACGGCCGACATGGGCGTGGCCGCACTGGCCTCGACGCTGTTGCTGTACGCGGCGGCATTCCAGTTCCCGGATGGCATCCAGGTGCTCTCGGCCGGCGCGTTGCGCGGGCTGAAGGACACCCGCGTGCCGATGTTCATCGCCATGTTCTCGTACTGGGGCCTGGGCATGCCGCTTGGCGCCGGGCTGGGGCTCGGCCTGGGCATGGGCCCGCAGGGCATGTGGCTGGGCCTCATCCTGGGCCTGACCGCCGCCGCGATCCTGATGGGCTGGCGCCTGCGCGTGAGCAGCGCCCGCGCCGGTCTCCCTTCGACACCCTGACTTGTGTCCGATGCCGGCGCGCCCGGCACCGGCTATTCTGGCACCACGGCAAGAAGCCACTCTGGAGTTACCCCCATGAACCAACCCGCGCGTCGCAATCCCGTCGCCAGCTTCTTCATCGGGCTGTGGGATGTGATGAACTTTACCCGCCGGCTGATCCTCAACCTGGTGTTCTTCGGCCTGCTGTTCCTGATCCTGATCCTGTTCATCGTCGCGATGGGCAAGAGCGCGACCTCCAAGGCCTCGCTGCAGGACCGCACGACCCTGGTGATCGCACCGGAAGGCCGGCTGGTCGAGCAGTTCAGCGCCGATCCGGTCAGCCGCGCGCTGGGCAAGGCAGTGGGTGACAAGGGCGCCGATGAGATCCAGCTGCGCGATCTGATCCGCGCGCTGGAGGCGGCAAAGACCGACAAGAAGATCGAGCGCGTGGTGCTGGAGCTGGACAAGCTGCAGCCGAGCGGCTTCGCTTCCATGCGCGAAGTGACCGTCGCGCTGCAGGAGCTGCGCGCCGCCGGCAAGCAGGTGGTGGCCTTCAGCGAGAACATGAGCCAGTCGCAGTACCTGCTCGCTTCGCAGGCCGATGAGGTCTACCTGGACCCGATGGGCGGCGTGGTGCTCGAGGGCCTGGGCCGCTACCGCCAGTATTTCCGCACCGGCCTGCAGGACAAGCTGGGCGTGGACGTGCACCTGTTCAAGGTGGGCGAGTACAAGTCGGCCGCCGAGCCGTATGTGCTCGATGCCGCCTCGCCGCAGGCCAAGGAAGCCGATCTGTTCTGGATGAACGATGTGTGGCAGCGCTACCTGGCCGACATCGCCAAGGCACGCAAGCTCGATCCGGCACAGCTGGCCGCCGGCATCGACACCATGCCCGAAGGGATCGCCGCCGCCGGTGGCGACCTGGCCAAGTTCGCCCTGCAGCAGAAGCTGGTGGACGGCCTGAAGACGCGCGAGGAAGTGGACACCCTGCTGACCGAGCGCGGCATCGCCGACGATGACGCCGACGGTGGCTACCGCAACGTCAATCTCGACGCCTACCTGAGCGTGCTGGACGGCCGTCGCTCGCCGGTGGATTCGCGTCCGCAGGTGGCGGTGATCGTGGCGTCCGGTGAAATCTCCGGTGGCGATCTGCCGGCCGGCCGCATCGGTGGCGAGTCGACCTCGGCGCTGTTGCGCGAAGCGCGCGACGACAAGGACGTGAAGGCCGTGGTGCTGCGCGTGAGCTCGCCGGGTGGTGAAGTGTTCGCCTCCGAACAGATCCGCCGCGAAGTGGTCGCGCTGAAGGAAGCCGGCAAGCCGGTGGTGGTCTCGATGGGCGACCTGGCTGCCTCGGGCGGTTACTGGATCAGCATGAACGCTGATCGCATCTACGCCGATCCCTCCACGATCACCGGTTCCATCGGCATCTTCGGCATGATCCCGAACGTGGCGCGCTCGCTGGACAAGATCGGCGTGCATACCGACGGCGTGGGCACCACCCGTTTCGCCGGTGCGTTCGACATCACCCGCCCGATGGATCCGGCCGTGGGCCAGGTGATCCAGTCGGTGATCAACAAGGGCTACGCCGATTTCACCGGCAAGGTCGCCGCCGCGCGCAACAAGCCGGTGGAAGCGGTCGATGAAGTCGCCCGCGGCCGGGTGTGGAGCGGTGCGCAGGCCAAGGAGCGCGGCCTGGTGGATGACTTCGGTGGCTTGAAGGCCGCGGTGGCCGATGCCGCCAGCCGTGCCAAGCTCGGCGAGGCCGGCAAGTTCCGCGTGCGTTACATCGAGAAGGCGGCCACGCCGTTCGCGCAGTTCCTCAGCGGCTTCGCCAGCAGCCATGCCGGTGCCTGGATGCTGGGCGAATCGGGCATGGCCCGGCTGATGCTGGCCCGTTCGATGCCGGAGCTGGACACCCAGCTGCGCTTTGTCGAAGAGGCCGCGCGTGACCCGCGCAACAACGCCGCGCCGGTCAAGACGCTGGTGTACTGCTTCTGCGGGCTGTAAGCGGCTTCAGCGGTTCTGTGTGACACCCGAACGCCCGGCCTGTGCCGGGCGTTCTGCCATCCGGCCGATGGGGTCAGGGGCTGGGCGGTGGCGCATCGCCGGTGGCGCGGTCAACCTCGGCGGCTTGAGCGTCGGCGGTCTTCTGCAACGTATCGCCCACGCCCTTGGCGCGGTCGATCGGATCGTGGATCGCATCGCGCAGTGCGGTCGCCTGTGGTTCCGGCGGTGTGTCCGGTGCCGGGGGCACCGGGCGGTTGCAGGCGCTCAGCGCGAGCATCGCGAGCAGCGGCAGGGCAGTACGGATCGTCATGGCAACCTCCCTCGGTGAGCCGGTGGCAGAGGACCAGTGTCCCACCGCCTCGCGCCCCGCGCGTGATGGCGTCCGGCGTGCCGGCCATCGCGCGTTATCCTATCCGCGCAGCACGACCGGTGCCGCATTCCATGGATTACCGCAGGAGAGGCACGTGAGCGCGCAACGTTGGCGACTGGATGGACAGACCGCATTGATCACCGGCGCCAGCGCCGGCATCGGCTTGGCGATCGCGCGCGAACTGCTGGGCTTCGGTGCGGACCTGCTGATCGTGGGCCGTGATGCCGATGCGCTGGAAATGGCGCGCGACGAGCTCGCCGATGCCTTCCCGGACCGTGAGATCCACGGCCTGGCCGCCGACGTCTCCGATGATGAAGACCGCCGCGAGATCCTGGACTGGGTGGAAGACCACAGCGATGGGCTGCACATCCTGGTCAACAACGCCGGCGGCAACATCAGCAAGCCGGCCACCGAATACACCGAGGACGAATGGCGCGGGATCTTCGAGACCAACCTGTTCTCGGCCTTCGAGCTGTCGCGCTACGCGCACCCGCTGCTGGCGCGGCATGCGGCTTCGGCCATCGTCAACGTCGGCAGCGTCTCCGGCCTGACCCACGTACGCAGCGGCGCGGTGTATGGCATGACCAAGGCCGCCATGCACCAGATGACCCGTAACCTGGCCGTGGAGTGGGCCGAGGACGGCATCCGCGTCAACGCGGTGGCGCCGTGGTACATCCGCACCCGGCGGACCTCAGGGCCGTTGTCGGATCCGGATTACTACGAGCAGGTGATCGACCGCACCCCGATGCGGCGCATCGGCGAGCCGGAAGAAGTCGCTGCCGCCGTCGGCTTCCTGTGCCTGCCGGCCTCCAGCTACGTCACCGGTGAGTGCATCGCGGTGGATGGCGGGTTCCTGCGCTACGGGTTCTGAGCCGGCCAGCGGCCGGCACTACCGATCACAGGGTGCGTGGCAGCTCACAGGGTGCGCGGCAGCATGCGGTCATGGCGCACGGTCAATCCAGTCACGACGCGGGCAAACCGGGTCACGGGACCGGGCAATCGCTGTCGGCCAGCACCGCTTCCAGGCGCGCGCGCTCGGCGGTTGCAGCGGCCTGATTCTCCGGCGCAGCAAAGCGCTCGCGGCCGCGCGCGTCGCGGAAGCGCTGCTGCCAGCTGCTGCAGCGCTGCGCATCGGCGACCGGCTCGCAGGCATCGCGGACCACTTCGCAGCTGGCCGCGTTGCCTGGTGCCTGGCTGCCACCCAGCCCGGTCAGGGCCAGCGATTCGCACCGTGACGGGGCCGGTTCGCGCTCATGCAGGTAACGAACACCTTCTGCGGAGACGCATTGGTAGATGTCCGGCAGCGGCGGCTTGGGCGGCCCTGCAGCGTCGTGCTCGGCCGCCGGCGGTTGCGGGCGCAGGGCTGCACTGTCGAGCAGGCCAGTGTCCTCATCGCCCGCCTGCGGCAGCGGTGGCATGGTGTGCGCGGTGGTGGGCACGGACGGCGCTGCCTCGGCCACGGCGGCGCCACGCACCGGCGCGCTGATCCGCTGGATGCGCTGTTCGCTGCCGGCGGGACAGGCCACGCTCTGGATGGTGAGGTTGCCGCCTGCATCGGTGCAGCGGAAGAACACCGCCTCGTCTGCCGCAGCGGGCAAGGACACGAACAGCAGGGGCAGCAGGAACCGTCGTTTCATCGCATCAGTGTAGAGCGCAGCGCGCTCAGTGGCCGCCGCAGTCCTGGTCCAGGCGCGCATCGATCCCGCGCTGCTCGCGGGTCAGCGCGTCTCGCTCGCTCTGCAGCGCACTGTTGTAGCGGCGGATCAGGTCCCAGCGCCGGTCTTTCAACCGCGAGCAGACCTCCTGCGCGGGCAGGGCATGACATTCATCGCGCACCAGCACGTTGCCCGCCGGTACCACCACGCTGTTCCCCACGCCCGGGTACGGATAGCCACCGCCTTCCCACTGCGAGCTGCCACCGCCGATGTTGATGCTGCCGCCGACCCGTGAGCCGCCGCCACTGACGGAGAGCGAGCCTCCACTGCTGCGCACCGAGCCGCTGCCCATCGGCATGATCGGTGGCAACGGCCGTGAGGGTGGATGGCTGCCCGAGGGCGGCCTCGGGCCAGGCGGATACGGCAGATAGGCCTCGGTCCAGATCGGCACCCAGCGCGGATTGCCTTCATTGCTGTCGCTGACGTAGCTGTCGCCCTCGCTGGTGGTGCATTCGTACATCGGCTGCGGCGGCTGCACGTGCACATACCGCACCTCGCGGTCCGGCGCGCGCGGTGCAGGCGTCGGCTCGGGCGCGCGGTCGCTGCGAACGACCTGCGGGGCCGGGTCGCGTGGGCGCTGCAGGTCGCGGACCTGCTGTCGGCCCTCGCGGCACGGGGCATCCTGCAGCGAGACGGCGCCGTTGCTGCCAACGCAGCGATAGATGCGTACGTTGTCGTTCTGCGCCGCAGCGGGCAGCACAGGGCCCACCAGTGCGAGCAGGGCCAACCACAGGGCAGGGCGCAGGATCATGCAGCCAGTGTGCGGGTTTGCCTGCCTGCGCGCAAAAGGCGGCTCAGCTGCGCAACACCTGGCCGCTGAGCGCATCGCGGATCGGCGTGGGCTGTGCCAGGCCACCGGTCTGGCCATCGATCAGGCCATCGAGCAGGGCCAGCAGGCGCGGGTCCAGCTCGGCACGCGTGCGTGCCGGCGGCTCGCCGGCAAGGTTGGCACTGGTGGAGACCAGTGGCCCGCCCCAGGCACGGCAGAGCGCGGCGACCAGCGGGTGGGCGCTGATCCGTACGGCGATGCCGCTGTGTTCGCCGGTGATCCAGCGCGGCGCGCGAGCGCCGGCGGGCAGGATCCAGGTATTGGCACCGGGCCAGCTGGCCAGCACCGCGCTTTGGCGGTCCAGGGGCAGGACCTCCATCCGCACCCACCCTTCCAGCTGGGCCGGATCGGCGGCGACGAGGATCATGCCTTTTTCGACCGGCCGCTGCTTGAGCTGCAGCAGCTTCATCACGGCCGCCTCGTGCGCGGGGTCGCAGCCCAGGCCCCAGACCGCTTCGGTGGGATAGGCGATCACCCCGCCCGCGCGCAGCACGGGCAGGGCAGTGTCCACAGTGAGTTCGTTCATGGAAGGCGGGCCGGATGCATGGCCCGCATTATCCTCCCGCCGTGGCGGGAGGGGTCAACCCGGCCGCAGGCAGGTTCACGTGACGTGACCTGCCCGAGGGGGTCAGGAGGCCTTTTTGACCGCCTTCTTCACCGCTTTCTTGGCCACCTTCTTGGTCGCCTTCTTCGCCGTGGCCTTCTTGGCGACCTTCTTCACCGCGGCCTTCTTGGTGGCGGTCTTCTTGGTCGCTTCACCGGCAGCGGCTTTCTTGGCCGGTGCCTTCTTGGCCACGACCTTCTTGGCGGCCTTTTTGCCGAAGCCCTTGCGCACCGGCTTGCCGGTTTCTTCCATCAGCTTCTGCACCTCGGCCAGGGTCAGCGAGGCCGGCTCGCGATCCTTCGGGATCTTGCCGTTCATCTTGCCGTCGCTGATATACGGGCCGAAGCGACCGTTCAGCACCTGGATCTCGCTGCCCTCGAATTCCTTGATGATCCGGTTGCGCGCGATCTCTTCCTTCTCTTCGATCAGGAACACGGCGCGGGCCAGGTCGATGGTGTACGGGTCGTCTTCCTTCTTCAGCGAGGCATAGGTGCTGCCGCGCTTGGCGAACGGACCGAAGCGACCGATGCCGACGCTGACGTCCTCATCCTTGTCCTGGCCGAGCGCACGCGGCATCAGGAACAGCTCCAGCGCGTCTTCCAGGGAGATGGTGTGCATCGACTGGCCGGGGCGCAGCGAGGCGAACTTGGGCTTGTCCTCGGCATCTTCGGCGGTACTGCCGATCGCCGCGTAGGGCCCGAAGCGGCCCAGGCGCACGCTGACCGGCTTGCCGGTCTTGGGGTCGGTGCCGAGCTCGCGCGCGCCACTGGCCTCGGCGCGGTCGACCGATTCGTTCTTCTCGCCGACCAGCTTGTGGAACGGTTCCCAGAAGCGCGCCATCAGCGGGATCCAGTCTTCCTCGCCACGCGACACCGCATCGAGCTCATCTTCGAGCTTGGCGGTGAAGTCGTAATCCACGTACTGGGTGAAGTGGCTGGAGAGGAACTTGGAGACCGCGCGGCCCACGTCGGACGGGCGGAAGCTGCGGCCTTCCATCTCCACGTACTTGCGGAACAGCAGGGTCTGGATGATCGAGGCGTAGGTCGAGGGGCGGCCGATGCCATATTCTTCGAGCGCCTTGACCAGCGCCGCTTCGGTGAAGCGCGGCGGCGGCTGGGTGAAGTGCTGTTCGGCCAGGATGCGCTCGAGCGGCACGCGGTCGCCGGGCTTCATCGCCGGCAGCTTGCGGCCTTCATCGTCGTCCTCGGCACTCTTGTTGTCCTTGCCTTCCTCGTACACGGCCAGGAAGCCGGGCACGACCACGGTGGTGCCGCTGGCGCGGAACACGTGCTCGCTGCCGGCCGACAGGTCCACGCTGACGGTATTGAGCGTGGCCGGGATCATCTGGCAGGCGACGGCGCGCTTCCAGATCAGCTCGTACAGCTTGCGCTCGTCGTCGGTGAGGAAGCGCGCCACCTGGGCAGGGGTGCGCAGCGCCGAGGTCGGACGCACGGCTTCGTGCGCTTCCTGGGCGTTCTTGGATTTGGTCTGGTAGGTGTTGGGCTGGTCCGGCAGCGAGGCGATGCCGAAGTCGCGCGCGATCACGTCGCGGATCTCGGCCAGCGCGTCCTGGGAGAGGTTCACCGAGTCGGTACGCATGTACGAGATCAGGCCGACCGTGCCTTCTTCCTCACCGATCGCCACGCCTTCATACAGCTTCTGCGCGACCTGCATGGTCTTGCGCGTGGTGAAGCCGAGCTTGCGCGAGGCTTCCTGCTGCAGGGTGGAGGTGGTGAACGGCGGGGCCGGGCGGCGCTTGCGCTCCTTGCTGACCACGTCGGTGACGTGCAGGGCGCCCTGGGCGGCCTGCTGGATGCGCATGCGCGCGGCCTCGGCGGTGTCGCCGTCGGTCACGGTGAACTGTTCGAACTTCTGGCCGTCCAGCTTGATCAGGCGCGCATTGAAGTGCTGGGAGGGATGCGCGCACAGCGCGTCGATGCTCCAGTACTCGCGCGCGATGAAGGCTTCGATCTCTTCTTCGCGCTCGACGATCATGCGCAGCGCCGGGCTCTGCACGCGGCCGGCGGACAGGCCGCGCTGCACCTTGCGCCACAGCACCGGGGAGAGGTTGAAACCGACCAGGTAGTCCAGCGCGCGGCGTGCCTGCTGCGCATCGACCAGGTCGCCGGCGATCTCGCGCGGGTGGCCCATCGCTTCCTTGATGGCGCGCGGGGTGATCTCGGTGAAGACCACGCGCTGCATCGGCTTGTCCTTGACCAAGCCGCGCTCGCGCAGGATTTCAGCGATGTGCCAGCTGATCGCTTCCCCCTCGCGATCCGGATCGGTCGCCAGGAAGATGTCGTCGGCGCCCTTGGCGGCCTTGACGATGGCATCGACGTGCTTTTCGTTCTTCTCGATGAGGTCGTAGCGCATCGCGAAGTTGTTGTCGGGGTCGACCGCACCTTCCTTGGGCACCAGGTCGCGCACATGCCCATACGAGGCCAGGACGGTGAAGTCCTTGCCGAGGTATTTGTTGATCGTCTTGGCCTTGGCGGGCGATTCGACGATGAGCAGGTGCTTGGGCATGGCGTCAGGATTCTATGGGCAGGGCCCCGGGGAGGGCCGCTAGGGTGGAGCAAATGGCCGCATTAGTGAAGCGGCGCGGGCGATATACATAAACCGAACGCCCGGGGGTGGGCCGGGCGTTCAGCTTTCTGCCTATTAGTGGAATCACGCCGGGCCGGCTCATGTCAAGCGGCCCGGTGTGAGGATTGCCCGGATCAGGACATCGATGCGATCACGCCGATCATGGCGATCATCACGCCGAACAGGGCCACCATGGCCAGCGCGGCGAGCACCAGGATCACGATGGTGACCGTGCCCAGGCCGCGCTGCTGCAGCTCGGGATGCTCGGTGAAGGCCCACTTGTCGACCACCAGGGTGTCGCACATCATGTCGTGCAGGGCCTGCTTGCGCTCGGTGAAGGCCGCCATGATGAAACCGATCATCAGGATCAGGCTGCTGACGATGGTCGCCAGGTAGCGGCAGAACGCGCGCAGGAAGCTGATCCGCTCGCCGTTGCCGCGCACGACCTTGATGCCGACGGCCATCTTGCCCAGCGTGGCGCCGCCGCGCGAGGCGTGGAAGCCGGCGTAGTAGCCGATGCTGATGACCATGCTGAGCAGCATCACCACCAGGGTCAGCGCGACCTGCACGCTTTCGTTGCCCGAGCCGGCACCCGTCAGGTTGATGATCATGCTCAGCGGCAGGGTGACCACGGTGAGCAGGATGTAATCGATGAAGTAGGCGGCGTAGCGTTTCCAGAACCCGGCATAGACCACGTCCTGGCCGTTGACCACCGCGGCGTTGGCGTAGCCGGTGGCCGCGGCCGGCGCGGTGTACGGCGAGTACGTGCCACCGCCGGTGCCGGGCAGCGGGGCGGTGCCGTTGTCGATGGCGGTGTAATCCCCGCGCAGGTCGATGCCGCTGCCGAGGTTGCTGGCCGCAGCGGCCAGGTTCTGCAGCTGCAGCTCTTCGACGGCCTCGGACAGGGGCGCCCACTGCGCGAACCCTTCCCGCCACACCAGCGTGGCCAGGGTGATGTCACCGCGCTGGAAGCGCTGGCGCATGTCGTCTGCGCTCAACGGACCCTGTCGGTCCTGGCCATCGGCGAAATACCACTCAGTCATTGCTTCAATCCCCTGTTGGGTGCATCCATGGACGTGTGTCCGTTGTCAGCCGCGGCATTCCTGCGGCAGGTACTTGTCATCGGGCTCGCCGCTGCATTCCCAATGATCGGCGCCGTTGTAGTCCAACCACAGCAGCTTCCCATCCAGCGCGGCGTTGCCGGGCACGGTGAGCTGGGCTTCCACGCCGCAGTGGCCGTTGTTGAAACGGCCGATCCGCACGGTGCTGATGGCACCGTCGGCATAGCCTTCGGCCGGCTGGAAGCCTTCGTCGTCGTTGACCGGGCAGCGGCCGTGCTCGCTGTGGAACCCGGCGACCGCGACCTTGATCGGGGCCAGCGTCGCCAGTGCGTCGCTGGCCTTGGATCGCGCGACGTACTCCTGGTAGACAGGCAGGGCGATCGCGGCAAGCACTGCACCGACGATCAGCACCAGCACCACGATCACGGCCGCGACAATGCCCACGATCGCGCATCCGCTCAGTGCCTTGCGGGGCGGCGGAACGGTGATGGGGGTCGGGGTGGCGGTGTGCACGGGTGCGCTGGGGGCGACCGCCGCGGCCGGCAGTGACGGCGGCACTGCGGGGCCGGGCGCTGGCGCTGCCAGCGTTTCGGCCGCCTGCGCGAGGTCCAGCCCGATCTCGGCGGCCACGGTTTCCAGCGGCTGCCACTGGGCCATGCCGTCGCGCCAGACCAGCGTATCGCGCCCGATGCGGCTGGAACGGTAGAGCGCGATCAGCTCGTCAGCAGGCAGCGGACCGCGCTGCTGACTGTTTCCTTCTGCAAAGAACCACTGGTCCACCGGCCCGCTCCTGAATGCGCAAGGCGCTCAGTGTAAGGTCAGTGAAGCGGTTCCGGCTCGTCCACGAACATCTGGGTTTCCATCCAGGCGTAGGCAGCCTCTGCCCCGGGCTGGTTGAACAGCACCATCAGCACGACCCACTTGAGGTCGTCCAGGTCCAGTTCGTCCTGGTCCAGGGCCATCGCACGGTCCAGTACCAGCTCGCGCTGGCTGGCGTCGAGAATCCCGTGCTGCTCCAGGAACATCAGGAAACCGCGGCTTTCCACGTCCAGCTTGTCCAGCTCGGGGCCATGGAAGATCCGCACCGGGCCGTTGACACGGCCTAGCACGACGGCCGGGCGCTGCTCGGCGAGCGCGTCCAGCCAATCGAAGGCTTTGTTGATCTCGGTGGGGCTGAAGCCGGCCTGGATCAGGCCGTTCTGGAGGGAGTCGCGGTCGCGGATGAGGTCCGCGTCTTCGCTGAAATAGTGTTCGAACAGGTACAGCAGGACATCCAGAATGCTCTCTTTCATTGCCCCTCGGCCTGCGTCAACGACGCTGTGGAGGTGAAGAAACTAGGGTTTTCGACAGTAGCGACCATGGGCGGCCATTACCTTTCCATCCAGTTCCATGACCAGCAGCATGGCCGACAGCTGGGCCGCCGTCAATCCGCTGCGCTGGATCAGTGAATCCATACCCGTTGGGTCGTGATCCAGGGCTTTCCACAAGCACTGGTAGTCCGGGTCGGTGTAGGAAGGGGCGCGCTCGGGCGCCGGTCGTGCCTGTTCAGTGGGGGCGTCCAATCGGGTTCGCAAGGCCCCGGCCAGGGTCTGGGCCAGGGCGGTCAGGCCGGCGGTCACCTCCGCCGGCTCCTCGACCAGCGCCGCACCCTGCCGGATCAGCCGGTGGCAGCCGCGGGCCCGTGGGTTGCGGATCGAGCCGGGCAGGGCGAACACCTCGCGGCCCGCCTCGGCGGCGCAGCGGGCCGTGATCAGGGCCCCCGAGCGCTGGGCGGCCTCGATGACCAGGGTGCCCAGGCTGAGGCCGGCGATGATGCGGTTGCGTGCGGGGAAGTGCGCCTGGCTCGCCGGCATCCCGGGCGCGTATTCGCTGACCACCGCGCCGGTGGCGGCAATCCGTTCATGCAGGGCGGCATGCCGGGGCGGGTAGGTCTGGTCCAGACCGGTGGCCACCACGGCCACGGTCATGCCCCCGGCGACCTGCAGGGCGCCCTCATGGGCCTGGGCATCGACCCCGGTCGCCAGGCCGCTGATGATCGACCAGCCATCGCCGGCCAGCGCGGTGGCGAAGGCGTGCGCGTGCTCGCGGCCGCCGGGGGAGGGCGAGCGGCTGCCGACCACCGCCACCGCCGGATGCCACAGGCGCGTCGGGTCTCCGTCCACGAACAACGCCACGGGCGGTTCCTCGATCTGGGCCAGCAGCGCCGGGTAATCCGGATCGGTGAGGGCCAGCAGGTGGTGGCGTCCGTCTGCCAGCCAGGTCAGGCCGTGGGCCAGGTAGCCTTCGTCCGGCAAGGCCAAGCGGGCGCGTTGCGCGGGGCTGCATCCGGCGGCGCGCCAGGCGCCCGGACCGGCGCGCAGCGCCGCGGCCGCGTCCGGGAACTGGCGCAGCAGGCGCAGGCGGGGCGGCAGGGCGCCTCCGGCGAGGACGACGGTGAGCAGGGCGGTGGAGGAGGCAGGGCAGCAGATGGGCATCCGCTTACCCTGAGGCGCAAACGACGACGGCGCCCTAGGGCGCCGTCGGAGGGCAGGGTAGGATTCCGCCGCGCTTACTGCTTATCGGGATGCAGTGCCGAATAGCCGACGTGGACTGGCTTCACGCCTTCCATCACCAGCGCGTAGCTGACGTTCTCGAAGGTGCGGAACACCATCGCGTGGGCGGCGTACTCGTCCGGCAGGGTGACCCGGCCGGCACCGCTGGTCAGCGAATCGTCCATCCGCGACGAGTTCGGGTAGTCCATCCGGTGGGCGACGTGGCGGCCCTGGCGCCACAGCGAGAACACGGTGCCGTTGTCGACCCCGTTGGCGCTGCCGGCGGAGATCGCGATCACATCGCGCGGACCGCCCGAGGTGAAGGTGTCGGCCACCGCCAGGACGCGCACATCCAGATCGGCGGTCTGCGGGGCGGGCACGTGCGGCACGAACTGCAGATCGTACGGGCGGGCTTCGACCGGCACCAGGCGATCACCGGCGCGCACTTCGCGGCCATCGACCTGGCCCTGCAGCACCAGCGAGGTCACCTCGACATCGCCGCTCTGCACGCGGCTCACCGTGCCGACGTTGATCTGGGCCAGTTCGTAGCCCAGCGCCTGGTGGCGCTTGCTGGGCACGATGAAGGCTTTCCAGACATTGCCGCTGCCGGGCGTGGTGTCGCCGCGGGCGTTCAGGTCTTCGGTCGGCTTGGGCAGGGCGTACTGCACGGTCGGGCGGACCACCGCGTAGCGCTGGCCGACCTGGGCGTTCTCCAGGCCCCGCACATAGGCGGTCTGCCCGGTGGTAGCACGCAGGCGGTTGTCTTCCAGGTTGACCACATACGGCAGCGACTTGACCTCGTCGACCACGCTCAGCTGCTTCAGGAACGGCTCGACCTGCTCCAGCGGAACGCCGTTGATCGGGGCCTCCTGGCGCGGGCCGGGCTGGGCCACGACGCGGTCCAGATAGGCCAGGCTGAGCACGTCACCCGGGTAGATCAGGTGTGGATTCTTGACCTGCGGGTTGGCCTGCCAGATCTCCGGCCACAGCCAGGGCTTCTGCAGGAAGCGCGCCGAGATATCCCACAGCGTGTCCCCTTTGCGCACGACATAGGTATCCGGGTGCCCGCCATTCATTTCCACGGCGGTAGCATAGGTAGCAACGGTCAGCATCGCCACGGCGACGACCGTACGAGTTCGTTCAAACATAGATGTGGTGCCTGATTCCCCAACAGGTTCGCGCACTATAGTCCAGAAACCGGGGCGCGGGGCAAGCGTTGGCGATAGAATCGCCCTGTACGCCGCTTCGACCGGCGCCCCCTACCGGTATTTGCCATGGCCCTCCTGCCCATTCTCGAATTTCCCGATCCGCGCCTGCGTACCAAGGCTGCGTTGATCGATGCCGCCGACGTGACCACGCCGGCGTTCCAGACCCTGATCGACGACATGTTCCAGACCATGTACGACGCCCCGGGCATCGGCCTGGCCGCCAGCCAGGTGGACGTGCACAAGCGCTTCATGGTGATCGATGTCAGTGAGGAGAAGGACACCCCGATGGTGTTCATCAATCCTGAAATCGTCGCCAACGAAGGCGGCCAGGTCTACCAGGAAGGCTGCCTGTCGGTGCCGGGCATCTTTGCCGACGTCACCCGCGCCAACCAGATCACCGTGCGTTACCTGGACCGCCACGGCGTGGCCCAGGAACTGACCACCGACGGCGTGCTTGCCGTGTGCGTGCAGCACGAGATGGACCACCTGGACGGCAAGCTGTTCATTGATTACCTCTCCCCGCTCAAGCGCGAGATGGTGCGCAAGAAGCTGGCCAAGCAGCGCAAGCACGTTGCCTGAGGTGAGGGCAGAGACCGCCGCGCGGGCTGACCGCGCGACGGGTCCTGTTGCGCGGCGCCGGACACCGGCGCCGTTTTACTTTCTGTTAGTGGGGTCGCCATGAAGATTGTCTTTGCCGGTACGCCGGAGTTCGCCGTGTCCTCGCTGCGTGCCGCCGCCCGCCACCATGAAGTGGTCGCGGTGTACACGCAGCCCGATCGCCCGGCCGGCCGTGGCCGTGGCCTGGCACCGTCGCCGGTCAAGCTCGAAGCGATCGCGCGCGGCATCCCGGTGTTCCAGCCGGAAAGCCTGAAGACCCCCGAAGCGCAGCAGCAGCTGCGCGATCTGGCGCCGGACCTGATGGTCGTGGTGGCCTACGGGCTGATCCTGCCCAAGGCGGTGCTGACCATCCCGACCCACGGGTGCTGGAACGTGCACGCCTCGCTGCTGCCCCGCTGGCGCGGTGCCGCGCCGATCCAGCGTGCGATCCAGGCGGGCGACGCCGAGACCGGCGTGTGCCTGATGCAGATGGAGGCGGGACTGGATACCGGCCCGGTGCTGCTCAAGCAGCACATCGCGATCGGTGCCAACGATACCGGCGGCCAGTTGCACGACCGCCTGGCCGAGCTGGGCGCGCAGGTGCTCTCCGACGGCCTGGGCCTGCTGCGCGCGGGCATCAAGCCGATCGCCCAGCCGCAGCCCGAGGCGGGCGTGACCTACGCGCACAAGCTGGACAAGGCCGAGGCCCGTCTGGACTGGGCGCAGGATGCCCACGCGCTGGCCCGTACCGTACGTGCGTTCAACCCGTGGCCGATCGCCGAGGCGATGCTGGCCGGCGAGCGTGTGCGCATCCATGGTGCGATCGCGCTGGATGACAACCAGGGCAAGGCCCCGGGTACGTTGCTGGCGGCCTCGCGCGAGGGCATCGACATCGCCTGCGGCCAGGGCGCGCTGCGCCTGCGCGTGCTGCAGCGTGAGGGCGGCAAGGCGATCACCGCCGCCGATTACCTCAACGCCCGCCGCGACCTCGGCGTGGGTGCCTGAGATGACCAACGCGCGTTCCGGCAAGCCTGCAGGCCCGTACACCGCCCACACCGCCCCCGGCGTCCCCACGCGCGTGCTGGCCGCGCGCGTCCTGGCCCAGGTGATCGGCCGTGGCCGCTCGCTGAAGGCCGAACTGGCCACCGCCCTGCCGACCCTTGACGACAGCCGCGACCGCGCGCTGCTCGAGGCGCTGTGCTTTGCCGTGCTGCGCCGCCGTGCCGCCTACGATGCCGCGCTGGCGCAGTGGATGCCGCGCCCGCTGAGCGTGCGCGAGGACGAACTGCGTGCGCTGCTGCTGGTCGGCTTCGCCCAGCTCGACGCGCTGGAGCTGCCCGCCCACGCCGCGCTCTCGGCCACGGTGGACGCCGCCCGCGCGATGGGCCGTGACCGTCAGGCCGGCATGGTCAATGCGCTGCTGCGCCGTGCCCAGCGCGAAGGCATTCCGCCGTTGCCGCCGCGCGATGCCTTCCCGCTGTGGATGGCCGAAAAGATCGAACAGGATTGGCCGGATGAGGCCGAGGCGGTGTTCAGCGCCAGCCTGCAGGCCGCGCCGCTGTGGCTGCGGGTCAACCGCCAGCACGGCAGCCGCGAGGCGATGCTGCAGCAGATGGAAGCCGCTGGCATCGCTGCCGAAGCCTCCAGCATCGGTGCCGATGCGATCCGCCTGCCGGTGCCGGTCGCGGTCACTGCGCTGCCCGGCTTCGCCGGGGGCGCGCTGTCGGTGCAGGATCTGTCTGCCCAGCAGGTGGCCGATGCCCTGGCGCCGCGCCCGGGCGCGCGCGTACTCGATGCCTGCGCCGCACCGGGCGGCAAGTCCGCGCACCTGCTCGAGCGCGATCCGACCCTGCACCTGCTGGCGTTGGACATCGATCCGCGCCGGCTCAAGCGCATCAGCGAAACGTTCGCACGCACCGGCGTGGGCCAGAACGCGAAGGTGCTGGCCGGTGACGCGACCGATCCGGCCAGCTGGTGGGATGGGCAGTTGTTCGACACCATCCTGCTCGACGCCCCGTGTTCGGCCACCGGCATCATCCGCCGGCAGCCGGACGTGCTGGTGCACCGCCGGCCGACCGACATCGACGCCCTGATCGCGCTGCAGGCACGCCTGCTGGATGCGTGCTGGACGATGCTCGCTCCCGGCGGAACCCTGCTGTATGCGACATGCTCGATCCTGCGCGATGAAAATCAGTTCCAGGTCGAAGCGTTCCTGCAGCGCACGCGTGGCGCGGGCTTCCTGCCGCTGGGTGAGGCGTATGGGCACGATTCCTGGGCCGGTCGCCAGCGCCTGCCGGGTGAGGACGGTGCTGACGGCTTCTTCTATGCGCGTCTGCTAAAGAAGGGTTGAACCGAACCCAGCTAGAATCCCGCCCCATGCTTAACCACCGCGCATCCCGAGAGTTCTGGCTGCTTGCCCTGATGGCCCTGCTCGTTCTGGGGGCCGGCCTGGGCATGCGCGATCCCTGGCCGTCCGACGAACCCCGCTTCGCGCTGGTCGCCAAGCAGATGGTGGACAGCGGCGACTGGCTGTTCCCGCACCGGGGCACCGAGCTGTATTCGGACAAGCCACCGATGCTGATGTGGTCGCAGGCTGCGCTGTATTCGCTGATCGGTGATTGGCGCGTGGCGTTCCTGCTGCCCTCGCTGCTGGCCGCGCTGGGTACTCTGGCCTGTGTCTACGACCTTGGCCGCCGGCTGTGGACGCGGCGGGTCGGTCTGTATGCCGCCTGGGCGCTGCTGTTCGCGCTGCACTTCACCTTCCAGTCCAAGAAGGCCCAGATCGACCCGCTGGTGGTGTTCTTCATCACCTTGGCCAACTACGGCCTGCTGCGCCATCTGCTCAGTGGCCCTGCGTGGCGCTGGTGGTGGCTGGGCTGGTTCGCCGCCGGGCTCGGGGTGATCACCAAGGGCGTGGGCGTGATCGCACTGCTGATGATCCTTCCGGCGGCGGTGGCCTCCGTACTCGGCTGGCCGCGGGTCAAGCTGCACTGCCGCGACTGGCGTTTCTGGCTAGGCCCGCTGGCCTTCGTGCTGGCGATCGCGCTGTGGCTGGTGCCGATGGTGGTGACCGCGCTGGGCAGTGGCTCGGCCGAGTACCGGGCCTACCTGGACGACATCCTGTTCCGGCAGACCGCCAAACGCTATGCCCAGTCCTGGGATCACCACCAGCCGTGGTGGTACTTCCTGGGCACGATGCCCTCGATGTGGATCCCCGGCTTCCTGGCGATTCCGTGGGCGATCCCGGCCTGGCGCCGGCGCCTGCAGCGGCGCGATGCGCGCTACCTGCTGCCGCTGGTGTGGTGGCTGTTGATCGTGCTGTTCTTCTCGATCCCCAACGGCAAGCGCGACGTCTACATCCTGCCGGCGCTGCCGATGTTCTGCCTGGCGCTGGCACCGCTGCTGCCGGGGCTGCTGCGCAAGCGTGCGCTCCAGTGGCTGCTGGGCGGCTTCGTGGCCCTGCTGGCGGCCGGCCTGCTCGGCATCGGCATGTCGATGCTGGTCGGGCAGCCGGGCTTCGAACGCAAACTGATCCTCGACCGTGGCATCGATACCGCGGTGACCTCCGGCCTGGGCTGGGTCGCGGTCGCACTCGGCTGCTGGGCCGTGCTCACCCTGTGCATCGCCGGCGTGCGCCGCTTCCACCTGGCCGTGGTGGCGACGCTGACCATGGCCTGGGTCGCATTCGGGCTGATCGGCTACCCGCTGTTCAACGACTCCAGTTCCGCCCGCGGCCTGATGCAGCAGGTCGGCCAGCGCATCGGTCCAGACGCCGAACTGGGCCTGGTCGCCTGGAAAGAGCAGAATCTGCTGATGGCCGACCGGGACGCCGCCACCTTCGGTTTCAACCGACGCTGGGACCGGCAGCTGGGCGATGGCGTCGCCTGGCAGGCGGCACGTCCGCAGCAGCGTTGGTTGCTGGTGCAGGAAGACGCACTGCTGGCCTGTGTGGACCGCACCAGCGCCGAGCTGGCCGGGGTCGCCAACCGCCGGCGTTGGTGGTTGGTAAGGCCCGGTGACATCCATGGCCCCTGCGTGGCCAGCGCCGAAGAGCAGGAGCGCGAACGCGCGCTGCACCGGATCGATGGCGATGAGTGAGGTCTGCACTGCTGGCGGCCTGCCCGGGCGGGAACCGCAGGACCGTGGGCGCCGGTCGCGTCCAGTGCAATCACGGGCCTGCGTGCCTGCGTGTGGCGATCGAGGTTGGCAATGACGTTTTCCCGTGGATCCGAGCCGGCCACGCCTGTTTCCCTGCCGCCGCTGCAGGGGCGTGCCGGCGTGGCGCACTGGATCGCCACCGTGGGCCTGTTCTGCATGCCCGCCCTGGTGCTGACCCTGCCGCAGAATCTGCTGCCCTACGGCATCCTTCTGCTGCTGAGCACGCTGCTGGCGCCGGACCACCTGTGGCGCGCACGTGGCCTGGCCGGGCGGCCGGTGAAAGTGCTGGCCTGGCTGGTGGTGGCCGCAATCGCCTTCGCGCTGCTCTCGATCCATCTGTTCGAGCAGGGGCTGCGCGATATCGACAACCGGTCGCGGTTCGTCGTGATCCCGTGGATCGCCTTGTGGGTGTGTGCCTTGCGGCCGGATATCCGCTGGCTGTGGGCAGGCGCCCTGGCCGGCCTGCTCGGCACGATGGTGCTGTCGATCCTGCAGGTGGCCGGGGGCGCGCCGCGTGCCGACCTGAGCACCAATGCGATCGTGCTGGCCGACATCGTGCTGGTGCTGATGGTGCTGCTGGTCTTCTGCCGGCCACACCAGCGCTGGACCTGGGTGATCGTGGGCATGGTCGCCGGCTGCGTGACCATCGTGCTCAGCGGCAGCCGCGGGGTCTGGCTGGCGCTGCTGGCGCTGCTGGTGGTGATGGCGATGAGCCTGCGCTGGCGCACCGGGCGTGCGCGCCTGGGCGTGCTGCTGGCACTGGTGGCGATCGCCGGCACCTTGACCCTGACCATCCCGAGCCTGCGCGAGCAGGTCCGCCTGACCGAGCTCAAGCACGACGTGGTGCGGATGGAGCGCGGTGACAGCGACTCCTCCGCCGGTGCGCGTGTGGAGCGGCTGCAGGTGGCCTATGAAACCTTCCTCGACCATCCCCTGACGGGGGTGGGCATCGGCCATTTCGACAGCGCCATGCAGCGCCTGCCGGTGTGCCGGGATGATCCGAGCGAGCAGCGCTGCCACCTGGGCCATGCGCACAACGATCTGGCCGAATGGGCCGCGACCCAGGGCGCCCCGGGCCTGCTGTTGCTGCTGGCGATCTATGGCGTGCCGCTGTGGGTGTTCACCGGTCTGCACCGGCGCAGCGGCGAGCAGACCTTCCGTGGCCCGGCCGCCGCCGGGATCATGGTGGTGGTGACCTATGTGCTGTGCGGGATTACCCAGTCGATGTTCGCGCACCAGATCACCGCCAGCTTCTACGTCACCATCGTCGGCCTGCTGGCCGGGTTGTCGATCGTCCAGGGCCATACCCGGCGCCTGGCGTTGGCGCGGGCCCAGGCTCAGGCTCAGGCGTCGGGCTGATTCCGCGGCGGGTCGGTGACCGGCTGCCCGTTCTGCAGCATCCACAGCATGATGGTCTTCTGGCGCACGTAGTTGGCGCGCACATAGGCGTAGGCCAGCCCGTGCCAGCCATCGCGGAAGCCGCCGCGCAGCAGCAGCCCGCGCCAGAACCGCCAGGCCGGCGCCAGGATCAGCTTGGGCAGCGTGGCGCGTTTGCCCCGCGCGAACTCGTGCTCGGCCATCATCCGCGCGTAGCGCTGGGTCTTGAGCAGTTGCTGCTCCAGCGAGCGGTAGGGGTAATGGATCAGATCACCACGCAGGGTGCCCACTGCGCCATCCACGCTGGCCGCCTCATGGATCTCGCGCTTGCCGCGCCAGCCGCCATGGCGGCGGTCGAACAGGCGCAGGACCCGGTCCGGGTAGGCATTGCCATGCTTCAGGAACTTGCCGAAATACGCGGACAACCGCGCGAAACGGTAGCCGTGGTGGCCGGTGAAGCCGGTGGCCTGCGCGCTCAGGATCGCCTCGCGCAGGGCGTCGCTGATGCGCTCGTCGGCATCCAGGCACAGCACCCAGTCGTGGGTGGCCTGCTCGACGCAGAACGCCTTCTGGCTGCGGAACCCATCGAACCGGCGCTGCAGCACCCGCGCCCCGGCCGCCGTCGCGATCGCCACCGTGGCGTCGGTCGATTGCGAGTCCACCACGACGATCTCGTCGCAGAAGGCCAATGAGGCCAGACAGTCGCCGATGCGGTCGGCTTCATTGAACGCGATAATGCAGGCCGAAATGCGAGGCCGTTCAGTGGGAGCGGTCGAGGAGGACATGATGGCCGAGTACCTGCTGTTTGCGACGGAGCGTTATGCGCTGCCCATTCTCGCCCCTCTGGCGCAGGCGTTGCACGCATCCGGTCAATCGGTGTCGGCCTGGTTCGCCGATGGCGCCGCCGGCGCATCGCTGCCCGGCGTGCCCAACGTCGGCCTGAAAGAGGCGCTGGCGCTGCGCCCACGTGCGGTGTTCAGTGCCGCCAACTGGGTGCCGCCGTTCATCGCCGGGGCCAAGGTGCAGGTGTTCCACGGTTTCAACGTGCAGAAGCGCGACAGCGCCCGTGGCCACTTCCGGGTGCGGGGACTGTTCGATCTGTACTGCACCCAGGGCCCGGCCACGACCGCCCCGTTCCGCGAGCTGGCCGCGCGCGAGGGCCACTTCGCCGTGGCCGAGACCGGCTGGCCCAAGCTCGACCCGCTGTTCCGCGATGACGGCGGCCTGAGCGCGGGATTGCGCGTGCCGGCCCAGGGCCGCCCGGTGATCCTGTTCGGTTCGACCTTCACCGAGCGCTTGAGCGCGGCGCCACACCTGTACGACCAGATCGCGGCCGACATCGCCCGCGGCGATCACTACTGGCTGCTGACCCTGCACCCCAAGTGCGCGCCGGAGCTGTTCGATCGCTACCGCGCGCTGGCTGGCCCGCATGCGCGCTTCATCGAGCCCGAACAGGTGATGGCCGCGCAGCGCGCCGCCGATGTGCTGGTCTCGGACACCTCCTCGATCGTGTCCGAGTTCATCGTGCAGCACAAACCCGTGGTCACCTTCCGCAACCGGGTGCCGCAGCCGCACATGATCGATTTCGACGACGCCACGCAGCTGCCCGCGATGCTGGCCCAGGCGTTGGATCCGGCGCCGGCGTTGATGGCCGAGATCCGGCGCTACGCCGATGCCATCCACCCGTTCCGCGATGGCTATTCCTCCGAGCGGGTGATCGCCGCGACCGAGGATTTGCTGTCCGGCGAACTCGGCACGCTCAAGCGCAAACCGTTCGGCGCGTGGACTCGCGGCCTGCAGATCCGCAAGGATCTCGGGTATTGGGGACCGGCCAAGCGCTGAAGCATCCTTGGCGATGCCGGTCGGGTTAGGGCGAGCCGGCGAGCAGCCGACAGCACCGGGATGCACCTTCTGCGTGGACGGTGTTCATCCGGTCGGTCCACGCCGTGCGTGGAGGCTCGGCTACCAGCGCAGGCGGCGCTTGGCCAACGCCCGGCCCAGCTGCTCATACACCGCGCGTGCTTCGGCCTCCGGCAGGTATTGCAGCACCAGCGGCGTGCCCATGCCCGCGCCGGCGGTATCCAGCCACACGCTGGCCGTGCCCAGCCGGCGGTCCAGCGGCGAGCGGGTCAGGCGCAGCGCCTGCAGCTTGTCCAGCTCTGCAAAGCGCCACCAGCGCTGCCACCAGCCGCCACGCACGGCCACGTAGTCGTCATCCAGGTGATAGCCGATGCGGGCCATCTGCCGGTGCGCGCGGAATGCCGACCACGGCAACCACAGCAGCAACACCGCGCCCCACGGACCGCCGTACCAGATCGCGCCCGCGCTCAGCAGCGGAACCACGCACAGCGCACCCAGGCACAGCCGCCACCAGCCGCGCCTCTGAACCGGCTGCCAGCGCGCCGGCGGCCACTGCAGGTGCGGCAGCAGATGCTGGACCAGCCCATCGCACACGGCGGGCGTCGCCAGCGGCGCGAGTTCGCGCAGGTCACGCCGCTCGCCTTCGCCGGGGTTGCCGGCCGCGATATCGATGCGCAGTTGGCGGCGCTGGAACCAGCGCTGGAGGGCCGTCTCGCGCAGCGTCCAGGCCTGGATCCGGCGCCGCGCCACGCTGGTGCGCATGCGCGTCAACAGTCCGCTGGCCACGGTCAGGCGACGCTCGTGCTCACTGAGCCGGAAACCGTAATAGCGCAGCAGCGCGAGCACCACCGAGAGCACCCGCAGCAGCACCCAGAAGCCGGCCACGGCCAGCACTGCGGCAATCGCCCAGAGCCACATGCCAGGGTGCAGGTGGCTGGCATAGCCGAAGGCCTGGCGCCCGCCTGCTTCGATCACATCGGACACGCTGCCACGCGGGAACAATTGCAGCATCGCACCCAGCACTGCCACCACCACGACCCAGCCGCGGTTGGACAACAGCCCGATGCGGATGACCTCGCCGGGGCTCAGCGCCAGCAGCACGTCCTCGGCAGGCTCGGCAAGCGCCGCCTCGCCCTCGGCCGCAGCCGGCGCTGCCTGGCCACGCTGGCGGACCAGCCGCTCCAGTGCGAGCGCCTGGTCCAGCTTGAGCACCCGCATTTCTGCCTCGGGTCGGTTGCCGCCGGCCGATTCCAGCTTCAGCTCGGCCACCCCGAACAGGCGGTGCAACGGGTTCTGGTGGACCACCACGTTGTGGATGCGGGCGAAGGGAATCTCGCGGCGATTGCGCGCGAACACGCCACTGCGCACCGTGATTGCCGTCGCCCCGATCCGGTAGCGGTAGGTGAGGTACTGCAGCACCGAGTACGCCACCAGCACCACCACGGCGATCACCGGGCCGATCGACAACCAGAACTCATCGCGGTCGCCGCGCTGGCCGAACACCACCAGTGCGATCAACGGCACCAGGCCCTGGCGCAGCTGCATCAGCAGCACGAACAGCCACGACCAGGGATGCAGCCGCTGCTCCGGCGCGGCATCAAGCGGCGGCGGAATACTCACAGGGCGTCGTCGTCCTGGTCCAGCTGGTGCGCCAGGGTATCGCGCAGGCGCTCGGCATCGGCGCTGTCCAGGCCACTGAGGGTGACCGCGCTGAAGCGGCTGCCGGCGGTATGCACGACCAGCGTGCTCAACCCGGCGCTGCGTTCGATCGGGCCACGGCGCAGATCCAGGTGCTGCACGCGCGAGGTCGGTACGCGGGTTTCGTTCTGCCAGAGCAGGTCACGGCGCAGCCCGAGCCCCTGGGCATCAAGCCGCCAATAGGTGCGGCGCTGGCGGCGGAAGGCGAGCGCGGCACCGATCAGTGCGCCCAGCAGCACCACGCCGGCCGCGCCCCACCAGCGCCCCGGCAGATCGAACACCACCCACAGCGCACCGAACGCACCGCCGATCAGCAGCGCGCCGGCGATCGCGCCACCGAAGGCGGCCAGCGAGGCCGAACGCAGCGGCAGCGGTTGCCAGTCCGGCGCGGCGGGCGACGGCGGCAGGGGCGGCGGCACGGGAGGGTCGAGGAGATCGGACAAGGCAGGGCGCTCGGCTGGAAACGGACCGGGCGCATGCGTGCAGGTGCAACCGCCCGTGGCGCAGACGGTAGCAGGTTGCCGTGGGCTATTGCGCGGCCTGGATCAGCGCATCCACATCGAGCAGGTGGCCGGCGCGTTCGGCCTTGGTGCGCAGGTACTGTTCGTTCTCGGCGGTGATGTCGCCGGTGACCGGCACGCAATCGACCACGTCGATGCCGGCATTGCGCAGGCGCTGGGCCTTGGTGGGGTTGTTGCTGAGCAGTTGCACGCGGGTCACGCCCAGGCCCTGCAGCATCGCCACGGCACTGCCGTACCGGCGCTCGTCGGCACCAAAACCAAGCTGCGCATCGGCGTCGATCGTATCCAGCCCATCGTGCTGGTAACCGTAGGCGCGCATCTTCGCGGCGATGCCGGTGCCACGACCTTCCTGGTCCAGGTACAACAGTACGCCGCCACCAAGCTCCTTGAGCTTGCGCAGGCCACGCCGCAGCTGGTCGCCACAGTCGCACTTGAGTGAGCCGAACAGGTCACCGGTCAGGCAGGAGGAGTGCACGCGCACCGGCACCACGGCGGACAGGTCCGGCGTGCCGACGATGATCGCGACCTGGTCGCGCTGGGCCACGCCACCGCGGAACACCGCAAATTCGGTCATGCCGACCTCGCGCAGCGGGACCGGCGAGCGGGCCACCAGCTCATACGCGTGCGCGGCCTGCTCGGCGCCCTGGCTCAGGTCGCACAGCGAGACCTGGGCGCAGCCGTCGAAGCGGCGGTCATCGGAGTTCAACAGCACCCCGACCATCGCCGGCAGCAGCAGGCCGAGGCGGGCAATCTCCACCGCGCCATCGTCCAGCGCTTCACCGCCGGTCCAGCCGGGCGGCATCGCGCCGGGATCGCGCAGGTAGCTGAGCGACGGCAGTGCATCGAAGTCGATGCCGGCCAGCGGCACGCGCGCGCCACGTTCGGCACTGACGCCGAGCACGCGGGCGCGGGTGGAGGTGAGGAACAGGTAGTGGCGATCTTCCGCGGCGGCGGCGAAGGCGGTGAAGCTGGTGCGGGTGCTGCTGTCCAGCGCGATGAAGGCCAGGCGCTGGCCGTGGCCATCGTCGATCACCACCGGGCGACCGGCGCGCAGTTCGGCCACCGCGCGCTCGCAGCGGATCGCGGCCGGATCGCCGAACAGGGAAGAAGCAGAAGACATGGCAGGGGCCGTGGGGGACATCGTGGTTTCCACAGTGGGGACGGATCGCGGCGATTCAATCGCGCCAAGGGCGCGACGCTGCGTCGCAGTCAGTGCGGATGGTCCTCGGTGGCGTAGGGATCGTCCTCGCCGCTCTGCGGTGGACGCAGCGTATAGCGCTTGTAGGTCCACTGATACTGCGCCGGATCGCGCCGGGCGATGCGTTCGATCCCGGCATTGAGGGCGCTGGCGGCGGTACGCGGGTCGGGATCGGCCACGGCCGGCGGGGCGGCCTCGATGTGCAGCGCGAATTCCATGTCCGGGCCGATCCGCTCGCACCAGCCGTACAGCACGGTCGCGCCGGTGCGCTCGGCCAGCCGGTTGACCAGAGTCATGGTCAGCGCTTCCACCCCGAAGAACGGCGCGAACACCCCGTCGCCGGCCTTGGGCTGCTGGTCGGGCAGGATGCCGGTGGCGCCGCCGTCCTTGAGCACCTTGAACAGCTGGCGCACGGCCGGGCCCTCGGCCCGGACCTGCTGGACGTTGTCGCCGCCACGGACCAGCTGCAGGAAGGCATCGCCCACCGCTTCATCCGGGGCCTTGTAGACGATCGCGATCGGGCCGCGCGAGGCCAGCCACTGGTTGAGCAGCTCCCAGTTGCCGTAGTGCGGGGCGGCCACGATCACGCCGTTGCCGGCAGCCAGGGCGGCGTCGTACAGCGCCTCACCGTGGCGCTCGGTGAGCCGGGCCAGGTTGCGCTCGCGCGGCTGGGTCCACAGGCGAAGGGTTTCGATCGCCTGCAGCGCGGTGGAGCGCAGCACGTTCCGGTGCAGCGCCGCGCGTTCGGTATCGCTGAGTTCGGGGTAGGCCAACTCAAGGTTGCGACGGGTGACGCGGCTCTCACGGGCGTTGAGACGGATCCACAGCCAGGCCAGCAGCGTCGCGACGGCACGCAGCCAGGACCAGGGCAGGCGGGTGAACAGGGCAGCGGCGCGGTACGCCAGGCGGGCAGTGGTGTGCGGTTTCATCGCTGCGAAGTCTAGCCGCTGGCGGCCAGCCTGTCGGCGCGCGGGCGCGTTAAGGTAGGCCGCCTTCAGTTGCGGAGCCCTGCCGATGCTTGTCCTGATCCAGCGCGTGAGCCAAGCCAGCGTCCATGTCGAGCAGGCCGTCGTGGGCCAGATCGGGTCCGGCCTGCTGGCCCTGGTGGGCATGGAGCCGGGCGACACCGAGGCCCAGATCACCCGGATGGCCGATCGCCTGCTTGGTTACCGTGTCTTTGGCGATGAGACCGGAAAAATGAACCGGTCCCTGCGCGACACCGGCGGCGGATTGCTGCTGGTCAGCCAATTCACCCTGGCGGCCGATACATCCAGCGGGATGCGGCCGGGCTTCAGTACCGCCGCGCCGCCGGCGGAGGCTGAACGCGGATTCAATCGACTGGTCGATATCTGCAGACAAAAACATGCCCCGGGGGTGGAAACCGGCCAGTTTGGTGCCCATATGGTTGTCAGCCTGGTCAACGATGGTCCCGTGACCTTCCTGCTCAGACCCTAGCCCCCGGGACCACCGCCCGGGAACGCGGGGCGCCGGGCTGGTATAATGCTAGGTTCTATTCCCTCTCCCAGCCGGTGGCGCGAGCACTACATGGCCAACGAACGTCCTGCCCAGCAAAACGACATCAAGCTTCTGATCAGCAAGGGCCTGGAACAGGGCTACCTGACCTACGCCGAAGTCAATGACCATCTGCCCGACGACATCGTCGACCCGGAGCAGATCGAAGATATCATCGGCATGATCAACGGCATGGGCATTGATGTCCATGAAGTTGCTCCCGATGCAGAAACCCTGTTGCTCAACGATGGCAACACCGGCAACCGCGAAGTCGATGACACCGCGGCCGAAGAAGCCGCCGCCGCGCTGAGCGCGCTCGACACCGAAGGTGGCCGCACCACCGACCCGGTGCGCATGTACATGCGCGAAATGGGTACCGTCGAGCTGCTGACCCGCGAAGGCGAAATCGCCATCGCCAAGCGCATCGAAGAAGGCCTGGGCCAGGTCCAGGCCGCACTCGGTACCTTCCCGGTATCGGTGGAATCGCTGCTGGCCGACTACGACGCGCACAAGGAAGGCAAGAAGCGCCTGGCCGAAGTGATCGTCGGCTTCAACGACCTGGTCGAAGAAGTCCCGGCCCCGGCCGTGGCCGAAGACACCAGCGATGAGGCTGACGAAGACGCCGATGAAGACGACGACGGCGACGACGTCGAGGAAGAGGCCGGCCCGACCGGTCCGGATCCGGAAGAAGTCGCACGCCGCATGCAGGCCCTGAGCGATGCGTACACCGCGTTCAAGAAGGCCGCGGCCAAGGGTGACCGCAAGCCGCTGGCCAAGCTGCGCGACGACATGGCCGCCGTGTTCGTGACCCTGAAGCTGCCGTTGCCGCTGACCGATGTGCTGGTCAAGCAGCTGCGCGACGTCATGGCCTCGATCAAGTCCCACGAACGCCGCGTGCTGAACCTGGCGACCGTGACCGCGCGCATGCCGCGCAAGGACTTCATCCGCTCGTGGGAAGGCAACCAGACCAACCTGGAGTGGGTGGAAGACGCACTGAAGCGCAAGCAGAAGTGGTCCTCGGCCCTGCGTGACGTGAAGGACCAGATCATTGCCGAACAGCAGGCGACGATCGACATCGAGAAGACCACCTGGCTGGAACTGGACGAGCTGAAGGAAATCAGCCGCGCCATGGCCTACGGTGAAGCGCGTGCACGCAAGGCCAAGAAGGAAATGGTCGAAGCGAACCTGCGCCTGGTCATCTCGATCGCCAAGAAGTACACCAACCGCGGCCTGCAGTTCCTCGACCTCATCCAGGAAGGCAACATCGGCCTGATGAAGGCCGTGGACAAGTTCGAATACCGCCGTGGTTACAAGTTCTCCACGTATGCGACCTGGTGGATCCGCCAGGCCATCACCCGTTCGATCGCCGATCAGGCGCGCACCATCCGTATCCCGGTGCACATGATCGAAACGATCAACAAGTTGAACCGCATTTCCCGTCAGATGCTCCAGCAGTATGGCCGCGAGGCCACGCCGGAGGAGCTGGCCAAGGAAATGGACATGCCGGAAGACAAGATCCGCAAGGTGATGAAGATCGCCAAGGAGCCGATCTCGATGGAAACCCCGATCGGCGACGACGAGGATTCCCATCTGGGCGACTTCATCGAGGACACCAACGTGGAGTCCCCGATCGAGAACACCACCAACATCAACTTGTCTGAAACCGTGCGCGACGTGCTGGCCGGCCTCACCCCGAGGGAAGCCAAGGTGCTGCGCATGCGCTTCGGCATCGACATGAACACCGACCACACCCTCGAGGAAGTCGGCAAGCAGTTCGACGTCACCCGCGAGCGCATCCGCCAGATCGAAGCCAAGGCGCTGCGCAAGCTGCGTCACCCGAGCCGCTCCGAGCAGCTGCGCAGCTTCCTGGATATCGATTGATCGATTCCAGCGCACCGCGTTGAAACCCGACAGACCCCGCGCAAGCGGGGTTTGTTTTTTGGGGCGGGTGGCGGCGCAGCGGATGGAGCGGGTGCTCGAGAGGAAGGGGGGAGCGCTGAATTGCCTCTTTAATTTCGTCGCTAATTTCGTAACGTAATTGTTGCCTTCTTCGTTTCTATGGCTGGATGATTTGATTTTAATCAACGGCTTATGGAAGGAGTGTGGTTGCGAGCCGCTGAAAATAGGCGTATAGGTTCGTAACTTAATTCGTCCCCAAACTCAGGCCATGGCCCGTCCCCGTACCGTCCAGCTCCAGACGCTGTTCGACAACCTGCCTGCCGGCGGGGTCGTATCAGCTGCCGATCTCGTCGATCGCCTGGGGGTGACCCGGACAACGTTGAGTCGTCTTGTCGCCGAGGCCGGGGACCGCGTGGTGCGACTTGGCCGCACCCGCGCCACGGCCTATGCGGTCCGCCAGCAGACCGCCGCGGGCAGCGAGTGGCCGCTGTTCCGTCTGCGCCCGGACGCCACCCTTGAAGAACTGGGCTCGGTCGTGGCACTCACGGGCGAGACCTTCCACGTGGCGACCACCGCCGCACGCCCCAATCTGACCCGTTCGCCCGACGAGACCGTCGACGGCCACTTCCCGGGGCTGCCGTGGTATCTGGATGACCTGCGCCCACAGGGCTTCCTCGGGCGCACGTTCGCGCATCGTCGCGGGCGTGACCTGGGCATCCCCGACGACCTCAATCGCTGGCAAGTGGGTGACACCCTGCAGGCGCTGGTACGTGCAGGCGGCACCGGGATCGGTGACCTCCTGCTCGGCGGCGATGCCGTGCAGATGGCGTTGCGCGCGCTCGATGCGCCTGGCGATCACGTCCTGGCCGGGCAGCGCGCACGTCGTTATCCCGAGCGCGCCGCAGCGGCACTGGAAGGCGAAGACGTCGGATCGTCGCCCGGTGGCGAGCAACCGAAGTTCACCGCCACGGTGGAGCATGAGGGAGGGCGCTATGCGGCGCTGGTGAAGTTCGCGCAGCCCACCGCAGGCGAGGCCGCCGAACGCTGGGCGGACCTGCTGGTCTGCGAGCACCTGGCCCTGCAGTGCCTGCGCGACGCGGGCGTGCCCGCAGCGGCGTCCGAGATCCTCCAGACCGACACGCATACGTTCCTGGAGGTGCAGCGCTTCGACCGCACCGTCGACGTGCTCGGCCGGCGTGGCTTCGTCTCGCTGCTGGCGCTGTCCTCGGCCTTCGTCGGTGACGTGACCGTGGACTGGGGGATGGCTGCCGACGCGCTGGTGACGCAGCGCTGGGTCGATCGCGACGCGCAGGCCGCGATGGGAAGGCTGCACGCGTTCGGCCGGCTGATCGGCAACAGCGACATGCATCAGGGCAATCTGGGTTTCCATCTGGTCGATCGCGGCCCGCTGCCGTTGGCCCCCGCGTATGACATGTTGCCGATGTCACTGGCCCCCTCGCGCACGGGGGTTCTGCGTGCCGCTACGCCACTCGGCTCCATCGCGCCGGAGCGCAGCGGCGAGCTCGCGCACCTGCACTGGGCGGCGCCGCTGGCGGTGGACTACTGGCAGCGTGTGGCGGGTTCGGCGCTGCTGCGCTCGAGCGTGCTGCGTGAGCTGGCGGTGGAAAATGCGCATCGGGTCCAGGAGATGGGCCAGCGTTTCGGTTGATGTGAGGGGTGCAGTGGAAAGCGCCTACTGGCCTCCACTACACTGTGCGGCCGCAAGGGCCTATAGCTCAACGGTTAGAGCAGAGGACTCATAATCCTTTGGTTGAAGGTTCGAATCCTTCTGGGCCCACCATCGAATCAGGCACTTAGGATCAACCGCAGTGCCCTCGGCGTCAAGCCAGCGCCGTCCGGTGACCGCTCGGTGACCGTTTAGGATCCGCTGCCATCACAGTTGGCCGCCACCTGGACCGCGTTCTCCGGGGTCCACATTGGGGCACGCCGGCGAGCGTGAATCCACCGCTGAACATCGCTCTGATACCAGCGCGTTCCGCCGCCGACTTTGTGCCTGGGTGGGAACGTGCCTTTTTCCATCTCGCGATAGATGTAGCTCTTCTTCATCCCGGTTTGGGCTTCAACCTGCTCGAGCTTCAGCAGGATCTCGGGAATGTTCTCAGCTGCGCCCATGACGAGCCTCCATTGCTTCAGATGCGAATTCCGGCAGTAGCGCGACATGGGATCCGGCACGTGCGCGCGCCAATTGGTTTGCGATCTGCATCAGGTCCAGGGTTGGATCGTTGAAGAGGGCCAGACCGATCTGGGCAGTCAGCCTCTGGCTCGCTGTTGCCGCCAGCGGAGCCGGCGTGTCAATCGTGGCGACGGCGTAAGCGCGCCAGGCATCGCGGGCGGCCTGCAGCTGCGGTTCTCCGACGAACGTGAATGTCAGCGACCAGCCGCCACCGGCGGAGTGCTCCGAACTTGTCAGCGCGGTTTCAAGTGCAGCTGCAACCGCGATCGCAGTGCGGTGCTGGTGGGCCAGCGGTGATCGGTTGTCTGTGGTGATGTGCTCGATGTTCAAGGCTATTGCTCCTTCGGGTGCATTTCGTGGATCCGGCCGTGCTGCGGCGATTGCTCAGGTATCGCCCGGCAGCAGCATCGACGGGTCGATGTTCCAGCCCGCCTCGCGCGCGGCGCGCAGGCGCAGATCGTTGGCGTCGAACTCGTCCAGCTGCAACAGGGTGATCACTCCCTCCACCTGGCGCGGAAGCAGAGGGCGGCTGCGGCCGAAGACGCGCCAAACGCTGAGCACCTTGCAGTCCCATGCGGGGGCGAGGCAGGCCAACTGCTTCCCGTGCTCGCGGCAGTACCGGCGGATCATGTCGCGCACTGTGACGTGCGCGGGGGCGGCGCCGCGCAGAGCGGCGCGTACGGATGCGGCTTTGGGTCCCGGGCTCATGGGACGTCTCCAAGTGCAAGGCTCGGCTGTCGCCGGGCGCGCGCCTCGCCGATCAGCACGCGCGCTGTGTGCTTGGCCTGGGTGATGGGATCAGCCACCGGCCACCTCCACGCGCTTGAACTCGATGACCCACACCCAGGGGTTTGCCTCCCACGCCGGCTCGCCGTAGACCTGCGCCCACAGCTGGTGGAAGGCCCACTCGGGGTGGTCGCACGGTCCGGGCAGCCAGCTGCCGCTCTCCGACTGGGAGAGGCCTTCTGCCACGGCGTCCGCCTCGGTGATTACCTGCAGCCGCTCCACGCGGACGGCTGTGATCTCCAGCACCAGGCGGCAGGCCCAGCGGGGCATGTGGATGCTGGGACGCCAGCGGTCCGGATCGCATCGATCGAATCCCTCGCGGTAGTAAGCGATCTCGCCGCCCATCGGCGACAGGGTCGTGGGCAGTCCGCCCCAAGGACCCCAGCGCACGCCGTCCGCGCGGTGCTGACCGTGCGTTTGGAAGATCGCGTGCGTCTCCCGCACCCACAGCCGGTCGCCGGGCTGGCCGAAGGGGCACAGGTCATTGCCCGGGCTGGCAACGTACTCGGGCGTGAATTGAGCCTTGCCCAGCCAGTCCAGCGCGTGGCCCTTCACCACGCGGCGGGTCTGCGTCTTCTGGCCGGCCAGAATGGCGCGCACCATCGCGCCGTTGAACAGGATGGGGCGCTCGCGCATTACACGTCCTCCCGCAGCCTGGTGCGCCGGTTACGCGGCGGCTTGACGGTGGCCAGGGTGGTGGGACGGTTGGACAGCTGCTCTTCCAAGGACCGGGGCGACGGCGTAAAGTGCGGCCGCCAATTCAGCAAATCGTCTCGATGACACCGACCCCCTCGCGCCGGATCCTCCGCGGAACTCTCTCCGGGCACACCTTCGTCGTGCTCGTTACGGAGGATGGTGTGGGGGCCTTCGACTACAGCGTCACGGTCGATGGTCAGCCGGTCCCCTCCAAGAAGGCTGGCCGAATCTCGAGCAGGGGTGATGCACTCCAGCTCGGCCTTGCCGCTGCTGAAATCCACATTGGCGCGCTGCCTCGGGGCTAGGGATTGCGCCGCAGGCAGGGTGGCATTAGCCATTGCCCACCCCCGGCGCTGCATCGCGCTGCTGGTCGGACGGGAAGCCCGCCGCCTGCTCAACCAGCAGCAGCACGCGGGCGCGGCACTGGTTGAAGCCTTGCCGCCATGCTTGTCCAAGCGTCAGGTCATCCATCTGCCCACCGATCTGTTCGCTGATCCACTCCGGCGGAACCAGCCGGTGGAGGTCGATGCCCTGCGCGGGCGGGGCATCGTAGAGCGGTTCGATGCGCGGCGGGGTGGTCAGGGAACCCACTGCATCGACGCGAGATTTACTGGTGGTTGCCTCGGGATGGCCGCCCTGATGCGACCAGTGAATCAGCCACGCGCGAGGCTCCTTCGCTCCGGGCTGGCGGGTGGATAGGTGCTGGGCAAGCGCGCATGCGAAGTCGGCGGCCAGTTCACTGCCGATGTAAGTCGCGAAGTCGTGTCGGCGCATCTCACGGGAGAAGAAGTGCGCGATGTAGCTGCGGGCGCCATCGCTGGTGCTGAGCGCACCCACCCCCTGCTGCTCTGCTAGGTGCACCGCGCGCTCCAGAGCATACATGCGGTCGTTGGGCTGGATGTAGTTCATGGCAGAATCGGCTCCATGTCGGGGAGAGCAAGATGGACGTAGCGAGGGTGGTAAGGACGTACCCGTTGGGCTGGACAGTTGCTTCGATGGGCGTGGGTGCGGCGATCGTTGTCCTGGTGCTTGGAGTGCCCGCTCTCTGGACGGCTGAGGCAGCCGGCTGGGCATCTGCAGGCGCCACGCTTGCAGCGGTTGTCGCCGCTCTCGTCACCGCACACCGCCAGCTCGGAGTCGCATTGCGCGCGGCAGAAGAGGCGAGAGAAACCGCGTTTGCGGTGCAAGCTGCGGAATGGCGTGCGCAGAAGGACGAGGATCGCCAGCAAGCGATCCGCCTCGCGCATGCCTTCGCGCGTGAGCTTTCCTACGCGAGAGGACCCCTGATCACAGCTCTGCTGGAGTGGCAACCCGACCGTTTTGCGGCTTCCCCAGTTGAAACCTATCGATTTTTTGTGGATAGAAAGCCGTTCTCGGATCTTGTCCTTCTGGAATCGTGCACAGATCGCCTGCAAGGATTCGAGGATGCCGATAGCTTCATGCTTCTGACGGTTCTTACAACCTGGCAGTTCTTCAACAGCTCGCCGGTGACCACCATCGAAGAAATTACGTCCTGTCCAATCGGACATCGCCGGGCAATCGCCGCTCCACGCGTAAGGCTTGGTCTTGAGCTCTTGGACCTGATCAATGAGGCCATCAACGCTTTGCATAGGTATTACGTGCAGCATCCCGCGATAGTTGGGACAGTCGAGCTCGATCTCTCCTCCGAAACTCAGGAGTGCATTAGGGATCTGCGAAGGCAGGTATAGGCTCATGCAGTCCTTAGCGCAGCCAGCTCGATCTCGTCCACGGTGACACCCATCCCCTGCTGCGTGGCCAGCTGCCAGCTGTGGGTCGGGAGCTATTTTTTCCGTGTGGGTCGTCATGGCTGGCTTCCCTTCTCGTGGTCTCTGATGCGGTCGATGAGGTAGGTGGCTTCCTTTCGCCATTTGTCGCGGTCCAAAGGGTTGAGGTGCTTTGCGAGGTAGTGGAGCTTTTCGAGCGGCGCGATTACCCAGGTAATCCGGAACGGCAGATCGGATCTGCGGTCGCGGAGCGGGGCGAAGGGCCTGCAGTCGGGGCCGGCGAGCCACTCGGTCTCGCCGCATTCCAGGCATTCGCCTTGGCCGTTGCTGCCGGGCGGCCACCGGTGGTCCTTGTGCTTGCCAGCGGGCGGGTGCAGGTAGAGCGCGCGGATCTGCAGGTTCCGGCGCCGGCCGTGCATCACGTCTTCCGGCTCGGCCTCCTGCCACGGTTCGTTGCTGTACACCCTCTTGCATTCGTAACGGACCGGCTTCTGCGGGCCGTACAGCTGCGTCAGGAAGGTCTGGGCCCAGGCCTGCACTACGTCGGCCGACACCGGCTCACCCGCGGCGCCTGCACGCCGCATGGCGCGGACGGTGGAGGCGACGGTCGGCGTCTCCATGCTCAGGCACCCGCGGTGCTGATGCGGAAGGAAGCAGCCAGCACGTCGAACAGCTGGCCCAACTCGCCGGTCTGCAGAGCAAAGCGCGCGTCCAGTTCTGCGCGCCGGCCGTGCTCGTCGGTGTCCGCCAGCTTGTCCAGCGCCCCATCCAAGAACTTCAGCTTCCGCACGATCACGTCGTCGCCCAGCACGAACGACAGGTTGTCCTGAAGGACCAAGGCAAGCTTGGTGACCTGCTTGCCGGCCTCCAGGTGACGGCCGATCTCATCGCTCAGTAGCTCCTGTTTCTGCAGGCGAGCCACGCTGCCTCCTTCGACGGGATCGCGCAGTTCGGCTTCTTCGCCAAGGCTCAGGCCTTCCGGCAGGGGCTCACCAGCGATCCAACCGGTCAGCACCGATCGTGGGGCCACTTCGGCGTTCAGTGGCATGGCAGGGAAGGAGCCCAGCAGGGTGCGGATATCGGAGATCACACTCTCGCCATTCCCACGGCTGCTGCTATCAACGAACACCACTCCGCGTTTCAGGTCCAGGAACACGTCGGTGCGGCCAGAGGTGACAAGGGCGCGCGGCATCAGCTCGTGCAGGAGGTCGTCCTTCATGCGCTTCCGCTCACGTCCGCTGGGCTTGCGCCCCTCGTTTTGCTCGATTTCCTCGATCTTTACCGCTAACAGGTTGTTAACCGCCGCGGCCGGCAGGATCTTCTTCTCAGTTCCGACCGTGAGCCACAGCCAGTCGCCGATACGGTGGGACAGGACGGTGGTTTCCTCCCGGCCGAACGGAGAAATGAAGCCGCGTGAGGTCATTTCCAGCGGTCCGACCGGCTTCAGCTGCATCTGAGGCAGCAGTGCATCAACTTCGGAGAAGTCGGTGGCGCTGGGAAAGCGGAACAGGATCAGATTGCGAAGGAACATGTGATCTCCAAATCAGTTCTTATCGATGGCACGGCGGCCGGTTTAAGCGGTGCTTTCGATGGAGTGCCGCGCCAGGTCAGCCCTGCGGGCAGTCGCGCCGGCCGCGCGGCCAGAGGGATGGCATGCGCTTCTGCCATCCGGCGTAGTTGACGCGGTGACCTGCCTTTATTGCGCGCTGTTGCATCTCGCCGAACTGCACGCGCAGTCCATGGAAGCGGTCGGGGTGCGCGATCAGTGCTGCCCGGTACCGCTCCAGGCGCTGCTCTGCAGTCGGCCGAACGGTGCTGGCGAACACGGCGTCATGGCCGCCGCCCAGCAGATGCAAACCGTCCATCAGCGCACCAGCCTGTGCGTGCCTGGCGCGATGCGCTCAAGGCGCTCCGCCGCATCGCGCTGAGCCTGGCCGCTGGCTTGGTGGATGCGGTACGGGTGCCGGCGCGGCCTCTTGGCGCGATCCAATGCCGCGCGCTGCTCTTGGGTCATTGCCGGTGCCGGCAGCTTGATGGCAGGCGCTCTCATTCGATGTGGTCCTCGCTCCTGGCGTGCTGGCGCAGCGCGTGGTCGACGGCCTCGCAGTCGTAGCAGACATGGTTGTTGGTCGGGTCGCATTCGCAGCGGTGGGTTGCCGGCGCTATCGGTCGCGCGAGCGGCGGGATGCCGATGCGCATGTGCTCAAAGAAGTCGTTCTCGGTCACGAGTCACCGCCCCGGGTGCGCAGCATTCGGCGCAGGCTTTTGCGCACGTCAGCGATGGCGCGGCCCGCGCTGACTCGGCGGTCCAGCACGGCGAAGGCTGCAACGTCTGCGGCAGCTGCCGCCTGATTGGGAGAGAAACCCATGCTGGTGGCTGCGGTGGCTACGGCCCTCGCTGCCCCAGCCGCGCGCACGGCGAGCGGGTAAGTGACTGTGGCGATCATGCGGCACCGCCTTGGCTGATCGTGTAGCCGCGGTTGCGGGTGGCGTTGATGCGGTAGCCGTGCTGTCCCAGCTTCTGGCGCAGGCGGCAGATGGTCACTTCCACCGTGTTCGACTTGCGGGTGTTGGCGCCGTACAACTTCTGTTCCAGCGATGCGCGGCTGATGGGAGCTTCGCCGGCATCGATGATCAGCTGCAGTACCTTGGACTCGGTGGGACTGAGGGGCAGGCGGGCGCTGCCGACCATTGCGGCACGCGGCTCAGTGCGAAGGCCGGTGATCACGGTGCCACCTCGATGAAAGCCAGGTCGTGCATCACGCATTGCGCCCGGGTCAGCACGGTAGACGTGCTCCGCTCTTCGCCATCTGCGATCGGCAGGGGGAAAACCGCATTCGCCCGGACGCATGCCGCCGGGGAGACCTGATAAGAGCCGCTCAGCACGGCATCGGCCGCGTCGAGGGCCAGCTGCCATCGTGCTGGCTGGAAGTTCTGGGTGAGGGCTTTGGCGATCCCGGGCGCGCAGTCGGGGACATGACTGGCGTCGCGGAAAGCGTTGAGGCTGGTGTTGGCCACCGTGGCGCGCAGGGCCCAGTCATCGGCGGCGGCCAGCTCGTACACAGCCAAGGCTGCGCAGATTCGGGGGCTGGTGATCACCAGCGTATCGGGGGCGTCCTCTGTGGCATCCGCTGCCGGCGCGTCACCGGGAACGGCCCAGGCTGCAACGCCCAAGACGATGAAGCAGGCGAGGGCGACAAGGCCGAGGCGGGCTGATCGCAGGTTGCTGTTGGTCAAAGGCATTGTATTTCTCTCCGTGTGCGGCAGAAGCCGGCTGCGGAGATATAAAAGCATGCTAATACGTTCAATGCAAGCACGCTTATTCAGCGGACTTCTACGCTACTACCCCAAATGGAGCCGGAGGAACGGGGATGGATTGGCGGAAAGGGCTTGTTCTATTGGCAGGTTGTGCGATGGGTACGGCGACTGCTGCTGATCAGCGTCCGAGGTTTGAACCTATTGAGACCATAGGCCTTCCTGCTAAGGTCAACCAGACGCCTGTCTTCGAATTCATGGGGATCGAGGTTGGTGGAGCGCTCGGGCCGGAGTGCCCGGTGGAGCACCTCCCCTACGCCGGCGCCGTTTACAAAACGGAAACAGCCACCACAGCCTGCTGGATGGCGAGCAACATGCGATCCGGCAGCGAAACCAATCTTCGCAATAACGCCGAATTGAGAATTGTTCCGATGAGCAACAAAAGACCGCTAGGGACGGGGGCTGTGTTTGCTTCCGTGGTTGGCGGCAAGGTTGCTGGCTTGACCGTCTCCACCGACGGCTTTGTGCATGCGCAAGAAATTTTCGAGCAGCTGAAGTTGAAGCTCGGGAAACCAACAACGGAAGACACCGTCCAGGTTGTTTCCGGTGTTGGCGCAAAATTCACCAGCCCCCGGGCTTCTTGGGATCTACCTGGCGTGCAAGTTCAGTTCAACGGAATTGTGAACGCTGTGAACACGGGGATCATCACCGTGCGCACCAATGCCGAGAAGAATCGAGAGCAAGCTCGGCGTCTGCAGGACGCGAAGTCGTTCTAGCCTCAGACTTCCTGTGCGCTACGCAGCAGCGCTAGGCCCAGTATCTTGCCGGCAACATGGAGCTGATCGGCCTCTTGGGGCGACACTACCTCGCTCAGGTACTTCCGGTTCGTGCTGATTACGTGCAGGCCATCCCGCAGCAGCTGCAAGCGCTTCACGTAGGTCAATCCGTGCAGGTTGATCAGATACAGACCATCGCCGTCGAAGTAGTCCTTGGCGACGTCCACAAACACGACGTCGCCGTTCTTGATGTCGGGATACATCGAATCCCCGCGCACGGTTACCAGTCGCACGCGATCGCCCTCCGGCACAAAGCCTAACTGCTGCCGAACCTGCCACTCTGCGATGTCGAGCTCCCGAACCACGTCCGGGTAATCCTGATTCATTGCGCCAAAGCCCCCTGAAGCCTCGCCTTCCATTACTCGGAGGCGAACATAGCCAGCAGGTGTCTCACTGATTGATATCGCGGATCCCTGGTACTCGTCCCAGCGCTCAGGCAGTTCGCCCGCAATCAACCACTCAACCCGGAAGGGCTTGTAGACACGGGCAAGCTTCACTGCCGTTTCGCCGCTGAGCGACTTCGTCTTGCCATCCTCGAGTTGATAGAGCGCGGATGCGGTTATTCCGGCGCGGCGGGCAGCATCGGCAGGTTCTGTGATTCCGCACTCAATGCGTGCGCGCTTCAGGCGGGTGGCGAGGGCAGTTGTCATGTTAGCGAGCTTATTAGTCCGTTAAGTAAGCGTGCTTGCATCTAGTATAGAAGCGTGCTTATATGGCGTTATGAATATGCCCCGGATCACCAAGGAAGAAGCGATTGCCGCCTATGACGGCAACGGCGCCGCGCTTGCGCGCGCTCTCGGCATCACCCCGTCGGCTGTGTATCAGTGGCCTGAAGGTCAGATTGACGACCTCTGGGCACTGAAGTTGCGGTTCGTATTGATGCCGGCGCATTTCCAGGCGCTCCAGCCTCCATCCGAGAACGACCCAGATGCTGACCGCATCGTCCCGGTAGAGGGGGCCTGAGCGATGCGCACTGAAGCTCGCCGCCACTCGTCGCAACCCAGTGATCTCGCTTCTGCCTTAGCTGACGGAATGCCCCCCCGGCGGCTCAGCGAGGTTGTTCTTTCCTCGGGCCTTCCACCGCAAGCCGGGTCGTCTCGCTCACCACCGCAAGCCCGCGCTGCAAGCCTGTGCGGAACAAAGCGATTTCGTTGCTGGGAAGCGATGCATGGGTGGCTGCTATCTCTGGTAGCAGTGCTTGCCACGAAGCGTGGAAGAGCTCCGGTCGAGGATTCGAAGCAATGAGCACACGGACTGCGTACTCCAACGCCTTGATGTGTCCAATTGCTGCAGCGAGCGCATCGTCGCCCCCTGACACCTGATCGCCATTTTCCATGTCGCCCTCCTTGCGGGCTGTGTTGTTCGCACATCCAGCCTAGCGCAAGGAGGGCGGCTCCAAATCCCTGAGTTCCGGTCGTCCTGTCCATGGCGACCACTTTGCATCGCCTCCCGAGGTGCGTAAATGAAGCCTGATCCTCAGTACCAAGAACCGCGATCGGCGGTGGTGTTCCGCCACACGACTGACGCTATCCGTAACAGCGGCCACACCGACACGAGCCTGGCCCAGGCAATCGCCGAGCAGTACCAGGCAGACGTGGCCCCCAGCGAGCGCAACGTCCAGTTCCACTCCGGCGATGACGCAGACAGCATCGAGCGCGCGCTGAAGGCGAACGCCCAGCTGGTTGGCCGCATCCGCAATGGCACGGTCAAGATGCCAGTAGACCTGGAAGAGTCGTGGGTACGCGCGCTGCCGCCGCAGTGGCGCGATGCCTGCTCCCGCGAGTTGGCTCAGCGCTACGGCTTCCTGGGTGCGCGCATCCCTATGATGGAACCGCATGCTGGCGTGCTGGCTGTAGCCCGTCTGTCGGTCGAGTTTGGACACACTCTGGAAGCGCTGACCAACATCCTGGCCGACGGCCGCATCTGCCCGAAGGACATCCCGGAACTGCGCCGCGCGCTGGACGAGATGGGACAGTTGGAAGCCGAGCTGGTGACCGCGAAGCGCTACGTCACCGGCCACCTGCAGGATCTGGCACCGCGCGCCGTCAGTGGTGGGCGCCAATGACTTCGGCAGTCATGGTGAGCTGGGCGATTGCCGTGGTCGGCGAGTTCGATGCCGTCGGCCGCCGTATCCCTGACAACGTCGTGCAGCTCCTGCCGATGGTGGACGTAGTGCTGTGGGCTAGAGAGCAGCCGCAGCCACTGCAGGTGGAAGTGCTCCAGTCGCAGTTCGGCCTCTCTCGCGCTACCGCATACCGATGGCTGACCGCGCTGCAGGACGTGCACGATCCTGCTGCTGCACGCCACAAGCTGCCAGACGACCGTGCGCCCTTCGCCGGCCGCCCAAAGGAGGCGCAGTTGCTGCGCGGCGCGGGGGATCGGGTGTGATCTATTTCGAGATGTACCCCGGCGACTACCTCAAGGACACAACGCGGCTGTCCCTGACCGACCACGGTGTCTACTTCAAACTGATGCTCGCCTACTACTCGGAAGAGCAGGCGCTGCCGGAAAGCTTGGCGGAGCTGTACGTCATCGCCGGTGCCATCACTTCGGGCGACAAGGCCGCAGTGAAGAAGGTGGCCGAGCGTTATTTCCCGGTGGCTGAGGATGGTCTGCGCCACAGCAAGCGCTGCGACGAACAGATCGCAACCGCTCAGGTCCGCATCGCGGAAGGCCAGGGGCGCCGGGAGGACAGGAAGAATAGCGAGGCCGAGCGGCAGGCACGCACTCGTGCCAGACGCACGATGTTGTTCGAAGACCTCCGCAATGCGGGCGTCGTGCCGGACGGCATGGCCACCATGGCGCAGCTGAAGGCGCTTCACGTCACGCATGTGACTGGCGACGAGCGCGTGACTTCCGACTGCATGTCACGCGTGACAAGTCACGCTGAGTCACGCGTGACAGGGGGTGTGATCACAGGTGTGAACACGGGTAACCAGACCCCAGACCCCATATCTACTACTCCAGATACATCACTGCACGCTCAAAGATCTCTGAGCGGTGTGACCGATGCGGGGCGTGCGTGCCTGCTGATGCGCCAGGCAGGTTGCCACTCGACCAACCCCAGTCATCCCGACCTTCTCGCCGCGCTGGCTGAAGGCGTGACCCCGGAGGAATTGGGCGACACCGCAGCCGAGGGGCTGACCCGTTCTCCGCCTGTCGCCAAGCCCTTCCCCTGGGCAATCCAGACCGCTCGAAGCCGAAAAGCCGCCGGCGCAACGCCGACGAACACCACCATCACCGGAGGCCCCAATGCAATCTCTCAGCTCGGTTCTGCCGACCACGTCGCAGAGCAGCGACGCAAATTCGAACAGCGCTCGGCAGCTGGCGGCTTTGGCGGACCAGGTAGCGACGTCATCGACGCCGACTTCGAACTCGTCCAGCACTGACCCGGATCAGCGCGCGGTGAGTGCCCTGTGGACGGTATGGGAGCGCATGGCTGGCATGTTCCCCGGGAAGTGGGTGCGCGAGAACGGCTCTTCCCCGGTGAACAACGCCGGCGGCCTGACTACCGCAGGCGAACTGTGGTTCCAGGTGCTGACCGGCATCACCCCGCGCCAGGTGGCAGACGGCCTGGCCAACTGCCTGCGCAGCGCCCTGCAGTGGCCGCCGAACCCCGGGCAGTTCCGTGCGATGTGCCTCGGCATCCCGGCCCTTGCCGAAGTTGATGGCCAGATGCGGCCCGGGCAGGCCCATAGCGGATTCACCGTACTGGTGCGGTCTAGGTTGGACCTGCACGGCTACGCCACAGCCGAGAGCGGAGCGGTGCAGCAGCGCATGCTGGCCAACGCCTACGAGCGTGCGGTGAAGCACGTCATGGACGGCGGCGCCGTACCCGCGGCGGTGGCCGCGCTGCCCGCGCCGAAGCTCGAACCGCAGGTTGTGCGCGATCGCGATGCGGCGCGCAGTGCCATGGCACAGGCCGCCGCTGAGCTGGGATTCGGAGGCATGCATGGAGCCGACTGACATCCGCGCCTACCAGCGGCAGCTGGTGCTGTTCTGCCTGGGCATCCATGGCGACAGCACTGCAGCTGAGGCGCTGGAACTGATGGGCAACGCCGCACTGGAGGCAGGCGCGCCGCGCGAGGCCATGTTGCTCACCACGGCTGCCGCGGCCGGGCTGTTGCGAGAGCTGGACCGCGAGGGGCTTGTTCGTCGCTGCGAGAACCGCGCCAGTGGCCGCGACGGTCGGCCTGTGGCCACCTGGGCAGTTACCGATTCAGGCCGCGTGGAAAGCATGCCGCTTCCGCCCTCGGGCCAGCAGCAGCTGGCCATGCCGCAGCTGGCACCGGCACCAACGCATCGCACCCGTGGTGGTCTGACCATCCAGCAGCTGATGGGCCTGCTCAACGTCGAGTTCGACTGCATGCTCGAGCAGATGGACCGCGAGCACCAGGCCACACAGCAGCGTGCGCGCCAAGAATTCGAGGCCTTCCGCCAGCGCGCGATGCGCGTGTGGGCTGCTTCAGAGGCATCCGCCTGATGGCTCCGAAGACGAAGGGGCGCCGCTCGCTGCGCTACGCCACCACCCAGGAGATGCCAGAGGGGATGCGGCGCCTGGTCGAAGCCAGTACAGCGGCTGCAGTGCCCCAACCGACCGCGGCACGTGTCTACCGGCCCCCAGCCGCCGCGCTGCCCTTGGCGAGCGGTAACGCCGCCGGCAAGGTCGCGCGCGGCAGGCCGCGCCACGTGCCGGGCGAGATGAACAAGACCGAAGAGGCCTACGCCGCACACCTGACGCTGCAGCTGGCCGCCGGCGCGATCGCATGGTTCCGCTTCGAGTCCGTGAAGCTGAAGTTGGCCGAGAAGACGCATCTGACCATCGACTTCTTCGTGATGACGGGCGCCGGCGACTTGGAGGCCCACGAGGTGAAGGGCTTCTGGGAGGAAGACGCCCGCGTGAAGGTGAAAGTCGCCGCGGCGATGTACCCGTTCCGGTTCCTGGCAGTCCAGCGCGCCCCAGGCGGCGGCTGGAAAACGGAGGTGTTCTCTTGAACGCGATGATGATTGGAGGCGCCAGCGTGCGCCGCGACGATGTGGGCAGGTTCTGCCTGAACGATCTGCACCAGGCCTCCGGCGGCGCCAAGCGGCACCAGCCCAGCGACTGGCAGCGCCTGAAGCAGACCGAGGAATTGGTGGCCGAACTGGTCAAATCCGGGGATTCCCGGGTTTACCCCGTGCACTCGGTCGCCGGCCGGTATGGCGGTAGCTACGTGGTGCGCGAGCTGGTCTACGCCTATGCGATGTGGATCAGCCCCAGCTTCAGCCTGCAGGTGATCCGCGCCTACGACGCGCTGGCGGCCGGCGCGCCCGCCCCCGACCCGATGCAGGCGTTGACCGATCCGGCGACCCTGCGCGCGCTACTGCTGTCCTACAGCGAGAAAGCCGAGATCCTTGAGGCGCGAGTGCAGTACCAGGAACCGCAGGTCCGCGCGCTGCTGCGGCTGACCCAGGCCGATGGCGCCTTCAACATCAGCACCGCGGCCAAGATGCTGCAGGTGCAGCCCCGCCAGCTGTTCGCTTGGCTGTCCGAGCACGGCTGGATCTACCGGCGCGCCGGCAGCAAGAACTGGCTGGCATACCAGACCCGTTTGCAGCAGGGCGTGCTGGTACACAAGGCATGCGTGCAGCGGACGGAAGGCGAGCAGGAGCGCGTGCACGAGCAGGTACTGGTCACCGCCAAGGGTCTGTCGCGGCTGGCCGAGAACATCGACCGGGGCCAGATGACTTGGGCGCAGGCCGACGGGGCGTCCAGGCTGCAGTTGGCTGCGGAGGCTTCCTGATGGGTGGTCTGATCGTCGCGCAGCGGCATGTGGCACCGGTGAAGCCAGGAACTGCCATGGAAGAACAGCTGCAGCTCAAAGGCATTGGCCGGCTGCTTGCCGGGTTTGGGTATCGCTACGGGTCGGAGGTCCAGCTGCACGAGGTTCTGGCCACCGTCTTGGATAGCGCGGGCCATGCGCACGTGCGCGAGTACCGGCTGGACGCCAGCAACCGTGCTGACTTCTGGCTGGATGGCCTGGTGATCGAGGTAAAGGTGGCCGGCTCGCTCGCCGATGCCCTGCGGCAGGTCGGGCGCTACATCAACCTGCCGCAGGTGCGCGGGGTGCTGCTGGTGACCACCGAACGCTGGGGCGAACGCCCGCTCGTGGCCCGGCCGGCCTGGCACGGCAAGCCCTTCAACATCATCCGCTTGAAGAGGCAGGCACTGTGATGCAAACGACCTACGGAACCCTCCTGTACAGCGCCGCCGGCAGCACTTGGCGGGTGATCTGCGAGCCGCAGGTGCGTGCGCGCATGAAGCGCGTGTTTCCCCGGGTGCGCCAGCACGCCGCTGAGCACATCGACCTGTCGGCCACACCCGAGAACAGCCGGGAGCTGCAGTGGTTCACGCAGCGCTACCCGCTCTCGATGGATGCCGACACCGAGCGCGCGCTGCAGCTGCTGGCCGCCGAGCATGTGGATATGGAGCGCAGCCTAGGCGAACTGCTGGCCGGCCGCGTGCAGATCCCGGAGTTCACCCTGGCCAAGCCGCCGCGCGAGTACCAGCGTGTGGCGGGGGCGCAGCTGTCCATCCGTGGCGGGCTGCTGCTGGCTGACGACCTTGGCCTCGGCAAGACGGTCACCGGCATCTGCCCCATGGCTGCGCCGGGCAACCTGCCGGCGGTGGTGGTGTACCCGGCGGCGCTGCCGAACCACTGGCCGGAGAAGCTGGCCGAGTTCGCGCCGCAGCTGCGCGTGCACCACATCAGGAAGGGGGCGCCGTACCCGCTCGTTCGTCAGCCGAAGCAGCGGATCAAGGATCTGTGGGACACGCTGCCGGACGTGATCCTGGTCAGCTATCACAAGCTCCGGGGCTGGGCTGAGACGCTGGGGGAGATTGCGCAGTACGTGGTGTTCGAGGAATGCCAGCAGCTGCGCAGCCCAGACAGCAGCATCCACAGCGCCTGCCGCCACTTGGCCAGCCGAGCACGACTGCGCATGGGTCTGACCGCCACCCCGATTTACAACTACGGGTGCGAATTCTTCCACGTGGTCGACCCGCTGCTGCCGGGCTGCCTGGGCACCTATGACGAGTTCCTGAGGGAATGGTGCATCGCCGCGCCGGGGGCGAAGGCCAAGCTGCAGGACGCAGAGCAGTTTGGCCAGTACCTGCGGCGGCAGGGGATCATGCTGCGCCGCACCCGCAAGGAAGTAGGGCGCGAACTCCCGGCGCTGTCGAAGATCCCGCACGAGGTGGAGGCCGACGCCAAGGCGCTGGACGCCATCACCGGCGACGCCGCTGCGCTGGCGCGGATCATCCTGCGGGCCAACGAGCAGTACCGCGGCGAGAAGATGCAGGCCGCCGGCGAATTCGACCGGCTTCTGCGGCAAGCGACGGGCGTGGCCAAGGCGCCCTATGTGGCCGAGTTCGTCAGGCTGCTGCTGGAGAGCGGCCAGAAGGTGCTGCTGTTCGGGTGGCACCGTGAGGTCTACAGCATCTGGCAGGAGAAGCTGGCCGCGTACAAGCCGGTCATGTACACCGGCAGCGAGTCGCCGAACCAGAAGCAGGCGGCGAAGGAGGCATTCATCGCCGGCGACAGTCAGGTGATGCTGATCAGCCTCCGCTCTGGTGCCGGCATAGACGGGCTGCAGCACGTGTGCAGCACTGTGGTGTTCGGCGAGTTGGACTGGTCGCCCGGCGTCCATGAGCAATGCATCGGCCGTGTGCACCGCGACGGCCAAGCCGAGCCGGTCATGGCTTACTTCCTGCTGTCCGACAGTGGCAGCGACCCGATCGTGTCGGACGTGCTCGGAGTGAAGCGCGAGCAGATCGAGGGCGTGCGTAGTCCAGGGGAACACCTGGTGGAGCGCCTGGACGTAGGCGAGAACCAGTTGCGCGCGCTGGCCCAGCAGTTCCTACAGCAGCAGGGCGCAGCCCTGGAATCAACCAACGTTACAACCATGGAGACCTCCCGATGATTCCCAAATTCCTCAGCCTGGACGAGGCCACCCACCATCTGTACCTCCAAGGAAAGGAAGGCCCCATCAGGTGCCAGGTCGACGGCAGCGTGTGGGAGGTCTGGCGGGATGGCCGGTCCCGCTGGGTCAGCAACGGCGAGGTGGGCTGATGTCGGCTGAGGTAATGCCGGTTCAGGACCTGAAGGCTTGCGGCAACTGTGGCAGTGACGATGTGCGGGTGCGTGCCCGAGGCAGTGTCGACAGTCGCCGCACAGCGCAGGTCGTCTGCGCGCGCTGTGGCGCCCGGGGGGAGTTGCACGTTGGCACTGACGCGGAGGTACTTGCCGCCCGGGCTTGGGTGCAGAAGCCATTCTCCATGCCGGCATCTCCAGCGGTCACCGCGGGTCGTGGCCGCGTGCCCGTGCCAGAGCCTACCCTGCAGCGTGACCCTCTCGAACTGATCGCCCGCATGCTGGTTGGCGGCAGCTTCCGCGAGCCGGCCGACGGAAGGGCAACCATGCCGCCGCTGACGGCTGCTGATATCGCCGGCGCAGTAGGCATGATGCGGGACTCTGTCGCCAAGCAGGTCGTGCTGGCGGTGGCACTGCGAGGGCAGGGAGTGTCTCTGTCCTCGCTGGGGCGTTCCCTGGCCAGGCGTGTAATGCGACAGATCCAGTGGCAGCGCCGCATAGGCGCAAAGCCCGCGCTGCGAATGGATGACGCAGCCGATCGATGGCGCATGCGCTTGGTGCTGCAGGACGCTGTGAACGATCTGGTGTGGCCAGAGGGGAAGGTCGCTGCGCAGGATGCGGCCAAGGCCGCGAAGATGCGGAAGGGGGAGTACTTGCGGGTGTATGGGATCGCGGCCGCGACGTTGCGTCAGGCGCTTGAAGATGGCCGGAAGGAGTTCAGCGGAAGGGTGTTCAACTAACGTGCGCTGGCCGGGCGACCGCGCTTGTTGAAACGCTGGCTGAATCAAGCAGAATGTACATAATTCCCAATGTAGAAAACATATGTCTACTGCCGCTTTGAGGTCCCGTTACGAGCAGGCGGAGTACCTGTTGAACATGCTGACATCCCGTGCAACGGGTGGAAAGGCAGACGACGTAGAGTACTCGCAACTTCGTGCGCAGTTTGTCGGGGACGCAACCCTATCGCCCTACCTTCCATCGTTTGTCCGCACCCATCGGGACCTTCACAGCTTTTGGTCATTCATCGGGGACAAGTTCAAAAGCTATCAACAACGGCGCGACTTCCTAAATAAGGAATTTACGCCTCTTCTTGACGCCCTTGAGTTTGGTCCTGAAGCCGTCAACGCTAAGGTCGGAACGACTCACCCTATCGCTTCACAGGACGCAAGTACTTCCCTCCCACCGGTCGTGGCTCGAAACAAGCGAAAGGTCTTTATAGTCCACGGTCGAGATGAGGCAGTAAAACTGGATGTGGCGCGATTTATTGAATCGCTTGGTCTGGATTCAATCATCCTTCATGAGCAGGCCAGCTCTGGAATGACCATCATCGAAAAAATTGAGCGCTACGCTAATGATGCCGATTTCGCGTTGGTTTTATACACCGCGTGTGACGAAGGGCGTGGCCACCACGAGAAGGATCTTGCTCATAGAAATCGAGCGCGTCAGAACGTTGTCTTCGAGCATGGTTATCTTATGGGTAAGCTCGGAAGAGAGAATGTGTGCGCGCTCAGGAAGGGGGATATCGAGACCCCCAATGATATTAGCGGGGTGGTCTACGTCGAGCTTGACCCCTTTGGTGGTTGGAAGGCACAAGTCAGTAACGAACTCAAGGCGTGTGGCTATGTGCTCAAATCCTGAAACGCCTCCGAAGCAACACGCGCTAGCGTGAGTTCGTTAAGCAACATTACCGCAGTCGCCGCGAAACTTACCGCATTCGCCCGATTGCGGTAAGGAACCTTACCGCAGTTGCAGCGGGAACCAGACTTAGGCCAAAGTAGCTACCGTGGGCGAGGTTCCGATCAACCCGCACTCAACGGCCGCAGGCCTGGACTCGGGAGGTCCAGTGACCTGCGGTTCGTCGTTTATGGGTGCGAAGCCCAACCATTAAACAGAGCGACGCCCCGATGCCTGCCAGCACCGGGGCGCCGCCGCAGTACACGCGTTTCAGCCGCGTGCCATTGGCCTAAGCCCTGCCGCTCTCCGGAGAGCGCGAGCAGTTTGCTTAACAAATGTCGCAACAGCTGAGACGTGAACACAAAGACCCTATTTCCTTGGCCGGGCGGTAAAACGCGCCTGGTGAAACACCTGCTGCCCCTGATCAACCAGCGTGACCACACCTGCTACGTTGAAGCCTTCGCCGGCAGTGCTGCGATGCTGTTCGAACGCTCGCCGGCGAAGATCGAGGTGCTCAATGACACGCATGGCGAGCTGGTGCGGCTGTACCGCGTTGTGGCGAACCACCTGGATGAATTCGTTCGGCACTTCCGCTGGTCCCTGACCAGTCGTGAGATGTACCGGTGGGCACAACTGCAGCACGTCGACACGCTGACCGACATCCAGCGCGCGGCCCGGTTCTACTACCTGCAGAAGCTCAGCTTTGGCGGGAAGGTGGAGGGCCAAACGCTCGGGGTGGGACCGACGGGCGTGAAGCGCATCAACCTGCTTCGGTTGGAACAGGATCTGAGCGATGCCCACATGCGGCTAAATGGCGTGGTGATCGAGCAGTTGCCCTGGCAACGATGCATTGAGAAGTACGACCGGCCCGAGACGCTGTTCTTCCTCGACCCTCCGTACTGGCAGACCACTGGCTACGGCCAAGATTTCCCGCTGGAAGAGTACGAGCAGCTGGCTGGGGTGATGAGCAAGTTGAAGGGTAGGGCGATCCTGACCATCAACGACCACCCGGCGATGCGTGGGCTGTTCGACCGATTCAGCCGCATCAGCGTCCCCATTCGATACACGGTAGGCGGCGGTGCTGGCGTGCCACGCACTGAGTTGATCTACACCACCTAACCGGGCTACTGCCCGGTATGTCTTTCGCCCGCCTCCAGACCGGATCAACGATCGCGCCTAGCCGGCAGCGAGGCGGGCTCCTTTCAGCTTCATTACCGTTGGGGTCACCATGCAACTCACTGCCAACTTCAGCCTGGCCGAGCTGACGGTCACCGACCAGAACATGCCGAACGTCCCGAACGAAGCGGAGGTCGCCAGCCTCCGTTCGTTGGCAGAGATGATCCTGCAGCCGCTCCGCGATGCGCTCGGCAAGCCTGTGCGCGTCAACTCGGCGTTTCGTTCCGAAGCAGTGAACCGAGCGGTCGGCGGCACGGCCACGAGCCAGCACCGGCTGGGGCAGGCCGCTGACATTCACGTGCCGGGTATGACCTCGGTAGAAGTGGCTAAGAAGATCGTTGCGCTGGGACTGCCATTTGACCAGCTGATCGAGGAGTTCGGCAGCTGGGTGCACGTTTCCTACGGGCCGCGGCGCCGCCGGCAGCAGCTCACGGCGGTCAAGCGCTCCGGCAAGACTGTTTACGTGCAGGGGATCCAGTGAGCGAGCCCGTGAGCACCTTCAAGACAATCGTCGGCACCTTCACCGCCGCTGTGGTGGCACCGGCGACGGCTGATGCGCTGCGCGCTGCCGAACGGATGATCCTGGGCGTACCCCAGTCCGTGCTGCTTGTGGCGATCGCTGGCGCGCTGATCGGTGTACTTCTGCTGCCGGAGAAGGACGCTGATCGGGTGGCCGCTGACGCCAGCCGTACCCGGGGACACCGCTGGTTCCAAACGGCTACGCGCCTCCTGGCGCTGGGTCTGGCCGTCATCTCCTACGCCATCGTGGCCGCCTGGCTCATTGCCGTGGCGGCGACCTGGTTCCCGTCGCTGGCCGGTGCGCCGCAGTTGCCGCTGGCCGGGCTGTCTGGCGTGGTCATCCGCCGAATGCTGCCGGGCTACCTGAAGGTGGTCGAGCGCATCACCGGCAACATCGGAGGCGAGAAGCCATGAGCGTACTGATTCGATTGGCCACATCTCTGTGGGGCCTCATCGTCGGCGCTGTCGCCGATGCGGTGGAATGGCTGCGTAAGCCTGGCAGCAAAATCAAGGTGATCTGCGCGGTGCTGGCCTTTGGCTTCATGGTCGCCGGTCTTTCCGCGTATGAGAAGGAACAGCGGATCCAGGACCTGAGCGCACAGGTGGTCAAGGTACGCGAGGACTGGAAGGCCGATGCCGCTCGTCTGCAGTCGGATGTGGATCAGCGCGATGCCCGTCTGGCCGAGGTGGCGGAGACGCTCCGGGCTGAGGCGCAGAAGCTGGAAGTCATGAAGGCCGAGAGCGCCGCCGCGCTGAACGGTTTGGCCGGCAAGATTGAGGCGGCCGAGAAAGCCGCCACCACATGGCGCGAGCGATACCAGCAGCGGCCTGACACCTGCAAGGCCGCTCTCGAGCTGCTCGATTCGGCCTGCCCGGCTCTGAAGGGGTACTGACATGCGACTCATCGTGATCGCCGCATCCGCTCTTTTGACCGCCTGCCAATCGGCGGTGCCCAAACAAAACCCTCCGGCACCGGCCGTCTTGCAGGTGCCGGTAGCTACCTATGTCCCCATCGACGCCGCGCTGATCAAACGCTGCAGCTGGGTGCGCGACGACAGGCCTTCAGCCGTGTTTGACGTGAGCAACGGCCGCAAGCGATGCCTGGAACGCTACGAGGCACAGTTCGATGCCATTGATCAGGTGCAGGGCAAGCCCGTGCCCGACAAGGGCCCATGAGTGCCTGTGCCACGCCTAGCGGCTTGACACTGCCTTTGCCCCAGTCCAGTAGGCATGTTTCACGAAATAGTTTCACGATACCTTCTGTGATGATGAAACTGAACGAAAATGGTCGATATCCACAAGATATCCACAGAAAGCTGAACAGGGCGGGGCCCCCGGGGTTATCCACAGCCACCGGGGGGAATTCGGACCCCGGTAAAAGACAGTATTTCGGCCTCTAGGGTGCTCCACCACAGGCCTCCTTTTTGGCGGATTTTCTCGGGAGAAACCGCATTTTCACGCCTGAATAGGCTGTGCATCGGGTAGGACATGGCTGACATCCACGAATTCACCAAAGGCTGGTCCGTGGCCCGGCTGGCTGATGAGTTCGGAATGGACCGCCGCACTGCCAGCAAGCGCCTGAAGGAGGCCGGCGTTCCCCCGCTGACCAAGCGGGCGGGGCACGACGTCTATCGCCTGGCCGATGCTGCCTCCGCGCTGGTGAATCCTGGCGCTGCGGCCTTCGGCGCTGAAGGTGTGGTGGATCCACGCGACCTGCCGCCGATGGAGCGGCGCGCCTTCTACCAGTCGGAGAACGAGCGCCTGAAGGTCGAATCGACCATCGGGCAGTTGGTCCCGGCCGCAGAGGTCGAGGCCGACTACGCCGAGCTGGTGAAGAAGGTCGTGCAGTTCTTCGACACGCTCCCTGATGTTCTCGAGCGAAAGGCCGGGCTCACACCAGAGCAGGTAGTCAAGGTTCAGGACGAGTGCGATCGCGTCCGCCAATCCATGTACGAGGGCATCACCGATGACGACGTACGCGACAGCGCGTAGCGTGCGCCAAGGCGTTGCCGAGATGATCCGGCCGCCGCGCCGGATCAGGGTGAGCGAAGGTGCACGGGTGCTGCAGGTGGCCAATGCCGCCGGCGCCGCCGGTTCCTGGGATCCGGACACCACGCCCTACATGGTCGAGCCGCTGGATACGACCGGCAGCCGGCATTACGAAGCAGTGGTGTTCATAGGGCCGGCACGTTCGGGCAAGACCATCTCGCTGATCGATGCGCGTCTTGCCTACCTGATCACCTGCAACCCGGCTGACGCCATGGTTGTGCAGATGTCCAAGGATGCGGCCGAGGACTACAGCAAGACCCGTATCGCCCGCAGCATCGCCGCCAGTCCGGAACTACGCTCCCGGCTGAGCCCGCGCGCCCACGACGACAACATCCTGCTGAAGTTCTTTCGGTCGGGAATGTCGCTGCGCATGGGTTGGCCTTCGGTGTCGGTCCTGTCGGGCAAGGACATCCACGACGTCCTGATGACGGACGTGGATAACTACACCGGCGACCTGTCGATCGATGAGTGCTTCGGCCTGGGCCTGAAGCGCACGCAGACCTACATGTCGGCCGGCATGGTGGTGGCCGAGTCGAGCCCGGCAACGGACTACGCCGACGGCGCCTGGAAGCCACTGCACCCGCATCAAGGCCCACCGGCCGCCGGCATCGCCGCGCTGTATGCGCGCGGTGACCGGCGGCGCTGGTACTGGCCCTGCCCTGAGTGCGGAGAGCGGTTTCAGGCAGCGCCAGGCTATGACGGATTCGCCTTGCCACCGATGGAGGAACTGCTGGAGCGGGTCGTGCTGGATGACGTGCAGAAGATGGCGCGGCACTACTCGCTGTTGCACTGTCCGCACTGCGGCGTCGGCCTGCAGCACCGGTGGAAGGATGGGATGAACCGCAGCGGTGTGTGGGCTGCGGAGGGCCAAGTCGTGCACGCCGACGGAACGGTCACCGGTGACCGGCCGGAGGCGCGCATCGCCAGCTACTGGCTCGGCGGTGTCGCCGCGTCGTACCAGTCCTGGGAATCGCTGATAGAGCGCTACCTCCATGCGCTGCGTACCTTCGCCACCACCGGTGAAGAGCGCTCGCTGAAGACAACGCACAACGTGGACGGGGCGATCAACTACGTCCCGATGGCAGCGCGGTCCGCCAGTGATCCTAACGAAATGCAGGAGCGCGCCGAGGTATGGGCGGCTGGTGCTGTGCCCGCTGGGGTGCGCTTCCTGTTGGGAGAGGTCGACGTCCAGGCCAACCGATTCGTCGTGCTGGTGCTGGGCTTCGGCATCGGCGAATCCGGGCAGCTGGAGCGCTGGGTGGTGGATTCCTTCACCCTGCGCACGTCCAAGCGCGAGGACGGCTCGGGCGGCTTCCTGCCGCTGGATCCGCCTAAGTACCTGGAAGACTGGGAGCGGCTGGTCGAGAAGGTCATCAGCCGCCGTTACCCGCTGGACGATGGCACCGGCCGCAGCATGCCGGTCCACGCGGTGGGTGTCGACTGGGGTGGCAAATCGGGCACATCGGTGCGGGCGCTGGAGTTCTGGCGTTCGCTCAAGGCCCGGAAGCTGCACGCCCGGGTCAGGTTGATCAAGGGTGATGCGCGCCGCGAAGGCGGGCTGTTCCGAGAGACCTTCCCCGACAGCAGTAAGCGCCGGGACCGCAAATCAGGGTCGAAGGGCGATGTGCCGCAGCTGCTGCTCAACGTGGACAGGCTCAAGGACACCGTAGACGCCAACGTGAAGCGGGCAGAGCCCGGCCCGGGCTACTACCACTTCCCCGACTGGCTGCCGGAAGCGTTCTACGCCGAGCTGACGGCCGAGTCGAGGACGGCAAAGGGCTGGGAGAACCTGGCCAAGCGACGAAATGAGGCGTTCGACCTGTGCGGCTATGCCGAGGGCATGGCGCTGTGGCTGAAGGTTCCGGCCATCAACTGGACCGCGCCGCCGCCATGGGCCGCGCCGTGGGACGACAACCCAGACGTGAGGGCAGATGACGTCGCGCTGGCGCCAATGCCGCGCACTCGCACCCGCCGCGTCATCCGAAGCAAGTATCTGGGACGCTGAAATGGCATTCACCAACAAGCAAGTCGAGCAACTGGAGGCTGCGATCGCGGCCGGCGTGCTGAGCGTCCGATATGCCGACCGCACCGTGACCTACCAGAGCCTGGTTGAGATGCGTCGCCTGCTGAAGCAGATGCGCGATGAGCTTAGCCAGGCCGCAGGGGCACCACGGCGTCGACGCATCGTGCGCCTCTACCAATCGGGGACCGGCAATGTCTGATACCGCCGAGAGCAGCTACCGCGCCGCCGGCAACGGCCGCCGCCTCCGCACCTTCCGGCCATCCTCGCTGGGGCCCAATGCTGCATTGCTGGGCCTGCCCACGCTGCTCGCCAGGGCGCGGCACCTTGCCCGCAATGACCCGTGGATGGTCAGTGCACTCAACAAGAGCGTGTCCAACGGCATCGCCACCGGCATCCAGGCGAAACCGATATGGGGCACGAAGGAGCACAAGAAGAAGCTCACCAAACTGTGGGAGCGCTGGGGCAAGTACGCCGATGCCGACGGCGTGCTCGGCTGGGGCGGGCTGCAGGCGCTGGCCTGGCGGGAGTGGAAGGAGGCTGGCGAGGTGTTTGCCCGCATCCGCTACCGGCGACCCGAAGACGGCTTGCCGGTGCCGCTGCAGGTGCAGCTGATCGAATCGGAGCAATGCCCGCAGTACTACAACGGCGTCGCCAGCAACGGCAACGTGATCCGGCAGGGCATCGAAGTCGATAGCATCGGTCGACGCGTGGCGTACTGGATGTACCGGGAACACCCCGGAGACATGCAGCTGACCGTCAACGGTAACGAGCTGGTTCGCGTACCGGCGGAGCAGGTGCTGCACCTGTACCGGCCGAACCGGGCAGGTGCAATGCGTGGCGTGCCGAGCTCGGCGCCGGCGCTGCTGCGCATGTTCAACCTGGACCGCCTCGATGATGCGGTGCTGGAACGGCAGGCATTGGCCAACTTGTTCGCCGGCTTCATCACCACCGATGCCAATGCGGATGGCGAAGACGGTGATGCCGTCGGGGATCTGATCACCGGTGAGGATGCCGACGGCACCGCGATCGGTGGTCTTGAGCCGGGCACGATGCAGGAGCTGCCACCCGGCCGCAAGATCACGTTCGCCGAGCCGCCCAGCGCTGGTTCGGATTATGCCGAGTTCCTGCGTGGGCACCTGCTGGCGATCTGCGCCAGCCAGGACGTGCCCTACGAGGTGCTCACCGGCGACCTGCGCAACGTCTCCGACCGCGCACTGCGCCTGATCCTCAATGAGTTCCGCCGGGTGATCGAGCAGGACCAGTGGCTCTTCATGATCCCGATGTTCTGCCAGCGGGTCCGCGACGCCTTCATCGACCAGGCGGTGCTGTCGGGTCTGCTGAAGGTGCCGCGCTATGCGGCCCTGCGCGATGACGTGACCGAAACCCTGTGGGTGCCCGAGGGCTGGCCTTGGAGCCACCCGGTGCAGGACGTCACCTCCGAACTCAAGGCGGTGCGGGCAGGCTTCAAATCGCGCAGCAAGGTGGTGCTGAGCGCCGGCGAGGATCCCGAACAGGTCGATGCCGAGCAGGCGCTGGACAACCAGCGTGCAGACGAGGCCGGGCTTCGATACGACAGTGACCCGAGGCGAACCAACGCCTCCGGTGCCCGGCAGGACGATGAACCCGGCGTTTCTGGCGCCAACAACGATGAAGGGAATGACGATGACGAGTAAGCCTGGCCTGTTGGCCCGAATGCTGGGGCGCGGCAGCCGTGCGCCCGTGGTGGCCTCGCTCGCTGCCGCGGTCCTCAATCAGCCCCTGCTGGTGCAGCCGGCCATCGGCGAAGCACTGGTTGGCGGCTATCTGGAAGGGAAGGTCACGAGCGACGACAGCGTGCTGAAGGCCGACCGCTTCGAAGTGTCCGGCCCCGATGGGCAGCCGGTGGGCGTCGCCCAGAACCTGATCGGTGTGATCAACCTGTCCGGTGCAATGGTGAACCGGCCGATGCCCGGCGCCAGCGGCCCGGGGCCGGTGAGCTATGCCGCGGTGCGCGACACCTTCGACGAACTGCTGAACGACGATGCGGTGACGTCCATCATCCTGCGGCTGGATACGCCGGGCGGTATGGCGTCGGGCTGCTTCGACCTGGTCGACCACATCTTCGAAGCGCGTGGCCGAAAGCCGGTATATGCCTTAGTCGATGACAAGGCTTACTCCGCCGGCTTCGCCCTCGCTTCGGCGTGCGACGAGATCTGGGTTAGCCGTACCAGCGGCGTGGGATCGGTCGGCGTGGTCTGCTATCACCAAGACTGGAGCGGCAACAACGCCCAGATCGGTGTGAAGGTGACCCCGCTGTTCGCAGGTGCCCGCAAGGTCGACTTCGACCCCAACTTCCCGCTCAGCGAGGAAGCACATGCTGAGGCCATGGCCGATCTGGAGGACATGCGCACGATGTTCGTGGACACCGTGGCGCGGAATCTCGGCATGGAGGCTGAGGCCGTGCGCGCCACCGAGGCGGCCTGCTACCGCGGCCAGGCGGCCGTGGCAGTGGGCTTCGCTACCCGTCTCGGCACCTGGCACGACTTGGTCGCGCACCTCGGTGCCGCCGAAGCAGCACCGCCGCCCGCGCCGGGCAATACCGAGCCGGACGACGAGCCGGAAGCAGCGGCAGCGCCTCCGGTGCCCGTGGCCGCCCCCGCACCGCCTGCAGCCGTGGTGGAGAACCCGGCAGCAGCGTTGGCAGCAGCAATCGCATCCAGTGAGCTTCCGCCGGCACTCGGGGTGGCCCTCCTGCGGCGCCCACTGCAGGAGGCCGAGCCGGCTGCCAGCGCCATCGAATATGCGACCGCCGTGCAGGACGCCTGTGCTGCGGCGCTGCGTGGCGATGACACCCTCGCAGCCAGCTTCATCGAGAAGAACACCGACCTCGACACGGTGCGTGCACAGCTGCTGTCGATGAAGGCGGAGGAAGGCCGCAGCACCCAGGTCGTCACCGCACACCCGGCTTCCATGGCCGATCAACGCGCCGCCGACAACAAGGCGAAGCTGAATCCCAATCACATCTACAAGCAACGAGGTAACTGACGATGGAAATCTCCCTGGCCGGCACCCGTACCGGCGAATTCCTGCTGTCCGAAGCGGGCGGCGAGCGCAGCCGCGAACTGATCCGTCTGCCGGCCGGGCAGGGCATGCTGTCCGCTGGCACCCTGCTCAAGGCAGACAACACCGTCGCTGCCAACGGCACCGACGCAGTGAAGGTGCTGTACGGCCCGATCGACACCGGCACCGATTCCGCGGCGCTGGCCGTCAAGGGTGCGGCGATCGCGCGCGACGCCGAAGTGTTCGGCGAAAAGCTGGTGTGGGCAAGCGGTGTCACCGCTGACCAGAAGCTGCTGGCCGCGTTGAGCCTGGCCGAATCCGGCATCATCACCCGCTGGACCCAGCAGCCGATCGCGTCGAACGCCGCCGATCACCTGGTGTTCGTGTCCGCACCGCTGACCGGCACCGCCGGTGTTGCGCTGGGCCCGATCGTGGCGCACGTGAAGGACGTCTTCGGCGCCCTGGTCACCGGCAGCACCGTCAGCGCCACCCTGGCCAAGGCCACCGGCACCGGCAACCTGGCCGGCGGCGGCGCGAAGGCAGCCGTGGGCGGCGTCATCACCTGGGATGCCGCGACGCTGAGCGCCGCCGGTGACTACACCCTCAAGGTGACGGCCACCGACCTGGACGAAGCCGTCAGCGACACCATCACCATCGCCGCCGCCGCCGCCGCCGGCGGCTGACCACAGAGCAGCGCCCCTTTCACCCGTTGACCCTTGGCCCCGCTTCGGCGGGGCCTTTTCGTATCCCCATTCGAGAGAGAAATCACCATGGATCTGCAGATTCTTCTGGCGCTGGGCGTGCTGAGCTTCGATGCCCTGAACGCCCACATCAACAACCTGCCGCGCATCTCCACCCGGCTGGCCGACATGGGCCTGTTCCAGGAACAGGGCCTTGTCGGCACCACCATCGTCAAGGTGGGTATCAACGGCACCAAGCTGGTGCTGGTCCCGAACGTCCCGCGCGGTGCTCCCGGCCAGCCCAAGGGCCTTGAGCGTGGCAAGGTGAAGCTGCTGGAAACCACCCACCTGCCGCAGAACTCGACGGTCATGGCTGACCAGCTGCTAGGTGTCTATGACCCGGCCGACCCGGAAGGCAACAACGTTGCCGCCGTGGTAAATGCGCTTCAGGTGGTGCACAAGCGCGACCTTGACTTCACCATCGAGTACCACCGCATGGGCGCGCTGCAGGGCAAGCTGCTCGACGCCGACGGCTCGATCATCATCGACTTCTACGATGAATTCGGTGTCGAGCAGACCGTTATCGCAATGGAGCTGAACAAGGACACCAGCAAGGTCCGCGCGAAATGCATGGCCGTAAAGCGCTCCATCGAGGAAAAGTTGGGCGGCATCCCGTACACCGGCATCCATGTGTTCTGCAGCGCTGGCTTCTTCGACGCACTGACCGACCACCCGGACGTGCAAAAGGCTTACGAGCGCTGGCAGGACGGTGCCGCGCTGCGCGATGACGTTCGCAAGGGCTTTGTCTTCGGCGATATCACCTTCGAAGAGCTGCAGGGCAACACCGGTGGTGAACTCGCCCTGGCGGAAGGCGAAGCAATCGCGTTCCCGCTGGGTGTGCCGGACATGTTCCTGACCCGCTTCGCCCCGGCGGACTACCTGGAAACGGTGCGCGGCATCGGCCTGCCGTACTACACCAAGACCGCCCCGATGCGCATGAACAAGGGCATCCAGCTGGAAAGCCAGTCCAACCCGCTGAACATCAACACCCGACCTGATGCGGTGATCCGCCTGAAGGCCGGCTCGAAGTAAACCAGTGGTGCCTGGCCCGCTTCGGCGGGCCGGGCAGGAGGTTGTATGGCTCAGATCAGGATCGGGGTCGATCCCGACAATGCCTTCGGGCGACAGCTGACCGAGCTGGAACAGTCCCAACTGCCCTACGCCGCATCGCAGGCCGCCAACAAGGTGGCTTACGAGATCCGCGAGCGCTGGAAGCGCCAGGCGCCGCGGGTATTCGACCGGCCGACGCCGCTAACGGTCAATGCGGCGATGTACCGCAAGGCAACCAGGGCGCAGCCTTACGCAGAAATCTTCATTCGGGACGAGGCATTCAAGGGCACGCCACCGGCGAAGTACCTTCTGGCCGAGGTGGATGGCGGCCAAAGGCGCCGGAAGGGCTTCGAGCGGCTGCTGCAAAGCCGAGGCCTGTTGTCGCCGACGCAGTTTGCGGTAATGGGGCGCGGCGCCCAGGAGAACCAGTTCGGCAACGTGCCGGCCGGCCAGGTCACCAAGATTCTGTCGCAGCTTGGCGCCCAGCGAGACCGATACCAGAACCAGACCACTGTCAGCCGGAAGCGGCGACGGGGCAGGGGCAACAACCGTGACGGCGAGTACTTCGTGATCACCAAGCGCCGCGGTTCATTGCGCCCGGGCATCTATGAGCGGATCGGGCGCGGATCCGGCGTCCGATCCATCTTCATCTTCACCAACACAGCCGCCTACACCCCGCGATACGACATCTTCGGCATGGCCGAGGACACCTGGAGGCGGTTGATGCCGTTCTTCCTGAAGCGCGAGCTGGAGAAGGCCATGGAAACCGCGAGGCCCTTGCCTTGAACCAGAGAGCTTTCATGCAGGCCCTCGACGCAATTGCGTTCGGAGCCTTCCGCGCAGCCGGCGTTGCCGATGCTGCCCACTACCACGAGCCCGGCACCTCCGCAGGGGTGCCGTGCACGGTGCTGCTGGACGAGGGCGTCGAGCAGTTCACAGCGGATGATGTGGCGCCGATCGCAACCACCATCGACCGGGTCACGCTGCAGCTGGCCGAGATCACTCCGCGCACCGGTGGCGTGGTACGAATCGACGGCACCGGCCGCCGGCTCAAGCTGGTGCAGAAGATCCGTGCCGACGAGTCGACGGCGGTGTGGGAGGTGGCCTGTGTCTGAGCCTATCCCCAGCCCTCGGCGCCAGCTGCTGGTCGCCATGGGCGCAACGCTGCAGCTGATCAGCACCAAGAACGGCTACCTGACCGATGCCGGTGTCGGGTGGACGCTGGAACCGACACCTGGCGACCAGGACACCCAGGCCGTGCTGACGGCCGTGATCGAGAAGCAGCAGCGCCCGGAGGCCCCCTCCAAGGCCACCACACACCGTCTGACGACAGTGAGCGTCATCGCCAAGGTGCCAGCCAACACGGAGGGCTACCAACAGGCGCTGGACGACCTGGTGACCGATATCGAGGCGGCCATGGACAGCCGCGAAGTGGCCCGGAACTTCCCCGATGGCATCCAGGTGCCGGTGTACGTCGGCATGGAGCCGCTGATGCCGGAGAAGGCCAGCGCCGGCTGGGTGGGCGCACTGCTCACCTACCAGTCCCACATCCCCAAGAAATAACCCGCCGCACAGCGGCAACCCAACTGGAGAGCCACCATGGCCGAAGATTACAGCTACCTGGGCAGCGGCATCGTCCTGATCCGCGAGTGGAACAGCAAAGAGCCGTTCGTGGAAGTCGGGAATGTCTCTGCGTTCGCCATCGCGCCGCAGACCAACACCATCGAACTGGCTGACAACCAGAATCCAGGCGGCGGCACGGCCAATAGCGTCGACCGCGTGACCGGCTACAACCTCAACTACACCTTCCACGACTTCAACCCGGCAAACTTCGCGCGGGCAACTCGCGGCAAGGCCACCAGCATTGCGGCTGGTACCGTTATCGATGAGCCGGTTCTGGCCGTTCCGGGCAGCTTTGTGCCCCTGTCGCGTCTGGCGAGCGAGGTGACCACGGTTAAGCCGGTAACCGGCGCCACAGCCTATGAGGCCGGCAAGGACTACCGTTTTGAGCGCGGCATGCTGTACATCCCGGCAGGCTCAACAATCGCAGCACCTTCCGCGGCCGGTACGCCGAACATCAAGGTCACCTTCAAGAACGCGGACCTGGGTCACGTTGAAGCGGCGGTCACCTCGCAGAAGTTCTACGAGATTCAGTTCTACGGCGCCAATGAAGCTCGTGGCGGAAAGATGGTCCGCGTGGCCGCGCACAAGGTCTCCGGCGGCGTGATCGAGAGCATGGGCCTGATTGGCAACGAATTCGGTGCCGGTAGCGTGCCCGGCAAGCTGCTGAAGGACAACGCGAAGGCCACCGGCCAGGACATCTCGGCATACTTCTACTGGCAGCAGGAGAAGTAAGCCGTGTCGGAACTGGACGTGATCATCCCACCGACTCGTACCGTGCGCTTTCGCGGCGAACAAGTGCAGGTAACCGCTCTTCGCCTGCTGCAGATCGGGCCCTTCATCACGGCCAGCCGCACCATCATCGCCCGGGTGGCGATGATGGCCGGCGCGGTCGATACGGCACCGGCCGCCGCCACCGGTGCCATCTTGCTGGACCTGCTCGAGCAGGACAGCGCAGAGCTTGCTGCTGCACTGGCCGTTGCTGTTGGCCGTGACGCGGAATGGATCGCCGGAGGCACCCTGGACGAAGTCGCCGACTTGCTCGAGGCAGTCGTTGGGCTCAATCGCGATTTTTTCGCCCATCGCCTGCGTCGTCTTCTGATGCAGGCCAAGCCGCAGGCGGAAGACAGTACGGACTCGGCGACGTCGTCCAGTACCTGATCGCCCGCGGCCACCGTTTGCCGGACGTAATCACATACACCCTGGCGCAGCTTCGCGGCTTCACGGAGGCCTCCGCTCGGGATGACCTCGATCGAGTCGCCCAATTCGCCGTGGCCACTCGCATGGCGATGGGTGCGGAGCCGGCGGACTGGCAGAAGTACCTGGCCGCATTGAGCGGCCAGGCCACGGCGCAGCAGAAACAAGGAACCACCACTCATGGCTGACCCTTCAGCGAATCTGCGCGTCCGTATCAGTGCGGACCTGGCTGACATCAGGCAGGGGCTGGGTGTGCTCACCCGGCAGCTGCGCGAGGTGCGTACCGAGGCGGCCCGGCCGCTGCCGGCAAAGAACAACATCACCGACCTGGGCGTCTCCGCCGGCCAGACCGCGCAGGCGATGCGTCAGCTGCCTGCGCAGTTCACCGACATCTTCACCAGTTTGCAGGGCGGCATGCCGTTCTTCACGGTGCTGGTGCAGCAGGGTGGCCAGATCAAGGACAGCTTCGGCGGCGTCGAGCCTGCACTGAAGGGAGTGTCGTCCGCGCTGCTGGGCTTGGTCACTCCCTACACCGTGGCCGCCGCTGCCGTTGGCTTGGTAGTGGTGGCTTGGTACAGCGCAGAGAAGCAGACTGAGGCGTACACCAAAGCGCTGGTGCTGTCGCGCAACGAGGCGGCTGCAACGACGCTGACGCTGGTGAACATGGCGCAGAAGACCAGCGATGCGCTGAAGGTGTCTGCGGGGGCTGGTGCGGAGGCGGCGCAGGCCGTCGGATCGAACGGGAAGATCGCCGCGCAGAACCTTCAGGCTGTTGCGAACGCCGCGGTGGCCATGAAGGAGATCACTGGACAGGCGCTGGAGGACACCATCACGCTGTATGCGAAGTTGGCTGAAGACCCGGTCAAGAATGCCCAGAAACTCAACGAGCAGGTCAACTTCATGACCGTGGCGCTCTATGAGCAGGTCAAGGCGCTGCAGGAGCAGGGGCGCAACCAGGACGCGGTGACCGTAATCACCCGCGCAGCCGCAGACGAAACCGTCATTGCGTTGGCAAAGGTCCGCGCCAGCCAGAACCCCGTGATCCGCGGCTTCAAGGACTTGTGGACGGAAGCCACAAAGGCCTGGAATGCGATGCAGGTGAATGCAGGCTTTGGTCCGCAGGCCGACCAAATGCAGAAGATGCTTGCCGACAACCGTCGTGACGTTGCCCGGCTGAGCGCTTTGGAAGCATCTAGGGATCCCATGGCCCGCAATCCGATGGTGATCTCGGCGCTCGAGAAAGACGTAAAGGAGCGGTCTGCCAAGATCAAGGCGCTGGCGACAGACCTCATTAAAGAGCGCAAGGACGCCGAGCTAAGGGCGGCAGAAGACGCGAGCGTTGACTATCTCCAACGCACCGACGCGATTATCGATTCGCAGGCCAGCAAAGAACAGAAGAAAAAAGACGAAATAGCTCGAATCAATGGTGAAGCGGAGAAGGTTCGGCGCCGAGCTGAAGCCGCGGGACTGATTGAACAGGTGAAGGCGATCGAGGAACGCCGAGCAGCAGCCGTCGTCGCGATCGAGAAGAAGTACAAGGAGAAGCCGAAAACCGGAAACGGTTCGGCCACGCGCGCTGCTGGCTTGCAAGGTTACAAGGATGACTTGGTGGCCGAGCAGGCCGAGATCACTGCTGGCACGCAGCTGCTGCGCGCGCAGTTCTCCGCGCGTGAGATCACTGCGGCTCAGTACTACGACCGCATGCGTGAGCTGGTGCAGAGGAGTACAGATGCTCAGGCTAAGTCGCTTGAGCAGCAAGTTGCATACCTGCAGAGGCAGGTGGTAGCCGGAAAGGAAGCAATTGGCGTCAACCGACAGATCGGTGAGCTGGAAGCACGTCTTACGAAGGCTCGAACCGATGGCGCCGCGGCGCTTCAGGTGCTTTCGACCGAAGAAGCTGCGGCCATGCGGGCCAGAACTAGCGTCATCGCCGCGTATGCAAATGCCCTTGATGCGAGCAACCAGGCTCTGGAGCGTCAGCTCTACACCCAGGCTCAAAAAGTCGGGATGGGGGATCGCGAGTACGAGATTCAGCAGCGCATCAACGACGCGTATGCAGATCAAGCAGACAAGTTGCGTGAGCTCCAGCTTCAGCTCAACGCAGGGCAGATTGACCAAGGGACGTTCGAGGAAGAGCGGGCAATTCTGATAGCAAAAACCCTTGACCGGCTGCAGCTGATCAAGGACGGTTATGAGGACCTGCGCCGGGCGGAAGGCAACTGGCTGTCTGGGGCAGCCGCTGCGTGGGCCAACTATCAGCAAGAGGCGAGCAACTACGCCCAGCAGATGGGCAGCGCGGTAGGCAGCGTAATCGGTGGATTCGAAGATGCCTGGGTAAAGTTCACGACCACTGGCAAGCTCAGCTTCTCCGACCTCACCAGGTCGGTACTGGCCGACCTGGCTCGAATCGCCGCCCGGCAGGCCACCATGGGCGTGGCCAATGCCTTTGCCAGCATGTGGGGCGGCGGTGTCACGGCAGCCGGAAATCAGGCCGTCACCTCCGGCACGAGCAGCATCAACAACGAGCTGTTCCAGAAAATGCGCCTGGGTGGCGGGTACTCCTCCGGTGGATACACCGGCAATGGTGCTGTGAACGAGCCTGCGGGCGTCGTACACAAGGGCGAAGTGGTCTGGTCTCAGGCTGACGTCGCCCGCGCCGGCGGCGTTGGCATCGTTGAGGCCATGCGGCAAGGCCTGCGCGGCTATGCAGACGGCGGCCCTGTCGGCGGAGGTGCGCCCTCCGGTTTCTCCGGCGGATCCATCAACGTTCGTGTGTTGAACGCGCCGGAAGGCACCACCGCATCGGCCAGCCGTAACGAGCAGGGTGGATTCGACATCGACGTTCTGCTTGGCCAGGTCGACAGCTTCATCGGTGGCCGCATCGCAGGTGGATCCGGTGCCACGTATTCGGGAATGAAAGGCCGATTCGGCCTGAAGGACAGTGTCTGATGGCTTCCCTTCCTGCCGTAGCCCGCGTGATGTTCGACGGACAAAAGCGCTCCTTTGACCCGTCCGTGTTGAGGACAGAGATGGAGCGGGGTGTGCCAAAGCAGCGCCTGCTGAACTCGCAGGTGCTCGTCAAGCAAGCCATGGTGCTGTACTTCAGCAGCATCGTGGATTGGGAGACGTTCGACACCTGGTACATGGGAGACATCAAGCGCATTGGCTGGTTCACGCTGATTCACCCGTTCACGGGCAAGCAGATCATGGCCCGGTTCGAGAACGGTGCACTGGGCGATCTGGTCCCGGATGAAAAACTGCCCGGTGACTATCGGATGGACGCGGTTGTGGAGTACTTGCGATGACGACCTTTACCGAGCGCCGGCAGCGCGTGACCGATACATCCGGAATCCTGTTGTTCCTCGAGATCTCCGCGCCGTCTCTCCCCAACCCCCTCCGCATCGTCAACGACACCCAGGACTGGACCAGCAAGGGCGTCGTCTATCTCGGCGCCCCCTTCGACTTCAAATTGCCGAACGACACCAAGGGCCAGACCCCGCGCGCGCAGCTGGTGGTGGACAACGTCGGCCGCGGTATCTCCGAAGATCTCGAGTCCATCGGTCCCAACGAGGTTCTGATGGCCAGGCTGATGGTCTCTGATCGGGCAGACCCCAACACTATCGAGCGCGACTACTTCCTGCCGGTGAGCAGCGTGACCATCACCGGAGCGACGGCATCGGCGCAGTGCGGTGTCGACTACATCATGCGGCAGCAGGCGGTGAAACTCAGGGCAAACCAGTTCACGCTCCCGGGAATATTCACGTGAAGTTGGTAGATGTGGAGCGCTACGTCGGCCTGCCCTATAGCGCCGACGACTTCGACTGCGCCGACCTGGTGATGCTCGTCCAGCGGGAGCTCTTCGGTCGTGAGGTGGTGGTGCCTGGCAGGCGCCCTCGGGGCGTGCAGGGCGCCGCCGAGCTGGGTGAGTTGTCCAAGCCCTTCGCCAAACCCCGGGAGGGTCCGCCGGTCGATGGCGACCTTGTGCTGATGATCGAAGTGCTGCAGAAACGCCCCGGCCATGCCGGGGTTTTCTTTTTCCTTGCCCATGAGGCGTGGGTGCTCCACGCCAACGAAAAGAACGGATGTGCCGTCCTGCACCGCGTCCGTGATCTGCCCGACTTTGGGCTGAGAATCGAGGGATTTTACGAATGGCTGAATTGAACGGGCTCTCTGCGTGCCCGCCGTCCCTGGTCGTCACGCCCCACCCGGTGACGCTGGAGGGCCAGCAGCGGATCGTTGCAGAGATGCTGCCGCGGGAGACGCTGGGGCATTTCCTAGCCAGGACGGTGCCTGATTACGGGAGCGATGCGTGGGAGGTACGGATCAACGGCGTCCGGGTGCCACACCAGATCATCGACAAGGTCAGGCCCAAGGGCGGCACCGTCATCGAAGTTCGAGGAACCGTCGGGCGTACGGCGCTGCTGATCGTCGCCATGGTCGCCCTGACCATCTTTACTGCAGGTGTAGGCACGGCCATGGTCGCTGCCGGTTACAGCGCTATGGCGGCCGGGATGGCGCAGGCCGCGATCTATGCGGTCGGGTCGCTGCTGATCAACAAGGTCTTGGGGCCGAAAAAGCCCAAGCAGTACGAAAGCGACGCAGCTACCGTTTATACGATCGGCTCGGCTCGCAACCAGGCGCGTCCCTATGAACCGCTGCCGCTGGTGCTAGGGAACATTCGCATTGCGCCGGACATCGCCAGCCAGCCTTATTCGTTCTACGAGGCCAACGACCAGTTCATGGCCATGGTGCTGACGCCTGGCATCAACGTGGCGCGCGTGGAGGCGATGTTCAATGGCGAGGCCCTTCTTTCGACCTTTGAAGGAGTGCAGGTCTGGCATAGCGGCTTCCCTCGCATGCCGGAAGAGAAGATCCCGCTCTACAGCAACGTCGATACTCTCGCGGGCGGAGCGCTGACGGCGGAAAAGGGCACGCCCAGCGCATGGGTTCAGCGCACGAGCTCGCCCAGCACCATCCGGTTGCAGCTCGACTTCGACTACATGCTGTTCGACACCACCAGCAAGGGAAAGCCGAAGGACAACCAAGAAACAATCCAAGTCCAGTACCGATCGGTTGGGGCTACCGACTGGCGTGTGTTCGGCAACTTCCCCCTGATCAGCCAGAGCCAGAAGCAGCAGCGGCGCACGTACGCCTTGGACGTTGAGCCCGGACAGTACGAGGTGCGCGCGCGCATTGCGGGCCGGAATACGGACGGCTCAGGGGCCACCAGCGACTTCACGTGGTCGACCCTGAAGAGCATCCAGACCGACACGGCGAGCTACGCGGGTATTCCTCGCATTGGCATTCGCATCAAGGCCACTGGCCAGCTCAACGGGAGTCCTGACGAACTGCGCTGTGTGGCCTATGCCGCGCCGATCCCGGTGTGGAAGGGCAGCCAGTGGGTCACCGAAGAAACCAGCAACCCGGGCGCCCAGATCCTTGCGTACGCGCGCGGCATTCGCGATCCAGGTGGGAACCTGATCGCGGGGTTGGGCTTGCTGGACGCCCAGATCGATATCGCGGCGCTGCAGGCATTCATGCTGCACTGCGCGGCCTCGAAGTACACCTACGACAATGTGATTCGTGACACGCGCAGCCATGACGACGTGCTGCAGGCGATCGCACTCGCAGGCTTTGGCAACGTGACCTGGGCGGCCGGTCGACTGTCGGTCGTATGGGCGGCGGATGAGCAGCCGCTGTCGGGCGTGGTCAATATGGCCACGATCAAAAAGGGGCAGTTCCAGATCGATTACACGCTGGCCAATGCGGCCGATGGCATCGAGTTCACCTACGTGGACCGTTCGGACTGGTCGAGCAAGACGCTTAGGGTGACTGCGCCAGGTGTCCAGACCATGCTGAACCCGGCCCAGGTATCGGGCGAGGGCATCACCACGGAGGAACACGCGGCCAAGATGGCGCGGTATCACTTGGCGCAGTCCCTGTACCAGTACAAGGACATCTCCTTCAGCACCGATATCGAGCACCTGAGTTACCGGCGCATGTCGGTGCTGGCGCTGCAGCACGACCTGACGCAGTGGGGCTTCGGCGGCAGGCTTGTGTCGGCCACCCGGGATGGATCCACCGTGGTGTTGACGCTGGACGATCAGGTGCGCGCGCCAGCCACGGGCAACAGCTTTATCGGGCTGCGCATTCCTGGCGAGCTGGTATATCGCGTTTTCAGGGTGGCCGCCTTCGCCGGAGAGACGGACCAGATCCGGCTGGCTGATACCTGGCCGGCTGACGCACCGCTGCCGGGCAACACTGCCGAGAACCCTGCCCACGACACCATCTGGATCTTCGATTTTAAGCAGACGCCGGGCTACCGCGTCCGTGTGGTGGGCATCGAGCCAGAGTCCGACCTCAAGGGCGCATCGGTTTCGGTTGTACCGGAAGGCCCGGAATTCTGGCGGTACGTCGAGTCAGGCCAGTACATCCCGGCACCCAATGGCTCTCTGCTGCAGACCCGGCCCGTGGCCAGCAATCTGCGCATCACCGAACAGCAGGTCGTGCAGGGCGATACTGTCTTCACTGAGCTCTCGGCGACCTTCGATGTATCCGGTCCGGTAGGCGAGACTATCGTCCTGTCCGATTTGGATCGGAACAGCGAGCTTGAGCAGGTGGCCGCCACCCGCACGCGCATCGCGACGTGGCGTATCCCTCAGGCAGGTGTCTACCCGATCACCGTTCGGCCCTACAGCCCCGAAGGCAATGCCGGCGTCGCGGTTACCGCGATGTACGCAACGCGCGGTGCAGACGTGCCGCCGGTCCTGGTTGACGTCTTTGACGTGGCCGAAATCAGTGGCGGCGTTCGGCGATACACATGGGGCTTCCTGAACGAAACCGTGCAGTCCGCGGACTTCGCAGGTGTCGAGATCCGCTACAGCGCAGGCAAAGTTGCCGCGCCAGCTTGGGATCAGATGACCCCGCTGGGCGACGACGGATACCACGTTGCCGCCTTCGAGGCGGTTCTGCCCCCGGCGGGCGACTGGACCTTCGCGTGCCGGTCTCGGAACACCTCCGGCGCGCTGTCCGAGGCGAGTCGGGTGGTCCAGAAGACACTGCGGGCCAACCTGGGCGAGGTGATCGGTGATCTGACGGAGGATCTGGAGGAGCAGACCCGCAAGCAGGTGGAGCAGCAGCGCCAACTGGACAAAGAGACTCTCGATCGCGTGTTGGCCGACGCCAGCGAGGCAGCGGCGCGGGCGCGCGATCTTGCCGTGGTCAATGCCAACTTGGTGCAGGAGACCGGTCTCCGCGTCGCGGCGGTGCAGCAGGTGGCAGACAACCTGAGCACCACCAGCAAGGCATTGGCTCAGGAGAAGATCGATCGCGCCAATGCTGTGCTCAACGAAAAGACCGAGCGCGTGGCAGCTGTCGAGAACCTGGCCACTACGACGCAGTCGCAGTTCGAGTCGGTGGCGCAGCAGATTGGCAGTGTCGCCGCGGGCAGCGGAACGCAGTTCGACAAGAAGAGAATCTGGTACTTCGACAGCGCTATTGAGGGCTGGGCAAGCAACGGCGGAAATTCCACCATTGTTGAAGGTTGGCTGCGTCCTTTCAACAACAGCAACGCATACATCACATCACCCACGTCACTAGCGATCGACGGCGCGGCATATCGCTTCATCAAGCTGCGGATGCGCAAGGTCGGAAATCCGGCCTGGAAGGGCACAGTGTGGTGGACGACCGACGCTGATGCCACATTCAATGCTGCAAAGTCATCCACCACCGCGCAACCATCATTCGATGCGAACGGTATTGCCACGGTAGACATCGACAATATCCCGTGGAACGGTGCCAGCCCTGTTCGTCAGGTTCGTCTCGATCTGACGGTGGCGCAGACGGCAAACGATTACATCCTTTACGACTACGTGGCCGTCGGTCGTCCCACGCCTGGGGCGTCAGTAGCCGAAGTCCAGGAAGTGCAGACGGCGCTGCAGCAGGCAGACCAGGTCGTTGCCCAGAGTGTTACCACGCTGGGTGTGCAGATGCGTGGCCAGTACACCGGATCCGATCCGGCCCAGCTCACCAGCGGCCTGATGTATCAGGAGATGCAGGCCCGCGCCACCGCTGACCAGGTGCAGGTGCAGCGCATCGGGACCATGGAGGCCCGGATGCCTGCCGGTACCGGAGGCCTTGCCACGAGCGCTTCGGTGACGACCCTGCAGGACGCGATGGTGGCGGCGGACCAGTCCAATGCACAAGCGACGACCAGGCTGTCATCGGACCTGCGCGCGGCGATGAGCCGGAGCCTCAACTTGGTGATCAACGGCGACCTGGTCAACGATCTCGCCGGCTGGCAGGTCTCCGGCGGGCAGCCGGGTGCATGGACGGTGAGCGCCACGGAGGGGCGTGGTGGTGGGAAATGCCTGAAAGGCACCAGCATCCCATTCGGTGTGGTGACCTCGGCGCAGGCCAATCTGAACGAGGGGATTGAGGTCAAAGTCGGGCGACGCTACCGGCTGCGGGCTTGGGTAAAGGTCAGCGCGGACTACGTGGGCGACACCGACAATTCCAAGATCCGCGTGGGTGCCGTTCGTACTGATGGCACGGAAGTATTGCTGTGGTCGCGCGTCTACAACTCGGGTTGGACCAACTGGACGTTGGTGGAGGCAGTCTTCACCATCGCCGAAGGGACAGTTCGGTTCCGCTTGTCTGCAGGCCTTCGCAATACCGCTGGCTACGTCCTCGTCGATGACCTCGAACTCGTGGACGTCACCGACGAAGAGCAGATTGCCTCCACCGCATCGGGCTTGTCTTCCATCACCACGCGGACGGGAGTGATCGAGGGAACGCTGGTCGCACAGGGCAGCGCGCTGACGCAGGTTCAGGCGGACGTGGCTGGCAAGGCCAGTAATGGTGCGCTGACGTGGCTGGACAGCAAGGTCACCCAGCTCGGCAACACCGTAACGAGCCAAGGCACTGCGTTGACCAATGTCACCGCCAGCCTGCAGAACATAGGTGGCGACAACCTGCTCTCCGACAGCAGTTTTGAAACAAGCAACAACCAAGCCTCGCTCCTTCCCAACTGGCAGACGTCTTCCAGTGGCGCAACTCTGGTTAGCTACGGCAATAGCCCCTTGCCGGGATCGGGCCGTTTCGTGAGCGTCAGTGCGACGCTGGTGGGCTCTGGCCAGTATGTTGGCGTCGAACCGGCCACATCGATGCGGCCCAAGGCTGTGGCCGGGCAGAAGTACGTTAACTCGGTATGGGCAAAAGGTACGCCCGGAGCAACGCTACGCATGTTCGTGCAGTTCCTTACCGCGGGTAGTGCGTCGGGATTGAACGTCGTGTCGCAGGACTTCACTCTCAGCGACACATTCCAGCGCTTTGTAATGAATCCAGTGGTAGCTGCCGAGAACGCTGCATTGGTCCGCGCCATATACCGCGTGATCGGAGGGCCGACCTCTGCCTCGCTCCAGCTCGACATCGACAACGCGCAGCTTCAACAAGGTGACGTGGCTACCCAGTGGGTGCCGAGTGTCGGAGAGGCAGCGGCAGTTGCTGCCGCTGCCGCCGCGGCGACTAGTACGCTGAGCGGCACAGTGACTACGCTGCAGGGTAACGTCACCGCGCAAGGGCAGGCGGTGACCACGGTGAATGCCAAGCTGGATGGCTTACGCACGCTTGGTGATAATCTGGTGCCGAACAGCGACTTCGCTGCTGGACTGCAATGGTGGTTGCTGCAGACGCCATTTCCGGTATGGAGTGACACAGCTGGCGATAACCGCCCTGGCGTAACGATGACCCGTACCACGTCGTCGAACCCTGCCTTGGGCGCGATGGATGCACAGTGGATTCCCAACCGTGGGGCAAGGCGATACCGCGCAATCGTGCGCGCAATGGGCGTGTCAGGTGCCATGAACCTGATGCTGCGCCTGCAGCGCCAGAACCGGGAAACCCTCGCTGTAGGCTACAGCGATAAGCAGCTGACGCTTACCACCAGCTTCGCCACATATACCGTCGACTTCGAAGCCGTCGATTCCACGATCGGGGCCGTGCGCCTGTGGGTCTACAACTACCCCAACAACGCGGTGGTGCGTGTCGATAGCGTCGAACTCTATGATGTAACTGACCAGCTGGCTGCCGAGGCGAATGCGGCGGCGACCAGTACGCTGACCGGCAAGGTCACGACCCTGGAGGGAACAACCACCGCTCAGGGTCAGGCGATCACGTCAGTGAACGCGCAGCTCACCGCCACGCAGCAGGCGGGTGCAAACATCATGGTCGATGCAGGCTTCGAGGGGTTTGCGGCCGACGCCTTGATATCACAGTCCTCGACCGGTGCGCTTCGAGCAATCGCCGGCTCCGCTGGGGCGCGGACTTACGTCGGTGCTCGGGCGGCGCGCCTACTGCGCACCGGTGCCCCGAGCAACACAAACACCGACGTCTACTTCGGGCCGGAGATCCTCACCAACGAAGGTCGCGTCTACTTTGTGGAGGCCTGGCTCAAGAACGACCCAGATGCTGTCGCTCCGGGCGGATCGACTTACTCGATTGGGGTGAGCGGCGTCAATTCGGCTGGCTCACGAGCGTGGTATTCCGCTCCCACCACTGGTACGCAGCGTATGGACGCCTTGGCGAATTGGACCAAGATCTCGGGCTACGTGACTATCAGCAATCCAACGGTGAAAGCCCAACTCTGGGCGGCCATCCAAGGCCGCAACGGTCAGACGCCGCAGAATGTTGCGCTGCTGATCGACAACGTGATCTGGCAGGACGTGACAGACGCCCACGGGGCGAAAACGACTGCCGATGCTGCGGCCACCGGGCTGAGCGCGCTAACCACGACAGTCACCCAGCAGGGGGGACAAATCACCGCACTCGGCCAGCAGGTCAACCAGGTAGGTGCTAGCGTCGCGGGCAAGGCTGACGCCCAGGTGGTGCAGACGCTCACGGCGATGGTGAAAGACACGATGACCGGTGGCGGCAATCTGCTCTCCAATACGTTGTTCAAGGATGGGCGTCGCGGTTGGGGATGGTGGAACTCTGGCAACGGCACGTGGCACGAACTTGGGCTGGTCGCCGGGCCTGACTGGGCCCCGCCTGGCTTGGTCCATTTCGGTGGATTTGCACCCTCGAATCTTGCCTTGAACACCCAGTTCTGGGCCGGTGACGAGCAGCCCGTACCCGTTGTGGCTGGCAAGCGCTACTGCTTCTCGGCTTACATCAATTGCCACCGGGTGGGCTTGGCTATCCTGATCTCCTTCAGAGACGCGAACGGCAACACGGTAGGTGAGCAGTACTCCGGTCCAGCGGATGCCACGAACGTCCGCCCGCCCATCACTCTGGACAGGATGAAGCGCTTGAGCGCGTCGATGGTGGCGCCGGCCAGCGCAGTCTATGCGAGGGTCGGGTTCTATCTGAGAGGTCTGGGCCTCAGCAACAACGAGGGCAACTACTTCTGGATCTTCCAGCCGATGCTGGAAGAGATGCGAGAGGGGCAGACTGGCCCTTCCCCGTACTCGGCGGGGGGAGGCGAAACTCTGGCTGGCTATAGCCTCTACGTCACGGCCGACGGCTTGACCGGCGGCATGGTCACGAAGAACGACGGCAAGGTCGTCGACATGAAGATCTTGGCGAACGTTCTTCAGATCCTCAGTCCGAACCAACCGGAAGGCATCGAGATGCGCGATGGCTACATCCGCGTATGGAAGGGGAACTCGCAGCGGATCATCGGCACCGGCTTTGGCAGCGGCGACCTGATGGACTACTTCGGTCCGAACGTGGGTGCCGGCGCCGCCAACAAGATGAACGCCACGATGTGGATGGATGTGAGCGGCAACGCGTACTGGGGCGGTTCGCTGTCGGCAGGCATCTGGAAGAACGCCAATCGCACCAGCAGCACCGCCGCCAATCCATACGTCGAGGTCGGTCCTTTCGCGGCGCACGGCAAACAGCGGGTGGTGGTGGCGTCGTTCAGCACGTTCTCCCCGAACTACACCGCCTGGTATGACGGACGATCCTCGAGCAACGAGCCGCCGCCGCCAGCAATCGTGACCAGCACCGTTCTACGCCTACGTCGAAACTCGGGTGCAGGTCTGGAGTTGGTTTCCCAGCAGGCTTTTCGGGCATCCGCCGTATTGGTCAGCAACACCTATCACGATCGTGACGCTGGCATTCCGCAGTTGCCCAACGGCGGGTGGCAGCAGCAGTACTACTTCACCTGCAGCGGCTCATTCACCGCGACCGAGCAGGGGTCTACGTACCAGAGCTTCATCTACGAGGGCTCGCTCACCACCCAGGCGATCCCGCAGATCGAGAACCAGACCATCGCAGTGGTCAGTACCGAAGAGCCATAGGCGGCCATGCCGCTCAGTTCCAACCGCTGACGCGGCGACCAGCGTTCCAGTCGCCGCACAATCAGGAGATATCCATGAAATTTCGTGCAAAGCTGCAAATGAAGATGGAAACCGCGGACCAGCCAGGTGCGATCATGCTCAACTTCGTTCCGGTGGAGGCGGGGGTGCCTCAGTTGAATTTAACCGTTTCGCCTGCGGATGCCGGCGCGCTGACGGTGGGCAGGGTCTATGCCTTCACCGCGGAGGTCGAGCCCGAAGACGAGGCCGCTTGAGGCCTCTGGCCGAAGCATCAAGCGGGACGGGTCTCGATCACTCAGCGGACCCGCGGGCCTCCATCGTGCGAGGTCCGTTGGCGAGCTCAAGGCGTCCGTCCGCACGGCTTAACGAGGCGGCAGTGCGCATCACGTCAAATATTTGACGGAAGTTAGCTCCGATACATCAAGATGTGTCGGAGCTCGCCTATTCTCGACCAGTGCTTAACGAATGACTGGGACAGATGCGGATGCATGTTGCGCGTTACAGATATGCCTACGACAAGATTCGGGGTTGGCACGTGGGTAAGGGAAAGGCCGCACTTCTTGCGGTGAGGTACGCAGTCACTGGAGACAGTGGCCGTTTTAGGTCACATGGAGGGTGGCGTGTTTCGCACCTACGAATTGCGGATCCGGCAGACAGCTAGGGGGGTTCATCCTGTGGTGTACATATCGACGAGCCATGATTCGAAACTTTGGCGCCTCCGCGTGTCTCATGCGAGAAATGGTGACGCACGTCCCAGTTCCATTGGGGGACGGGAACTACATTCGAACTGGTGGGGGAGATCCATTTCGATTCTAAATGCGTAATTTTCGCCACGAGGCGCCCCATGAAGTTGCTGATCAGTCTGCTGGGAGTTGCGTCGATATTTGCTTGCTTTTTAGGCCTTGCGGGACTGGTTGAGCGTGCATGGAGGCTACGCAGGGGAAATTCGACTAGATGCCTTCCGGACCATGACATTGCGAAGGACGCCGATGGGCACTCGGTTCAATGACGCTTGCTACACGGTAGCGCTGTCCGTCGATGGCTACAGCTATTCGGCAGAGCTATGGCGCAGCAGTGAAACGGATTGGACGCTGCTCTCAGTCAAGGTCGGGACAGTTGTGGCCGAGTCACTCAACTGGAGAGCGTCCTCATGCCTGGGCGCCTTGACCGTTGCAGAAGCTCTGGCTAAGCAGATTGTCGCCAGCAACGAGCCAATGTCCAAGAGCCCAGCGTAGCCAGCGTTAACCGTCGGTCACCGCTAAAGCGTGATCGATACCCGCTCGATGCTGAGCGGGGTCGGACATATCAATCGCTCGCGCACCGGGCACCAGCCCCAAGCTCCCGACACTCTTCACTTTTCGACCGTAGAAAGAACTCATCGAACCGAGCGTTGCTAATCGCTTGGCGGGCACCACATCCTGGGCACGAGATCACGGCCCCGCCAGGGATCGAGTGAATTCCTTGGAACTCGGTCAGGTAAGAGAACTGCCGGCAGCCTTCGCAAACAGCTTGCGCGGCGCAAATCTTAGTGAACCGAGGTGGCGCCCCGGCCATGTCCCCTTGCACTTCTATGAGCTGGAAAAGGCCAGTGAACGGCATGGTGATTTCGCCTGTGTGCTTAGGTGCCAGGTTGATTGGCCTTAGTCGAATCGGGTTTGGCGGGTGTGAGCTGGTGAACCAACCAAGTAAGGAAAGCAAGCTGCTCGCTTGTAGGTCGTTGAACTTGGCCAGACCTTGCACTGCGTTCGACTTCGTCAAGAAATGAAACGCCCTGCGCAAACTCCGCAACTGATGGGGTCAGAGTTTTCGCTCTGTCATTGGTGGCCACCGTATCCGCTTCGCCCAAGCTATTCAGCATAGACAGCAGCTCTCTTTTTCCCTGATCCGTCATCCCGAAGGTGCTTGGCTTTGTGGGCATTTGCCAGAGCATGCCTTGCGCAGTTAGCTGCTCCAGCCGACCCTTCGCCGGACGAAATCCTTGTGCTGCCATGCAGAGATCTGCGAGAAGAAGGAGACGGTTTGGCTCGAGTGTCATAGGTGAGGGGCTGCTGGGCTTCAACAGATGACGCAGATGCTACCTCAACGCTGTTCTGATACTTCAATGCTGCGCATGCTCATCTAACAAACGAAATGAAATGATTTTTGTCGCCTCAATTGTTAAGGTGCGCAGCGGTGTGCAACTGGTCGCTGATCACTTTCAGGCCATCGACCAAGGCGAGCTTGTACAGCGTGTTGTCCTTCTCTGGTTCCTCATGCAACTCAAGCAACTCAGGCAGCATCCTGGCCCATGCGTTCTCTAAAAGTAGAGGTGCAGGGGCGGAGGCGATCAGTAGACGAAGCCCGTACTCCATAGCCTTTGTGCGGCCCATGAGTGCCTCAAGCTGATGCTGGAGATCGGCAATCCTCTCGCCTTCCAATGATTCGTTATCCATGAGCAAGTGTCCGAGTGGGAGCCGCTGCCAACGCTAGCATTTGGGGCAGGGTTGCGCATGGTAGTTCGGTCGAGCGATATTTCAGGCCTGTCCGATGAGATGGGTATCGATGAGTATCCTCAACGTTCTGATGACACCGGAGCAAGCCGTCGTGGCGGTGGACACCCTTGCTCAAGACGTCCTCAGCGGGGAGCTCTCAGAGGGCGCTAAGCTGCTGTTGATCCCTCAACACAACATTGTCGTTGCGGGGCGAGGCTCCGGGCAGTTCTTCCTCCGCATCTACCAGCTGTGCCTTGAGGCCAGCTTCCGGAAGGCCTTCAGCATCGAGCAGATCATGCGAGAGGTCGGGCCCGTCATGGACCAGCTTTGGCCCAACTACGTTCAAGCAGCCTTGGACGCGGGGTTGGGCTTGGATCAGTTGAACTCAGAGATCGTGGTGGTGGGCTGGTCTAAGACCCAGAACCAGATCGTCGGCACCGCCTACGCGAAGTCAGATGTCGAGAGCCCCGCACGTGTCGCGTCGCTGGTTGGCGGGATAGCCTCCCCCGGTGAGCCGTTGCGTGGCGCTCCTGACAGCTTTGAACCTGAAGCGATCCTCTCTGCTGGAAGGCGCCAAGCCGAGTACTTGAACGACCAGGACGGAAGATTGGTAGCTGGTGGGCGGCTCATCGCCGCCTTCTTGCAGCGCGGCGAGGCAGTTGTCAAGGATCTCGGGACCATTTGACGGGCCGAGTGGGCGAGGATTCGACGATCAGGCGCATGATCAAAATGCGCCAGACCGAAGCAGCTCGGCCCGGGTGCAGGGCCGCCTGAGCAGCGGCCCGCAGGCACCTTAAACCAGCCTATCTGCGTATCCGCGCATGATGATGTAAGGCTTCATAAGGGGGCTGACAAATCGATAGCGCAAGCGTCTGGCCACACCAACGCGCTCAAGGATGCCGCCCCGGATGGCTTCACTGAATTGCTTTAGGTGGCTTGAGAAGTTAGGAATATCAAGCGGTCGGCCGGTAATCTCTCGAAGTGGACCACGCACTGCTGCCGCAGCGAAGTACCCCATCTCGTCAATCTCTGCAAGTGCACACGCCAGCAAGACTTCCTTGTAGATATTTCCGGGTTGCGCACTTTTGACTGCATCGTAGTAAGCAGTTCGAATTGATTGGTTCCACTGTTCGAGAGATTTGTTGATGCCTTCGTCGACGTGGCTTCGTTCAATGTGCATTGATTGGGCGGACAATGCAGATCGGGTGCTATAGAGCGCAAGCAGGTGCGCGATGTAGGGCACCCCTTGGGCTAGATGGACGAGGTGGCTTTTTCCACCTGCATCAATCGTCATATTCAGTCGCGCCATTCCGTTGTCCACAATCATCGCGATTTCCTCGCTCGACATGCGCGGCATTGGGATCTGAACGAGTGCTCGCTCGATCGATAGGTGCCCAGCGACAAGGTCATTCACTGAGTCAGCGACGCCGATTAGCAGGAGCGAGGCATTCACGCCGAAATCGGAAAGGCCCTTGATCGTGTCGGAAATGAGGGTGCGCGAATTCGAGGACGGGTCAAGTCGGTCGTATTCGTCAAGAACGACCAGTATGTTGGCCTGCGTGCCCAATTCCGCAAGCGTTCGTCGCACGTCATCCGGTGTAATCTCCGAAGGAAGTGCGGCTGCGATCGAAGTCACCTGCGCGGTGATCGTTTGAAGAAAGCCTGGCGCTGCAACTTGCTTGGTGTAAGTAATGTCTCGGAAGGCCTTGCGCCAGATCGAATCGAAGGTATCTTGCGCGTCGCAGTTGACTTTCGTCACGATGAAGCCGTTTCCCTGCATCACCTGAATCAGGATGTTGGATAACGACGTTTTACCGACACCGCGCTCCCCGAATAGCACGGCGTGGTATCCGCGCTGAGAGACTGCATCACTGATCTTCTGCAGTTGATCGATTCGTCCCGCGAACAAGTCCATCGCGTTGACAGGAGACCCAGGGGTGAAGACTTGTCCTGCATGAACCTTGATTGAGTCAAAGGTGACTTGGCTGTTCATTGGCGCCCCATTGGCATTAGTGATTGCCGTGAAGCTACAAGTCAAATGTCTAATGTGTCAAGTATTGTGCAAAAAGCCACAAGTGAGAGCATGCGCGCTGTAGGTGTGCCTCGCTTCATTGCATGTGACCGAAAGGCATAAGGGGCCGCCACAAGTCGATGGCATGCAGTCGCGAAGTTTGAGATGGCCACCCGTATCTTGTTGGCCATGCTTCCTCCCGACTTCCGATGGCGCTCAGTCGCCAGCCGTGCCGATCAACTTCCCGATGCCATCTACTGCGGCATGAACGAGGTGTTGCGCCTGTCTCAGCGCGTGGACGATAAGGTCTGGTGGGTCGAGGTGGACCGTCATCTTGACGAGCAGCACCGCGGACGCCGGATCTGCACCAGCTACGAGCAGGGAGTGATCGGGTCGGAGCTGTGGGCGGTCAGGCATCACCAGCGGATTCGCCTGGAGATCGATCAGCGCGAAGTGGCCCGCGTGGCCCAGCGGAAGAGCCGGACCTGGTAGGCAGTCAGCCGGCGTTGGCTCCGTATCGGCGCGTGCGACCGCCGGCGGCGACAGTAGCCGCATGGATCAGAAGAGCGTTAGCAAGGCGCGCTGGGCGCGCGCGAGGGCGGCGTCGCTATGGCAACAGGCCGACGAACTGGACAGGAATCAAAGCGGTGACTGGCGGACGAGGGCGACACGTCGGCGGGGTGCTGACCGCCTCCGCGCCGAGGCCGCACGGTTCAATCGCATGGCCAGGCATCTATGGCCCAACGATGATGATCAGGCCGCGTAACGTCGGTAATTGCTGTGTCCGTCGGTGCGCCTCGCCATCTCTTGTTAGTTATTTTACTAACTGGAGCGCCTGGTCGCCCGCCAAGCAGCGAGCAATTTGCCATGCCTGTTCAAAGTTGGTTAATATTTGTAAAAGGGGAGTACCACAAGGAAGCTGGTGATGAACATGTTGGAAAAGGCGTCCGCGCTTGTAGGGACGCGGGGCTTTGCTACTGTCTTCGCCCTGACAGTGGCGGCAGGCTGTGCGGTGATCATCTGGCGTATGGCACCAGGCGAGAGGAACTACGCTAGCGTGGCAGCGGTCATACAGACCGGTGCGATCTGCATTGGTCTCTTGTCGCTGGTGCTCATCGCCAGGCAAACGAGGACCACTGCCACCCTCTCAAAAATCAATTCTTACCATCAATTCTTCGGTGATCTCATCACTACTGAGACGCGACAGAAGATGCGGGAATTGGGCACTGCGTGTAAATTTACGGCAGAGATGGAGGAACAGCGTCCCATCACTCCAGAATCAGTCGGACTGTTACAAGAGCACGTAAACCGTCCCGTGATGTCCTCTTACCTAGACGAGTTCGAGGAGTTCTGCGGTGCTGTTCACGCTGGAGCGGTGAGTGAAGAGTATGCTTATCGCCTAGAAGCCACACGTGTCATCCGAACATGGGTCGTGTTTGAGCCTTTTATTAAGGCCATGCGGAGCAAAGCTGAAAACGAGCGTTGCTACCGTGAGATTGCAAGACTTGCGTCAGATTGGCAGGCAAGGCGTGTGAAAGAGTCGAACCAAGAGCACAAATCGAACGGTATGGCAAAACACATCGATTGAGCAGTGCGCTACTGAAGAGATTTTTCATCCTGTAAACAGAAATGGAGTGACATATGAACGACAAGACTGGCTGGTAAGGCGGCCTATCGGTCGTCAGTGGACCAAGAACTCTAACGCGGCCCCGGAGAAATCCGGGGCCGTTTCTCTGTGCGTAAACGGCAAGAGATCTGGGGGAAGAACTTTGGGTTCGTTAGGCGCGTCACGGTCTTGGCAGATGCCGCTCCGCAATCGTGGAAGACCTCTGCAAAAACCCCGTGCCTGCGAGGCGGCTCCTTCCAGGATCGCGGAGCGCCTGGCACGGGCAAACCCAGCGAGTAGCTGCGGTCTCGCTAAGCGTCCGGAGCGATTAAGCCGTTTCACTTGATTTGGCACCCGCCTCCGATCGGTGCCGAACAGCCGCTGCTTGCGCCGCCCGCGGTGCAATCGGAACCACCGTCGCACCTGTGCCGGTGAGCAGTTCGAACAGCGCCTCCACAGCAGCGCGCTTCTCTGCGGCGTACTCGAAGAAGTTGTAATGCCGCTTCTGGACGCCGCTCAGGCCGTGAGATTGGAGGTGGCCGCGAATTTCTTCGGACATTCCCAGCGCGGCCAAGCGCGTCTCTACCGTGCGGCGCAGGTCACCGGGCGTGCACGGCGATGCCAGCTCACCTGCGGCCACCATGCTTGCCACGACCGGGTCCATGATTCCTCGCAGCTCGTCATAGGTGGCGGGCGTCTTCCCGGCGGTGAGCGAGAACAGGTGTGGCCCGTCACCGTCGCCGCGCAGGGTGGCGAGATCCATGGCCATCTGTGGGAGCAAGGGCACCAGATGCACTCGGGGGAGTCGGCGCCGGCCTTTGATGTCGAGCAGGCGCACGGACGCGGTTCCGGTGTCGGCGTCGTGAGCGTGATCTGACCACTGCAACCGGATCAACTGCGCGATGCGCTGGCCGCCGGTCAGCAGGTGGAAGCGCAGGAGCGCGCCCTGCCGTCCCGGTATGGCCTCGATCCTGCGCCAGTACGCGCGAAGCTCCGCCACTGAAAGCACCCGGTCGCGCGGCTGCCCGCTGTCCAAGGTCGCAAGGTCGCGCGCGGGGTTCCTAGATACGTTGAGCGCGCGCAGTGCGTCAGGGGCAGCCGCATCCTGCTTGGCCGCGATCGCCGCCGCATAGGCGGCCCGCAGGTACGAACGGATCTTGCCGCCCTCGCGCAGCTTCTTGCCGCGCACCATGCGGGACAGGATTGGGAGCAGATCATCCAACTCGAGCTCGGAAGCTGGGCGCGCCCACAGGGCCGGCCACGGTTCTTCGATGTGGCGCCTGATGGCAGCCCGAGTTGCTGCGGCGGAGACCTTGCCGGCATCCTCCAGACTCTGGGCGTAAGCCATCATCAGTGCGCCCAGGGTTGCTCCGGAGCGGCGCGTCGATTCGGCCAAGGCGTCGGCCTTCGCTCGTTCCGCTGCAGCTGCCTCGGCCGCGATCGCGTCGCGCAGATCCCGTTCGCCGCCTTGATATCGGCGGGACAACGCCGCCGCTGATTCGCGTGCCGCGGTCAGTGCCAGGCCGGTGCCAATCAACAGGCGGTCTCGCTGGCCGTTGGCCTTGGTGTATCGGTAGTAGAACCGCAGCTGCCCACCTGCCAGCTTGCGAACGTCCAGGCAGCCCGCTCCACGCGGGGCCGGATCGGAGGCCCATTCGCCCGCCGGCAGAGCGGCGAGCCCCTTCGCTGTAAGCATTCCCTTCATTGCGCCCATTGGTGACCGCTCGGTGACCGTTTGTCCGTGGAAAGAGGTGGACGATGATGGGCGCAGGTGGTCGCATAGCCTGAGAAAATCAACCACTTAGCTTAAAATGGGGCCGCTCATGGAAGGGCGTGGAAGCCCTGTAGAGGCCTCATAATCCTTTGGTTCCAGGTTCGAATCCTGGTGGGCCCACCATTGAATCAGGCACCTGGCAGCAACCGCGCTGCCGATGCGCAGGCGCGACAGCCTCCTCCATGGTCACCGCGATGCACCTCTTTTGCTGAGAAGGTGATTTGCGAGTTCCTTGCCGCGGCGCAGTTGGGCGCCGTCCAGGCCAGCTGCGGCATTGTTCAAGAACGAGGCGCCATACCGACTTGAACCTGTGCGGAAGAATGCTTCCGCGTATGCATAGGCCATGACCGGGTCTTTCGAGGCCAATATGCCGTTCTTGTAGATGTCGCTCAAACGCACATATGCGTTTGATTCGCCGGCCGCTCCAGCGGACTCGAGGAATCTGACGATGTTCTGTTTGTAGTCGCGGATGAGATCCGGATCCAACGAGTTACGTTCGTCTTCAAAGATCCTCGAAGCGTATAGCGCGTAATCGAGCTGGGCGCGGATGTTTCCCTGCTCGGCGGCATGGGTGATCGCGGTGAACACCTCTTTGGGACTCAGCGGCTCAAGCCAAAAATCCCGGCACAGCTCGTCGGTCGTACTCCTGATGTAACCCGCGGTGTTGGAGGCCTCGCGATCAATCTGACAACGCAGATCTGCTTCAACCAGTTCGTATGCCGAGGTGGCACTGGCATCGGCAGGATGCTCGCCGCCTGCCTTCGCCGAAGGTCTGGTCGTCTGGTTCATCAGGCCTGGCGTTCTGGATGCTTCCTGATCTGATCGCGCAGCCGGGTCAGAAGCTTGCGCTGCTCCGCCAGTAGAGATTGGCAAGGGCGTGGGGTTTTGCCGGGTAAGCGATAGTCCAGCGGTTGCTGACAACGCGACAGCCATGACAGACGCCGCTACAACCATCGTGCGTTTCATCGTGTATCCGGTCCCCTGAAAATCCAGCATCGGCTGAGCGTAGATGTATGCGGCATCTGCTGCTCTCAGCATGCTACAGCCAGGATCGGATGCCAACGACCATGAGCCCGTTGGCGGCGCGGCATTGAAGGTTTCACCGGAAACTTCTGTGGCGAGGTCCCGCACCGCATATGAAATCGCATGGAATAGGAATATACAAAAATAGAAACACGGCACATTTCGTTTTTGTTAAGTGCGTGTCAACTATCGTTCCGCCCCGGTTTGCGGCGCCAGTAATGGCTTTGCCGATTTCGCGATGTGGTTTTTCGCATCGCTTCATGTGCGCTTGCCGGTAGTGCGGCGCAGTTTTCCATCGGCCACGTGCCGATTGGCTTTCAGAGAGGTTGAATCATGAAGTTTCTCATCATCCCGGCAGCCCTTGCCGCGTCATTGCTTGTGTCCGGTTGTACGACCAGCAGCTGGATCCAGGCCGCCGGTGGCGTGATGCAGGCAAAGGACGACTACGACAAGCAGGCGCGCCACCAGCGCATCCGCGACGCCAATGCGGCGGCCGCACGTGCGCGCCGGCAGTGAGCGCCGTCCCCATGACCAAGGCGATCCTGCTGGCGTGTGGTGTGGCCGCAGCGCTGTCTGGATGCATGCCCAGCGTCCTGCAATATGATCGCGGCAATCCGGTCGTGATGAGTTCGCTGCAGCAGGGCGCGACGCGCGAGTCGGTCCTGAGCGCCGCGGGCCGGCCGCTGGATGCGATGGTGCTGCCCGGCATCAACGGCGTCTGCTACAACTACCTTCTGCGCAACCGCGGCAATACATCGCCCTACTATGTGGCCTTCAACGCGCAGGGGCGCGTCGTCAACGCAGGCTACATCGCCTGCGAGAAGGCTCTAGCGGCGGGGTACCTGGACGCCAGTGAGCCGATCAAGCAGCGCTATTGATTGATCGACAACGCGGTGCGCACGCGTGTCATCGCAGCAACGATGGCGCCTGGTCGATCCGCCAGGCGCCATTCAACGCAAGCACCACCGCGAACGTTCCGCACAGCAACACGTCGGCCTCATTGTTCTCGCGCAGCGAGTGGTCGGCGCCGGGCAGCATGAGCACTTCGACCTCCCCGATGAACGCATGCCGCTCGTGATGCCGGGCACGTACCATTTCCCGGTATGGCCCGCGAAGTGTGCGCACCACCGGCCGGTTGCCTGCGGCCTGCGCCGCTTTTTCAAGATCGATCACGTTGCCGCGCGGCATGCGCCAGACGATCCGCTCGGGTTGGCCGAACCACTCCAGTGCCTTCACCTCGCGGGTATGAAGGGCGCGCTTGGGTGGCGTGCGGCTCAATGCCAGCGCTGCGCGTCGGCTGCGCAACGCAATCCACAGCATGCTGCCCACGATGAACAGCCCGGCGGCCATCAGGTATACGAACACCAGCCCAAACCATGGCGAGCTGTTGGGAATACCAAACAGCATGGCAAAGAAGATGAGCAGCATCACCCCCTTGATCCACTCGACCTTGGTGTTCGTTGTCGCCATGCCACATCCCTTGAGACACCCGCAACACGCGGGGAGCCGACCATTCTGGACCGCCAGGGGGTGCTCGTCAGCTGTTGGGGGACTTCTTTCGCAGGCTCCCCGCACGGCGCCTTTGGTCCCCGTGTCATTCGGCAGGTGTCGCTGGCCCCGCGGCTTGCTAAAACAGCCGTCAACCACCTCTCAGGTCATGGATGATGAACCGACGCTACTCACGGTTGTGCGGCTGCCTGGCAACGCTGCTCCCTGCGGTCACCTATGCGGCTGTGGACCTTGCCGCGCTGGACAAGGACATGGTCGGCCCACGCACGGAGATTCTCGTGCTGGGCAGCGTGCACCTCAGCGAGCACGAGGCCTTCGATCCCAAGGCACTGGATCCGTTGCTGGACAGGTTGGCCGCCTTCAAGCCCGGCTACATCACCATCGAAGCCATCAGCGGCGAACAGTGCGACCTGGCCAAGCGCCACTCCGCGATCTACGGGGATGACTACTGCGCCAGCACGGAGACGGCGAAGACGGCGACCGGACTGGATGTGCCCGCTGCGATCGTGCAGGTCAACAAGACGCTGGCATCCTGGCCGGCATCGCCCACGCCCGCGCAGCGTCGCCAACTGTCCGCCCTGTTTCTTGCAGCCGGGGAACGGGCATCCGCGTACGTGCAGTGGCTGCAACTGCCCGTGGCCGAGCGACGGGCGGGCGATGGCCTGGACGGCACCCTGATCGAGCTGCTCAGGCAGATCGAAACGCGCAAGAATGAGAGCTACCAGATCGCCGCGGTGCTGGCCGCGCGGCTCGGCCTGCCGCGCGTATACGCGGTGGACGACCACACCGGTGACAATCACCAGATCGCGGACCGCAAGGCATTCAGCGCAGCGCTCCAGCAGGCGTGGAGTGGGTATGGCCCCACGTTCGATGCCATGACGGAGCGCGAGGCGGCCTTCATCGCGACCAACGATCTGCTGTCGCTGTATCGCAGCGTCAACGATCCGGCAGCGCTGCAGGTGCTCGCCGAGTCCAACGTACGCCCGACGCTGGCCGCGGTGTCACCGCAGCACTACCCGCAGATCTGGGTGCAGGGCTGGGAGATCCGTAATCTGCGCATGGTCGCCAACATTCTCGAGGTCGTGCGTGACCACCCCGGTTCCCGCGTCCTGTCCATCGTCGGTGCCTCGCACAAGCCCTGGTTCGATGGGTGGCTGGGGCAGGTCTCGGGGGTGGATGTCGTGGATACGCAGACAGTGTTCGGCGGGGAGGGTGCGACGACGACGCGGCCCGACGCGCAGCGCCCGACCCCCTAGGCGGCGTCCGCGTGTGAGGCCGTCATTGCCTTCGCGAGCACCTCGAACACCCGCGCATCCTGCGCCTGTGCAGCGTTGAAACGCAGGAAGCCGGCGGCGCGCAATGACGGGCTGAAGGCATTGCCCGGTGCCAGCATCACGCCTTCAGCGAGGCAGCGGCGCGCGATCGCGGCGGCATCCAGGCCTTCGGGCAGGCGGCACCACAGCAGCATGCCGGCCTGCGGCACCGTCCATGGTGTGATGCCAAGGGGCGCCAGTCGCGCCAGGGTGAGTTCACGCGCCGCGGTCAGCCGCACCCGCACGTGCTCCAGATGGCGCCGATAGCCACTGTCGGTCAGTGCGGCATGCAGGATGTCGGCGGCCAGGCGCCCGCCACCGAAGCTGGTCGCGATCTTCAGGTCGGCGAGGCCGTCGATCCAGTCGCGGCGCGCGGCGATATAGCCGCAGCGCACCGATGCGGACAGCGTCTTGGAAAAGCTGCCGACCTGGATCACCCGCGACAGGCCATCGAACGCGGCCAGCCGCGGCGCGGGCGTGTGCTCGAAATCGGCGAACAGGTCGTCTTCGACGATGATCAGGTCGCTGCTGTCGGCGAGGGAGAGCAGCCGGTGTGCGGTGGCCGGCGAGAGCGTGGCGCCGGTCGGGTTGTGGATGCCGGAGTTGGTGATGTACAGGCGCGGTGCATGGGCCTGCAGCGCCGCGGCGAAGGCCTCCACGTCCGGGCCGTTCGGCGTGTAGGGCACGCCCACCACCTGCACGCGGTGCGCCTTGAGCAGCGCCAGGAAATTGAAGTAGCACGGGTCGTCGATGAGCACGGTGTCGCCGGGCTCGAGCAGGAAGCGGCAGATCAGGTCGACCGCATGCGAGCCCGATTCGGTGAGCATGATCTGTTCGGGTGCCGCCTCGACCGCGTGTCCGGCCAGGCGGCGGGACAGCAGTTGGCGCAGCGGCGGCAGGCCCAGTGGCGAGGCGTAATCGGCCAGCGCGGCGCTGCTCGCGCGGGCGGCGCTGCGCAGGCCGCGGCGGATCCCCTCGACATACATCCAGTCGCTGGGCAGCCAGCCGCTGCCGGGCTTGAGCACGCCGGCCTCGGGGTCCAGCGATTGCCGTGCCAGCCATAACGGATCGACCTGGCGATCGCGCGGTGGCCCCATTTCGGCCAGTGCCAAGGGCGCAACCGGGCCGGCCGCATAGAAGCCGGAGCCGGGCCTCGCCTGGATCAGGCCCTCGGCCGCCAGCCGTTCATAGGCTTCGACCACGGTGGATACGGACACCTGCAGTGTCTTGGCCTGTGCGCGTACCGAGGGCAGCCGTGCGCCGGGCAGCCAGCTGCGGTCATTGAGGCGGGCACGCACGCTGGCCATGACGGCCTCGATGCGGGTGGTGGGGAAGGTCATTGGAGCATCCGTACGGGTCGTTCGGCCATAACAGTTACGGCAAAGTGTATTGGACTGTACATGGAGTAGCGCCGCGCCGCCGTGGTCCACTGGCCGCCCCTCAAGGATGTCGGCATGGACAACGCAACCCGCGGCTGGATCAACGGTTTCATCGGTGTGGTGATCTTCGCCGGCTCGCTGCCGGCCACGCGGATCGCGGTACTGCAGCTGGACCCCCTCTTTCTGACCGCCGCCCGCGCCAGCATCGCGGCGGTGCTCGGCGGCATGCTGCTGCTCGCCCTGCGTCAGCCGCGGCCCACGCGCGCATCGTTGGCGCCCTTGCTGGTGGTCGCCCTTGGCGTCGTCGTCGGGTTCCCGTTGCTCACGGCCTTGGCCTTGCAGCACGTGTCTTCGGCTCACTCGATCGTGTTTCTCGGGTTGCTGCCGTTGAGCACCGCGCTGTTTGGTGTGCTGCGCGGCGGTGAGCGGATGCGTCGGGGGTTCTGGTTGTTCTCAGTGCTCGGCAGTGCGGTGGTGGTGGGCTACGCGCTGTCGACGGGAATTGCCGCCTCCCTGCAGGGCGACCTGTTGATGCTGGCGGCGGTGCTGGTCTGTGGACTGGGCTATGCCGAAGGTGCGCGACTGTCGCGCACGGTGGGGGGCTGGCAGGTCATCAGCTGGGCCCTGGTGCTGTCCTTGCCGTTGATGCTGCCGCTGGTGGCCCTGCGCTGGCCCTCGTCCCTGGCGGCCGTGGACGCGCCGGCGTGGTTCGGCCTGGCCTACGTGGCGGTCTTCAGCATGCTGGTCGGTTTCATGTTCTGGTACCGCGGGCTGGCCCAGGGAGGGATCGCCGCGGTTGGCCAGCTGCAGTTGCTGCAGCCGTTTTTCGGACTGGTGCTGGCGGCGCTGCTGCTGCATGAAACCGTGAGCTGGGCGATGCTCGTCGTGACGATGTGCGCGGTGACCTGCGTGGCCGGTGCGCGCCGCTTCGCGCGCTGACCCGGGTCGGTCGCCGGTGCCGCTGATCCACGGAGGTGGCGTGGCAGGCATCGCCCCGCCGCGTTTGAGGCCACCCGGCGACTGCGTTATCCTGCGCGCCGCTTTCGCTGCCCCGGCAGGACCCTTGTGATGACGCCACCCTGATACCGCGTTGACGACGCGCCGGCCCTTGCGCTGGCTCAGGGAGTGCTTTGTCTTCATCACACAACGCGCCGCGCGGATCGCCGGTGCGCGGAGTTCGTCCATGTCTGTTTCCTATCCGCTGCGCCAGCAATGGCTCGGCAATATCCGCGGTGATCTGCTGTCCGGCGCGGTGGTCGCCCTCGCGCTGATTCCCGAGGCGATCGCCTTCTCCATCATCGCCGGGGTCGACCCCAAGGTCGGCCTGTACGCCTCGTTCTGCATCGCGGTGGTCACCGCCATCGCCGGGGGGCGACCGGGCATGATCTCCGCGGCCACCGGCGCGATGGCGCTGGTGATGGTCGATCTGGTGCGCGATCACGGCCTGCAGTACCTGCTGGCCGCGACGATCCTGGCCGGGCTGCTGCAGATCGTCGCGGGCGCGCTGAAACTCGGCGCCTTGATGCGCTTCGTCTCGCGCTCGGTGATCACCGGCTTCGTCAACGCACTGGCGATCCTGATTTTCCTGGCGCAGCTGCCCGAATTGATCGGGATGCCATGGACGGTGTATGCCGTGTGCGCGGCGGGCCTGGCGATCATCTACCTGCTGCCGCTGTTGACCCGGGCAGTGCCCTCGCCGCTGGTAGCGATCGTGGTGTTGACCGCACTGTCCATCTGGCTCGGCCTGGACATCCGCACCGTGGGCGACATGGGTGCGCTGCCGGACAGCCTGCCGGCCTTCCTGCTGCCGGACGTGCCGCTCACCTGGGAAACGCTGCGCATCCTGCTGCCGGTCTCGGCCACGCTGGCGGTGGTGGGCCTGCTGGAATCGATGATGACCGCGCAGATCGTGGAAGACATGACCGACACGCCCAGCCAGCGCAACCGCGAGTGTGCCGGCCAGGGCCTGGCCAACATCACGGCCGGGCTGTTCGGCGGCATGGGCGGCTGCGCCATGATCGGCCAGTCGGTGATCAACGTCTCATCCGGGGGCCGCGGGCGGTTGTCCTGCCTGGTGGCCGGCGTGCTGTTGCTGCTGCTGGTGGTCTACGGCGCGGAGTGGGTCCGGCAGATTCCGATGGCCGCGCTGGTCGCGGTGATGATCATGGTCAGCATCGGCACCTTCCATTGGCGCTCGTTCGCCGAGTTCCGGCTGCATCCCAAGAGCTCCTCGCTGGTGATGCTGGGCACGGTGATCGTGACGGTTGCCACGCATGACCTGGCCAAGGGCGTGCTCACCGGGGTGCTGCTGTCGGCGCTGTTCTTTGCCCGCAAGGTCGGCCGGATGCTGGACATCGCCGATGCCGAAGCCGCCGACGGCAGCCGTGTCTACACGGTCCGCGGGCAGGTGTTCTTCGCCTCGGCCGGGCAGTTCGCGGCGGCCTTCGATCTGCTGCATGTGCCCGAGCACGTGGTCATCGATCTGAGCAACGCGCACTTCTGGGATCTCAGTGCGGTCGGTGCACTGGAGCGGGTGACCGGCAAGCTGCGCGCGCGTGGCGCCAGCGTGGAGATGATCGGACTCAATGCCGCCAGCCAGACGCTGGTGGAGCGGCTGGGGCGTGGCGAGCGCGGCGCGGGCGTTCACTGAACACGGTCAGGAAGCGGCGCTAAACATCGGGCCGATCACGCCGTTATCCAGCTGAGTCCCTTCTCTGGGCCGGCGCCGTCAGGGTGCCGGCAGGTGGTATCTCCACAGAGCAGGGCGGTGGCATCGATCCCTGCTGGCCGCGCCGTGATGACACCGCGCGCGTGCCGGCCCGCAATGGACTGCGTGTTTCCGTGGCGGCGCACGCGTGCGTCCGCCGGTATGCCCTTTTTCCGGAACCGCCCCCCATGCCCGTGTCCCACCCCACCGCGTCCAAGCGCCCTGGCAGCATCGCCAACCGACTGATGCTGGGTACTGCGTTGATCGCCATGCTCTGCTTCGGTGTCACCGCCGCCATCAGCTATCGCGAAGCCAGCGCGTCGCTGGTCGATGCCTCACGCCACACCATGCAGAGCGAGGCCCAGGCCGAAGCGCTGCGGGTGAGTGGTGATCTCTCCAGCGCCTTCGCCACCAGCCAGGCGCTGGCGCAGAACCTGCTGGTGCAGCGCGCCGCGGGTACGCTGTCACGGGCGACGGTCGCCGCCGTGATCCACCAGCAGGTGCAGGTACACCCGGAGTGGGTCGGGTTCGGCACGCTGTGGGAGCCGGAAGCCTTCGATGGCAAGGACACCGAGTTCGTCGGTGCCGAGGCACACGATGACACCGGCCGGTTCATGAGCTACTGGGCCTGGCACGACGGTGCGCCGATGCAGGATGCGCTGAAGGGCTACGACGTGCCCGGCGACGGCGACTGGTATCTCAAGCCAAAGGAGTTGAAGCGGCAGACGGTCGCCGAGCCTTATACCTACGAAATTGGCGGCCAGAAGGTGCTGATGACCACGCTGTCCACCCCGGTGATCGATGACGGCACCTTCCTCGGCGTGGTGACGGTGGATTTCGCGCTGGCCGCACTGCAGAAGCACCTGGCCGCGTTGCGCCCGATGGGCGAGGGTCACGTTGAACTGATCTCGCCCGGCGGCATCGTGCTGGCTGCGGAGGACCCGAACGAGATCGGCAAGCGTCGCGAGGATGCGGTGACCACGCAGGTGTTGGCCGCGGTGAAGGCGGACAAGACCTTCGATGCCTTCGAACCGGATGCGGCCGGCAACGTAAAGGCCTATGTGCCGCTGCGCATCGGTGGCAGCCAGGAGCATTTCGCGCTCGGTGTGATCGTGCCGCACGCGCTGATCACCGCGCAGGCACGTGCGCTGCTGTGGATCATTCTCGCCGTTGGCCTGGGCGCGGCGCTGGTGCTCAGCGGCAGCGTGTACGTGCTGCTGCGCCGCCAGGCGATCCGTCCGCTGGCCGATGCGGTCCGCCTGTCTGCCGAGGTGGCCGAAGGCCGTCTGGACACGCCGCTGCCGCCCGCGCGCAACGACGAAGTCGGGCGCCTGCTCGAATCGATGCAGCGCATGCGCAGCCAGCTGCGCGCCGTGATGGCGGCGCAGGGCGAGATGGCCCAGCGCCACGACGCCGGTGAGTTGAGCTACCGCATGGACGCGCAGGCCTTCCCCGGCGAGTACGGCAAGATGGTGGAAGACACCAATCAGCTGGTTGGCGCAAACATCGCGGTCACGCGCCGTCTGGTCGAGGTGATGCAGCGCTACGCGGTCGGTGACCTGAGCCAGGACATGGACCGCCTGCCCGGCGAGCAGGCCGCCTTTACCGCAGCGATGGATACCACCAAGGCCAACCTGCGCGCCATCAATACCCAGATCGGGGACCTGGCCGGCGCGGCGGCGGTGGGCGATTTCAGCCAGCGTGGTGACGTGGTGCGCTTCGACCACGACTTCCGCGCCATGGTCGAAAACCTCAACACGATGATGCAGGTCAATGATGACAATCTGCAGCAGATTTCCGCGCTGCTGCGCGCCATCGCAGCGGGTGATCTCACGGCACGCATGCGCGGTGAGTTCCATGGCGTGTTCGCCCGGATGCGTGACGACGCCGATACCACGGTCGCGCAGCTGACCGATATCGTCGGCCGCATCCAGCAGGCCACCGGCAGCATCAACCTGGCCGCCGGTGAGATCGCCGCGGGCAACAGCGATCTGTCGCGCCGCACCGAGCAGCAGGCCGCCAGCCTGGAAGAGACCGCCGCCTCTATGGAGGAGCTCACCTCCACGGTCCGGCAGAACGCGGACCATGCGGTGCAGGCCAACCAGCTCGCCGCCGGTGCTGCCGAGGTGGCCTCGCAGGGCGGTGTGGTGGTCGGCCAGGTGGTGACCACCATGGCCGGCATCGAGGCCTCGTCCAAGCGTATCGCCGAGATCATCTCGGTCATCGACGGCATTGCCTTCCAGACCAACATCCTGGCCTTGAACGCCGCCGTCGAAGCAGCCCGGGCCGGCGAGCAGGGCCGTGGTTTCGCGGTGGTGGCCACGGAAGTGCGCGCGCTGGCCCAGCGCTCGGCGGGCGCCGCCAAGGAGATCAAGACGTTGATCGACGACTCGGTGACCCAGGTCAGTGCGGGCTCGGCACTGGTGCAGACCGCCGGCCGCACGATGGAGGAGATCGTCACCGGCGTGCGTCGGGTCAACGACATCATGGCCGAGATCTCGGCCGCCTCGAAAGAGCAGTCTGCCGGCATCGAGCAGGTCAACCAGACCATCACCCAGATGGACGAGACCACACAGCAGAATGCCGCGCTGGTGGAGGAAGCCACGGCGGCGGCGCGTGCGATGGAGGAGCAGGCCCAGCAGCTGGGTACTGCGGTGGCGATCTTCCGCCTGCAGTCCAGTGCTGGCGCGGCCAGCACATCCGCACGCCGGATCGCGCCCGCGCGCAGCACCGCGCGGATGCCGGCAGCGGCCGTGGCCGGAGACGGGGACGACTGGCAGACCTTCTGATCCTGCCCGGCGTGCCACATCCCATGGCGCGCCGGGTCGCGTGATTCACCGGATGCTCACCGCGCTGCATTGGTAATCGGCGCTATCCTTTGCAGGCATGGTGAGCACATGACCTCCCGTTCCGATCGGCTTGGCCTGACCGCGCTGACTGCCCTGGTGGTCGGGTCGATGATCGGTGCCGGCATCTTCTCGCTGCCGCAGAACATCGCGCGCAGCGCCGGCCCGGGCGTGGCATTGATCGGCTGGATGATCAGCGGGCTGGGCATGTTGATGCTGGCCTTCGTGTTCCAGAACCTGGCCAACCGCAAGCCCGAGCTGGATACCGGCATCTACGCGTACGCGCGGGCCGGGTTCGGCGATTACATCGGCTTCTCGGCAGCCTGGGGCTACTGGGTCTGTTCGCTGCTGGGCAACGTCAGCTATTTCGTGCTGATCTTCAGTGGCCTGGGCTATTTCGTGCCGGCCTTCGGTGAGGGCAATACCTGGCAGGCGGTGGCGTGTGCGTCCGTGCTGCTGTGGTCGATGCACGCAATGATCCTGCGCGGCATCCGCCAGGCCGCGCTGGTCAATGCCGTCGTCACCGTGGCCAAGATCGTGCCGATCGTGGTGTTCCTCATCATCGCCGCGGTCGGTTTCAAGGCCGATATCTTCACCGGCGACTTCTGGGGCACGGCAGAACTTGGCAGCGTGGGCGAACAGCTGCGCGGCATGATGCTGATCACGGTGTGGGTGTTCATCGGCATCGAGGGCGCCAGCATCTACTCGCGGCGTGCGGCCAGGCGCTCGGATGTCGGGCGCGCGACCATCATCGGATTCCTGTGCGTGCTTGCGCTGCTGATGCTGGTCAATCTGCTCTCGATGGGCGTGCTGCGCCAGGACGCCCTGGCCCATGCACGCAACCCCTCGATGGCCTTCGTGCTGGAAGCCATCGTCGGGCCCTGGGGCGCCACCTTGATCATCATCGGCATGATCGTCTCGGTGCTGGGGGCGTTGCTGGCGTGGGTACTGCTGTGCGCCGAAGTTCTGTACGCAGCGGCGGGGGATGGCACGATGCCGGCCTTCCTCGGGCGTGAGAACGCGCGCCAGGTGCCGGCCAATGCGCTGTGGCTCACCAACGGGCTGATCCAGCTGTTTCTGATCATCACGCTGTTCAGTGCCGGCACCTATACCAGCCTGGTGCTGCTGGGCGCGTCGATGAGCCTGGTGCCGTATCTGTTCTCGGCCGGTTACGGCGCCCTGCTCGCACTGCGCGGGGAAACCTATGCCGGGCAGCGCGGGCTGCGGGCCCGCGATCTGCTGGTGGCCGGGCTGGCAACGCTGTACGCGCTGTGGCTGGTCTATGCCGGCGGGCTGTCCCAGGTGCTGCTGTCGGTACTGCTGTATGCGCCTGGCATCGCCATGTTCGCCGCCGCCAAGCACCAGCATGGGCAGCGGATATTCACCCGGGCCGAGCAGGTCATCGTGGCGGGCGTGATCGTCGTTGCCGGCTGGGCGGCGTGGGGTCTGTACCAGGGCCATCTGCACCTGGCGTGAGAGTGCCCCACAAAAAAGCCCGGTCCATGACCGGGCTCTTCATCCACGCCTGCGCGCTGCTTACCAGCGCATGCCGGCGAAGGGGTTCCAGCTGGTGTCGCCCTTCACTTTTTCCAGGTAGTACGAATAGTTGGTGGTCAGCGCGATCAACACCGACCAGGCCACCCCGATCGCACGGCCGACCACGTCCGGCAGGAACGCCACGACGACCATCAGCACCAGAGTGATGCCCAGGATGGTCAGCGCCTTGCGCCACATGCCCACGATCAGCAGGTAGATCCAGCTGAAGAACAGGGCGTAGAAGTTGAAGTTGACCTTGATCTTCTGGCCGAACGGCAGCGTCTTGTACGCCGCCTTGAAGGTCGGCGTATTGGGGGCGCCGTGCTGTTCGAAGAAGTTGAAGCGGAACTGCCACTTGGGGCTGTAGGGGGAAGCAGTGTTGGAATCCATATCCGAATCGTTTATTGAAAACGATTACATGATACCGACAAGCTCTTGATTGGCGCCAATTTTTCGACGCTTCCGGCGACGCATGGAAGGGACTGCGGGCACCGTCACACATTCGTCCCGGTTTTCCGATAGGGTGCGCAATCCGCGCGGCCGGAAGCCCCGCGGGTCATGAGAAGTCAACGAGATGCCAGACCATGTCCATTGATGTGATGTCCCCCGAGCGCCCTGTGGCAGGACCGCAGATCACGCCGTGCCCGGTCGCCACCCAGGCGCAACACCTGCTTGCCCAGCTGCAGTTCTCGCAAGTGAGCGCGCGTGCGCTGTCGCGCCCGCCGGTCGACACCGACCTGGCCATCGCCGCCACCGTCGCCTGAGCCCAACGCGCCACCGCACGCCGGTGCGGCCGGTCGTCCAAACGCACGCCCGCTCCCCCGCCCACGGGATGGAAAACCGCGCAACATCGGCCCATCCGGTCCCGCACCGGGGCCGCTGGACCGGTGTCCATCGCCGTGCGTGGCCTGGACTGGCCGGGCGCAAGATGAATGGGCAGAGGCCCATGGCACAGGGCCTGCGCGGCGGTGCCTGTGCGGGGCGCTCCACTTGTCTCGATCCAAAAGCTGAATGCGGAGAAATGCCCGGTCAGCCCTTCGCGCGCACCTTACATTTCGCGCCATAGACTGAGCCGCATTTTTCGTCTCAAGTCGGTTTGGAGAGTTCGTGGGTTCCGGTAGTCACAGACATACGCTGCGTGCCGGTCTCCGGCCCGCACCGACAGGACGCATGCGTGCCAGCGCGCACGCCGGGCTCAGGACGCCCCCTTCCGCACTTGGCACCCCCGGCCTGGCACGCCCTGCACAGGGACACCGCGCATGAGTACCCAGACCCTCAACGCCCCGCTGGATGCCGGCCGGGCGACGTTGCCGGCCGAGTCGCCGTTGCCGATGCCCGAGCAGTCGCTGCGCGAAGGCCGGCTGCAGGTGCCACGCCAGCGCACCTCGCCGCGGATGATCGGGCTGCGCCGTTTCTACATCCTGGGCGGCACCGCGGCGATGACCGCCGCAGCGAGCCGGATGATGTGGAAGGTGCTGGCCGTCAACGGCATCAGCGTGCTCGAGGCCTGCCTGCTGGTGCTGTTCGTGGGCCTGTTCGCGTGGATCGCACTGTCGTTCGCCGGCGCCGTGGCGGGCTTCCTGACCGCCGTGTTCGATCGGGGCTACAAGCTGGGCATCGACCCGGACGCACCGCTGCCGACCGTGCACACGCGCACCGCGCTGCTGATGCCCACCTACAACGAAGATCCGCGCCGGCTGCTGGCCGGCCTGCAGGCGATCTACGAGTCAGTGGCCGAGACCGGGCAGCTGGCGAACTTCGATTTCTACGTGCTCAGCGACACCCGGCGCGATGACATCGGGCAGGCCGAAGAAGCGGCCTACCGCGCCCTGTGCGATGCCGTGGGCGGCCATGACCGCATCTTCTACCGTCGCCGCGGCGACAACAGCGGGCGCAAGGCCGGCAACATCGCCGATTGGGTCCGCCGCTTCGGCGGCGCCTACCCGCAGATGCTGATCCTGGACGCCGACAGCCTGATGACCGGCGACACCATCGTGCGCCTGGTCGCAGGGATGGAGCACAACCCGGATGTCGGGCTGATCCAGACCCTGCCGGCGGTGGTCGGCGGGCGCACCCTGTTTGCCCGCATGCAGCAGTTCGGCGGGCGCGTCTACGGCCCGGTGATCGGCCGCGGCGTGGCGTGGTGGCATGGAGCGGAGAGCAACTACTGGGGTCACAACGCGATCATCCGCACCCAGGCCTTCGCCGAGCAGGCCGGCCTGCCGTCGCTGCCGGGCAAGGAGCCGTTTGGCGGGCATGTGCTCAGCCACGATTTCGTCGAAGCCGCGCTGATGCGCCGGGGCGGCTGGGCCACCCACATGGTGCCGTACCTCAAAGGCAGCTATGAGGAAGGCCCGCCGACCCTCACCGACCTGCTGGTCCGTGACCGCCGCTGGTGCCAGGGCAACCTGCAGCACGCCAAGGTGGTCGGCTCCAAGGGGCTGCACTGGGTCAGCCGCATGCACATGCTGGTCGGCATCGGTCACTACTTCACCGCGCCGATGTGGGCCATGCTGATGTTGATCGGCATCGCGATCCCGCTGTTCCAGGGCGGCATCGACCTCAATGAAGTGCTGCATCTCTCGCCGGGCGTTTACTGGCGCCACCAGGACGAGACGCAGGTGATCCGCATGTTCGCGATCACCATGGTGGTGCTGCTCTCGCCCAAGGTACTGGGCTATCTGGCCATGCTGCTGGAGCCGGTGGAACGCCGCGGCTGCGGTGGCACGATCCGCGCCTTCATCTCGATGCTGCTGGAGACGATCCTTGCCGCGCTGATGGCGCCGGTGGTGATGTACGTGCAGTCGCGCGGCGTGGCCGAAGTGCTGGCCGGCAAGGACTCGGGCTGGGATGCGCAGCAGCGCGACGATGGCGGAGTGTCCTGGCTGGCACTGGCACGTGGCTATGGCGGGCTGAGCGTGTTCGGTCTGTTCATGGGGGCACTGGCCTATGCGGTCTCGCCCTCGCTGGCGGCGTGGATGGCGCCGGTGGTGATCGGCATGGTGCTGGCGATTCCGGTGGTGGGCTTCACCTCCTCGCGCACCGCCGGCGTGTGGATGCACCGGCTGGGCCTGATGGAAATCCCGGAAGAATCGGCACCGCCCAAGGTGCTGGTGCGCGCGGCCGAACTGCGCCGTGCGGCTGCCGAGGCGCACCCGGCCGGCTGAGCCCTGCGTTGCCGCGATCAGCGCCCCATTGCAGCGGGGCGCGGTCATAATGCGGCTTGAACGTACTGGAGCCGCCTGATGCTGGATACCGTGGAAAACGAAACCGGCGCCGACCCGCAGTGGTCGGTGCTGTGGCTGCATGGCCTGGGTGCCGATGGCCATGACTTCGCCCCGATCGTGCCAGAACTGGTGCGCCCGCACTGGCCGGCGATCCGCTTCGTGTTCCCGCATGCGCCGGTGCAGCCGATCACGATCAACAACGGCGTGCCGATGCGCGCGTGGTACGACATCGTCAGCATGGATTTCCGCTCGCGTGCCGACAGCGCCGGCGTGGATGCCTCGATCGTGGAACTGGAACTGCTGATCGAGCGCGAGATCGCCCGCGGCATTCCGGCCGAGCGCATCCTGCTGGCCGGCTTCTCCCAGGGCGGGGCGGTGATCCTCAGCGCACTGCTGCGCCGCACCCGTCCGCTGGCCGGGCTGATCGCGCTGTCGACCTATCTGCCCGACCCGGCCAAGGCTGCGGCCGCGCGCGTGGCCGGCGCAATCAGCGTGCCGGTGTTCATGGCCCATGGCACGCAGGATCCGGTGATTCCGGTGGCGATCGCCGAGCACACCGCACAGACGCTGGGCGCGCTCGGCCTGCCGGTGGAGTGGCACACCTATACGATGGCCCACCAGGTCTGTGCCGACGAGCTCGACGCACTGGGCAACTGGCTCGAGGCGCGCTTGGCCGCCTGACGCCATGAACGACCCGCGCCAGCAGTCCTGGTTGCCCGAGCTGTGCCGCCTGCCGCGACTGGCGGCGATGCTCGGGTTGGCCGAGCTGGTGGTCGTGGTGGTGGCGCTGGCACCCGATGGCAGCCGCCACTGGACGCTGCCGGACTTCCTGTCCGCCAGCGGCTTCGCGTTGTGGCTGGCGCTGGCAGTGACGGTCAGCCTGTGCAGCGTGCGCGCCATGCTCTCGCGCCTGCCCGAGGTGCCGGGCATGGTGCTGGTGGTGGTGATGACCGGCCTGATCGCCGGCGCGTGCGCGGCGATCGTGCATGCGTTGTACGGGGTGATCGGCGGCGGCAGCTTCGCCCAGACCGTCGGCTTCTGGCGGTTCACGCTGGGCAGCGCGGCGATGACCGCATTGATCAGCGCACTGGCGCTGCGCTACTTCTACGTCAGTGATCGTGGCAGCGCGCAGATGCTGGCCAATGCACGGGCCCAGGCCGATGCGCTGCAGGCGCGGATCCGGCCGCATTTCCTCTTCAACAGCATGAACCTGATCGCCAGCCTGCTGCGCCGCGATCCGGACGTGGCCGAGCGCGCGGTCCTGGACTTGTCCGACCTGTTCCGTGCCGCGCTGGGTGCCGGCGATGGCGACTCCACCCTGCAGGCCGAGTGCGAACTGGCCGAGCAGTATCTGTCGATCGAATCGCTGCGCCTGGGCGAACGCCTGAAGGTGATCTGGCTGCGCGACGAGCCGTTGCCATGGTCGTTGCCGATGCCGCGGCTGGTGCTGCAACCGCTGGTCGAGAACGCGGTGCTGCACGGCATCTCACGGGTGCCTGCCGGCGGCACGATCGTGCTGGCGCTGTCCAGCGACGGCACCCAGCTGCGCATCCGGGTGCGCAACCCGGCGCCGGATCCGGCCACCCGCGGGCTGCCGCTGCTGCAGGGCGCAGGCCACGCACAACGCAACATCGCCCACCGCCTGGCCTGGCGCTTCGGCCCGGCCGCGCGGATGACGGGGGCGTGGGCCGACGGCTACTATGCTTGCGAAATCACGGTCCCGGTCCAGTGAGGAAACTGTCTTGAAGGTGGTGATCGCCGACGACGAACCGCTGGCCCGCGAGCGCCTGCGCTCCCTGCTTGCCGACCAGGCCGGCATCGAGGTGGTGGCCGAGGCCGAGAACGGCGAACAGGCGCTGCATGCCTGCGCCGAACTGCAACCGGACCTGGTCCTGCTCGATATCGCCATGCCCGGCCTGGATGGGCTGGAGGCCGCACGCCATCTGGCCACCTTCGAACCCCGCCCGGCCGTGGTGTTCTGCACCGCGTACGACGCGCATGCGCTGTCCGCGTTCGAAGCGGCGGCCATCGATTACCTGATGAAGCCGGTGCGCCCCGAGCGCCTGGCTGCCGCCCTTGAACGGGCGCGGACCTTCCTGGCCGGCCGCAGCGGACCGGCGACCGCCGCCAGCCAGCAGGCGCGCACGCTGCTGTGCGCGCGCCTGCGCGGCAGCTTGCGGCTGATCCCGGTCGAGGACATCCATTACCTGCAGGCCGAAGAGAAATACGTCGTCGTGCACCACGCGCGCGGCGAAGACCTGCTGGAAGAATCGCTGAAGTCGCTGGAAGAGGAATTCGGCACCCGATTCGTGCGCATCCACCGCAATTGCCTGGTCGCCCGGCACGAACTGGTGGAGCTGCGACGAAATGGCGCAGGCCAGGTCCAGGCAGTGCTGCGCCATGGCCACGGGCCGCTGGAAGTCAGCCGCCGCTGCGTGGCCAGCCTCAAGCAGGACCTCAAACACCTGTAGGCCACGGGGATCCCATCGGGCCCGGCAGGCGCTCACCGTTGGTCGATATGCCTCCGTGCGTCGATAATGGCGCCATGAAGACCCTGCGCATCGCCACCCGAAAGAGCCCGCTTGCCCTGTGGCAGAGCGAATACGTCGCCGACCGCCTGCGCCAGGCGCACCCGGGGCTGGAGGTGGTGCTGATTCCGATGAGCACCCGCGGCGATGAGGTGCTGGACCGCTCGCTGGCGGCGATCGGCGGCAAGGGCCTGTTCCTCAAGGAACTGGAACTGGCGATGCTGCGTGGCGAAGCGGATTGCGCCGTGCACTCGCTCAAGGACGTGCCGATGGAACTGGACGCGCCCTTCGCGCTGCCAGCCATGCTGACCCGTCATGACGCGGCCGACGGGTTCATTTCAAATCTGTACGCCTCGCTGGGGGCATTGCCGATCGGCGCCCGGGTGGGCACCTCGTCGCTGCGCCGCCAGGCCCAGCTGCGCGCGCTGCGCCCGGATCTGGAGCTGCAGGACCTGCGCGGCAACGTCAACACGCGCCTGGCCAAGCTCGACAACGGCGGCTACGACGCGATCGTGCTGGCGGTCGCCGGGCTGGAACGCCTGGGCCTGGGCCACCGCATCGTGGCGCGCCTGGCCGCCCCGGACTGGTTGCCGGCCCCGGCGCAGGGCGCGGTCACGGTGGAGTGCAACGGCGAGGACGCGGCGGTGATGGGCCTGTTCGCTGCGCTGGACGATGCCGACACGCGTGCCTGCGTGGAAGCCGAGCGCGCCATGAACCGCGCGCTGCACGGCAGCTGCCATGTGCCGGTAGCGGGGTTCGCGCAGTGGGAAGGGGAGAATCTGTTCCTGCAGGGCCTGGTCGGCGGTGTTGCCGATGGCCGCATCGTGCGTGCCCAGGCGCGTGGCCCGGCCAGTGACCCGGAAACGCTGGGCCAGCGCGTCGCGCGCGGCCTGCTCGATGCCGGCGCCGGGGAACTGCTCGCGGTGTAGTGCCCGCCACTGGCCGGCAATCCAGGTCGCGCAAGGTTCCCGGGTAGCCGGCCAGCGGCCGGCACTACGTCACCATGGCGGGCGCACCGGCGCCCGCAGCGATTACTTGAACTTGTAGACCACGTTCATCGTGGTCAGCGTGTCGGTCTTGCGCTTGTCATCGGCGACGTCGCTGTTATGACGCGCCTGCCAGCCGGCCTTCAGCGCCAGATGCTCGTTCATGCTCACCGATACGCCGAAATCGTTCTGCGCGAAGGTGTTGTACGAGCCCGATTCGACCAGCAGCGTGTTCACCAGGTCGGTGTTCGGGGTCAGCGTGTACTTGAGATCGAACAGGCCGCGGCCGATCAGGCCGGTACGGGTCGAGTCGTCTTCGGTGTTGTGGGTGCGGCGCACACCCGGACCGATCTGCGCGTCCATGTAGAAGCGCTCGGCGTCGATGATCCGGGTGCCGTAACCGAGACCGAACGAGCTCTGGCGGTCGTAGGTGGCGAAATCGTCGCGCTCGTAACGCACCGTGGCGGTGATCTGGCGGTGTTCGCCCAGCTGCAGCGCGCTGCCGGCGCTGCCGGTGTAGCGGTTGGCGGTGGTGTTGCGGCGGCGGATGGTGGTGCCGTCGTCGTTGGTATCGGTGTACTCCGAGCGCGAGCGCAGGCCGAACAGGTCCATGCTGTGCACCCAGTCATCATCGGTGTAGCGCAGGCGCAGACGACCGTTGAAGCTCTCGGTATTGCTGTTGCCGCGGGCCGAGGCAAAGCCCAGTTCGCCGCCACTGCCGCTCCAGGGGGAGGTCATCGCCGCCAGTTCGGCAACGTCCTGTGCATAAACCGCCGGGGCGCAGAGCAGCAGGGGAACAAGCAACGAAACGCGCAGGGACATCAACGGTTCTCCGTGATCGGACAAGGGGGAGGGACAACAAGGGGGGGATGATACTTGATGCGTTCCACGTCACATTCGGCGATGGGCCGGGGCTTTAGGACCCGTTCGGCCTCGCCCCTGTTCAGGGAATATCGATCCGCAGCGAGGCGTCGTCGAAGCGCGAGTAGGTCACGGTGATCCGGAACGGCTGCCCGTTGGTCTGGCCCTTGCGCTCGATCTGCACCGGCAGGCCCTGCGCATTGACCCAGTACAGCAGGCCATCGGGCGCTGCAGTCGCGTGGCGCACCTCGTATTTGTGTGCGCGCTGGCCGCCGGCGCGTTCTTCGCCGAGGTCGCGCACCTGCAGCTGCGCCGGCTCCAGATCAGCGGGCAACGGATTGCGCCACTGGGCCAGCATCCCTTCGGGCACCGGGATCTGGCGCACTTCGCCGGCACGCTGCAGGAAGAAGGTGCCGCCGATGATGGTCTGCGGACCATCCTCGGTGACGAGGCGGTAGCGGTCCGGGGCCACATAGTCCATCTGTGCCTCCACCGCGCTCGGGCCCTGCATCTTCATCACCGCATGGAAGCTGCGCAGCTGGCCGAAGCGCTGGCTGGCGGCCAGCACCGTGCCGACCGGGTCGGCGGCCGGTGCGGACGCGGCAGGCACCGCAGCCACGGGCGTTTCAGTGCGCCCACAGCCGCTGAGCAGCAGGGCGGCGGCGGACAGGGCAAGGGCGGGCAACAGGCGCATGACGGGCGGCAGCAGGCGATGGGGGCCCCACGATAGCCGAAGATGCAGCCGAAGCCGCCACAACGACGGCGACTCGGACATAATCGGGTCATGGACCGATATGAACGCATCAACGCCCTGCATCGCCTGCTCAAGTCCGCCCGTTACCCGGTAACGGTGGCGGCCCTGCAGGAAAAACTGGAGTGTTCCCGCGCGACTGTCTACCGCGACCTGGCCTTCCTGCGCGATGCGCTGATGGCGCCGGTGGAAGGCGATGGCGAGGCGGGCTTCCGCTACCAGGCCGACGAAAGCGACCGCTTCGAGCTGCCCGGCTTGTGGCTGAGCTCGGAAGAGCTGCACGCGCTGCTGGCCTCCCAGCACCTGCTCTCGCGTACGGGCGGCGGCGTGTTGTCCTCGGTGCTGGCCCCGCTGCAGCAGCGCATCGAAGGGCTGCTGGCGGCGCAGGCCGGTGTCTCCAGCTGGCCGGTCGACCGGGTCCGGGTCATTCCGCACCGCGGGCGCAAATTCGATGAGGCCAGCTTCCGCGCGGTGGCCTCGGCGGTGCTGGAGCGCAAGCAGCTGGCCTTCGAGTACCGGGCCCGCTCCACCGACGAGGCGACCCAGCGCACCGTGTCGCCGCAGCGCATGACCCACTATCGCGACAACTGGTACCTGGATGCGTGGGACCACGGCCGCGAAGGCCTGCGCAGCTTCGCCGTGGACCGCATCTACAAGGCCCGCGTGATCGATACCACCGCGCGCGATGTGGATGAGAGCGAGCTGGACGAGCAGCTGGGCGCCAGCTACGGCATCTTCTCCGGGCCGCCCAAGGGCTGGGCCACGATCGTCTTCAGTGCCAAGGCCGCACGCTGGGTGGCCGATGAGCATTGGCATTCCAAGCAGCAGGGCCGTTTCCTGCCCGATGGCCGCTACGAGCTGAAACTGCCCTACAGCGTCTCGCGTGAGCTGCTGATGGACGTGCTGCACTACGGCTCGGACGCGGAGATCGTCGAGCCGGTCATGCTGCGCGAACAGGCCAAGGCCCTGCTGGCCCTGGCGCTGACCAGCTACGAGTAAGCCGGCCCGGCCGGCATCGGCTCATGCCGTGGGGTCATATGCCCCGGATTCCGCAAGGGCCGGGGCGTGCGGTATCGTGGGGCGTTGCTGCCCCTACGGATTCCGCTGCCCCCATGAAAAAGTACCTGCTGCTCCCGTTGCTTGCCGCCTCGCTGGCCCTGTCCGCCTGTGGCAAGCCGGCCCATGATTCCCAGAAGCTGGTGGTCGCGGCCACCGCGGTGCCGCACGCCGAGATCCTGGCCGTGGTCAAGCCGATCCTGGAGAAGGAGGGGCTGACCCTGGAGGTGCGCGTGTTCAACGATTACGTGCAGCCCAATGACCAGCTGGTGCAGAAGCAGGTCGACGTGAACTACTTCCAGACCGAGCCCTACCTGGACGCCTACAACCGCGACCGCAAGACCGACCTGGTCAAGGTGATCGGCGTGCATATCGAGCCCTTCGGTGCGTACTCGCGCCGATTCAAATCGCTCGATGCGCTGCCCAACGGCGCCGACGTGGTGATCCCCAACGACCCGAGCAACAACAGCCGCGCGCTGATCCTGCTGCACAAGGCCGGCGTGATCACGCTCAAGGACCCGACCAATGCGTTGGCGACCCAGCGCGACATCACCGCCAACCCGAAGCAGCTCAAGTTCCGCGAGCTGGACTCGGCGATGCTGCCGCGCGTGCTGGACCAGGTCGATCTGGCCCTGATCAACACCAACTACGCGCTGGATGCCGGGCTCAACCCGACCCAGGATGCGCTGGCGATCGAAAGCAAGGATTCGCCGTACGTGAACTTCCTCGTTGCCCGCCCGGACAACAAGGACGATGCCCGCGTACAGCAGCTGGCCAAGGCCCTGACCGGCCCGGAAGTGAAGGCCTTCATCGCCGAGAAGTACAAGGGTGCGGTCCTCCCGGCATTCTGACCGGCACCCACGGTAGCGCCACGCCATGCGTGGCTGGCCGCGCCCGCGCGCCAATGATCGCCGACGCGGGCGTCACCCCACGCGGAAGCCCATCGTCGCGTCAACCGCCTGCTGCCAGCCGCGGTACAGCGCCTCGCGCTGATCCGCCGGCATCTGCGGGGTGAAGCGGCGGTCCACCGCCCACTGTTCGGCGATCTCCGCCCGGCTGCTCCAGAAGCCCGTGGCCAGCCCGGCCAGATACGCGGCGCCCAGCGCGGTGGTCTCGGCCACCTGCGGGCGCAGCACCGGCACGCCCAGGATGTCGCTCTGGAACTGCGCCATGAAGTCATTGGCGATCGCACCGCCATCGGCGCGCAGTTCCTTCAGCTCGATGCCCGCATCGGCCTGCATCGCCGCCAGCACATCGCGGGTCTGGTACGCCATGGATTCCACCGCCGCGCGGATGAAGTGTTCCTTGGTGGTGCCGCGGGTCAGGCCGAACATCGCGCCACGCACATCGCTGCGCCAGTACGGTGCGCCCAGTCCCACGAACGCCGGCACCAGGTACACGCCACCGTTGTCAGCGGCCCGCTCGGCGTACGCCTGGCAATCGCTGGATTTGCCGAACATGCGCAGCCCATCGCGCAGCCACTGCACCACCGAGCCGGCGACGAAGATCGAGCCTTCCAGTGCGTATTCCACGCGGCCATCGATGCCCCAGGCGATGGTGGTGAGCAGCCCGTTCTCGGATACCACCGCCTTGTCGCCGGTGTTCATCAGCATGAAACAGCCGGTGCCGTAGGTGTTCTTGGCCATGCCCGGCTCGAAGCAGGCCTGGCCGAACAGCGCGGCCTGCTGATCCCCTGCGATGCCGGCGATGGGCAGGTGCTGGTCGAAAAAGAACTGCGCCTGGGTGGTGGCATACACCTCGCTGGAGCTGCGGACCTGCGGCAGCATCGCGCGCGGAATGTTGAACAGCGCCAGCAGCTCATCGTCCCACTGCAGCGCATGGATATCGAACAGCAGCGTGCGCGCGGCATTGGTCACGTCGGTGACGTGCGCCTGGCCGCCACTGAGGTTCCAGATCAGCCAGCTGTCGATGGTGCCGAACAGCAGCTCGCCGCGTTCGGCACGTGCCTGCGCGCCCTCGACGTGATCGAGGATCCAGCGGATCTTGGTCGCGGAAAAATAGGCATCGATCAGCAGCCCGGTCCTGCGCCGGATCAGCGGCTCGTGGCCATCGGCCTTGAGCTGCTCGCAGATCGCATGGCTCTGCCGCGACTGCCATACCACCGCGTTGTGGATCGGCTGGCCGGTGGCCTTGTCCCAGACCACGGTGGTCTCGCGCTGGTTGGTGATGCCGATCCCGGCGATCGTGCGCGGGTCCACCTGGTGGCGGTTCAACAGTTCGGTGATCGTGGTGTAGACGCTGGTCAGGATCTCGCGCGGATCGTGCTCGACCCAGCCCGGCTGGGGGAAGATCTGGGTGAACTCGCGCTGCGCGCTGCCGGCGATGCGCCCGGCACGATCAAACAGCATGGCGCGCGAACTGGTCGTGCCCTGGTCGATGGCGAGCACGTAGTGCTTGTCCATGGTCTGCTCCGTGGAATCGATGCCGTGAGGCGTGACAGACATACAGCCTACGGCATCGAAACGCGCGCCTGCACGGTGGCCGCCAGGGCCTCGCGCTGTGCAGCGTCCAGCCGCAGGCCGAGATGGCTGCGGCGCCACAGCACGTCCTCGGCGGTGCGTACCCATTCGTGCGTGATCAGGTAGTCCAGCTCGCGCTCGTGCAGGCCGCCGCCATGGTCCTGGCCCAATGCGTCGCGTGTCTGGGCGCCGGCAAGCAGGCCGCTTGCGCGCGTGCCGTAGCTGGCGGCCAGGCGCTGGAGCAGGGCAGGGGGCAGGTGAGGATGATCGCGCTGCAGGGTCTCAGCCACCTGTACCGCGTTGCCACCGTCGCCACCGGGCAGCGGTGGCCCGCCGGCCGTCCAGGCCGGTCCCGTCGCCGGCAGCGAGGGAGACAGGCGCCCAAGCGCTTCCTCGGCCAATGCGCGATACGTGGTGAGTTTGCCGCCCAGCACGCTCAGCAGCGGGGCGCCGGCGGTGTCCAGCTCCAGCCGGTAATCGCGGGTGACCTGCGATGCAGCGCGATGATGATCGGCCAGCAGCGGGCGCACGCCGCTGTAGCGCCAGACGATGTCTTCGGCCTCGACCGGCACGCGCAGGAACCGGTTCACCGCATCAAGCAGATAGGCCTGCTCCTCCGCGCGCGGTTTGACCCACGCCGGATCACCGTCGTAATCGGTGTCGGTGGTGCCGATCAGGGTGAAGTCCTGCTCGAACGGGATCGCGAACACCACGCGCTGGTCGGGCTGCTGGAACAGGTAGGCGCTGTCATGTGCGAACAGGCGCAGCACCACCAGGTGGCTGCCCTGCACGAGCCGCAGCCCGAGCGGTGCATCCAGCCCCGCGCGCTGCAGCACCGTGCCGGCCCAGGGGCCGCTGGCGTTGACCACGCAGCGGGCGCGGATGCGCTGCACGTCGCCGCTGGCCGTACGCAGCACCGCCCACCAGTGGTCGCGGTGGCGGATCAACTGTTCGCAGCGGGTGCGGGTGCGGATATCGGCACCGCGCTCGTGTGCATCCAGTGCGTTGAGCACCACCAGCCGGGCATCGTTGACGCGGGCGTCCGCATACGTGAAGCCGGTCCGGTAGCCCGGCTGCAACGTCTCGCCGCGGGGATCGCGTTGCAGGTCGATGCGCTGCGAGGGCGGGAAATGCGGATTGGGGCGGCCCAGGTGGTCGTACAGCCACAGGCCGGCACGCAGCATCCAGGCCGGGCGCAGATGGCGCGCATGCGGCAGCACGAACGTGGTCGGGGCAATGAGGTGCGGGGCGAGCTGGCGCAGCGTTTCGCGTTCGTTGAGCGCCTTGCGCACCAACGCGACTTCACCCTGCTGCAGGTAGCGCAGGCCACCGTGGATCAGCTTGGTGCTGGCGCTGGAGGTGTGGGCGGCCAGGTCATCCTGCTCGCACAGACATACCGAGAGCCCGCGCCCGGCCGCATCCCGTGCGATCCCGGCGCCATTGATGCCGCCGCCCACCACCAGCATGTCGAAGGACTCGCGCATCGGCGCCCCGGGGCGGATCGGCGTGGTCCGCCGTGGTGGCCAGTGTCGGGCAGTGGTCGGCAACGCCCGATGAAAGTAGCGGGCCCCACAACGACAACGGGCCCGCAAGGGGCCCGTTGTGCGTACTGCGTGGTGCGGAAGAGGCGTGCTTAGAAGCGCGCGCCGATGCCGAAGCCCACGGTCCACGGATCCAGCTTGGCCTTGTCGCCGGTGCCTTCGCCGTTGACGGTCAGTTCCGGGCGCGAATGCATGTAGCGGGCATCGGCGCGGGCGAACCAGGTGCTGTTGATGTTCATGTCCACGCCGACGGTGCCGATCGCGCCCTTGGCGGTCTTCACACCGATGTGGCCGATGTCGCTGGCGAGGTCTTCATTGCTGAAGTTGGACTCGTAGTAACCGGCGCCCACAAACGGACGGAACACGTTGTCGGCCTGGCCGAAATGGTACTGGCCGCTCAGCGCGATCGGCTGCTGCTCGACGGTGCCCAGGCGGGCGCCATCGGTGCCGCGCACGCGGTGGTCGAACTTGTCCGCTGCGCCCCACAGTTCCACGGCCCAGTTGTCGTTGATGTAGTAGCTGAAGCTCAGGGTCGGGGCCGGGCCACCGTCCACCTTGCGCACGCCGTCCAGCGGGTCGTTCTTCGGCTGCAGCAGCGAGACGCCGCCGACCACGGCGAAGTGCTTGCCGGACGCGGTATCAACGGTGCTGTCCTGCGCGAAAGCAGCCGGCGCAAAAGCAAGAGCAGTCAGGGTAGCCAGGGTCAGAGTACGGATGGAGCGCATGGGGGAATCTCCTCAGGATGTTTTTGTTCTGGGCCCCGGTGTTGTGGGGCGAGGCAACCGTAGTCCCCGCAATATGAATCGCATCCGACGCGCGTTAAATTTTAGTTGTTTCCATTCAGCGATCAGTGCGAAACCGCTGTATTTCCGGGCGATCATTCAACCTCCGACATTCATGCATCTGGTGACCGTGTGATGGAAACAACACGCTGCATCGGCTTTCCTGCGCAGCTGAATGCAGGATGCCGCGTGCTGGTGCTCGGCTCGATGCCCGGCGTGGCGTCGCTGCAGGCCGCGCAGTACTACGCGCATCCGCGCAATCGTTTCTGGCCATTGATGGGCGTGCTGTGCGGGATCGACGCAACGCTTCCTTATCCCGATCGCATGCATGCATTGAACGCGACCGGCGTGGGCGTGTGGGATGTGATCGGGCAGTGCGAACGGCGCGGCAGCCTGGATGCGTCGATCGTGCGTGGCAGTGAAATCCCCAATGCGCTGGGCGCACTGATCGAGGGGCTGCCCGCGCTGTGCGCGATCGCCTGCAATGGCGGCACCGCCTACCGCGCGTTCCAGCGGTTCATCGCGCCCGCGCTTGTCGGACCGGCGCAGGCGTTGCCGGTCTGGTCGCTGCCCTCCACCAGCCCCGCCAATGCGGCCTGGCCGCTGCCCCGGCTGGTGCAGGCGTGGCAGCCGCTGTTCGATGCCGTGCGCCGCTGAGGCGGGGACAGCGGCGGACAATACGGTACCGACTGGAAAATTCCGCTTTGCACTGTGCCAAGCCGAATCCGGCCAAAGCAGATGCCTGCAACAGCCTGTCCCGGGACAGGGGGGCGGAAAATTCGCCAAGCCGGTTGGCGCTGGCGCGCGATACCCCCACAATAGGCGATTCCCTACACCAGATTGCCGGAGTTTTCCCCATGGCCGAAATCAAGGAAGCACTTGTCCCCGATATCGGTGACTACAGCGATATCCCGGTAATCGAGGTGCTGGTCGCCGTTGGAGATACCGTCAAGAAAGACCAGGGTCTGGTGACGCTGGAATCGGACAAGGCCACGATGGAAGTGCCGTCCTCGGTGGCCGGTATCGTCAAGGAAATCAAGGTCAAGGTCGGCGACAACCTCTCCGAGGGCAAGCTCGTGGCCCTGATCGAAGTCAGCGAAGAGGCCGCCGCGCCGGCCGCTGCTGCTGCCCCGGCCCCGGCCGCCAAGACCGAAGCGGCCGAGACCGCGACCAAGGTCGAACCCGTCGCCGCCCCGGCCGAGCCGGACAAGCTGGCCGCCCGTGACATCGAACAGTCCGCCGCCAAGCCGACCCAGCCGGCCCCGGCCGCTGCTGCCCCGTCGGGCGGCTCGCCGACCAGCCCGCCGGTCGCCTTCAACGCCGACAGCGTGCTGCCGCAGAAGGTGCCCTATGCCTCGCCGGCCGTGCGCGTGTTCGCCCGCGAGCTGGGCGTGGACCTGAACCAGCTGAGCGGCACCGAGAAGGGTGGCCGCATCACCAAGTCCGACGTGCAGAAGTTCGTCAAGTCGGCCCTGGCCGGCGGCGCCGCCGCCGCTGGCGGCACGGTGGCGGCCGGTGGCGGCCTGAACCTGCTGGCCTGGCCGAAGGTCGACTTCAGCAAGTTCGGTGAGGTCGAGGTCCAGCCGCTGTCGCGCATCAAGAAGATTTCGGGCGCGAACCTGGCCCGCAACTGGGCGATGATTCCGCACGTCACCCAGTTCGAGCAGGCTGACATCACCGAGCTGGAAGCCCTGCGCGTGGCCCTGAACAAGGAAAACGAGAAGGCCGGCATCAAGCTGACCATGCTCGCCTTCCTGGTCAAGGCCAGCGCCGCGGCACTGAAGAAGTTCCCGGAGTTCAACGCTTCGCTGGATGCCAGCGGCGAGAACCTGACCCTGAAGAAGTACTTCAACATCGGCTTCGCGGCCGATACGCCGAGCGGCCTGGTCGTGCCGGTGATCCGCGATGTCGACAAGAAGGGCGTGGTGCAGATCGCGCAGGAATCCGGCGAACTGGCCAAGAAGGCGCGTGATGGCAAGCTCGGCCCGGCGGACATGAGCGGTGGCTGCTTCTCGATCAGCTCGCTGGGCGGCATTGGTGGCACTGCGTTCACCCCGATCGTCAATGCACCGGAAGTGGCCATTCTGGGCGTGTCCAAGTCGTCGATCCAGCCGGTCTGGAACGGCAAGGAATTCGCCCCGAAGCTGATGCTGCCGCTGTCGCTGAGCTATGACCACCGCGTCATCGATGGCGCACTGGCCGCCCGCTTCACCACCTACCTCTCGCAGGTGCTGGCCGACATGCGGCGCGTCCTGCTGTGAAGCAGGGCCTGGTCCTGGCCGGGCTGCTGATGGCGCTGCCGATGGTGCAGCGAGCGCGGGGTGCCGGTGCTGGACGATAACGCGCGGTCCTCCACCGTGGAGGGCCAGCGTTACAGCGGCACCGGCCTGGCGTGTGGTGCGGGCCGGCGGATGATGAAACAGGTGGCGCTGCCGATCCAGGCCAGCGACACCAGGGAAAAGAAGCTCGACCGTCGCTGGAAAGATCTGGACGAGTCGCTCGAAGAACTGCAGCAACTGCTCGGCGGCAAGGCCGGCTGAGCACCAGGAGAACACGAATGGCCGCAATTGAAATCAAGGTTCCCGACATCGGCGATTACAGCGGTGTGCCGGTGATCGAACTGCTGGTCGCCGTGGGTGACACGGTGAAGAAGGACCAGGGCCTGGTCACGCTGGAATCGGACAAGGCAACGCTGGAAGTGCCCTCGTCGGCTGCTGGCGTGGTCAAGGAAATCAAGGTCAAGCTCGGCGACAACCTCTCCGAAGGCGATGTGGTACTGCTGCTGGAGGCTGAAGGTGAGGCGGCTGCACCGGCCGCGCCGGCCAAGGCCGAGGCACCCAAGGCCGACGCACCGGCCAGCAAGCCGCCGGTGACCCCCTCGCACCGCGCCCCGGCCGAACCGGCCGCGCCGCAGCCGGCGCTGTCCTCGGGCAAGCCGGCCGACATCGAGTGCAAGATGGTGGTGCTGGGCGCCGGCCCGGGCGGTTACACCGCTGCCTTCCGCTCGGCCGATCTGGGCGTGGACACCGTACTGGTGGAACGTTATGCCAGCCTCGGTGGCGTCTGCCTCAACGTGGGCTGCATCCCGTCCAAGGCGCTGCTGCACGCCGCCGCAGTGATCGATGAAGTTGCCCATGCCGGTGATTTCGGCGTCGAGTTCGGCAAGCCGACCATCACCCTGGACAAGCTGCGCAGCTACAAGGAAAAGGTGGTCACCCAGCTGACCAAGGGCCTGGCCGGCATGGCCAAGCAGCGCAAGGTACGCACCGTGCAGGGCCTGGCGAAGTTCGTCTCGGCCAACGAGCTGGAGATCGTCGGCGACGACGGCAAGACCCAGCTGCTGCGCTTCGAGCAGTGCATCATCGCCGCCGGTTCGCAGGCGGTGAAGCTGCCGAACTTCCCGTGGGACGACAAGCGCGTCATGGACTCCACCGATGCGCTGGAACTGGCCGACGTGCCGGGCAAGCTGCTGGTGGTCGGTGGCGGCATCATCGGCCTGGAAATGGCGACCGTGTACGGCGCGCTGGGCAGTGAAGTGACCGTGGTCGAGTTCATGGACCAGCTGATGCCGGGCGCCGACAAGGACCTGGTCAAGCCGCTGGCCGACCGCCTGAAGAAGCAGGGCATCGTGGTGCACCTGAAGACCAAGGCGACCGACGTCAAGGCCGACAAGGCCGGCATCACCGTGTCCTTCGAAGCCGCCGTGGAAGGCGAAAAGCCGGGTCTGGAGGCAACCACCTTCGACCGCGTGCTGGTCGCCGTGGGCCGCTCGCCGAACGGCAAGAAGATCGATGCCGAGAAGGCCGGCGTGCAGGTCACCGACCGTGGCTTCATCCCGGCGGACCGCCAGATGCGCACCAACGTGCCGCACATCTTTGCGATCGGCGACATCGTCGGCAACCCGATGCTGGCCCACAAGGCCACGCACGAGGGCAAGCTGGCCGCGGAAGTGGCCGCCGGCGAGAAGAAGGAATGGGTGGCGCGCGTGATTCCGTCGGTGGCCTACACCAACCCGGAAATCGCGTGGGTCGGCGTGACCGAAACCGAAGCCAAGGCCAAGGGCCTGAAGGTCGGCGTAGCCAAGTTCCCGTGGGCCGCCAGCGGCCGCGCGATCGGCATCGGCCGTACCGAGGGCTTCACCAAGCTGATCTTCGACGAAGAGACCCACCGCATCATCGGTGGCGCGATCGTCGGCGTGCACGCCGGTGACCTGCTGGCCGAGATCGGCCTGGCGATCGAGATGGGCGCGGAGGCCGAGGACATCGGCCACACCATCCACGCCCATCCGACGCTGAGCGAATCGGTGGCGATGGCTGCGGAGATCTACGACGGCACGATCACCGATCTGTACATGCCGAAGAAGAAGTAAGGTGCCCGCGTGCTGCGCACGAAAAACCCGGCGAAAGCCGGGTTTTTCGTTGAGGGCGGGGGTTGCCCGGGGGCCATGCTTTCACGGGTGTGTCGCATCAAGCATCACTGCGCAATCTCCGCTTGCTTTTCCATGCGCTGGTACCGGAAAGCATGGTGCGCGCTCGGCGCCCGTTCATATCACTGCGCGTAGCGCGTAAACGCGCTTTAAGCGACATGAACCGTCGCATACGCCGCGCAATTGACATCATTCGACGTCCTTCGTGTCGTCGATATCCAAGGTATTTCCGGTTCGGATGAAGCCGGGCGGTGGCAGTGATCGCGGCACTGTGCCTATTCTCTTCCGATCCCCCCTTCCATGGAGCCATTGTCGCAATGGAACATCCCGTTTCTTCGCCCACCGGCAATCTGATCAAGGTCTATCGCTACGGCCAAGGGGCCATCTACTTCCTGATGGCCTCTGGCGTGGGCACCCTGCTGCTCGCGGCATTTCTGTTTTCCGTCAGGAACAAGGCGCCTGCTGACGCGCAGTCCGCCATTCTCTGGGCCGTTGCACTGCTCGTGGCGATCGCCTGCGGCTTCTTCGCAGTGGTGCCATGGCAGAGGCGCCTGCGCGGGGCCCGTCATGAGGTGTATGAGCAAGGTCTGGCGACGGTCGTCGGCTCGCAGCGCGGCTATGTGGCGTTTGCCGAGATGGAGGATGTGTACCTCTTCAGTTCTGGTCAGACAGTGCTCACAGGGTTGATGAGCAACCTTGCCTATCGTCGAGACAGCACCGACACGTTCCACTGGTCGAACGACAGTCTCAAGCGGTTCTACGAATTCCAGGAGGTCGTACGCGAACTACATGTGCGCGAGCGACTGCCCGTCATGATCGCGGCCCTTGAGGCCGGTGAGACGGTTACCTTCAACTATGTTCCCACGGGTGAAGTTTGGAAGAAGCGGGTATCGGGCCGGTTCCTCGAGGTGTCCACCCGCCCCATCACTCTCAGTCGGGACTGCTTGCAGGTCGAGGGCCGCAGCGTGCCCACCTCTAACCTGCGCGACGTCGATGTCAGCACATGGACGGAGAAGGTCACCATCAAGGATGCAATGGGGAGCACCGTGTTCTCCACGATGGGGGTGGGCATCCTCAGCTTCGACCTCTTTCTTGAGACGGTCGCCTGGCTGGTGCAGGACGCGCAGCGCTAGTCTGCATCGAGGTCAGGCCGTGCTCGTCGGTTGGCCCAAAAAAAACGCGGCCCCCGATATCCCGGAGGCCGCGCTTGGAGAGAGGTGTTGCGAAGGGCTTAGAAGACGAAGCTGACGCCTGCCACCGGACCCTTGAACTCCTGCTTCAGACCGATCGTGCCATCGCTGCCGGTCTGATCGACGTCGAGCTTGAACCAGTCGTAGCCGGCGAACACGCCGAAGTTCTTGGTGAAGCGGTAATCGACGATCGCATTGGCGCGGCTCAGGTCGCCGTCGTAATCGTCGAAGTTGCCCCACTTGGTGTTCAGGTACTGGCCCTGGAAGGTGATCATCCACTTCTCGGACGGGGTGAAGCTCAGGCGTGCACCAACCACCGGGGCGACACCGTCGGCCTTCTCGTCCAGGAACTCGCCCTGGTACAGATCACCGACATCCGCGTAAGCCTTGGTGCTCACCTTGGCGTACTCGGCACCCAGCTGCAGGCCGAGGTCGAACTTGTCGGTGTCCACGACCGAGTAGTCGTACACCAGGCTGGCGACCTGATACTTCAGCTCACCCTTGATGAAGCTTCCGGCCGGCACGTTGGTATCGCCGAAGCTCACACCCTGGTCGAGTGTCTCGCGGCGATCCTTGTCGTACTTGAAGTAGTTGAACAGCAGGCGCTGGCGGTTGCTGATGCGGAACATGCCGTCCACGCGCGGCTCCCATTCCTTGCCACCGAGGCCGAAATCTTCGGAGAAGCCCACATCCTGGCCAGCGATGTTGGTGTTGCCGCGGATCGTGTTGTCCGAATCGATCTGCATCGCACCCAGGCGCAGGGCGAAGCGGTCATCGCCTTCGGCAGCGTGGGACGGAGCGGCGTAGGAAAGCGCGGCCAGTGCGACTGGCACGGCAAGCAGGGAGAGCATCGGGCGCATCGGGGGGTCCTTGCGGTGGTTCTAGTGATGTGGCGTCACATTGCCCACTGCGACGTCCACCATTCGTGAAGGTATGGTGGAGGCTGTGTGTACCGTTCATGCACTTTCGCTTACCGCAGGGCGGTTTGCTGGCCGGTTCCGGGGCCGGACCGCGTTACACGCGCTAGCCGCCAGCGTTGTTCGACCCGGCCGCCAGCGCCGCAGGCCGCAAAAAGAGGGTGGCCCCGGAGAGGGCTTCGGGGCCACCCTGTACTGGCCTGCGCGCGGGACGCCGACGAGGATTCAACGGCAGGCTGGTCGTTATGACCGGACCGTGCGACCAAAGTTCAATATGGTGCACCGCCGCATCGCGTGTCCCTTTGCGCAGTGGGATTGGCCCGGTGGTGGAACAGGTTCGCAAGAGCCGCCAACGGCGGGCTTACATCCGGGATGAACAGGCAGCGGTTGTCTCTCAAATTGTCCCATTGCTATAATTTGGCGGCTCGACGAGGCGCTAGCTTGCGACCTCGGCCTTTCCTACTCACAACCATGCAGGACATTCACGTGCTGAACTCCGTTGACGCGGGTCGGCGACTGATGCTGCGCGCAGCGGTTTACCCGCTCGTTGCAGTGGCTGTCCTGGCTCTGGCCCTGCTGCTGTGGGGAGGCCCGAAGGCAGCCCTGGGGGCGTTGCTCTCCGGCGTGGCGGTTTCGGCGGCCGGCTGGGTGGCTGCGCGGATGGCGCTGGGGGGTGGGGTGCAGGCCGCAGGCTCGGCGATGACCCGCCTGATTCTGGCGGTCGTGGCAAAGTGGGTGCTCGTATTCGGCGTCCTGATGGTGGGTTTCCTGGTCTTCAAGCTGCCTGCATTGGCGCTGCTGGCCGGTATCGCCGTCGGATTGATGTTCCAGGTCCTGGCTCTGGCCAGGCGCTGATCCAATTTTCATTTAACTCAAGGTTCCGGACACATGGCAGGCGAGGCGCTGACACCCACCTCCTACATCCAACATCACCTGCACAACCTGACGTTCCATATGCAGGAAGGTGGTTTCTGGGCGATTCACGTCGACACCATCGTGACTTCGGTCCTGATGGGCCTGTTGATGGTGTTCGGCTTCTGGATGGCAACCCGCAAGGCCACCGCCGGCGTCCCGGGCAAGTGGCAGGCGTTCGTCGAGATCTGCCTGGAGTTCGTTGACCGCCAGGCCAAGGACACCTACCACGGCACCAGCAAGCTGGTGACCCCGATCGCGATCACCCTGTTCTTCTGGATCCTCATGATGAATCTCATCAAGATGATCCCGGCCGACTTCATCGCCATGCCGCTGGAAGCCCTCGGCGTGCCGTACTGGAAGCCGGTCCCCACCGCCGACGTCAATGCCACCCTGGGCATGTCGATCAGCGTGTTCTTCCTGATGCTGTTCTTCGCGCTGCGTTCCAAGGGCCTGGGTGGTTTCACCAAGGAATTCCTGACCGCGCCGTTCGGCAAGTGGATGATGCCGTTCAACCTGATCCTCAACATCGTCGAGTGGCTGAGCAAGCCGATTTCGCTGGCGATGCGACTGTTCGGCAACATGTTCGGCGGCGAAATCGTCTTCCTGCTGATCTGGGTGCTGGGCGGTGCGGGTATCGCCGGTGCCATCGCAGGCGGTGCATTCGGCCTGGGCTGGATGCTGTTCCACCTGCTGGTGATTCCGCTGCAGGCGTTCATCTTCATGATGTTGTCCATCGTGTACCTGAGCCTGTCGGAAGACGCTCACTGAGTTTCGCTTCACCCTTCATCCGTTTGTTTCTAAACCCTTAGCTATTCAAAGTTCCAGGAGAAAACCATGTACTTCGCCGTCCTGACCAACCTCGCCCAAGTCCAGAGCTCCACCGTCCTCGCCGTCGGCATCATGATCGGCCTGGCCGCGCTGGGTGCCGGTCTCGGTCTGGCCATCATGGCCGGTAAGTTCCTGGAATCGGCTGCCCGTCAGCCGGAACTGATTCCGGTTCTGCAGGTCCGCATGTTCATCACCGCCGGCCTGATCGACGCCGCGTTCATCATCTCGGTCGCCGTCGGCCTGCTGCTGGCCTTCGCCAACCCGATGATCGGCGAGTTCGTTGCACGCCTGCCGCAGGTTGCTGGTTAATCCAGCAACAGCGAAACGATCAGGCGCCGTGTGCGCCTGATCGCGGATGAAGGATCGGATGCGCCGCCAAGGCGGCCCATCCACCCCGTCACCCCCGATTGAGCGAACCCCATGGATATCGGTTTTACCCTCGTTGCCCAGGGACTGGCGTTTGCCGGTCTGATCTGGATCATCGCGACCAAGATCTGGCCGCCGTTGATGAACGCCATCGAAGAGCGTCAGCAGAAGATCGCTGAAGGCCTCGCCGCTGCCGACCGCAGCCAGAAGGATCTGGCCCAGGCGCAGGAAAAGGTCAACGATGCACTGAAGGATGCGCGCACCAAGGCCAACGAGATCATCGATCAGGCCCACGCACGCGCCAACCAGATCGTTGATGCCGCCAAGAATGAAGCCATCGTCGAAGCCAACCGCCAGAAAGACCTGGCCCACGCCGAGATCGAAGCTGCCGCCAACCGTGCCCGTGAAGATCTGCGCAAGCAGGTGTCCGCCCTGGCCGTGAGCGGTGCCGAAAAGCTGCTCAAGCGCGAAATCGACGCCAACGCCCACAAGGCGCTGCTCGACGAGCTGGCCTCGGAGATCTGATCGATGAGCCAGGCCCTCACGCTTGCACGCCCGTATGCCCGCGCCGCGTTCGCGACCGCGCGCGACGAAGGCACGTTCGCGCCGTGGTCGGACGCGCTTGCGTTCTCCGCCCACGTAGCTGCCGACCCGCGCGTGGCGGCCTTGCTGTCGAACCCGGAACTGGACCGCGACGATGCCGTCGCGATGCTGGTGCCGGAATCGTCCAGCGAGACCTTCGGTCGCTTCCTGGCCATCCTGGCCGATGCGCACCGTCTGCCGCTGCTGCCGGAAATCGCCGGCATGTACGACCAGCTGCGCGCTGAAGCCGAACACGTGGTCAAGGCCACGGTGACCTCGGCCACCGAACTGTCCGGCGCCGAACTGGACGCCATCAAGGCCGCGCTGCGCAAGCGCTTCGGCCGCGAGGTGGACGTGACGACCGCGGTCGATGCGTCGCTGATCGGCGGTGCCGTGATCGACGCCGGCGATGTGGTCATCGATGGCTCGCTCAAGGGCAAGCTGTCGCGCCTGCAGACCGCGCTCGCTAACTGAATTCATTTAACGTCCGGCGTGATTGCCGGCACTAGGACTTGACGATGGCAACCACGCTCAACCCCTCCGAAATCAGCGAACTGATCAAGAACCGCATCGAGAAGGTCAAGCTGGCCGCGGAATCGCGCAACGAAGGCACCGTGACCAGCGTGTCCGACGGCATCGTGCGCATCTTCGGTCTGGCCGACGTGATGCAGGGCGAAATGATCGAACTGCCGAACAACACCTTCGCCCTGGCCCTGAACCTGGAGCGCGACTCGGTCGGCGCCGTGGTCCTGGGTGGTTATGAGCACCTGCGCGAAGGCGACGTCGCCAAGACCACCGGCCGCATCCTGGAAGTGCCGGTCGGTCCGGAAATGCTGGGCCGCGTCGTGAACGCGCTCGGTGAGCCGATCGACGGCAAGGGCCCGATCGCAGCGAAGGCCACCGCGCCGGTGGAGCGCGTTGCGCCGGGCGTGATCTGGCGCAAGTCGGTCGACCAGCCGGTGCAGACCGGTTACAAGTCCGTCGACTCGATGATCCCGATCGGTCGCGGCCAGCGCGAGCTGGTCATCGGTGACCGCCAGACCGGCAAGACCGCTCTGGCCATCGATGCGGTGATCAACCAGAAAGAAACCGGCATCAAGTGCGTGTACGTCGCGATCGGCCAGAAGGCCTCGACCGTGGCCAACATCGTGCGCAAGCTGGAAGAGAACGGCGCCCTGGCGCACACCGTGGTGGTCGCTGCGACCGCGTCCGAATCGGCCGCGATGCAGTACATCAGCGCCTACTCGGGCTGCACCATGGGCGAGTACTTCATGGACCGCGGCGAAGATGCGCTGATCGTGTACGACGATCTGTCCAAGCAGGCCGTCGCCTACCGCCAGATCTCGCTGCTGCTGAAGCGCCCGCCGGGCCGTGAAGCCTACCCGGGTGACGTGTTCTACCTGCACTCCCGCCTGCTCGAGCGCGCTGCCCGCGTGTCCGAAGAGTATGTGGAGAAGTTCACCGACGGTGCCGTCAAGGGCAAGACCGGCTCGCTCACCGCGCTGCCGATCATCGAAACCCAGGCCGGTGACGTCTCGGCCTTCGTGCCGACCAACGTGATCTCGATCACCGACGGCCAGATCTTCCTGGAAACCGATCTGTTCAACTCGGGCATCCGCCCGGCCGTGAACGCCGGTATCTCGGTGTCGCGCGTCGGTGGTGCGGCCCAGACCAAGATCATCAAGAAGCTGTCCGGCGGCATCCGTATCTCGCTGGCCCAGTACCGTGAACTGGCTGCCTTCGCGCAGTTCGCCTCGGACCTGGACGAAGCCACCCGCAAGCAGCTCGAGCGCGGTCAGCGCGTCACCGAGCTGATGAAGCAGAAGCAGTACGCCCCGATGTCCATCGCCAACCAGGCGCTGTCGATCTACGCCGTCAACGAGGGTTACCTCGACGACGTGCCGGTCAACAAGCTGCTGGCGCTGGAAGAAGGTCTGCATGCGCACTTCGCCAACACCCAGGGCGAGCTGATCAGCAAGATCAACGCGACCGGCGGCTGGGACAATGACATCGAAGCTGCCTTCAAGAAGGGCATCACCGAGTTCAAGACCACCGGCAGCTGGTAATACCGGTCCTGTAGAGCGGAGCGTTGCTCCGCTGGGCTGAAAGCAGCGGAGCAACGCTCCGCTCTACGTCAAACGCGGGGCCTGTGCCCCGCGCCACGGGAAGAAGAGATGGCAAGCGGACGCGAAATCAAAACCAAGATCAAGAGCGTGCAGAACACCCGCAAGGTGACGCGTGCGCTCGAAATGGTCTCGGCCTCCAAGATCCGCAAGGCGCAGGAGCGGATGAAGACGTCGCGTCCGTATGCGCAGGCGATGAAGCAGGTGATCGGTCACCTGGCCCAGGCCAGCACCGACTACCAGCATCCGTTCCTGGTCCAGCGTGACGAGGTCAAGCGCGTCGGTTACATCGTGGTCTCTTCCGACCGCGGTCTGGCGGGCGGCCTGAACAACAACCTGTTCCGCAAGATGCTGGGCGAAGTGCGCCAGTGGCAGGACAAGGGCGCCGAGATCGACGTGGTCACCGTCGGCCAGAAGGCCTCGACCTTCTTCCGTCGCGTCAAGGTCAACATGGTCGGCACCGTCACCCACATGGGCGATGTGCCGCACCTGGAACAGCTGATCGGCGTGATCAAGGTGATGCTCGATGCGTTCACCGAAGGCAAGGTCGACCGCGTGTACCTGGTCTACAACCGCTTCATCAACACGATGACGCAGAAGGCCAGCTTCGATCAGCTGCTGCCGTTGCCGGCGGCTGAGAAGCAGGTCGCGCATCACGACTGGGACTACCTGTACGAACCCGACGCCGCGACCGTGCTCGAGCACGTGATGACGCGTTACGTCGAGTCGCTGGTGTACCAGGCGGTGCTGGAAAACGTCGCGTCCGAGCATGCAGCCCGCATGGTCGCGATGAAGTCGGCCAGTGACAACGCGAACAAGCTGATCGGCACCCTGCAGCTCGTCTACAACAAGGCGCGCCAGGCAGCGATCACCCAGGAAATCTCCGAAATCGTCGGCGGCGCGGCAGCAGTCTGACGCGCACAGTCAAAGCACACATTAGAGGATTGCAGCAATGAGTCAGGGCAAGATCGTTCAGATCATCGGCGCCGTCGTCGACGTCGAATTCCCCCGCGAGTCGGTGCCGAAGGTGTACCACGCGCTGAAGGTGGACAACACCGAAATCACGCTGGAAGTGCAGCAGCAGCTCGGCGACGGCGTGGTCCGTTGCATCGCGCTGGGCTCCACCGATGGCCTGAAGCGCAACCTGGTCGCCACCAATACCGAACGCGCCATCTCGGTGCCGGTCGGCGCAGGCACCCTGGGCCGCATCATGGACGTGCTCGGTCGCCCGATCGACGAAGCCGGTCCGGTGGCTGCCAGTGATACCTGGGAAATCCATCGTTCGGCCCCGTCGTACGAAGACCAGTCCCCGGCTACCGAGCTGCTGGAAACCGGCATCAAGGTCATCGACCTGATGTGCCCGTTCGCCAAGGGCGGCAAGGTCGGCCTGTTCGGCGGCGCCGGCGTCGGCAAGACCGTCAACATGATGGAACTGATCAACAACATCGCCAAGGCGCACAGCGGTCTGTCCGTGTTCGCCGGCGTGGGTGAGCGTACCCGTGAGGGCAACGACTTCTACCACGAGATGAAGGACTCCAACGTCCTGGACAAGGTCGCGATGGTGTACGGCCAGATGAACGAGCCGCCGGGCAACCGTCTGCGCGTCGCCCTGACCGGCCTGACCATGGCCGAGTACTTCCGCGACGAGAAGGACGAGAACGGCAAGGGCAAGGACGTGCTGCTGTTCGTCGACAACATCTACCGCTACACCCTGGCCGGTACCGAAGTGTCGGCACTGCTGGGTCGTATGCCGTCGGCGGTGGGTTACCAGCCGACCCTGGCCGAGGAAATGGGCGTCCTGCAGGAGCGCATCACCTCGACCAAGAATGGCTCGATCACCTCGATCCAGGCCGTGTACGTGCCCGCCGATGACTTGACCGATCCGTCGCCGGCCACCACGTTCGCCCATCTGGATTCGACCGTGACCCTGTCGCGTTCGATCGCCTCGCTGGGCATCTACCCGGCCGTGGATCCGCTGGATTCCACCAGCCGCCAGATGGACCCGCTGGTCATCGGCAACGAGCATTACGACACCGCCCAGCGCGTCCAGCAGACCTTGCAGAAGTACAAGGAACTGAAGGACATCATCGCGATCCTGGGCATGGACGAACTGTCCGAAGAAGACAAGCAGGCCGTGACCCGCGCCCGCAAGATCGAGCGCTTCTTCAGCCAGCCGTTCCACGTGGCAGAAGTGTTCACCGGCTCGCCGGGCAAGTACGTGTCGCTGAAGGACACCATCCGTGGCTTCAAGGCCATCGTCGATGGCGAATACGACCACCTGCCGGAACAGGCGTTCTACATGGTCGGCAGCATCGAAGAAGCGGTCGAGAAGGCCAAGAAGATGGCTGAAAAGGCCTGATGCGGCGGGGACGGGCGGCATGCCCGTCCCGACCCGTCACACGGGGTGGGCGCATGCCCACCGCTGAGGACATCCTGCGGTGGGCGCGAGCCCGCCCTAAAGCGAGAAGAGTTTCATGAGCACCATCCGTTGCGACATCGTCAGCGCCGAGCAGGAAATCTTCCGTGGTGAGGCGACCCTGGTCGTGGCCACCGGTGAGCTGGGTGAGCTGGGCATCGCGCCCAAGCACGCCCCGCTGATCACCCGCCTGAAGCCGGGCAAGGTGGTGGTGACCACGCCGAGCGGCGAGCAGATCGACTTCGCCATCTCCGGCGGCATTCTCGAAGTGCAGCCGCAGGTCGTGACCGTGCTGGCCGACACCGCGATCCGTGCCCAGGACATCGACGAAGCCTCGGTCCGCAAGGCCAAGGAAGAAGCCGAGCGCATCCTGGCCAACCGTGGTGAAGCAATGGAAGTGGCCGAAGCGCAGCAGCGCCTGGCGGAAGTGTCCGCCCAGCTGCAGGCGCTGGAGCGCCTGCGCAAGAACCTCAAGCACTGAGCGGAGTGGCGCGACGGCGCCATCCGCGAAGGGAAAACGCCGGCTTGCCGGCGTTTTTTTTTGCCTGCCTCCGGGGATGCGGGCTCAGCGGAAGATCAGCGTCCGCATCAGCAGGAACGACACCGCTGCCAGGCCACCTTCGACCAGGGGTTTGGCCAGCCACGCGTAGCGAAGCCCGAGATGCTCGGCCGCCAGCGTCACCAGCAGCGTACTGATCGCGGTCAGCACGCCCCACAGCAGCAGGAAGCGCACGAACCGGGGCCAGCCCAGCCGGTGTTCGCCATCGCGGGCAAAGGTGTAACGGCCATTGAGCCAGAAGCCGAGCAGCATGCCGCTCACGCGCCCCAGCAGATTGCCGGGTGCCGCAGGCATGCCCAGCGCGGTGGCAGCCACGAACACGGCCCAGTCCAGTCCGAGCTGGATCAGGCCGATGACGAGATAGCTGCTGCCTTGGCGGAGGAGACTCACGTGCGATCCGGGTGCGGGCAATCCCACATGTTAACGAGCGGCGCACTAGAATTCCCTTCTACGATTCCCGGAACGTGATCTGCCCATGACCCAGCCCCTGCACGTGATCATCCTGGCCGCCGGCGCCGGCAAGCGCATGAAGTCGGCCCTGCCGAAAGTGCTGCAGCCCATTGCCGGCCGCCCGATGCTTGCCCACGTCATCGACACCGCGCGCCAGCTGCAGCCCGAGGCGATCCACGTGGTTTATGGCCATGGCGGTGAGGCGGTGCGGCAGGCCTTCGCGGACCAGCCGGACCTGCACTGGGCAGAGCAGAGCCGGCAGCTGGGCACCGGGCACGCCGTGCTGCAGGCCATGCCGGAAGTACCGGATGCGGCAACCGTTCTGGTGTTGTACGGCGACGTGCCGTTGATCCGCGGCGAGACGCTGCGCCACCTGCTGTCGCAGCCGGGCCGCCTGGCCGTGCTGGTGGCCGAGGTCGTCGACCCGACCGGCTACGGCCGGATCGTGCGCAACGCCGAGGGCAAGGTCGGTGCGATCGTCGAACAGAAGGATGCCAGCGACGAACAGCGCAGCATCCGCACCATCAATACCGGCATCATCACCGCCGAATCGACCGCGCTGCGCCGTTGGTTGTCCCAGCTTTCCAATGCCAACGCGCAGGGCGAGTACTACCTGACCGACATCTTTGCCGCGGCAGCGAGTGACTACACCCCGGCCGAAATGGCCTTCGTGCAGGACCCGCAGGACGCCGAAGGTGCCAACGACCCGTGGCAGCTGGCCCAGCTCGAACGCGCCTGGCAGCTGCGCGAAGTGCGTGCACTGTGCGCGCAGGGCGCGCGCGTGCTGGATCCGGCGCGGCTGGACATCCGTGGCCCGGTCACCGTCGGCAGTGACGTGCAGATCGACGTCAACGTGATCCTGGAAGGGCGCGTGGTGCTGGGCGACGGCGTCAGCATCGGCGCGTTCACCCGGCTCAAGGACGTCACCCTGGCCGCGGGCACCGTGGTCAAGCCGCACTGCGACCTGGATGGCGTGATCAGCGAAGGCGCGGCGGAGATCGGTCCGTTCGCGCGCCTGCGCCCGGGTACCGTGCTGGCCGAGGGATCGCACGTCGGCAATTTCGTGGAAACCAAGAAGGTCGTGCTCGGCGCCGGGAGCAAGGCCAACCACCTCACCTATCTGGGCGATGCGGTGATCGGCAGCAAGGTCAACATCGGCGCGGGCACCATCACCTGCAACTACGACGGCGTGAACAAGTCGCAGACCACCATCGGCGACCGAGCCTTCATCGGCTCCAACAGCTCGCTGGTCGCGCCGGTGGTGATCGGTGAAGGCGCGACTGTCGCCGCCGGCTCGGTGATCACCCGCGGCGCCCCGGCCGACAAGCTGACCGTCGCACGCGCACGCCAGGAAACCATCGACGGCTGGAAGCGCCCGACCAAAAAGTAGTGCCGGCCGCTGGCCGGCAACCAAGCGATCCCGGGCCCACGACGGTACCGGCCACAGCGGCCGGCATTACCGGGCGTCGGCCGGCAGGAACACCGCGACGCACAGGCCGCCCTCGCGGCGGTTCTGCAGCGAAATGCGGCCGCCATGTGCCTCGACGATCTCACGGGTAAGCGCCAGGCCCAGCCCGGTGCCGTTGCGCTTGGTCGAATAGAAGGGCATCAACGCATTCTGCAGCACCGCCTCGTTCATGCCCTTGCCACGATCCAGGACTTCCAGCCGCAACCACTGCGGCAGCCGGGTCAGGCGGACCTCGACATCGTCGTTTGGTGGTTCGGCTTCACTGCAGGCTTCATGCGCATTCTTGAGCAGGTTCAGCAGCGCCTGCCCCAGCTGGGCGATGTCCACGCGGCTGTGCAGGTCGTCGGGCACCTCGGCCATGCGGAACGGGATCTGGTGCTGCAGCCCGCCCAGGAACAGGTTCCACTGCACGGTCTGCAGCTGCGGCTGCGGCAGTTTGGCGAAGCGTGCGTAGCCGCGGATGAACCCTTCCAGGTGCCGCGCGCGCTCTTCGATCGTGCCGAACACTTCTTCCAGCCGCTCGGTCTTGCCGCGCCGGACCAGCTCGCCACCGGAGTGGGCGAGCGAGGCGATCGGGGCCAGCGAATTGTTCAACTCGTGGCTGATCACGCGGATCACCTTCTTCCAGGTCTGCACTTCCTGGCGGCGCAGTTCGGCGGTCAGCAGGCGGATCAGCAGCAGGTCGTGCGGGCGGCCATTGAGGTGGAAGTTGCGGCGTGACAGATGGTAGATCTGCTCATCGTCTTCGTCGCGCTCATCGTCGCTGTCCTGGCCCTCGCCGCGGACCGCGAACAGGCTGTCGCCGCCACGGGCGATGGCGTCGCGCAGCTCGATCGGCATCGCCGCCATGACATCGTGCATGCGCTGGCCTTCCAGCTTCCAGCCGCTGTGCAGCAGCTTGCGCGCGGCCAGGTTGGAGAACACCACGCGCTGCACGCCGTCTCCCCCGTGGGTGAGCAGGAGCATGGACACCGGCGTGTTCTGCACCATGGTGTCCAGCAGCAGTTCGCGCTGGACCAGGTCCTGGCGCTGTGCGCGCAGCACATCGCCGAGTTCGCGGTGGGCCTGGACCAGGTCGCCGAGTTCGTCGTTGGAGGGCCAGTAGATGCCGAAGTTGTATTCGCCATCGCGGTAGCTGCTGGTGGTGCCGGACAGCGCGCGCAGCAGCGAGCGGATCGGTGCGGTCGCGCGGCTCAGGCTCCACCACATCAGGCCCATCAGCACCACGGTCGAAATCGTGGTGACCGCCCAGCCATGGTCCAGCCAGTACGCCAGATACCACGGGAAGGCGGCCGCCAATGCCAGCACCGGCAGCAGGCGCAGGAACAGCCGGAAGGTGAACGAGCGCCGCTTCATTCGCGTGGAATGCCGTAGCGGTCCATGCGCCGGTACAGCGCCTGACGGCTGAGCCCGAGTTCGGCAGCGGTCTGGGCGATGATGCCGTGGTTGTGGGCCAGCGCGGTCTCGATCCGGCTGCGGTCCGGGTCCACCGTCGGGCTCGCCGCGCGCGGGGCGGCCGCACGCGGCAGGTTGAGGTCACCGGCCTCGATGCGGGGGCCGCTGGCCAGCAGTTCGGCGCGCTGCAGCACGTTGCGCAGTTCGCGCACGTTGCCCGGCCAGGGATGCCGCTGCAGGGCGGTGGCGGCGGCGGTGGACAGCGGCTTGCCGCTGCCCAGGAAACGTTCGGCCAGGGGCAGGATGTCACCGGGGCGTTCGGCCAGTGGCGGCAGGGCCAGCTCGACGGTATTGAGGCGGTAGAACAGATCTTCGCGGAACTGGCCGTCGCGGATCATCGCCGGCAGGTCGGCATTGGTCGCACTGATCACGCGGACTTTGACCTGGCGCTCGCGGTTGGAGCCCAGCCGCTCGAATCGCCCGGTCTCGAGCACGCGCAGCAGTTTCATCTGCCCGCTGGAGGAAAGGTTGCCGATCTCGTCCAGGAACAGGGTGCCGCCGTCGGCGGCTTCAAATTTGCCTTCGCGTGCCTTGTTGGCGCCGGTGTAGGCGCCGGCCTCGGCACCGAACAGCTCGGCCTCGATCAGCTCGGCCGGAATCGCGCCGCAGTTGAGCGCGACGAACGGGCCCTTGGCGACCAGCGAATTGGCCTGGATGATCTCGGCGATCTTCTCCTTGCCCGCGCCGTTCGGGCCGGTGATCAGCACCGGCAGTGCCGAGCGCGCCACCTGGCAGGCCAGGCTGACCACGCGCTCGCTGGCCGGGTCGGCCACCACCGCACCGCGCAGATCGTACCGGGCCTCCAGCGCCGAGCGATCGCGCTGTTCGCGGTCGCGGCGGCGGTCGAGTTCGCGGCGGGTCTCGGACAGTTCCAGCAGGTTGTTGACCGTGACCAGCAACTTGCGGTCGTCCCAGGGCTTGGCCAGGTAGTCCGCCGCGCCGGCCTTGACCAGATCCACCGCGCTGCTCAGGTGCGTCCAGGCGGTCAGCAGGATCACCGGCAGGTCCGGATGGCGTGCGCGGATCTGCTGGAACAGCGCCTCGCCTTCCTCGCCCGACGTGGTGTCTTCGGTGAAGTTCATGTCCTGGATCACCAGGTCCACCGGCTGCTGCTCCAGCAGGGCCAGCCCCTGTTCGGGGGAAAGCGCGTGCAGGGTGTCGATGTCGTGCAGCGAGAACAGCACGTTCAGTGCGGTGCCGACGCTGGCGTTGTCGTCAATGATCAGGATCGAGGGCATGCGGCAACGAAGGACCGGAAGTGGGTTCAAGAGTACCGGAGCGCCGGGCCAACGGGCAGATGGCCCGGCGCGGCTGGCCTCAGCCGCCGGTGCCGGGCGCCTGCGGAATCGGCGGGGTCGGTACCGCCAGCACCTCGCTCCAGGCGGCGGTATCGACATCGACGGTCACCTGGTTGCCCTTGCGCAGCACAGTCACCGGAACCCGGGTGGCCTTGTTGCCGACCAGCGCATGGGTGAGGTCGGCCATGCGCCGTACCGGCTGGCCATCCACGCGCAGGATCCGATCGCCGCTGCGCACGCCGAAGTAGCTGCTCGGCTCGGTGGTCGTGACGCGCACGATGCCATCCTGGGCATCCACCACCAGATGGTGGCCGGCGTCACTCCACTCCAGGCGTGCGGTATCGGTCTGGGTGGCGGCCAGCGCAGGTGCGCTGGCCAGCAGGAGGGACAACAACAGGGTCGTGATGCTGGTCTTGGTCTTGGTCATGTGTTTGCTCTGGGGATGGGTCTGGTGCATTTCAGGCACTCCGGGTGGCAACGGCAGGGGGAACGGCCGCGGCGCGACGGGCCGGGCCGAAGACAGCGATCTGGCCGAGCAGCCACAGCAGCACCGCACCGATCGGCAGGTAACTGATGGGCATGCGCGGCAGCTCGTAGTTGTTCATCAGCCACAGGTTGATCGTGTAGGCCATCAACATGCCCAGCACGATGCCGACCGTGGCCAGCAGGAAGTTCTCGGTCTGGAAGTACCGCAGGATCTGGCTGCGGGTCGCGCCCAGCGCACGGCGGATGCCGATCTGCTTGGTGCGCTGCTGCACCCAGAAGCTGGCCAGGCCGACGATGCCCAGTGCGGTCACCACCAGCAGGGCCACACACACGGTGATCAGCAGGCCGACCATGGCGCGGTCATTGGCGAAGTACTTCCTGCGCTGCTCCTCGTAGGTGTACTTGCCGTGCACCAAGCGGCTTGAATCCACCCGCTCCAATGCCGCCACCGCAGACTTGAGCACTTCGTCGCGCCGGGTCGGATCGGTGACGCGGATCAGGTAGAAGCCCTCGTCATAGGTTGTGCGCAGTGGCAGGACCATCGAGAACTGTGAATCGCCTTCGCGAGCGGTCGGGCGGGCGAGTACCTTGACGATGCCGATGATGCGCAGCGGCATGGAGCCGCTATAGATCGTCTTGCCCAGTGCATCGCCGCCGGGGAACATCTTGTCCGCAATCGCCTGGGTAACGATGACGGCCGAGCCTTCGTCCGCGGCTGCTTCGTCATTCTTGACGACTTCCAGGTCCCGGTACTCATCGGGCTGGAAATCACGACCGGCGATCAGTTCCACGCCCAACGTATCCAGTGCGCCTTCGCGGCCGAAATACTGCGAGGCGCTGAGCGTCGGGCGCTCCTGGTCGGGAACCAGGCCCACGCTCGTATTCCAGGAACTGTTGCGGAACGGGATCTGGTTCAGGGTGACCGCACTCTTGACGCCCGGCAACGCCTGCAGCGCGGCAAGATCCTCGCGGGTGCGCGCCACGGCGTTGACCTGTGGGCCGATGCCGCCCAGGCGGACTTCGATCAGTTCGGTCTCGGCGATGCCGCTGGGCTGGTTGATCTTCTCGATGCGCTGCCCGATCAGGAACAGCGCATTGCAGACGATGGCGCAGGTCAGGGCGATCTCGAGCACGATCAGCGATGCGGCGGTTTTATGCCGGCGGAGCGTGGAGAGAATGGGACGGATATCCATGGTGTGCTCCGGATCCTTACTGCGATTTGAGTTGGATGGCGGGCGCGACCTGCATGGCGCGCAGCGCCGGCAGGAAACCGGCCAGCAGGCTGGCGACCAGGGTCAACGCGAAGGTCATCAGCAGCATCTGCCCATCCAGGGTGGCGAGCTTGGCGTAGTCCACCGGTTGCTGGCGCACCGCGTACAGCCCGAGCAGTGCCAGCAGCAGGCCCAGCAGGCCGCCGGCCAGACCGACGGTGCCGGCCTCGATCAGCGACTGCAGGAAGATCTGGCCGCGGCTGGCACCCAGCGCCCGGCGCACGCCGATCTCACCGCTGCGACGCAGGAACTTGGCCAGCAGCAGACCGACCGTATTGATCAGGCAGACCAGCAGGAAGCCCATTGCCAACCACAACTGCAGACGCACGTCGCCGGGGACGACCTTTTTGAAATCCAGCCATTCCATGACGTTGCGCAGCCGTACGTTGTTGGGGCGTTCGAAACGACCGGCGGCGCGCTGCTGGTCGGAGTAGTTCTCCAGATAGCGACGGTAGTCCGCGGCCTGGCCGGGGTTTTCCAGCTCCACCCAGTACTGGATCCAGGTGCAGCTGGCGTTGGGACCGGTCGGGTCGGTCTCGTTGCGGCGCCCGAAGCAGTCGATGCTGCCGTTGCGGTCGAACTTCAGCTCGATCGCCGTGGAGAAGGGCAGGTAGACGTCTTCGCTGTCGCCGTAGCGGCCGGTATACAGGTCATAGAAGTGCGGGTTGGGATGCCAGTCACCCAGCACGCCCACGACGGTCATCGTGTTGCCGTTGAGGCGGACCGACTTGCCGACGCTGTTGGCGCCCTGGAACAGCTTCTGGTTGAGCGTGCTGGAAATCACCGCGACCCGACCGCGCCCGTCGTCATCGGTTTCCTTCCAGCCCTGGCCATAGAGGAACGGCGTGTCGAACATCGGGAAGAAATCGCTCGAGGTATACCGCGCATCGGTGTTGAACGGACGCAGCGTGCTGCCCTCGGGCTCGAGGGTCACACCGCCACCGGTCATCATCGCCTGCCGCTTGGCATGCTTCTCGCGCAGCAGTTTCTCAGCATCGAAGCGGGTCAACTGGTCGGCCGGTTCTTCGCCAGGCTGATAGCCCAGCGCTGACTGTGGATCAACCAGCACGCTGAACAGCCGGTCGCTCTTCTGCGGGATCGGATCACCGGACAGCACATGGAATACGGTCAGCGTGGTCATCGAGGCGCCGATGCCCAGCGCGATGGCGATCACCATCAGCGCGGTCAGCACCTTGTTGCGCCGGAAGCTGCGCAGGGCCAGTCGGAAGTAGTAAGCGATCATGGCCGGCCTCAGTCGTTGGCGATGGCAGCGGCAACCGCGGGGCGTGGCGTGGCGAGCACCGGGTCGCGCAGCAGGTCGGTGACCTGGCCATCGACGATGTGCACGTTGCGCTTGGCGCGGGCGGCCAGTTCCGGATCGTGGGTCACCATCACGATCGTGGTGCCCTTGGCATTGATTTCTTCCAGCAGCTCCATCACGCCGCGGGCCATCTGGCTGTCCAGGTTGCCGGTCGGTTCATCGGCCAGCAGCAGGCGCGGGCTGCCGGCCAGCGCACGCGCGATCGCGGCGCGCTGCTGCTGGCCGCCCGAGAGTTCGGCCGGGTAGTGCTTCATGCGCGAGCCCAGGCCGACCTGGGCCAGCGCGTGCTCGATGCGCTCCTTGCGCTCGGCCGCGGGCATGCCGCGGTAGCGCAGCGGCACATCGACGTTGTCGAACAGGTTGAGATCGGAGATCAGGTTGAAGCCCTGGAAGATGAAGCCGATCTTCTGGTTGCGCAGGCGGCTGCGCGCGTCATCGCCGAGCTGGCTGACATCCTGGCCGTCGAGCAGGTAGGTGCCGCTGGTGAAGGTTTCCAGCAGGCCGGCGATGTTGAGGAAGGTGGTCTTGCCCGAGCCGGACGGACCGGTCACGGCAACGAACTCGCCTTCGCGGACGTGCAGGTCCAGCGACCGCAGGGCGTGGGTTTCCACCTGTTCGGTGCGGAAGACTTTGGCGACCGAGCGCATTTCAAGCATGGCTGTTTCCTTTGAGGGTCGAGAAGATCGAAAGGGACTGAATCAGTTGATGGAGACGCGCTCGGCATCGCCGAACAGATCGCTGCCGGACACCACGACGCGGTCGCCGGGCTGCAGGCCAGAGAGGATTTCCACTTCACCCAGGCTGCTCACGCCGAGCTTGACCGGGCGCCGGACGGCATGGCTGCCATCCATGACATAGGCGTAGCCGTTGCCCTGTTCGACAAACGGGCCACGTTCGATCTTGAGTGCGTTGCGGCGGGTATCGAGCAGCACGCGCGCCTGCATCCGCTGGCTCTGGCGCAGGCCCTGCGGCTGCTTGTCGGCGAAGCGGATGCGGGCATTGACCTCGCCGGCGACCACTTCCGGGGAGACGGCGGAAATCTCGCCGGCGAACTGGCCGCTGCCACCGGTCAGCTGCGCAGGCATGCCGATCGTCAGCTCGCGGGCGAAGCTCTCCGGCACCTTGATCTCGATCTCGAAGCGCGACAGATCGACCACGCCCAGGATCGGCGCATTGGCGACCACGTTGGTGTGCTGGGTCGCCTGCACCTGGCCGACCTGGCCATCGAAGGGCGCACGCAGCGTGAGCGCGTCCACCTGGCGCTCCACTTCGGTCACCACCGCGCGCTGGCGATCGGCCAGCAGGCGCTTGTTGCGGGCATCCAGATCGGCACCCTGGGCCTTGAGCATGGCGTCCTTGCGGGCGTGCTCGAGCTGGATGTCGCTCTTCTTGACGGTGTCCTCGGCCTTGGCCACGTCCACCTGCGGCACCGCGCCGCCATCGAAGCCGCGCTTGTATCGCTCCAGGTCACGCACCGCGGCCTGGCGTTCGATCACGGCCTGGTCGGTGTCCTTCTGCGCGGTCGCGCGCGCCAGGGTCGCATCCAGAGTCGCGCGGCTTGCCTCGGCCTGCAGGCCGGCCAGCGTGGCTTGTTCCTGGGCCAGCTTGCTGCGCAGTTCGGGGCTGTCGATCACGGCCAGTTCCTGGCCCTGCTTGACCACATCACCGGCCACGACCTTCAGGTTCACGTTGCCGGCGGAGATCGCATACAGCACCGGGTTGTTGGCGGCGATCACGCGGCCGTCGGCGGCGATGTCGCGCACCATGTCGCCTCGGGTGACCTCGGCGATGCGGACACGGGCGCTGTCGTAGGAGCGGCTGGCCCCCAGCCAGGCACGGGCGGCGAAGCCGATCGCCACCAGCACGACCAGCGCGGCGACCGCCGGCCACAGCCAGCGCTTCCACGGGGCGGGCGCGGCGTGCGAAGAAAGGGTCTGGTCCTGGGCGGAAGTGTCGCGGATCATCGGGCTCGTTCGCGGTTGGGTTGTGAAGTACCAAGCAGACTCCGTGCCAACTTTTAGCCCTTTGGAAACAACAGCTTGCAAAAAGCGGCCGGTGTCCATGTGTCCGCGGACACCTGACCGGACACTTTCGTTAAGCCGACAGCGCCCAAGCCGCCGGGGCCGCCACGCTAGAATGCGAGGCTTACCAGCAGGGATCTGAATCTATGTGCGGCATTGTGGGAGCGATCGCCCATCGCGACGTGGTACCGGTACTCATCGAAGGATTGAAGCGACTGGAATACCGGGGCTACGATTCCTCCGGCATCGCCGTGATCGATACCACCGCCGCCGAACCCGATGTCCGACGCGTGCGCCGTACCGGCCGGGTGGCGGAGATGGAGAAGGCTGCCGCGAGCGAAGGCTTCCAGTCGCTGCTCGGCATCGGCCACACCCGCTGGGCGACCCACGGGGGCGTGACCGAGGCCAATGCACACCCGCACATCAGTCACGGTGTGGCGCTGGTGCACAACGGCATCATCGAGAACCATGAAGAGCAGCGCGAGAAGCTGCGCGCGCTGGGCTACACCTTCGAGTCGCAGACCGACACCGAAGTGATCGCGCACCTGATGCACCATCACCTCAAGGAAGGCGACAGCCTGCTGTCGGCGCTGCAGCGCACGGTCAAGGAACTGACCGGCGCCTATGCGCTGGCGGTGATGAGCCGTGCCGAGCCGGACCATTTCGTCTGCGCCCGCATGGGGTGTCCGCTGCTGGTGGGCGTGGGCGAGGGCGAGAACTTCGTGGCCTCCGATGTCTCGGCGATCATCCAGGCCACCCGCACGGTGATCTTCCTGGAAGAAGGCGACACGGCCGACATCCGCCGCGACAGCGTGCAGGTCTACGACGAGCACAACCAGCCGATCGTGCGCGATGTGCATCTGTCCGATGTGTCGCTGGCCTCGCTGGAACTGGGCCCGTACCGCCACTTCATGCAGAAGGAAATCCACGAGCAGCCGCGTGCGCTGGGTGACACCATCGAAGCGGCGATCGATGCCGGTGGCTTCCCGGCCACGCTGTTCGGCAAGAACGCCGAGGCCGTGCTGTCGGGCATCGAAGGCGTGCAGATCCTCGCCTGCGGTACCAGCTACTACGCCGGCCTGACCGCGCGTTACTGGATTGAATCCATTGCCGGCCTGCCGTGCAGCGTGGAGATCGCCAGCGAGTACCGTTACCGCGCTGCCTACGCAAACCCGAAGCACCTGATCGTCACCATCTCCCAGTCCGGCGAAACGCTGGATACGATGGAAGCACTCAAGTACGCCAAGTCGCTCGGCCACCTGCACACGCTCTCGATCTGCAACGTGCCCGAGAGCGCGATTCCGCGCGCCAGCGAACTGGTCTGCTACACCCGCGCCGGTGCCGAGATCGGCGTTGCCTCGACCAAGGCGTTCACCACCCAGCTGGCTGCCTTGTTCCAGCTCACCATGGTGCTGGGCAAGCTGCACGGCCGCATCGATGCCGCGCAGGAAGCGGACTACCTGGAACAGCTGCGTTTCCTGCCCGGCAGCGTGCAGCACGCGCTGAACCTGGAGCCGCAGATTGCGGCCTGGGCCGAGCGCTTCGCACGCAAGGCCAACGCCCTGTTCCTGGGCCGGGGCCTGCATTACCCGATCGCACTGGAAGGCGCGCTCAAGCTCAAGGAGATCTCGTACATCCACGCCGAGGCCTATCCGGCCGGCGAGCTGAAGCATGGCCCGCTGGCGCTGGTGGATGAGGACATGCCGGTGGTGGTGATCGCGCCGAACGACAGCCTGCTGGAGAAGGTCAAATCCAACATGCAGGAAGTGCGTGCACGCGGCGGTGAGCTGTTCGTGTTCGCCGACCAGGACAGCAACTTCGTCGCGTCCGAAGGCGTGCATGTGATCCGCACCCCGCGCCACGCCGGTGTGCTCAGCCCGATCGTGCACACCCTGCCGGTGCAGCTGCTGGCATACCACACCGCACTGGCTCGCGGGACAGACGTGGACAAGCCGCGCAACCTGGCTAAGAGCGTGACGGTGGAATAAACGCGCGCGTCGCGTTGTGGATGTGGAGAAGGGGGCCGCGCGGCCCCCTTTTTTGTGGGTGTCAGGTAACCGTGTTCGTCGGTTGCGCCGCGCGGTGCTTGGCTGTGTTTTCGATCCTGGGCCGACGCAGCCGCCCGGATTGATCGGTAGAGCCACCCCATGGGTGGCTGGCCCCTGGGTAGGTCGGACATCACGCAGCCACCCATGGGGTGGCTCAACCGGCGGCAGGGGGGCGTGGAACTTTAGTCGTGGGCCGTGGCGGCATTCAGCGACGGTTTTAGTCGCGGTGCCATTCTCGGGGTCGTCAGCTGTTTCGACGACGAACTGTCCCAGATTTGCAAACTCCTGGGCCAAGTCGCAGTCGTAGAATCGAGTGACCGAGGACCGGGCAGACGCATGGCGCCGCCTCCCTCTCTGCAACCAGGCGCACCTCTCGACTTCAGTAACCTGTAACAGGAAACAAGAATGAACGTCCGCGAACTCCTGCAATCCAAGAAAGATGCAATCGTCACCATTGATGTCGAGGACACCATCGGTGCCGCTGCGCACAAGATGAGCGCGCACAAGATCGCTGCCCTGGTTGTGATGAAAGACGATGCGCCAGTGCGGATCATTTCCGAGAAGGACATCGTGCGCAGCCTTGCGGAAGATGGTCCCCAGGCCGGCCGACGCGTCATTTCCAGCCTGCCGTCGGCAGGGCTGGAAGGCATCGGCCCGGATGCGACGCTCAAGCAGGCGATGGCGCTGATGACGTATTCCCGCCATCGTCACCTGATGGTGACCGAGGGCGCCACGCTGGTCGGCATCCTGAGCCTGGGCGACATCGTCAAGAATCTGCTCAGTGAACTCGAGCTGGAAAAAGCGGTGCTGCAGGACATCTACATGGCAGCGCACTGACGCTGCCTGGTCCGCACTGACGGGCATTGCCGGCCGCTGCCTGGCAACCCCGGACGAGGTCAGCGTATGCGTTTGACCTCGACAAGCTGCTGGAGGTCGCCCTTCAGCAGCTGATAGGCCCCATCGCGCGCTGCATCAGCGGTTTGCCGCAACACCCACGACGGATGCACCGTCGCGAAGGCGCGCGTGCCGTCATCCAGTACGTGCCAGCGTCCGTGGTTCGCCATCAGGTTGAAGCCGGCACCGAACACCGCCGTCGCCGCGGTAGCACCGAGGCAGACGATCACCTGCGGTCGCACGTTTTCGATTTCCCCCATCAGCCACGGCCGGCAGGCGTTGACGTGGGTGATCTGCGGTTTGCTGTGGATGCGCCGCTTGCCGCGCCGTTCAAAGCGGAAGTGCTTGACCGCATTGGTCATGTACAGCGCGCTGCGCTCGATCCCCAGCTCGCGCAGCGCACGGTCGAGCAACTGTCCTGCCGGGCCGACGAACGGGTGCCCGCTGAGGTCCTCGCTGTCGCCGGGTTGCTCACCCACCAGCATGATCGATGCGTCGGCCGGGCCCTCACCGAACACGGTCTGCGTGGCCGGTTCCCACAGGGGGCAGCGGCGACATGCCGACGCGGCGTCGCGCAGGGTATCGAGCGTGGCCGGTGCAGCCTTCGCGACGACCGGCAAGCCCGAGGCGGGTTGGGGGATGCGGCGACGCGGTGCCTGCGCTTCGCGGTCGTGCATCTCCTGCACGCGGTCGCCGGCGTCCCGCACCAGCTGCGGCAGCAACGCGGCCTCCGGCAGGTGCTTCCAGTATTTGGCCGGCATCTCCTGCTGCATCATCCGGGTATTCAGCCGCGCCGGATTGAAGATGTTGGCGTAATAGGTGCGCCACAGTTCTTCGCGTGCATCATCGACAGGCGCATCGCTTTGGCGGCCGCCGGGACCGAACGACAGCGCCTGTCCATCCCAGTGTGCGCTGCGCCCTGGCGTGAGGATCGCCCAGCGCATCCCGGCGAAGCGGCGTGCGAAGAAGGGTGCCACGCGGTCGACGATATGGTGCTCGGGCTCGAACCAGGCGATGAACGCATCGTCTTCGCCCGGCACCTCGCGGAAGCGTACGAACGCCTTCATCTTGTGCGTGTCGCGGCGCACCGCCTGGCTCAATGCCATGGCCCGCAGCACGTCCGCATCGGCCGGGTTGGAGAGCAGGCTGCGCTCGCCGTGGGTGATGCGCCAGAGCATGCGATACAGCAGTGGCATCCGCTGTGGATCGCGATGGCACAGGCAGGTGGTGGCCAGCTCGATGAAGGTCTTGGACACGTGGATCGGTGCCTCGGCCGAGACCACGGAATCATCATCGAGCGCCGGCAATGACGGCGCATCCAGCAGCGAAGTGTCCTCGCCCTGCAGCCAGTCCAGCTGATCCGGCGCGACGGCGTGGCGCAACGCCAACCGCGCAGCCGTGCGCCACGCCTCCAGCGACCACACCGGGTCGACCCGCACGCTCCAGCGCGCCATCTCAGTGCGCGGCCGTGTCGGGGAACAGCGAGCCTTGCTGTGGCGGAGGGGCCAGCCGGGCACGCAACGCCGCCGGGTCGTCGAGCGCGCGGTGCGGGTGATGGTCGGCCAACTGCACGAACGGCAGCAGCTTGCTCATCGGCGCGCGCAGGCGCGCCACATCGGCCACGCGCAGCCGACCATGACGGCGTGCCATCAGCACCCGCTTGACGTTGCGCACGCCCAGCCCGGGTACGCGCAGCAGCAGCTCCTTGGGGGCGAGGTTGAGATCCACCGGGAAACGTTCGGGATGGCGGATCGCCCAGGCCATCTTCGGGTCGATATCCAGATCGAGCATCCCGCCCTGGGTGGTGCTGGTGATCTCGTCCACGCCGTAACCATAGAAGCGCAGCAGCCAGTCGGCCTGGTAGAGACGGTGCTCGCGGGCCAGCGGCGGCGCCTGGAGGGGCAGGGCCTTGCTGGCATCGGGGATGGGACTGAACGCGGAGTAGTAGACCCGGCGCATCCGGTAGTTGCCATACAGATTGTCGGCCGCGCCGAGGATCTGCTGGTCGCTGGCACCGTCCGCACCGACGATCATCTGCGTGCTCTGGCCGGCCGGCGCGAAACGCGGCGCGCGCGCGCGGCGGCCGCGTGCCGCAGGCGCGGGCACGGGAGCCGATGCTGCGCCGGCCGCTGGCTGGGATTTGCCTGCTTCCTTGGCTTCTTCGATGCGCCAGCGCAGCTCACCCATCGCCCCGCGGATCGAGGGCAGTGATTTCTCCGGCGCGAAGCTGGCCAGCCCGGCCTCGGTCGGCAGCTCGATGTTGATCGAGAGCCGGTCCGCATGTCGCCCGGCGAGCGCGAGCAGTTCGGGCGAGGCTTCCGGAATCGTCTTGAGGTGGATGTAGCCGCTGAAGCGGCGTTCCTCGCGCAGTACGCGCGCGACCTCCACCATCTGCTCCATGGTGTAGTCGGCGTTGCGGATTATGCCGCTGGAGAGAAACAGCCCTTCGATGTAGTTGCGCTTGTAGAAATCCATCGTCAGCGCGACCACTTCCTCCACGCTGAAACGCGCACGCTGCACATTGCTCGAGACACGGTTGACGCAGTACGCGCAGTCGTAGATGCAGAAGTTGGTCAGCAGGATCTTCAGCAGCGACACGCACCGGCCGTCGGGCGTATAGCTGTGGCAGATCCCCATCCCCTCGGTGCTGCCGATGCCGCCCGAGGCACGCGAGTCGCGCTTGCCTGCACCGCTGGAGGCGCAGGACGCATCGTATTTCGCGGCATCGGCAAGGATGGCCAGTTTGCGGATCGTCTCCATGGAAAGACCGTACCGGGGCACGATCTCATCCCGTGAGACGCTTCAATGCATCCCTGAAGAATTCAGCTTCCTGCTCAGCCTTGGAAGCTCACCTTCACCGAATCCGCGCTGTAGTCGGCCGGCCCATGGAACACCACTTCGATGTTGTTGCCATCCGGATCCAGCACGAAGGCGGCGTAATACCCCGGATGGTAGGGGCGCTCGCCGGGCGCGCCGTTGTCCTTGCCACCGTTGGCCAGCGCCGCGTGGTGGAAGGCCTCCACCGTGGCGCGGTCGCGGGCCTGGAAGGCAAGATGGTGGCGGCCGGTCAGCTGGCCGAGGGCCGCCTCGCTGTCCGGCGTGGAAATGAACAGCTCATCGGCCCAGAAATACGTGTCGTCCTCGCCGGCGATCGGGATGCCGATCGTGTCGAACACGGCCTGGTAGAAGCGGCGGCTGGACGCCAAGTCCCTGACCACCAGTTGCAGGTGATCGATCAGGCGGCCGCGGTGCAGTTCCATCGTTTCCATACCGGCTCCACAGAGGGTGGGATGGGACGCAGGTATACCACCGGACACAGCGTTGCGCATTGCCGCGCCGTCGACCTTGCTGACCACGCCCAGGGCGGTGCCGGCGGCGGCCCTTCCGCCGGCCCGCGCAGTGACCTACGCTGCGTGCTGGCGTCATGAACGCGCAGGCGGAGGAGGCACGATGCTGTGGATGGTGATGATGGCCCAGGCGGTCGCCGGCGATGCGGACTACCCACAGGTGCATGCCTGGGCGCAACGTGATGAGGCCAGTCTCGAACCGGCGGCGTACACGGCGATGGTGGACAGCATGAGCGAGGTTGGGGGTGCCGCCTTCACGCGCTGCATGCCGACTCCCGCGCCGCAGACGCTGGCCGCGTTCACCGTGGTGTTGCAGCTGGATGCGCAGGGCAGGGTGGTGCGCACGTGGCGCGAGGGCGAGGAGGCGGTTGCACGCTGCGTGGACGCAGGCTTCGCCGGGAAAACTCTGTTCGTGCCACCGAAGGCGCCGTTCTATGCGGCGTTCGAGTTCCAGGTCGAGCCGTAGCACCGGCAACGCACCGAGCGGTGCCGGTGCGTTGCGCGGCCGCAGGGATCAGGCGATCGGCGTGTTGGAGATGATCTCCACCCAGTAGCCGTCCGGGTCCTTGATGAAGGCCAGGTGCTTCATGCGGCCGTCTTCCAGGCGCTTCTGGTAAGGCACCTGCAGCTCATCGAAGCGCTTGCAGGCGGCCTGGATGTCCGGCACGGACACGCAGATGTGGCCGAAGCCACGCGGGTCGGCATTGCCGTTGTGATAGACCGGGCCGTCCTGGTTTTCGGTGCCATGGTTGTGGGTCAGCTCGAGCACGCCGGGGATGCCGGCCATCCACACGCGGCGGGCATCGTCACCCTCGGGAATCTGCGTGCCGGCAGGCAGCAGGGCGAGGAAATACAGGCTGAATTCGGCCTCGGGGAAGTGGCGCAGGTCGATCAGGCGGAAGCCCAGCACGCGGGTGTAGAAATCCAGCGAGGCCGTAGCGTCCTTGACGCGCAGCATGGTGTGGTTGAACACGAACCCGGCGGTCTCGGCGGGCGTGGTGGCGGCAACGCCGGGAGAGTTCTGGAGGGCGGCAAGGCTCATGGGGATTCCTGGGGGGCAGGGCCGCATCAGCGCGGCGGACCCCTCATTTTACCGGTCCCGGCCGGGCCACGTGACAGGTAGAATGGTGTGTCTTCCTGACCAGCGTTCATCCATGTCCCAGCGTGAATGGGTGGCTGCGGCCATCCGCAAGATCGACGCCGATTTCAACCGTTCGGCCGATACCCACCTGATTCCGATGGACCTGCCCGGGTTCGAGGGCATCGACCTGTATTTCAAGGACGAGTCCAGCCACCCGACCGGCAGCCTCAAACATCGCCTGGCACGCTCGCTGTTCCTGTATGCACTGGCCAATGGCTGGCTGCGTGAGGGGCGCCCGGTGATCGAGGCCTCCAGCGGCTCCACGGCTGTGTCCGAGGCGTATTTCGCGCGGCTGCTGGGCCTGCCGTTCATTGCGGTGATGCCGGCCACCACCTCCCCGGAAAAAATCGCGGCGATCGAGTTCCACGGGGGCCGCTGCCATCTGGTGGAGCGCGCCTGCGACCTGAACGCCGATTCGGAAACGCTGGCCCGCGAAACCGGCGGCCATTTCATGGACCAGTTCACGTACGCCGAGCGCGCGACCGACTGGCGTGCCAACAACAACATCGCCGAATCAATCTTCAAGCAGATGGCCGAGGAGCCGCATCCGGTACCCGAGTGGATCGTGTGCAGCCCGGGCACCGGCGGCACGGCGGCCACGCTGGGCCGCTACGTGAGCTACCGCCGGCATGACACGCGCATCCTGTGCGCGGACCCGGAAATCTCCGTGTTCTATGATGGCTACTGCGCTGCGCTGGCAGGGCAGCCCTGGCGTGAGCTGACCTGCAGCGGCGGTTCGCGGGTGGAAGGCATCGGCCGGCCGCGGGTGGAATCGAGCTTCATTCCGACCAGCGTCGATGCGATGGTCAAAGTGCCCGATGCGCTGAGCCTGGCCGCGATGCGCCACGTCAGCCGCCAACTGGGGCGCCGCGTGGGCGGCTCCACCGGCACCAACTTCATCGGCGTGCTGCAGGCCGCGCAGCTGATGCGCGATGCGGGCCGCAGCGGCTCGATCGTGACCATCCTGTGTGACAGCGGTGACCGCTACGCACACAGCTATTACAACCCGGAGTGGTACCCGAAACAGGCCATCGACGTGGACGGCGCCGATGCGGTGCTTGCGGCCGCGGTGGCGGGCAAGGGGCTGCCGGTGCTGCCGTGCGTCTCGCTGGAAGCACTGTACTGAGCGGGGCGCCCGGGCGGGCGTGAACCGGGCCCATCGGCGTGCCCCGGGGCCTTGTGTGGGGTGGGGGGCAATGCCATATCGTGGGGTGATGCCGCTGCAGCGGCCCCGTTGTCTGGAGATGCCTGTGACCCCCACCAATCCTCTGCTCGATTTTTCCGGCCTGCCGCGTTTCGATGCGATCCAGCCCGAGCACATCGCCCCGGCGATCGATGCCCTGCTGGCCGACGCCGAAGCCGCGGTGAAAACCGCCGAAACGGTCTCCCCGGTGACCTGGGCGAGCTTCGCCGAGCCGCTGGACGACGCCACCGAGCGCCTGTGGCGCGCGTGGGGCCAGGTGGGCCACCTGCAGGCCGTGGTGAACACCCCGGCACTGCGCGAGGCCTACAACGCCAACCTGCCCAAGGTGACGCGCTTCGGCAGCGCGCTGGGCCAGAACCTGGCGCTCTACCAGCAGTACCGTGCCCTGGCCGACGCGCCCGAAGCGGCGCAGTACGACGCGGCACGCCGCAAAGTGCTGGAGAACGCGCTGCGCGATTTCCGTCTGGGCGGTGCTGAACTCGATGACGCCGGCAAGGCGCGGTACAGCGCGATCCGCGAGGAGCTGTCCGCGCTGTCGGCGACGTTCTCGCAGAACGTGCTCGATGCGACCGATGCCTGGTCGCTGCACGTGCAGGACCGCGCCGAGCTCGCCGGCCTGCCGGACGATGTGATCGCCGCGGCCCGCGCTGCCGCGGAGAAGGAGGGTCTGGCCGGCTGGAAGCTGACCCTGCAGATGCCGTGCTACATCCCGGTGCAGACCTACGCCGAACATCGCCCGCTGCGCGAAGCGCTGTACCGCGCCAATGCGATCCGCGCCTCTGAATTCGGCGATGCCACGCTGGACAACAGCGGCAACATCGATCGCGTACTGGCGCTGCGCGCGGAGCTGGCCACGCTGCTGGGCTTTGCCAACTACGCCGAGTACTCGATCGCCACCAAGATGGCCGAGGATGCGCCGCAGGTACTGGGCTTCCTGCGTGATCTTGCCGCGCGTGCCAAGCCGTACGCGCAGCGCGACCGTGCCGAGCTGGAGGCGTTCGCGCGCGACGAGCTGGGCATGGCCGCGCTGGAGGCGTGGGACCTGGCGTTTGCCGCGGAGAAACTGAAACAGGCGCGCTACAGCTATTCCGAGCAGGACGTGAAGCAGTACTTCACCGAGCCGAAGGTGCTGGACGGCCTGTTCAGTGTGATCCGCAGCCTGTATGGCCTGGCGGTGCAGCCGGACAGCGCGCCGGTGTGGCATCCGGATGTGCGCTTCTTCCGCGTGGTCGATGCGCAGGGCGCGCTGGTCGGCCAGTTCTATCTGGATCTGTACGCGCGCGAAGGCAAGCGCGGTGGCGCGTGGATGGACGATTGCCGCAACCGCCGCGAGACCGCCGCCGGCGTGCAGACGCCGCTGGTGTACCTGGTCTGCAACTTCGGCAAGGGTGCACAAGGGCAGCCGGCCACCTTCAGCCACAGCGATGTGACCACGCTGTTCCATGAGATGGGGCACGGCCTGCATCAGTTGTTGACCCGCATCGGTGAGCTGGGCGTGGCCGGCATCAACGGGGTGGAGTGGGACGCGGTGGAACTGCCGAGCCAGTTCATGGAGAACTTCTGCTGGGAATGGGACCGCGTGCAGGCGATGACCGCACACGTGGCCACCGGCGAGCCGCTGCCGCGTGCGCTGTTCGACCGCATGCTGGCCGCACGCAATTTCCAGAGCGGCATGTTCACCGTGCGCCAGCTGGAATTCGCGCTGTTCGACATGCAGTTGCACAGCGAGTTCGATCCGACCCAGGACAGCGTGCAGGCGCTGTTGGAACGCGTCCGCGATGAAGTGGCCGTCAACCGGCCGCCGGCGTGGAATCGCTTCCCCAACCAGTTCAGCCACATTTTTGCCGGTGGCTATGCGGCCGGCTACTACAGCTACAAATGGGCCGAGGTGCTCAGCGCCGATGCCTACGCCGCGTTCGAGGAGGCCCCGGACAAAGTGACCGAGACCGGCCAGCGCTTCCGCGATGAAGTGCTCTCACGGGGCGGCAGCCGCAGTGCCGCCGAGAACTTCGCCGCCTTCCGTGGCCGCGCGCCGACAGTGGACGCGCTGCTGCGGCATAACGGGATGGTGTGATTCCCCGATGTGGTAGTGCCGGCCGCTGGCCGGCTCTGCATCCCGCCGCCAGGGGCGGGGTGTCATGCAAGGTGAGGAGCCGGCCAGCGGCCGGCACTACCGGGCAGCGGGATCGCGTGCGCTATCGCGGCACGTTGATCACTCCGCGTAGATCATCTTCCGGCTCATGCCGCCGTCGACGATGTGGTCCTGGCCGGTGATGAAGCCAGCCAGGTCCGAGAGCAGGAAGACCGCCAGTGCGCCGATGTCCGGCGGCTGGCCAACGCGGCCGACCGGGTGCTGCGCGTGATCGCGGCGGGACAGTTTGGGCGTGCGTCGCCGTGAGGGCGCCTGCCAGGCATCGGTGGTGATCCAGCCGGGGCTGATGCTGTTGACCCGCACGGCCGGGCCTTCGCTCAACGCCAGCGCATGGGTGAAGGCGACCAGCCCGCCCTTGGCCGCGGCGTAGGCTTCACTGTCCGGCTCGGACTGCCAGGCACGCGTGGAGGCGATGTTGATGATCGCCCCGGCATGCTCGCGCAGGGCGGGCAGGGCATGCTTGCTGCACAGGAAGGCGCCATGCAGGCTGGAGAGGCGGCGTTGCCACTCGGCCAGCGGCATCTGCGCCAGGGGCGTGCCATGCGCACTGGCAATGCCGGCATTGTTGACCAGGCCATCAATGCGCCCGAAGCGCTTCAGCGTCGCCTTCATCAGCGCCTGCACGCTGCGTTCGCTGGCCACGTCCGCGCGTTGGAACGCCGCGCGCTCCGGCAATGCCCATTCCTTCAGGCAGGCCTTGCCGGCATCGGCATCCAGGTCGGCGATCATCACGCTGCCGCCCGCGCCGAGCACCGATTGCGCGATGCCACGCCCCACGCCCTGCGCACCCCCGGTGATCACCACCACGCGGTCGCGCAGCGGCTGTGCCGGCCAGTCGAGGAGGGTCGGGGTCAGTGACACGGCGGCATCTCGTTGCGGCCCAGCAGGCGCGTCCAGCCTTCGATGCCGAGTTTGTCCAGCGTCTCGATGTTGCGCTCCACGATCACGTCCGGATCCGGGAAGGCCGCGACCGCGCGCTCGACGCTGTCTTCGCGCAGCAGGTGCAGGGTCGGGTAGGGCGCGCGGTTGGTGTAATTGCTCACGTCATCCGGGGCCACGCCGGCGAACTGGTACTGCGGATGGAAGCTGGCCACCTGCAGGATGCCCTGCAGATCCAGTGCCTCGATCGCTGCATCGGCGTTGTCGAGGAAGTCGTTGTACTCCAGGAAATCGGTCAGCACGTCCGGGTGCACGATCAGGGTGGTGTCGATCTGCTCGGCGGGCGTGTCGCGCAGCAGGATCAGCTCTTCGGCCAGTTCCTCGACCAGCGCCTCCGGCGTGGTCGCATCACTGAGCACGAACCGCACCTGGTCCTTCACGTACACCGCCTTGGCGAACGGGCACAGGTTCAGGCCGATCACGATCTGCTCCAGCCATTTCCGGGTCTCGGCAATGGGGTCGCGGGTGGCAGTGAGGAAAGCATCGTTCATGGCGGGCGGGGTCGCTGGCGGGGCCGTTGATTGTACGGCGCGCCGGTGAAGTGGACGCCCGATCGGCTCCACTGTCCATTAACTGGACACCGGTCATGCTGGAAATTCCTTATCCGGCAATCACTTGCAGTGATCCATCCAGCGGCCAATAGGCAGTGGCCGGCTGCGGGTATCCAATGGCCGGGAACACGACGCAAGGAGTTCTCAGTGATGGCAACACACGCATTCCTGCCGACGGCCACGTGGTCCGGCAAGCTGTTCGATGGCCAGTGGGCCCCGGGTGCAGGCACCCAGGACGTGGTCGAGCCGGCGACCGGCGAGCGCCTGGGCGAGATCGCGATGGCCGACCCGGCACAGATCGCGCGCGCCGCCGCCACCGCCGCCAAGGCGCAGCGCGACTGGGCCAGCGCCCCGTATGACACCCGCGCGCAGGTGCTGCGCCGCGCGGCGCAGTTGGCCGAAGAACACAACGACGAGATCGTGCAGTGGCTGGTCCGCGAAAGCGGCTCCACCCAGCTCAAGGCCGGTTTCGAGGCCAAGGTGAACACCAAGGCGCTGCATGAGGCCGCGGCACTGCCCTCGCGCAGCATCGGCGAGGTGCTGCCGTCCGAACCGGGCCGTTTGAATCTGGCGCGCCGCCGCCCACTCGGCGTGGTCGGCGTGATCTCGCCGTTCAACTTCCCGCTGTACCTGGCCATGCGTGCCGTGGCCCCTGCGCTGGCGCTGGGCAACGCGGTGGTGCTCAAGCCCGATCCGCGCACCGCCGTGTGCGGTGGCTTCGTGATCGCGCGCCTGTTCGAACTGGCCGGGCTGCCGGCGGGCCTGCTGCACGTGCTGCCGGGTGATGGCGCCGCCGGTGCGGCGCTGACCAGTGACCCGAACATCGCGATGATCCAGTTCACCGGCTCCACCGGCGCGGGGCGCAAGGTCGGCGAAGCGGCCGGCAAGCACCTGAAGAAGGTATCGCTGGAACTGGGCGGCAAGAACTCGCTGATCGTGCTCGACGATGCCGACATGGACCTGGCCATCGCCAATACCGCGTGGGGCGTCTACCTGCACCAGGGCCAGATCTGCATGGCCACCGGCCGCGTGCTGGTCCAGCGCAGCATCCATGCGCGGTTCCTGGAAAAGCTGGTGGCCAAGGCCAAGTCGCTCAAGGTCGGCAATCCGGCCGATGGCGAGGTGGCGATCGGGCCGCTGATCAACGCCCAGCAGCGTGACCATGCTGCGCGCATCGTTGCCGAAGCGCAGGCGGCTGGCGCCACGCTCGCGACCGGCGGTGGGTACAAGGACCTGTTCTTCGAACCGACCGTGCTCAGCGATGTGAGCCGCGACAACCCGGCCTTCCACGAAGAGATCTTCGCACCGGTCGCGGTGGTCGTGCCCTTCGATACCGATGATGAGGCGGTGGAGCTGGCCAACGACAGCGAGTACGGCCTGTCGATGGCGATCGTGTCGAGCAATGTCGGCCGCGCACTGAAACTGGGCGAACGGCTGCGCACCGGCCTGCTCCACATCAACGACCAGACCGTGAACGATGAGGTGATCAATCCGTTCGGTGGCGTCGGCGCCTCCGGCAATGGCACCAGCATCGGTGGCCCGTCCAACATCGACGAGTTCACCCAGTGGCAGTGGATGACCGTCAAGGGCGAAGCGCCCGCTTACCCGATCTGATCAGGAGACCCTCATGACCGCAACAGCAGAACTGCGCGATATCACCGTGGCCGTGGTGCGCGAAAAAGAACAGCCTTTCACGATCGAGAAGGCGCGCATCCGTGGGCCGCAAGACGATGAAGTGCTGGTGCGCGTAGTCGCCACCGGCCTGTGCCATACCGACCTGATCGTGCGTGACCAGTACTATCCCGTGCCGCTGCCGGCGGTGCTCGGCCATGAAGGTGCAGGCATCGTCGAAGCACTCGGCCCGGGCGTGAAAGACCTCAAGGTCGGTGACCATGTCGTGCTGACCTACGGCGCCTGCGGCCACTGCAATCCCTGCAGCGGCGGCCACGGCGCGTACTGCAAGGACTTCTTCGGCCTGAACTTCGGCGGCGGTGCGCTGGACGGTTCCACCGCGATCCAGGACCCGGACGGCAAGCCGCTGCACGATCATTTCTTCGCGCAGTCTTCGTTCGCCACCTACGCACTGAGCCGCGAAAACAACGCGATCAAGGTGCCTGACGATGCGCCGATCGAACTGCTCGGCCCGCTCGGCTGCGGCATCCAGACCGGTGCCGGTGCCGTGATCAACTCGCTCAAGGTCACCGCCGGCAGCAGCTTCGCCAGCTTCGGTGCCGGGGCGGTCGGCCTGAGCGCGGTGATGGCCGCGCGCGTGGCCGGTGCGACCACGATCATCGCCATCGATGTGGTGCCGTCGCGCCTGGAACTGGCCAAGGAACTCGGCGCCACCCATGTGATCAACAGCCGCGAGGTCGACGTCGTCGACGCCGTGCGCGAGATCACCGGCGGTGGGGCCAACTTCGCCCTGGAATCCACCGGGCGCCCGGACGTGCTGGCACAGGGCATCGAGGCGCTTGGGGGGATGGGCGTGATCGGCGTGGTCGGCGCCCCGAAGCTGGGCACCAAGGCCGAGTTCGACGTCAACAACCTGCTGCTGGGCGGGCGCAGCATCCGCGGCATCGTCGAAGGCGACAGCGTGCCGAAGGTGTTCATCCCGCAGCTGGTGCAGCTGTACCAGCAGGGCCGCTTCCCGTTCGACAAACTGGTAAAGTTCTACCCGCTGGACCAGATCAACCAGGCCGCCGAGGACAGCACCCGCGGCGTCACGCTCAAGCCGATCCTGACCATCGGCGGGTGAAACGCTCCGTCGCAGGCATGCGTGCCTGCGACGACGCAGCAGTCAGCTTTGCCGGAGTAGCCTGTCGGTCCGAGGTGGAGATCGACCGATGGCCGCGATGGTTCTGGAACAGCAGCAGGTATTGGCCGCCGCCCGTCAGCGCTTTGCCGAGGGCGGCGCGCTGATGGACAGCGTGGTCAGCCCGCCGGTACTGCGCTCCTGGGAGCGTTCGCGCCAGGCCGGCGTACAGCCGCGGCAGGCGCCGTACTACGCGCCCCTTGCCGCGGGCGCCACCCGTCTGGACGACCCGGCCGACCGCCGCCTCGCGCGCTGCGTGCGCGAGGACATGGACCACCTCTGGGCGGCGTTCGGTGGCCGCCAATGGACCCTGTTCTGCGTCAACGCCGAGGGTCTGGTTGTCGCCCAGCGCGAACATGGCCTGGCCGACGTGCCGGTGCTGCGCCCGATCCAGATCGGCCGCCGCCTGCGCGAAATCGACATCGGCACCACGGCACCGGCCTGCAGCCTGGCCGAAGACGCGCCCGCGCTTGTGCGCGGCAACGAACACTACCTGGATCGCTTCGCCACCGTGTTCTGCCTGAGCGTGCCTCTGCATGGGCTGGATGGTGAAGTGCTGGGGGCCCTGGACATCACCGGCACCGGCGAGCGCGATGCCGAGCTGCTGCACGGCTACTTCCGCCAGGCCGCCCTTTCCGCCGAAAACCGGCTGATGCAGGACCACCGCCCCTGTCATCTGCTGGCCGTCCAGCACGACGCACGCTGGCTGCACTCCCCCCTGCAGGGGCTGTTGGCCATCGAAGAAGACGGACGCGTCCGCGCCGCCAACCGCGTGGCCCGCCGCCTGTTCGGACTCCCGCGCCGCGGGCCCTTGCCTCTGCTCACCCTCGAAGGCCTGTTCGCCGGCGCCAGCGTCCACCAGCGCCGCCGCCTCCTGCAGACCGGCCCGGCCCACCGCGTCCGCCTGGACGAAGACACGGCCGTGCATGTCCAGTACCTGCGCGGACCCCTCGCACCGCATGCCAGCCGCAAGCTCGACGCACAGCCCGTCAACGCCGCCAATGCCTCGCTGCGTGCGCAGAACACCCAGCACGTCCGCGACGCCGTGGCCGCCCACCAGGGGAATGTCAGCGCCGCCGCGCGCCATCTCGGCATCTCACGCACCACCCTGTACAAGCTGATTCGCGCGTAGTGACCCGCGCCCGGCGGTACACGCGCCGGAAGCCGCACCTTTTCGATCTGCGCAACGAGGTTGCCGGCCAGCGGCCGGCACTACCGATGGGATATCGCCTGGTCGCCGGCAGCGGCGGGCACGACCGCTTTGCCCGCCCATCCGCCGACGCAGCACACCAGCAAAGAATCGCCAGCGCTCTTCGCTACAGCCCTTCGGCCAAGATCAATCGCGGAAATTATCGAACTGCAGCGGAACCTCGAAGGTCTCCTTCCGCAGCAGCGCCATCGCATCCTGCAGATCATCGCGTTTCTTGCCCGTCACCCGCAGCTTGTCGCCATTGATCTGGCTGTCCACCTTCAACTTGGCCTCCTTGATCTTCGCCGCGATCTTCTTGGCCACCTTCTGCTCGATACCCTGCTTGACCGTGATCTTCTGCCGCGCACCGGCCAGATTCGTCTCGATATCACCGAACTCCAGGCACGCCGCATCGATCTTCCGCGCGATCAAGCGCTGGCGCAGGATGTCCGTCATCTGCTGCAACTGGAAATCGCTCGGCGCGGACTGGTTGATCACGCCGTCCTCCAGCACGAACTTGGCGTCCACCCCCTTGAAATCGAAGCGCGTGGACAACTCGCGGTTGGCCTGATCGACCGCGTTGGTCAGCTCGTGGGTGTCGACTTCGGAAACAACGTCAAAAGAGGGCATCGGAAAACTCCAGCGGGTGAATACCCCATTCTACCAACCCACCATGGACGGCCCGGCCAACCCGGCGATAATGGGTCATGAACACGCAACGCTCCCCCACCCGCGCCGTCGCCTGGATGCTCATGGCCGTGGCCTGCTTCTCGCTGATGGATGCCGGCATGAAGCAGCTGTCGGCCAGCTATCCCACCCTGCAGGTCACCTTCCTGCGCGGCGCGGCGTCGCTGCCGTTCGTGCTGGTCTGGGTGCTGGCCACGGCCGGCCCGCGCTCGCTGGTGCCCAGGCGCTGGGGCCTGCACCTGCTGCGCGGCGTGCTCGGCATGGCGATGATCGGCTGCTTCGTCTACGCGCTGCGCAGCCTGCCGCTGTCCACCGCCTACACCATCTACTTCGTCGCCCCGCTGCTGATCGCCGCGCTCTCGGTACCGCTGCTCGGCGAGCACGTCGGCCCGCGCCGCTGGATCGCCATCGGCATCGGCCTGATCGGCGTGCTGGTGGTGCTGCGCCCCGGCGTTGGCGGGATCATCTCCTTCCCCGGCCTGATGGTGCTGCTGGCGGCCACCGCCTATGCGCTGGCCGCGATCACGGTCAGCATGCTGACCCGGACCGATACCCCGCAGTCGATGGTGGTGTGGTTCCTGGTGATCATGGCCGTCGGCGCCGGCCTGCTCGCGATCCCGGACTGGCAGCCGCTGCAGCTGGGCCACGCGGCCCTGATCGCGGGCATGGGCCTGGCCGGGGCAGGGGGGCAGGTCGCCCTGACCCGGGCCTTCCAGCTGGGCGAAGCCTCGATGATCGCGCCGCTGGAATACACCGGGCTGGTCTGGGTGATCGGCTGGGACCTGTTGTTCTGGGGCGTGCTGCCCGACCAGGTGACCTGGCTGGGCGCAGCCATCATCGTGGCCTCGGGCCTGTACCTGCTTCACCGCGAGCGGGTCCGCCGGGTCGAGCCGCCCAGGCCGCTGGATCATCCCTGAGCCCGGCAGGCGCCCGCCAGGCCGACCGGATCACGTTCCCTTAGAACCAAACGGAATATCATTCCGCGCAACCGCACGGGCCAGGGCCGCCCCGCGCTGGTAGGCTGCACGCCCCCTCCCGTCGATGCCCCGGTTGACCGCGAAGTGATCGAGTTCCAGCGCCTGCACAAATCCTATGCCGTCGGCGGCCGCGCGATTGCCGCGCTGCAGCCGCTGGACCTGACCATCGAGGCCGGCGAAGTGTTCGGCATCATCGGCCATTCCGGCGCGGGCAAATCGACCCTGATCCGCCTGATCAACCGGCTGGAGGAGCCCACCGGTGGCCGCCTGCTGATCAATGGCGAAGACGTCACCGCACTCGACGCCGAGGGGTTGCGCGTGCTGCGCCGGAAGATCGGCATGATCTTCCAGCACTTCAACCTGCTGTCCTCGCGCACCGTGGCGGCCAATGTCGCCTTCCCGCTGGAGCTGGCCGGCACGCCGCGCGCGGAGATCGATGCGCGCGTGGACGAACTGCTGCACACGGTCGGCCTGGAAGCGCACGCCAACAAGTACCCGGCGCAGCTGTCCGGCGGCCAGAAGCAGCGCGTCGGCATCGCCCGCGCGCTGGCCACCCGCCCGCAGATCCTGCTGTGCGATGAGGCCACCAGCGCGCTGGACCCGCAGACCACCGCCTCGGTGCTCAAGCTGCTGGGCAGGATCAACCGCGAGCTGGGCCTGACCATCGTGCTGATCACCCACGAGATGGACGTGATCCGCCGTGTCTGCGACCGCGTGGCCGTGCTCGATGCCGGCCACCTGGTCGAGACCGGCCCGGTCACCGAGGTGTTCCTGCACCCGCAGCACCCGACCACCCGCCGCTTCGTCAGCGAGTCCGAGCAGGTCGACGAGGGCGAGCTGCACAAGGATTTCGAGGCGGTGGCCGGTCGCATCGTGCGCCTGACCTTCCTCGGCGCCGATACCTATGAACCGCTGCTGGGGCGCATCGCGCGCGAGACCGGCGTGGACTACAACATCCTGTCCGGTCGCATCGACCGGATCAAGGACACCCCGTATGGCCAGCTGACCGTGTCGCTGGTCGGGGGCGACGTACAGGCCGCGCAGGCGGGCTTCGTTGCCGCCGGTGTCCATCTTGAGGAGCTGCGCCGATGATCCTGGCCACCGCAGGCGGGTTCTTCCGCCACCTCGACGCCGGCAAATGGGCTGACATCGGCCAGGCCACGCTGGATACCCTGCTGATGCTCGGCGGCTCGCTGCCGCTGACGCTGTTGATCGGCCTGCCGCTGGGCGTGCTGCTGTTCCTGACCGGCTCGCCGCAGCTGCACCGCAAGCCGGTGCTGTACGGTTCGCTCGCGCTGCTGGTGAACCTGCTGCGCTCGGTGCCCTTCATCATCCTGATGATCGTGCTGATCCCGCTCACGCTGTGGATGATGGGCACCTCGCTGGGCGTCCGTGGCGCGATCGTGCCGCTGGTGATCGGCGCGGCACCGTTCTATGCACGTCTGGTCGAGACCGCGCTGCGTGAAGTGGACCGCGGGGTGATCGAGGCGACCCAGGCGATGGGCGCCACCACCTGGCAGCTGGTCACCCGGGTGCTGCTGCCCGAAGCGCGGCCGGGCCTGATTGCCGGTGCCACCGTCACGGTGATCGCGCTGATCGGCTTCACCGCGATGGGCGGTGCGATCGGCTCGGGCGGCCTGGGCGACCTGGCGTTCCGCGATGGCTACCAGCGCTCGCACACCGACGTGGCCCTGGTCACCGTGGTGTTGCTGCTGGTGCTGGTGCAGATCCTGCAGATGATCGGCGACCGGCTGGTCTCGCACTACAGCCGGAAATAACCGGTCGGTACCGACCGTTGGTCGGTACGCCATGCCCAGCGGCGACCGGGCATGGCCTCAGGTCGTGCCGCCCAAGGGAGTGCCGGGGCGGCAGCACGCGCTGATTCGATTGATCAGGTGATCGACCAACGCACCATTGCGTGACGGGGAGCTGTGTTATATTCCGTTTGGCGTAATACGCTGTGCGGAATGATTCACTCCTTCCGATGCCGCCACACGCTCGCGCTGTTTGCGGGGCGATGCCCGCGCCAATTCCGTGCGTTCCAGTCACTGGCCGAGCGCAAGCTGCAGATGCTGGATGCTGCACAGACCCTGCAGTTCCTGCGCAGCCCGCCCGGAAATCGGCTCGAAACGCTGTGCGGTGATCGACGCGGGCAACACAGCATCCGCATCAACGCGCAGTTGCGGTTGTGTTTTGTCTGGACCGACAACGGTCCGCGTGATGTCGAGATCGTCGATTACCACTGAGGTGCCATCCATGAGCCGCCCCATCAACAACCTCAGGGCCGTCCATCCGGGCGAAATCCTGCGCGAGGAGTTTCTGCTGCCGTTGCAGCTGAGCATTACTGCGCTGGCACGGGCCTTGGATGTGCCGCCGACGCGATTGCACGCCATCGTGCATGAAACCCGTGGCGTAACGGCCGATACCGCAGTGCGCCTGGCGCGTCATTTCGGCGGGGACGCCGCGTCGTGGCTGGCCCTCCAGGCCGAGTACGATCTGAAGACGCTGCCGACCCGTCAGGAAATCGAGCGCAGGGTGCAGCCGCGCGAGGCCGCCTGAGCGCCGCCCTTACCGGACGTTTGGCACTTCAAAGCCCAGCCGGTCCACCTGCTCGGGGTGCTGCGGCACGCGCTTGAGCTTGTCGGTGTTGACCCCGTAATCGTCACGCAGGCGGGTGGCGAGCTCTTTGTAGAGCTCCTTGTCCATGTCCGGCTGGCGCGCGAAGATCCAGGCCATCTCGCGGCCCGGGTAACCCAGCATCGCCCACGAATAGTCCGGCGCGACTTCCAGCACGCGGGTGTGGGTCGGCACGATCTTGTAGAACCAGGTGCGCCAGTTGTGGTTGCCGCTCTTCTCGTCCACCGAGGCGCGGACGGTCAGTTCCTGCTGCGGTTCGGAGAAGCCGTCGCGGTAGCGGTATCTGATCGACACCTTCTGGTCTCCGCGCAGGCGGAACTCATTGACGCTGGCGACGTGGCCGCGCTCGATCGGGTTCGGCACGCGGCCGATCACGTACCAGGTGCCCATGAACCGCTGCAGGTCGATCGGCGCCGCGGCGCTGTCGACCGCGACCGGCGTCGGCGCGGGGTCCGGTTTGGTCTCATGACGGAACGCACAGGCTGACAGCAACGCCAGCGAGGAGACCAACAGGACAGCGCGAAGCGGGCGGTTCGAAGACATGCGGCGGGTGGCTCCAGTGGCTGGCAGGGGCATGGTGGGTGGGACAGCAGAGAACGTCAATGGCGGCGCGGCGGTTGCGTGACCGATTCATGCAGCCTCGGCGCCGGAGGTCCTTGCTGCCGCGACCGGCCGACAAGGTCGCAGCCGGTGAGATGGCCGCGCGGCAAGGTGACGCATCACTTTCGCACGGAGCTGTGTCATGACCCTGTCGTCTTCCCCGCGTTCGTCCGACCGTCCCGATCCGCGCGTGCTGCGCTGCGTCAGGCAGGCCGCCCTGGCCGGGGTCGCCCTGGTCCTGGTCTGGCCCGCCGCACGGGGCCACAGCGAGTGGATCGGCTGGCTGCCGCTGTGGCTGGTCGGCATGCCCCTGGTGGCCTGGTGGAGCCTGCATCGCTTCCGCCTGCCGCTGCCGGGCCTGCTCACCCGGACCGCCCGCCGCCGTCGTGGGCCGCAGGCGCGGCGCCGCGGTCGCCCGCTGCCGCGACCGGCCCGGCCTGACCTTCGACACGTGAGCCGCAGCCAGACGGTGTGATAGCGTCCCAAGGCTATGAATGCTTGGAGCTGCAATGTCACGATTCGCTTCCGCCTGCCTGGTGGCAGGTCTGATCTCCGCCAGCGCGGCGGGAACCGCCATGGCCGCTGACGCCCCCGCGGACAAGTACGCCTGGCTTGAAGATGTCACCGGCGACAAGCCGCTGGCCTGGGTCAAAGCGCAGAACGCCACGTCCGAAGGCCGCCTGGCCTCGACTCCGGCGTTCAAGCAGATGGAGACCAGCATCCGCGAGGTGCTCGATTCGGACGCCAAGATTCCCGGCGTACAGAAGATCGGCGATTACTACTACAACTTCTGGAAGGACAAGCAGCACGAGCGCGGCCTGTGGCGCCGCACCACGCTGGCCGAGTACCGCAAGGCCTCGCCGCAGTGGGAAACCGTGCTGGATCTGGATGCGCTGAACAAGGCCGAGGGCGAAAACTGGGTCTGGCACGGCGCCGACTGCCTGCGCCCGGACTATTCGCGCTGCCTGATCGCGCTCTCGCGCGGCGGCGCCGATGCCGACGTCACCCGCGAGTTCGACCTGGCCAACAAGACCTGGATCAAGGACGGTTTCTTCCGCCCCGAGTCCAAAGGTGGCCTGAACTGGATCGACCGCGACACGGTCTTCGTCTACACCGATTTCGGCACCGGCACGATGACCACTTCCGGTTACCCGCGGGTGGCCAAGCTGTGGAAGCGTGGCACGCCGATGGCCTCGGCTTCGGTGGTCTATGAAGGCAAGCCCGATGACATGTACATCGCGGCCATGCACGACGATACCCCCGGTTACGAGCGCAACCTGGTCAGCCGTACGCTGGCCTTCTACAACAACGAGATCTTCCTGCGCGCCGACGACGGCACGCTGACCAGGATCGATGCGCCGAACTCGGCGGAGAAGGGCCTGCGCAAGCAGTGGCTGACCCTGGAGCTGCGCGAGCCGTGGACCGTGGGTGGCAAGACCTATGCGGCCGGTTCGCTGCTGGCCACCAGGCTGGACGATTACCTCGCCGGCAAGCGCGACTTCGACGTGCTGTTCGCCCCGACCGACACCACCTCGCTGGCCGGCACCAGCTGGACGAAGAACCACCTGGTCCTGAACGTGCTGGACGACGTCAAGAGCCGCCTGAGCGTGCTGACCCCCACCGACAGTGGCTGGAAGACGAGTGCCTTCACCGGCGCGCCGTCGTTCGGCACCGTGGCTGTCAGCGCGGTGGATGCCGACGACAGCGATGCGGTATGGATGACTGTCACCGATTACCTGACCCCGACCACTCTGGCCATCGCCGAGATCGGCAAGCAGCCTGAAGTGCTCAAGACCATGCCGGCGTTCTTCGATGCCGATGGCAAGGTGATCGAGCAGCACTTCGCCACCAGCAAGGATGGCACCCGCGTGCCGTACTTCGTGGTGCACCGCAAGGACATGAAGCTGGACGGTTCCAACCCGACCCTGCTGTACGGCTATGGCGGCTTCGAGATCTCGCTGACCCCGTCCTACTCCGGTGGCATGGGCCGCGCATGGCTGGAGAAGGGCGGCGTGTACGTGGTCGCCAACATCCGTGGCGGTGGCGAGTACGGTCCGCGCTGGCACCAGGCGGCGCTCAAGCAGAACCGGCACAAGGCCTATGAAGACATGGCCGCGGTCGCCCGCGACCTGGCCAGCCGCAAGATCACCTCGGCCAAGCACCTGGGCGTGCAGGGCGGCAGCAACGGTGGCCTGCTCACCGGCAACATGCTGACCCAGTACCCGGAACTGTTCGGTGCGGTGGTGATCCAGGTGCCGCTGCTGGACATGAAGCGCTACAGCCACCTGCTGGCCGGCGCCTCGTGGATGGCCGAATACGGCAATCCGGACACGGCCGATTGGGAGTTCATCAAGACCTTCTCGCCGTACCACCTGTTCGATGCGAAGAAGACGTACCCGCCGGTGCTGTTCACCACCTCCACGCGCGATGACCGCGTGCATCCGGCACACGCCCGCAAGATGGCGGCCATGATGATCGACGCCGGCAAGGACGTGACCTACTACGAGAACATCGAAGGTGGCCACGGCGGCGCGGCGAACAACGCGCAGGCCGCGCACATGTCGGCTTTGGCCTACAGCTTCCTGTGGGAGCAGCTCTCCAAGTAAGCTCGGGTTGCTCGACGGCCAGGGGCAGTCGAGCAGCCGGCAGGGAGTGAGCCTGCCGCAGACGTTGTAGCCCCCTGGAGCGGACTCCGGGTGGTGGGGCGTCAGGTTGGCTCCACCCCATTTTCAGCGCCACGCAGCGATGCGTGGCGTTTTTTTTCAGGGGTCGCTCAACGCACCCACGTCTCCAGCCCACGCGCGATCCGCCGCACCGCCTCTTCCAGGCGTGGCACTTCCTGCGTGTAGGCCAGCCGCACGTGCGCGTTGGCGCGGTGGTGCCCGAAGTCCAGGCCCGGGGTGAACGCGACATGCTCGGTTTCCAGGAAATGCGCACAGAAGGCCTGCGCATCCCCGGTGAACGCACTCACATCGGCGTAGAGATAGAACGCGCCTTCCGGTTCCACTTCGATCCGGAAGCCGAGCGCCCGCAGCGCCGGCAGCAGGTAATCGCGGCGCTCGCGGAATGCCGCGCGGCGCTGCTCGAAAATCGCGATCGATTCCGGCTCGAAACACGCCAGCGCCGCATGCTGGGCGATGCTGGAGGCGCTGATGTACAGATTCTGCGCCAGCTTCTCCAGCTCCTTCACCGCCTGCGGCGGCGCGACCAGCCAGCCCAGTCGCCAGCCGGTCATCCCGTAATACTTGGAGAAGCTGTTGAGCACGAAGGCGTCATCGTCGACCTGCAGCACGCTGGCCGCGTCCATCCCGTAGGTGAGGCCGTGGTAGATCTCATCCACCACCAGGTGCCCGCCACGCGACTTCAGTGACTTCGACAGCGCGTCCAGTTGCGCAGCGGAAAGCACGGTTCCGGTCGGGTTGGCCGGGGAGGCGACCAGGGCGCCGACACTCTCGGCGTTCCATTGCCGTGCCACCAGTTCCGGCGTGAGCTGGTACGCCGTTTCCGGGCCGACCGGTACCAGCTGCGCGGCTCCTTCCACCAGGCGCAGGAAGTGCCGGTTGCACGGGTAGCCCGGATCGGCCAGCAACCAGTGTTTGCCGGGATCGACCAGCAGGCTGCTGGCCAGCAGCAACGCGCCCGAGCCACCCGGGGTGACCAGGATCCGCTGGGGGTCGATCTGCACCTGGTAGCGATCCTGGTAGAACCCGGCAATCGCCTCGCGCAGCGCAGGCAGCCCGCGGGCGGCGGTATAGCGCGTGTGCCCGGCCGCCAGTGCCGCCTGGCCGGCGCGCACGATCGGGGCGGCGGTGGTGAAGTCCGGCTCGCCGATCTCCAGGTGGATCACATCGTGGCCGGCCTGCTCCAGCGCCTGCGCGCGGGCCAGCAGCGACATCACGTGGAAGGGTTCGATTTCCTGGCTGCGGCGGCTGTAGCCGGTGCCGGTCGGGGGCGTGCGGGAAGTATCCATGGCCTGATGATAGGCGCAGTGACCAACGACAGGCTTGCTGCTGGCCCACCCGGCGGCACAGACTGCACGGACACGGACGCCATTGCATTCCCCGGCCAGGAGCCTTATCTCGTGAAACCCGCCCTTTGTTTACTGGTTGCCAGCCTCATGACCTCCAACGTGCACGCCGCCCCCGCGCTGACCCCGCCCGACGCCGAGAAGCACCCGCACACGGTGAAGGCTCCCTTTGGCGCGACCCGCAGCGATGATTACTACTGGCTGCGCGACGACAAGCGCGAAGACACGAAAATGCTGGCGTACCTGAACGCGGAGAATGCCTATACCGACCAGGTCGTGGCGCCGCTCAAGCCGCTGGAAGACACGCTGTACAAGGAGATCGTCGCCCGCATCAAGCAGGACGATGCCAGCGTGCCCTCGCGTGACCGCGGCTACTGGTATTACACCCGCTTTGAAACCGGCAAGGACTACCCGATCCAGGCACGCCGCAAGGGCAGCATGGAGGCGCCGGAAGAAATCCTGCTCGACATCAACACGATGGCCGAGGGCAAGGGCTACTTCAACGTGGGCGATGCCGATGTCAGCCAGGACAACCATCTGCTGGCCTGGGCCGAAGATGATGTGGGCCGACGCCAGTACGTGATCCGTTTCAAGGACCTGCGCACCGGTGAAGTGCTGCCGGACCGTATCGAGAACGTCTCGCCCAACGTGGTCTGGGCCGATGACAACCGCGCCCTGTTCTACGTCGAGAACGATCCGGAAACGCTGCTCACCGTGCGCGTGAAAAAGCACGTTCTGGGCACCCCGGCCAGCAGTGACGTGCTGGTCTACGAAGAGAAGGACGACAGCTTCTACATGGGCGTCGGCCGCACCCGCGATGATCGTTTCCTGACCATCGAACTGCACAGCACGGTCAGCTCGGAAACGCGCTACGCCCCGGCCGCCGATCCGCAGGCGTTCAAGGTGCTGGCACCGCGTGCACGCGACGTGGAATACGACGCCGACCACTTCAACGGCCGCTGGGTGATCCGCACCAACGATGCTGATGCGAAGAACTTCAAGATCGTCACCGCGCCCAGCGATGCCACCACGCGCAGCCAGTGGAAAGACTGGGTCGCGCACGATGATGCGGTGCTGATCGAAGGCTTCGAGCTGTTCGATGGCTTCACCGCGATCGCCGAGCGCTCCAATGGCCTGGAGCGCGTGCGCCTGCTGTTCCCGGATGGCCGCCAGGACTACGTCAAGGCCGACGAGCCGGCCTATTCGATGGGGCTGGCCGCCAACAGCGAACACGATACGCCGTGGCTGCGGTACGCCTACACCTCGCTGACCACCCCGACCACCACCTACGAGCTCAACACCGTCACCGGTGAGCGTCGCCAGCTCAAGCAGCAGCCGGTGATCGGCTATGACCCGTCGCAGTACACCACCGAGCGTGTGTGGGTGACGGCCCGCGATGGCGTCAAGGTGCCGGTGTCGCTGGTCTACCGCAACGGTTTCAAGAAGGACGGCACCGGCGCGCTGTACCAGTACGCCTACGGCAGCTACGGCATGTCGATGGATCCGGGCTTCAACCAGACGGTGGTCAGCCTGCTCGACCGTGGCGTGGTGTATGCCATCGCGCACATCCGCGGCGGCCAGGAAATGGGCCGTGCGTGGTATGAGGACGGCAAGCTGCTCAAGAAGCAGAACACCTTCAACGATTTCATCGATGTCACCCGCGAACTGGTCCGCCTCGGCTATGCCGCCAAGGATCGCGTCGCCGCCTCCGGTGGCAGCGCCGGTGGCCTGCTGATGGGCGCGGTCGCCAACCAGGCACCGCAGGACTACCGCGTGATGGTCGCCCAGGTGCCGTTCGTGGATGTGGTCACCACCATGCTCGATGCCAGCATCCCGCTGACGACCAACGAGTACGACGAGTGGGGCAACCCCGAGCAGCGCGAGTACTACGACTACATGCTGAAGTACTCGCCGTACGACAACGTCGCCAAGCAGCCCTATCCGGCCCTGTATGTCGGCACCGGGCTGTGGGATTCGCAGGTGCAGTACTGGGAGCCGGCCAAGTGGGTGGCCAAGCTGCGCGATGACAACACCGGTCACTTCCCGATCGTCTTCCGTACCAACATGGAAGCCGGCCACGGTGGCAAATCCGGCCGCTTCCAGCGCTATCACGAGCTGGCCGAGTCGTATGCGTTCGTGCTCGACCAGCTGGGCGTGACCCGGACTCCGTAATGGCAGCCGCCGGAGGACGACGATCGCCGCTGCCCGGCGAAGGATCGTCAACCGCTCCGGTAGTGCCGGCCGCTGGCCGGCACCGCCTGGGCCCAGCAGGAGGAGGAGGTGCGGGGCTGCCGGCCAGCGCCGGCACTGCCGGGGGGCTTCCAAGGGCGCGATTTCTGCGCGGCCTGTTCATCCAGCCAGCACCCAAGCGCCCAAAGGGCGCGGCTATACTCAGGGCATGAAGACATCCCCCCGTACCCTCATCTCCCTGACGCTGGCCGCCTCGGCGCTGCTGGTGCTGTCGGCCTGTGGCAACAAGGGCCCGCTGGTCCTGCCGCAGAAGCCGGTCCCGGTCGAAGAACAACTGGTCGAACCGGCCGCCGACGACGCCACGCCGCCGGCCGCCGATGCCGATACCGATTCCCCGGTGGTTCCCGATCCCGTTGAAGCCCCGGCGCTGAAGGCCAATGACGGGAATGAGTAAGGCAAGCACGTCCGCGGCGCTGCGTTTCACCAAGATGCATGGCGCCGGCAATGATTTCGTGGTGTTGGACCTGCGCGATGGCAGCGCACCGCCGGACGCCGCACTGGCCGCGCGCCTGGCCGATCGCCATACCGGCGTGGGTTGCGACCAGATCCTGACCATCGAACCGCCCAAGGCCGAGGGCTCGGTGGCCTCCTACCGGATCTGGAATGCCGACGGCAGCCGTTCGGAGCAGTGTGGCAACGGCGCGCGCTGCGTCGCTGCCTGGCTGGTGCGCGATGGTGCAGCCACTGGCACCACGTTCGCGATCGACAGCCCGGTCACCACGCACGCGGTTGAGCGCCTGGGCGAAGACCAGTATGCGGTGGCGATGGGCGTACCGCGTTTCGAGCCGGAGAACGTGCCGCTGATCGGCTTCGCCCGCGCCCGCGAAGAGTATCTCTTGCCGCTGCAGGGGGACACGGTGCGTTTCGGCGCGGTGTCGATGGGCAATCCGCACGCGGTCATCGAAGTGGGCCTGGTCGATGCCGCCCCGGTCGAACGCCTGGGTCCGTTGCTGCAGCAGCACGCCTCGTTCCCGAAGTCGGTCAACGTCGGCTTCGTGCAGGTGCTCGGCCCGCAGCATGCGCGCCTGCGCGTGTACGAGCGCGGTGCCGGCGAAACCCTGGCGTGCGGCAGCGGCGCGTGCGCCGCGGCCGTGGTGATGATGCAGCGCGGTCGCCTGCAGCGCGATGCCACGATGTCGCTTCCGGGTGGCGATCTGCGCATCCGCTGGCCGGCCGATGATGCACAGATCGTGATGTCCGGACCCGCAGCCTTCGTCTTTGATGGAGAGTGGAACGCATGAGCGACACCGCCGAGAAAATCGGATCGCACGAAGTAGCCGCCTGGCTGCGTCGGCATCCGACCTTCCTGAAACAGTTCCCGGACCTGGCCCTGACCCTGGTGGTGCCGCGTGATGACGGCCCCACCGCGTCGCTGGCCAGCTACCAGCTGGAAGTGCTGCGCGACAAGAACCGTGAGCTGTCGCGGCGGCTGGCCGATCTGGCCGCCAATGCGCAGATCAACGAGCGCTTGGCGGTCCGCACGCACCAGCTCACCCTGGCGCTGATGAAACAGGACTCGGCGGCCGATACCCTGCGGGCGATGGCCGCCTCGCTGGAAGAAGATTTTGCTGGCGATCTGGTTCGGCTGATCGTGCTGCACCCGGTTGCGGGGCTGGAGCAGGCGCCGTGGCTGCAGGTGATCGAGGAGAGCAGCCCGTTGCTGGGGGTGTTCCGCGATTGCCTGAAAGACGGCGAGCCGATCTGTGGCCGCCTGCAGCCGGAAAAAAATACCGTGCTGTACGCGGGGCGTGCCGAGGAAGTGCAGTCCAGCGCGCTGCTGCCGCTGCCGGGCGTCGGCCTGATCGCAGTGGGCAGCCACGACGGCAACCGGTTCTACCCCGGCATGGGCACGTTGTTCCTGCGCATGATGGGCGAGTCGCTGGTCGTGGCCCTGCAGCGTTTCCCGTCGCCCTGACATTCCCTTGAGCGGAGCCGTCGTGAGTACCGCGCAGGACTTCCTGTCGCATCTGCAGGTGGAGCGCCGCATGTCGGCGCACACGCTGGATGCCTATCGTCGCGACCTGGACGCCCTGGCGGCGTGGTCGGACGGGCAGGGCGCCATCACCGACACGCTCGACAGCGCGCAGCTGCGCCAGTTCATCGCGGCCGAACACCGGCGCGGCCTGTCGCCCACCTCGCTGCAGCGCCGGCTCTCGGCGTGCCGCAGCTTCTACGCGTGGCTGCTCAAGCACCATCGCATCGCGGCCAACCCGGCCACCGGCCTGAAAGCCCCCAAGGCGCCGCGCAAGCTGCCGCAGGTGCTCGATGCCGATGAAGCCGTGCAACTGGTCGAACTGCCCACCGATGCACCGCTCGGCTTGCGCGATCGCGCGCTGCTGGAGCTGTTCTATTCCTCCGGGCTGCGCCTGAGCGAGCTGTGCGCGCTGATCTGGCGCGACCTGGATTTCGATACCGGCCTGGTCAACGTGCTGGGCAAGGGCAACCGCGAGCGCCGGGTGCCGTTCGGCTCGCATGCACGCACCGCGCTGCAGGGCTGGCGGGCCGAGAGCGGCGGCGCGGCGACCGCGCCGGTGTTCCCCGGGCGCAAGGGCGGGCCGATCACCCAGCGCGCCGTGCAGATCCGCATCCGCCAACTGGCCCAGCGCCAGGGCCTGTTCAAGCACGTGCACCCGCACATGCTGCGGCACAGCTTCGCCAGCCACATCCTGGAATCCTCCGGTGATCTGCGCGGCGTGCAGGAGCTGCTCGGTCACGCCGACATCGCCACCACGCAGATCTACACCCACCTGGATTTCCAGCACCTGGCCAAGGTCTACGATGCGGCCCACCCGCGCGCCAAGCGGCGCAAGAGCGGCAACGAAAGCTGAATCGATCCGCTGCGGCATCCGGGCGCAGGGCAGGGCGGGTTGAAGCGTCGGGCACAGACCCCACCTCAGTCTTTGTCACCCCGGAGGCTCCATGGACCCCAGTCAGAACCCCAACGTATTTCATGCCACCACCATCATCTCGGTGCGCCGCAATGGGCATGTCGCCGTCGCCGGCGATGGCCAGGTCACGCTTGGCCACACGGTGATGAAGGGCAACGCCCGCAAGGTGCGCCGCCTGGGTCGCGAGGGCCAGGTGCTGGCCGGTTTCGCCGGTGCCGCCGCCGATGCCTTCACCCTGTTCGAGCTGTTCGAGGCCAAGCTGGAAAAGCATGGCCAGCTGCAGCGCGCTGCGGTGGAACTGGCCAAGGATTGGCGCACCGAGCGCCGCCTGGGCAAGCTTGAGGCATTGCTCGCCGTCGCCGACAAGGACACCTCGCTGATCATCAGCGGCACCGGTGATGTGATCGAGCCCGAAGACGGCATCATCGCGATCGGTTCCGGTGGTTCCTACGCCCTGTCGGCCGCCCGCGCGCTGATGGCGCACACCGAACTGGATGCCCGCACGATCGCCACCGAGTCGATCAACATCGCCGGCGACATCTGCATCTACACCAATCGCAACGTGGTGGTCGAGGAACTGTAAGCGTAGTGCCGGCCGCTGGCCGGCAACCTCGAAAAACCCAATTCATCCGTGAGCACACTCATGCCGCACAAGATTGAAGTTTCTTCCGCCACCATGACCCCGCGCGAAATCGTGCAGGAACTGGACCGGCACATCGTCGGCCAGCACGACGCCAAGCGCGCGGTCGCCATCGCGCTGCGCAACCGCTGGCGCCGCATGCAGCTGCCGACCGAGCTGCGCAACGAAGTGATGCCCAAGAACATTCTGATGATCGGCCCGACCGGCGTCGGCAAGACCGAGATCGCGCGTCGCCTGGCCACGCTGGCCAACGCACCGTTCGTCAAGGTCGAAGCGACCCGTTTCACCGAGGTCGGCTATGTCGGCAAGGATGTGGAGCAGATCATCCGCGACCTGGCCGACACCGCGGTCAAGCTGTACCGCGAGCAGGCCAAGGTGCGCGTGCGCACGCAGGCCGAAGAACGCGCCGAAGACCGCATCCTGGATGCGCTGCTGCCGCGCCGCAGCACCGGTATCGGCTTCGATGCCGAAGCCGCGCGCAATGAGCCGTCCGCGCAGGACAACGAGACCCGCATCAAGTTCCGCCGCATGCTGCGCAACGGTGAGCTGGACGAGCGCGAGATCGAGCTGGAAGTGTCGGCCAACGTGAGCATGGACATCATGACCCCGCCGGGCATGGAGGAAATGGGCCAGCAGCTGCGCCAGATGTTCTCCAGCATGGGCGGCGCGAAGGCGCAGAAGCGCACGCTGTCGATCAAGGCGGCGCGCCCGCTGCTGGTCGAGGAGGAGGCCGGCAAGCTGGTCAACGAAGACGATATCCGCAGCGCGGCGATCGAGGCCTGCGAGCAGCACGGCATCGTGTTCATCGACGAGATCGACAAGGTCGCCAAGCGCGGTGACAACGTCGGTGGGGGCGATGTGTCGCGCGAGGGTGTGCAGCGCGATCTGCTGCCGCTGGTGGAAGGCTCCAACGTCTCCACCAAGTACGGCACGATCAAGACCGACCACATCCTGTTCATCGCCTCCGGTGCGTTCCACCTGGCCAAGCCCAGCGATCTGATCCCGGAGCTGCAGGGTCGTTTCCCGATCCGCGTGGAGCTGGGTGCGCTGAGCAAGCAGGACTTCGTGCGCATCCTCACCGAGCCCAAGGCTGCGCTGACCAAGCAGTACGAAGCGCTGCTGCAGACCGAGGGCGTGTCGATGAAGTTCACCGTCGATGCGGTGGACCGCCTGGCCGAGATCGCGTTCCAGGTCAACGAGCGCCAGGAAAACATCGGCGCGCGCCGCCTGCACACCGTGCTGGAGCGTCTGCTGGATACGCTGAGCTATGAAGCGCCGGATCGCGATGGCGAGACCATCAGCATCGACCAGGCCTACGTCGATGCGCATCTGGGCGAGCTGGTGCAGGATCCGGACCTGAGCCGCTACATCCTGTAACGGCACGCAACGATCGGGTGGTAGGAAGAACGGCGGCACTTCGGTGTCGCCGTTTTTTTTGCCTCACACCTCGTCGTCGGTCGGCAATGGCGTTGGCGGTGCGCCCGGGGTGAACACCCCCGGTTTGACGAAGGCACTGAAGATCGCATCCAGCGTCTGCATGCCGTCGCGCTGGATCTCGAACAGATCCGGTTCCAGCATCGCGCTGTACAGCACGCCGGTCAGGCTGGTGCTGACGATGCGCGCCACGGTTTCGGCATCGGCGTGGTCGTGCAGCTGGCCCAGCTCGCGCGCGCGCTCGAGTGCGGCGGCGATGATCGCCAGTTCCTCACGTGACGCTTCGCGCTGCAGCTCCTGCATCGCCTGGCTTTCCACTGACAGATCGTTGCGTAGCATGATTTCCATCATGTTGCGCAGGCGCTCGTCTTCGGCTAGTTCGCGGAAGGAGACCAGCAGCGCCGAGCGCAGGTCCAGGATCGGCGTGTTGCGCTTGGCCGAGGTGGTGCGGCGCATGCGCTCGATGAACGGCACGCGCTCGCGGTCGATCATCGCGGTCAGCACTTCGGCCTTGTTCTTGAAGTGCCAGTACACCGCGCCGCGGGTAAATCCGGCGCGCGCGCCGATCATCGCCAGGCTGGTGCCGGCGACCCCGTATTCATGGAAACAGACCTGCGCCGCATCGAGGATGCCCTCGCGGGTGGCCTGCGCCTCTTCTTTGGTTTTTCTGGCCATTGCGCTGTGCAGTTGCTGGATGAAACCGGCCTGAATTGTACCGCTTTACAAACAAACATGCATGTATGTATATTTGCGCCCCACTGATCCTCAGCGAGGACTGCCTGCGAATGTCGGCGGGTCTCGTTTCGGATATTTGCCGTCATTTGCTGCCTGTTTGTCGTCATTCTTCGCTTTTATCGGAAGTTGGGCTGCAGGCGCGCCCTTTTCCGTCTGCGAGCCCCTACCGCCATGTCCAGAACCCCGTACCGCCTTCTCGCGCTGTCCCTCGCGATCGCCCTGACCGTGTCCGCCTGTGGCGGTGGTGAGCAGGAGGGTCCACAGGGCGGGCCTGGCCAGGTCACCGTGGCCACCCTGAAAGCCGAGCAGGTCGGCCTGACCCGTGAACTGCCGGGCCGGACCAACGCCTTCCTGGTCGCCGAAGTGCGCCCGCAGGTCAACGGCATCGTGGC